>NZ_JALQCX010000011.1:0-573823 GCF_023241665.1 Pseudomonas morbosilactucae | reverse complement strand
GGTGGCGGAGCCAGTGCGGTCGTAGCCATCTGCAGCGACGGTGGCGGAGCCGGTGCGGTCATAACCGTCAGCAGCGATGGCGGAACCGGTACGGTCGAAACCGTCAGCAGCGAAGGTGTTGGCAGCCAGTACCGAGAGGGTCAGGGCGAGGATCAGTTTGGTTTTCATGGTGGTCACTCCAGATTCGTTAAGGGTTGTGTGCGCTGGGCATGGGTTGAAGAATACGCTGATAAATCTGATTAAAAAGCGCAAATAAATGCTTTAAATAATCGAATTAATCGATTCGTTTGTCGGGTCGCCGTCCACCAGGCACCGCTTTTTTACCTGGAGCACAGGGCGGTCAAGCCTCTGACTGGTTGTGGACCCTTGCAGAATGGGGCTGGCCAATTAACGGGCGATTAATCTGATGGTTACCGCGGAAAAATCGCGATGAACGGTTTTTTCATTTGTCGCTTACCTATTTTTCACCCTGCCGCCCGCAGCCTTGCGCCAGGCCCGGACATTCAAGAGCCGGCCACCTTGAATCCGAGCCTTGGAGCACTTCCCACAATGAATAAACTTCCTCAGATCACCCTGGCGTTCTGGGTCATGAAAATCTGCGCGACGACCTTGGGAGAGACCGCAGGCGACTTGCTGTCGATGACCCTGAACGTCGGTTACGCCCTCAGTTCCATGATCCTCATCAGCGTGTTTGTCCTGACCCTGGTCACCCAGCTGTTTTCCAAGACCTACAACCCGGTGCTGTACTGGATCGTGATCCTGTCCACCAGCACGGCCGGCACCACCATGTCGGACTTTATGGACCGCACCCTGGAGCTGGGCTACGCCACCGGCTCGATGATCCTGATCGCGATTCTGCTGGCGATTTTCGCTGCCTGGCGCCTGAGCGGTGATTCGCTGAACGTGAACAAGATCCAGACCTTGCGGGGCGAGTTGTTCTACTGGATGGCGATCTTGTTCTCCAACACCCTGGGCACCGCGCTGGGGGATTTCCTGGCGGACGATTCGGGCTTGGGTTTTGCCGGCGGGGCACTGCTGATCGGCTCGACCATCGCCGTGGTGGTCCTGCTCAAGTACTTCACCCGAATCTCGTCGGTGCTGTTGTTCTGGGTGGCGTTTGTGTTGACCCGGCCGTTCGGCGCGACCTTGGGCGACTTCCTGACCAAACCCCATGAAAAGGGCGGCCTGGATTTCGGCACCATCGGCTCGTCGGCGGTATTGGCGGGGATTCTGCTGGTGATGATCGTCGGCGCGTCCTGGGCTCAGAACCGCTACTCACGGCAGAACGCCGCCGAACTGTCCTGACCCACACATGAAAAAACGCCCGGGCCTTGCACCCGGGCGTTTTGCTTTCTTCAGTCTGTTTCGATCCGCGAATGCTTGCGGGTGTCCTTCATGGTCACGTAGACCAGCAGCGAACAGGCGATGCAGGCGGTGACGTACCAGTAGTAGCCGGTTTCCATGCCGATGCTCTTGAACCACAGGGCGATGTATTCAGCGGTACCGCCGAAGATCGACACCGTCAGCGCGTAAGGCAGGCCTACGCCCAGGGCGCGGATTTCGGTCGGGAACAGCTCGGCTTTGACCACCGCGTTGATCGAGGTGTAGCCGCTGACAATGATCAGCGCCGCCATGATCAGGAAGAACGCGCCCCACCAGGTCTGGATGGTGTGCAGGGTGGTAAGGATCGGCACGGTGAACAGGGTGCCGAGGATGCCGAAGGCGATCAGGATCGGGCGACGACCGATCTTGTCCGAGAGGGCGCCGATCACCGGTTGCAGGCACATGAACAGGAACAGCGTGGCGGCGGAAATCGTGGTGGAGTCGGAAATGCTCATGCCGACGGTGTTCACCAGGTATTTCTGCATGTAGGTGGTGTAGGTGTAGAACGCCAGGGTGCCGCCCATGGTCAGGCCGACCACCGTCATCAGTTCCTTGGGATGGCGCATCAGGGTGCGCATCAGGCTTTCCTTGGGCTTTTCCTTCTTCTTGGTGAAGGACTCGGTTTCTTCCATGCCGCGACGCAGGTACAGGGCGACCACGGCACACAAGGCACCGATGGCGAACGGAATCCGCCAGCCCCAGGATTGCAGTTCCTCGGTGGTCAGCACGTTCTGCAGCACGATCAGCACCGCCAGGGCGATGAGCTGGCCGGAGATCAGGGTCACGTACTGGAAGCTGGAGAAGAAGCCGCGGCGTTCCTTGGTCGCCATCTCGCTGAGGTAGGTGGCCGAGGTGCCGTATTCACCGCCTACCGACAGGCCCTGCATCAGCCGCGCCAGTACCAGCAGGATCGGGGCGCCGACGCCGATGGTTTCGTAACCCGGGGTCAGGGCGATGATCAGCGAGCCGAAGCACATCAGCAGCACTGAAGCCATCAGCGCGGCCTTGCGCCCTTTACGGTCGGCGTACAGGCCCATCAGCCAGCCACCGATCGGGCGCATCAAAAAGCCCACGGCGAAGATGGCGGCGGTGTTCAGCAACTGGGCGGTGGTGTCGCCCTTGGGGAAGAAGACTTTAGCGAAGTACAGCGAGAAAGCGGCGTAGACGTACCAGTCGTACCACTCGACCATGTTGCCGACCGAACCGCTGAAAATCGATTTCAGGCGACTGGCCGTGGTCTTTTCGGTGGCGGGCGCAGCCGCCGACCCTGCGGGCAGGGTGTTCGAGATATCCATGACGGATCCTTCTATTCATTGTTTTTGTGGAGCGCGCGCAAGCGCAGCCTGTCAGGGCTATAGCAGGACCTGTGCCAGGGGCGGGAAGCCCGGGCTAGAGGGCTTGGGCGAAAACGATGAGCGGAAATCCGCTTATGGGGCGGATTGGGTAGGCGGGAAATTGCCGAAATGAAGGGGCGCAACGGTACACCAAGCGGGTGTGCCAGAGCGGGCGTCGCTGATGGGCATTGCCGGTTCAAGGCCTTTTCGCCGACAAGCCGGCTCCCACAGGTTTTTCCGCGGGGAGTTATTCCTCCTTGAGGAACATCTCCCGGACCAGCCCGTGACGCTGCATCTTTTCATTCAGGGTGCGGCGCGGCAGTTGCAACTCGCTGAGCACGGCCTTGATATCGCCCTTGTGTCGGGCCAGCGCGGCGCGCAGGCACTGGGCCTCAAAGGCTTCCTGCTGGGCGGCCAGGGATTGCCCGGCGTCGATCATCTCGACCTCCGGCTCACCCAGGCCCAGCACCTGGCGTTCAGCGACGTTGGCCAGTTCGCGCACGTTGCCCGGCCAGTCATGGCTGAGCAGGCGGCTCAGTTGTGTGCCGCTCAATGGGCCGGGTTGGCGACCCAGGCGTTGCGCGGCGTCATGGGCGAAGTGTTCGTAGAGCAGGGGAATGTCTTCGCGGCGCTCGCGCAATGGCGGCAGGCGCAATTCAGCAACGTTCAGGCGGTAGGCCAGGTCTTCGCGAAACCGCCCGGCCCGGGCCTCTTCCAGCAAGTCGGGTTTGGTTGCGGCAATGATCCGCAGGTCCACGCGGATGCTCTGGTTGGAGCCCAGGCGTTCGAGTTTCTGCTCCTGC
The DNA here is from genome assembly GCF_023241665.1 of Pseudomonas morbosilactucae. NCBI lineage: Bacteria > Pseudomonadati > Pseudomonadota > Gammaproteobacteria > Pseudomonadales > Pseudomonadaceae > Pseudomonas > Pseudomonas morbosilactucae. The sequence continues at coordinate 570,303 of NZ_JALQCX010000011.1, read as the reverse complement.
AACACCCGCAGCAGCTTGACCTGCTGGGCCAGGGGCATGCTTTCGATCTCATCGAGGAACAAGGTGCCGCCGTCGGCATACTCCAGCTTGCCGATGCGCTTGCCTTGGGCGCCGGTAAAGGCGCCGCTTTCGTGGCCGAACAGTTCGGCCTCGAACAGTTGCTCGGGAATCGCCGCACAGTTCAGGGCGACGAAAGGCTTGGCCGCCCGTGGGCCGAAATCATGCAGGCAGCGGGCAATCAGCTCCTTGCCGCTGCCGGTCTCGCCACGGATCAGCACATTCACCGGCAGCGCTGCCAGCTCCAGCACCTGGCGGCGCAGGGTCTGCAGGCTGCGGGAAACCCCCAGCAGGGTGGCGTCGATCTTGGCCCGGTTGTCGGCCAGCTCGTGCAAGCGGCGGTTTTCCAGGACCAGGCGACGTTTGTCCAGGGCTCGGCGCAGGCTGCTGAGCAGGGTATCTGGGCTGAAGGGTTTTTCCAGGAAGTCATAGGCACCATCGCGCATGGCTTCCACTGCCATGGGCACGTCGCCGTGACCGGTGAGCAGGATGATCGGCAGGTCGGGGTCGCGTCGTTGGACCTGGGCCAGCAGTTCCAGGCCACTCATGCCCGGCATGCGCACATCGCTGAGGATCACCCCGGGAAAGTCCCCGGGCAGTTGCGCCAGGCATTCTTCGCCGCGGCTGAATAACTGGACCTCGAACCCCGAGAGGCTCAGCCACTGTTCCACTGCGTTGCGAATGCTGCTTTCGTCGTCCACCACCATCACCGAGTTCAACATGGCAGATGGGCCTCCAGGTCGATGGGCAGGCTCAGGGTGAACACCGCACCCTGTTCCAGGTTGGCGGCGCTCAGGCGTCCGCCCAGTTCATGCACGATCGCGTAGGACACCGCCAGGCCCAGCCCCAGGCCGTCGCCCACCGGTTTGGTGGTGAAGAACGGATCGAACACGCTCAGCAGGTTCTCCTCGGCAATCCCGCCGCCGCTGTCGGCCACGCTCAGGTGCCACAGCTGTTCGTCGGCTTCGATGCGGATCACCAGGCGCTTGAGGGGTTTGTCCTGCATGGCATCCAGGGCGTTGCGCAGCAGATTGATCAGCACCTGTTCCAGGCGAATGGCATCGCCACGGACCGAGGAAGGGCGGATCAGGTGCAGTTCGACGTCCACCTGTTCATCTCGCAGACGCGCCTCCAGCAATTGCAGGGACTGGTCCACCACCGCCGCCAGATCCAGGCGCTCACGCAGGCCGCTGGGGCTTTTGCGGGCGAAGGTCTTGAGGTGGCTGGTGAGGGCGGCCATGCGCGTCAGCATATCGTCCAGCGGGCGCAGGGCCTTGTAGGCATCATCGACCCGGCCGTGGTCCAGCAGCAGCCTGAGGGTGGCCAGTTGCATGCGCTGGGTGGTCAGCGGCTGGTTGATTTCATGGGCCAGGGCTGCCGACATCTGCCCCAGCGCGGCGAGCTTGGCCGATTGCACCAGGCCCTCCTGGGCGGTGCGCAGGTCGCGGGTGCGTTCCTGCACCAGTTGTTCAAGTTCTTCGCGGCTGCGCTGGCGCAATTTGGCCAGGCGCCAGCGCTGGCTGAGGAACAGCAGCAGGAACACCAGGGTCAGCCACAGCCCGACCGCAGCGATCCCGGCATTGCGGCTGTCTTCCAGGGCGCCCTGGGGCCTGCGCAGCAGGTGCAGGGTCCAGCCTTCGGCGCTCAGGGGCAGGGACTCCCACAGATAGCTTGCAGTGCCCTCCGGTCCCGCGACCTGGACCAGCCCGCCGTTGTCGTCAAACGCCTGCAGCGTCTGGTGCTCCAGGGGCGCCAGGGGCTGTTTGTGGTATTGGCGAGTGCGGTTGATTTCGGCTAGGTCGTCTGCGGACAGCGGGCGCAAATGGCGGTAGCGCCAGCCTGGCTGGTTGGCGATAAAGATAATGCCGCGGGCATCGCTGACCAGCAGAGTGTCGCTGCCCTGGCTCCATTCCTGCTCCAGCTCCGGAAACTCCAGCTTGACCACCATGGCGCCGAGGAACTCGTCGGCATCGCCTTTCACCGCGCTGGACAGGAAATAGCCCGGAATACCGCTGGTCACGCCCACCGCGTAGAAGCTGCCGCTGCCTTGGCTGCGGGTCTGGCTGAAGTAGGGACGAAAACCATAGTTGTGGCCCACGTAGCTGCTGGGCAGGCGCCAGTTGCTGGCGGCCACGGCCATGCCGCTGTGGTCCATCAATTCCAGGGTGGAAGAGCGGGCGGCACCGTTGATTTTCTCCAGCTTGCGGTTCAGGGCGTCCTGTTGTTCAGGTGCCACCGGGCCCTTGAGGGCCGAACGCAATTCCGGGTCCAGGGCCAGCACCGCGGGCAGGGCCCGATAACGTTCGATCAGGGTGTGCAGGGAGTTGGCGTATAGCGCCAACTGCTCCTTGGCCCGGGCGGCATCGTCCACCAGCGCCTGGCGTTCGGCGTGGCGCATGGCCAGGCTGGCGCTGATCACGGTGCCGGCAACAATCAATAGGGTATAGAGCGTCAGGCGGAGCGGTCGCGAGATCTGGGCCATGAGTCAGGGCAGGCGGCAATGGGGCGGGAACGATAGCATGGAGTGCCGGGCACGGCTTTGGTCGTGGCGGCTTGCGCGTGACTTTAAACGCGCCCATGAAAAAGGCGGCGGGCTGTTCAATGAACAACACCGCCGCCTTGAGGGACAGGCGGAAGGGCTTACTGCACTTCTACTGCCAGGCTTTCACTGATCTTTTTCTGCCAGATCGCAGGACCGGTGATGTGCACCGACTCGCCTTTGCTGTCGACCGCGACAGTGACCGGCATGTCCTTGACCTCGAACTCGTAGATCGCTTCCATGCCCAGTTCGGCGAAGGCCAGGACCTTGGACTTCTTGATCGCCTGGGCCACCAGGTAGGCAGCGCCGCCGACGGCCATCAGGTACACGGCTTTGTTGTCCTTGATCGCGTCGATGGCGGTCGGGCCGCGTTCGGACTTGCCGATCATGCCCAGCAAGCCGGTCTGCTCGAGGATCTGCCGGGTGAACTTGTCCATGCGCGTGGCGGTGGTCGGGCCGGCCGGGCCGACCACTTCGTCGCCCACTGGATCGACCGGGCCGACGTAGTAGATGAAACGGCCTTTGAGATCCACTGGCAGGGTTTCACCCTTATTGAGCATCTCGACCATGCGTTTGTGCGCAGCGTCGCGGCCGGTGAGCATCTTGCCGTTGAGCAACACGGTTTCGCCCGGCTGCCAGCTCTGCACGTCTTCCGGGGTCAGGGTGTCGAGGTTGACGCGGCGCGCCGACGGGCCGGCTTCCCAGACGATTTCCGGGTAGGCGTCGAGGGGCGGCGCTTCCAGTTCGGCAGGGCCGGAACCGTCGAGCACGAAGTGCGCGTGACGGGTGGCGGCGCAGTTGGGGATCATGCACACCGGCAGCGAGGCGGCGTGGGTCGGGTAGTCCATGATCTTCACGTCGAGCACGGTGGTCAGGCCACCCAGGCCCTGGGCGCCGATGCCCAGTTGGTTGACCTTCTCGAACAGCTCCAGGCGCATTTCTTCGATGCGGTTCTGCGGGCCGCGCTTTTTCAGCTCGTGGATATCGATGGATTCCATCAACACTTCCTTGGCCATCACCGCCGCTTTTTCGGCGGTGCCGCCAATGCCGATACCCAGCATGCCCGGTGGGCACCAGCCGGCGCCCATGGTCGGAACGGTCTTGAGCACCCAGTCGACGATCGAGTCGGACGGGTTGAGCATGGCCATTTTCGACTTGTTCTCGGAGCCGCCGCCCTTGGCCGCTACGTCCACTTCCACGGTGTTGCCCGGGACGATGGAGTAGTGGATGACCGCAGGGGTGTTGTCCTTGGTATTTTTACGCGCCCCGGCCGGGTCGGCCAGGATAGAGGCCCGCAGGACGTTTTCCGGCAGGTTATAAGCGCGACGCACGCCTTCGTTGATCATGTCGTCCAGGCTCATGGTCGCTCCATCCCAGCGCACGTCCATGCCCACGCGTACGAACACGGTCACGATGCCGGTGTCCTGGCAGATCGGGCGGTGGCCGGTGGCGCACATGCGCGAGTTGATCAGGATCTGCGCCATGGAGTCACGGGCTGCCGGCGATTCTTCGCGCAGGTAGGCCTCGTGCATCGCCTGGATGAAGTCCACGGGGTGGTAGTAGGAAATGAATTGCAGGGCGTCGGCAACGCTCTGAATCAGGTCATCTTGCTTGATCACGGTCATGAGTCGCGCTCCTCTAAAAGACGGGAACATTTAATAAGGTGACTGCAGCTGGGGTGCATCGGTCGGTTGCAGTCATCTTCTATGGCACGCCGGACATGTAACTGGCGCGACGCTAAAAAGGCGCGGCAGTATAACGCGCCTCGGGGCGCGGCACATCCGCCAGGCGCCAAACGAAAGTCGGGCGGCGAGCGGGCACTGTTCTTGCGTGGATCAGCTGCCAATAGCTGTACAACCGCTGAAAATTTGAATAGTTATTTTTGGGCCACGGCACTAAAGTGGCTAGTGGCCTGTAGGGTAGGAAACTCTTTAAAGCCCCCTTTTGCACGGTGAGTCAACGATTGACCCATAAAGCCATCCAGAGCCTATTGCTCAAGCGCTTTGCTATTGCCGCGGGCACTTATGCGCTGATGTTGCTGCTGCTATGGCTGGCCATTCTTGGTGGCTACTATTCGGCCTCGGCGACTGGCGCGTTGTTCGACACGCTGCTGGTAATCGCCACCCAAGCGGTGTTCCTGTGGCTCTTCCTCAGTGGCCGCAACCTGCGTTTCAACGACCCCAGCCTGACCCAGGCGCAGGTGCTGCTGGGCATCGCCTGGCAGTCCTGGATGATCGCCCATCTCGACGGCGCCCGCGGAACCTTCCTGGTGTTCTACGTCCTGCCGCTGCTGTTCGGTTTGTTTCACTTGTCACGCCGGGCCTTTGTGCGGTGTGCGGCGTTGATCTTCTTCAGCTTCGCCGGCATCAACCTCTGGGACGCCTATCACTTCAAGCTGGCAGATCCGCAACTGGCGGTGCTGCAAGTCTGTGTGCTGTTCGTGATCCTCTTGTGGTTGTGCCTGTACGCCAGCTACGTCCAGGCGTCGCGCTTGCGCATGCGCCAGCGGCGCTTTGCGTTGCAGGCCCACCAGGACACCCTGCGCGGCATGATGCGGCAGTTGGAAGACCTGGTCGCCACTGATGAACTGACTGGCCTCTTCAACCGTCGTCATTTCCTGCGCCTGGCTTCCCGGGAGCTGCATGCCATGGATAACGACCAGGTCCACGGCCTGGCGTTGATCGACCTCGACCATTTCAAACGCATCAACGATATGCATGGCCACGCCGCCGGCGATCAGGTGTTGCAGGCGTTCGCCGGGGTGGCCAGTGCCTGCCTGCGTGATGGCGATGTGCTGGCGCGTTATGGCGGCGAGGAGTTCGTGGTGCTGATCCCCGAATGCAGCGCTGAGCGCCTGACGTCCTGCTGCGAACGCCTGCGCCTGGCCTTTATGGAGGTGCAACTGGTGGGCCTGCGGGTCGACGACCTGAGCCTGTCGGCGGGCATGACCCTGTTGCAGTGCGGTGATGACTTGGACGATGCCCTGCACCGCGCCGACCAGGCGTTGTATCGCGCCAAGCGCGATGGCCGCAATCGCTGCGCAGCGGCTTGGGAAGCAGTCGATGCCTGAGTTGCGCGTGGGGTTACAGCAATGGTCGGTCGCCCTTGGCAGCAACCTGCTGGATGCGCTGAATCAGGCGGGGGTGGCGGTGCCCTACAGTTGCCGAGCCGGCAGTTGCCATGCCTGCCTGGTGCATTGTGTAAAAGGCCTGCCCAGCGACAGCCGCCCGGATGCCTTGAGCGATGAGCAGCGTGCAATGGGCTGGCGCCTGGCCTGCCAGTGCCAGGTGGTCGAGGACTTGCAGGTCGAAGCCTTCGACCCTGCGCGTGACGGTTTACCGGCAACGGTGGTGGCGGCCGATTGGCTGTCGTCCAGCGTCCTGCGCCTGCGCTTGCAGCCGGAACGTCCCTTGCGTTACCAGGCAGGTCAGCACTTGGTGTTGTGGAACGCGGCGAACGTCGCCCGTCCGTATTCCCTGGCCAGCCTGCCCCAGGAAGACCCATTTCTCGAATTCCATCTGGACTGCCGTCACCCCGGTGCGTTCAGTGATGGCGCACGCCATCTCAAGCCGGGGGATGGGCTGCGCCTGGGCGAATTGCGCGGCGGGGCGCTGCACTACGATCCCGACTGGCAGGCGCGCCCGCTCTGGCTGTTGGCGGCAGGCACCGGGCTGGCGCCGTTGTTCGGGGTCTTGCGCGAGGCCTTGCGCCAGGATCACCAAGGCGCCATCCGCGTCATTCACTTGGCCCATGACGCCAGCGAGCACTATCTGGCCAAACCCCTGGCAGCGCTGGCGGCCCAGCGGCAAAACCTCAGTGTCGAGCTACTGACGGCGGCGGAACTGCCGGCAGCGTTGGCCCAGCTGCGGCTTGTTTCGCGGCAAACCCTGGCCTTACTCTGCGGTCACCCCGACAACGTCGACGCCTTCGCCCGACGTTTGTACCTGGCGGGGTTGCCGCGTAATCAACTGCTGGCCGACGTCTTCCTGCCCCGGGGTTGAGTGCGCTGACTGCCCAGAGTGAGATAGCCATGACCGATACCCTGTTGGTGGAGCGCGAGAGCGGGCTGCTGAGCGTTCGCCTGAACCGCCCTGAAAAGAAAAATGCCCTGACCCGGGCCATGTACAGCCGCCTGGCCGAGGTGCTGGAACAGGCCGACGCCGACCCTGACATCAATGCCTTGTTGATCAGCGGCAGCAGCCAATGTTTTACCGCCGGCAACGACATTGCCGACTTCCTCGAACAGCCTCCCAGTGGCCTCGACAGCCCGGTGTTCCACTTTATGCGCAGCCTGTTCGAGTGCCGCAAGCCAGTGGTAGCGGCGGTCGCCGGCCCGGCGGTGGGAATCGGCACCACCTTGTTGCTGCACTGCGATCTGGTTTATGTCAGCGCCGATGCCCGGTTACGCATGCCCTTCGTCAACCTCGGGCTGTGCCCGGAGTTTGGCTCCAGCCTGATTCTTCCGCGCCTGCTGGGCCATGCCAGGGCGGCGCAACTGTTGCTGCTGGGCGAGGCCTTCAGTGGCGAGCAGGCAGCCGCCTGGGGCCTGGCGACCCAACCTTGGCCGATGGCGAGGCGACACTGGCCTGTGCCCATGAGGCCGCCCGGCGTTTCAGCCAACTGCCGCCAACGGCGGTGCAGCTCAGCAAGCAATTGATGAGGGCCGCGGATCGGCAACCCTTGCGCCAGGTGATCGAGGAAGAGGGTCGCTTGTTTTCCCAGCGCTTGCAGACGCCGGAGGCCATTGCGGCGCTCTCGGCATTTCTGGCCAAAGGCTGAAAACCAGCGCCCGCAGCCGCTTTCTTCCGGGCATGAAAAAGCCTCGCTGGCATTCACCAGCGAGGCTTCTTCGTACAGCGCTTAGCCAGTTAAAGCATTGGCTGCTTAAACCATCGGGTCGCCAACGTGCAGGATCTTCATGCCGTTGGTGCCGCCGGTGGTGTGGTAGCTGTCGCCCTTGGTGAGGATGACCCAGTCGCCTTTTTCCACAACGCCGCGCTTGAGCAACTCGTCGATCGCGGCCTGGCTGACTTGCTCGGGTGGCAAGGACGCAGGGTCGAACGGCACGGTGTAGACGCCACGGAACATGGCCGCGCGGGCCTGGGTTTCGCGGTGCGGGGAGTAGGCGTAGATCGGCACCGAGGAACGGATACGCGACATGATCAACGGCGTGTAGCCACTCTCGGTCAGGGCGATGATCGCCTTCACACCGGGGAAGTGGTTGGCGGTGTACATGGCGGCCAGGGCGATGCTCTGGTCGCAGCTTTCGAACACCTTGCCCAGACGGTGGCTGGAGCTTTTGCTGGTCGGGTGCTTTTCGGCACCGACGCAGATACGCGCCATGGCCTGGACCGCTTCCAGCGGGTAGGCACCGGCGGCGCTTTCTGCCGAGAGCATGACGGCGTCGGTGTAGTCGAGCACGGCGTTGGCTACGTCGGAGACTTCAGCGCGGGTCGGCATCGGGTTCTGGATCATCGACTCCATCATCTGGGTCGCAACGATCACCGCTTTGTTGTGACGACGTGCATGCAGAATGATTTTCTTCTGGATGCCCACCAGTTCGGCGTCGCCGATTTCCACACCCAGGTCACCACGAGCAACCATCACCGCGTCGCTGGCCTTGATCAGGCGTCGAGGGTTTCGTCGTCAGCCACGGCTTCGGCACGTTCGATCTTCGCCACCAGCCAGGCGGTGCCGCCGGCTTCGTCGCGCAGTTTGCGAGCGTATTCCATGTCGGCTGCGTCACGGGGGAAGGACACCGCCAGGTAGTCGACTTCCATCTCGGCTGCGAGCTTGATGTCGGCCTTGTCTTTCTCGGTCAGGGCCGGTGCAGTCAGGCCGCCGCCGCGACGGTTGATGCCTTTGTGGTCCGACAGCGGGCCGCCGATGGTCACGACGCAATTCAGTTCGGTGGCAGTGGCGGTTTCGACGCGCATCACCACACGACCGTCGTCCAGCAGCAGTTCGTCGCCCACGCCGCAGTCTTTGACCAGGTCCGGATAGTCGATGCCGACGATGTCCTGGTTGCCTTCGGTCAGCGCATGACTGGTGGAGAAGGTGAACTTGTCACCGATCTTCAGTTCGATACGCTTATTAGCGAATTTGGCGATACGGATTTTCGGGCCTTGCAGGTCACCCAGCAGCGCGACGAAACGCCCGTGCTTGGCGGCGAGGTCGCGAACCAGTTTGGCGCGAGCCTTGTGCTCGTCCGGGGTGCCGTGGGAGAAGTTCAGACGGGCGACATCGAGGCCCGCGAGAATCAACTGTTCCAGAACTTCCGGCGAATTACTGGCCGGGCCAAGGGTGGCGACGATTTTAGTACGACGAACGGACATGCACAGACTCCTGAGTTCAAGCGCAACGAGAGGCTACTATGGTCCGAAGTTGTAGTCATTGTTCGTTTGCACTACTTATTCGTTTGTTTGTTTAAAGCAACAACCTTGAAGATTTTCGCCGATGAGTCGATACACTGCACAAGACAGGAGATACCCCATGCGATTCGTACTCATTGCTGCCCTGGCCGTCAGTGTTGTCGGCTGTACCCGCTGGTCCATGGACCACCATTTGAACAATGCCTACCGCGCCTACGACCGTGGCAATTGCGAAAGCGTGATGCTCGAGCTGAGCCAGGTCGATCGCACCAGTCGCACCCGTGGCTATATCAAGCCGGAAGTGTCGATGTTGCGCGGGCAGTGCCTGGAACGGCAGAAACTCTTCGTCGATGCGGCCCAGACCTACCAATTCATCATTACCCAGTACCCCAGCAGCGAGTACGCTTACCGTGCCCGCGCCCGACTGGAAACCTTGCAGCAGTTGGGTTACTACCCGGCCCGCACAGGTGCCCAGGTAAGACCGACCGCGTTGTAAGGTTGGTCAGCATCACGACGCTGGCCTCGTGGCGGCGTTGAGCTAAGATTTTTCAGATGGGTTTAGAGCCTTTTCTCTAAACACCGCGGCAGGGGTTCCAGCCGCTCAGGCCTTGTGCCGAGCGCACTCCGGTCGCCGGGCCCCGGGAGAATGAGCCTGCGTGCCAGGCCTGTTTCGAAGCACTAGTGCGGTCATGCTTAATGACCTTTCCATAGCGATACCCAGCATGTTCACCGAACGTCGTATCGAGCGGCACCAGTTGCCGTATTTTTTAAAGGTGTTCAACCGCTTCACGGACAAGCCTGTGGGTTACCTGGGCAATGTTTCTGAGGACGGGTTGATGCTGATCAGCCAACTGCCGATGCTGATTGGTGCCGATTTCGATTTGCGCCTGAAAATCCCGTCCACGGATGGCCACCTGCAGATGGTCGATTTCACTGCCTGCTGCCTGTGGTGCCACGAAGACGTCACGCCCCATTCCTACGACGCCGGTTTCAGCCTGTTGCGCAGCCCGCTGGAGTACCTGCAACTGGTGCAGTCGTTGCGTCACTACTTCAGTTTCTATCCGGTGCAGACGTCGGCCTGATCCGTCGTCCGGCTACAGGGTTCCGGCTTTCTTCCAGCTCAGGTAGCGGCTCACCAGTTGCGGCCCCAGTTCGCCGGGACGGGTGTCGAGCAGCGGCACGCCCTGGGCTTGCAGGCGCTCATGCAGTTCCGAGCGGGCATTCAGGTAGTTGAGGGTGCCACAGTAGGCCAGGGCTTCGGGCAGGGTCTGCACTGGAGACTGGCGCAGTTCGTCGAGCACTTCTTCGCGCAGGCTGGCCACCAGCACGCGATGCTGGCGCCCCAGGCGTTTGACTGCCGTGAGCAACTCTTCGTCGTCCTCGTCCCGCAGGTTAGTGACCAGCACCACCAGTGCTCGGCGTTTCTGCCGGGCCAGCAACTCGCTGGCCGCGGCCTGGTAGTCGGCGGGGCGCTGGCTGCTGTCGAGGTCGTAGACACCGTTGAGCAGTACGTTGAGTTGCGCTGCCCCTTTGACCGGGGCCAGGTAGCGCGGCTGGGCACCGGCAAAGGTGCTCAGGCCCACGGCATCGCCCTGGCGCAACGCCACATAGCTGAGCAGCAGGCAGGCGTTGAGGGCGTGGTCGAAGTGCGCCAGCTCGCCGTCCTGGCTGCGCATGCGCCGGCCGCAATCGAGCATGAAAATGATTTGCTGGTCCCGTTCGTCCTGGTATTCCCGGGCAATCGGCGTGCGTTGCCGGGCCGTGGCTTTCCAGTCGATCTGCCGCAGGCTGTCGCCCTCGCGAAACTCCCGCAACTGATTGAACTCCAGACCCAGGCCCCGGCGTTGCAACTGACGCACCCCAAGCTGGCTGATCCAGTTGTCCACCGCTTGCAGTTGGCCGCCGTAGAGGCGGGCGAAGTCCGGGTAGACGCGGGTGCTGTCGGCCACTGCCAGCAGGCGTTTGGCTGACCACAGGCCGAGGGGGCTGGGCAGGTTGATTTCGCAGTGCAGGAAGCTGAAATGGCCGCGCTTGAGGGGGCGCACCCGGTAGCTGAGCTGGCTGCCCTGGCCCGGTTCCAGTACCACGCGCTGTGGCAGGTGCTCGAAGCTCAGGCCATTGGGCGCGTGGTCAAACACCTCGATCACCAGAGGCTGGTCAGCGCTGGGCAGCAGCTCCAGGCGCACCTCGCTCCAACGCCCCAACGGCAGGCTGCCGGGCAGTTGTCGGCGCAGTTGCGGCGAGGGCAGGCGGTGCAGGCGCAGGGCGTCCAGCAGCGCCAGGATCAGCAGCGCCAGCAGCAGGGCCCAGGCGATCGACTGCAGGCTGTCGGGCACGGCCAGCCCCAGGGCCCGGGTTGCCCCCAGCACGATGTCCAGCAGGGCCAGGCTGGCGAGCCAGATCAGGAGCAGGCGCGAGGGTTTCATGGCTGTGACCGATTCATAGGCGAGGCGCGGCAATCTGTTCGAGTAGTTGAGTGAGCACGTGCTCCACCGACAGGCCTTCAATGTCCAGTTCCGGGGCGATGCGCACCCGATGGCGCAACACCGCCATGGCACAGCCCTTGATGTCATCGGGGATGACAAACTCGCCGCCGCGCAACAGTGCTCGGGCGCGGGCGCCACGCACCAGGGCGATGGACGCGCGCGGCCCGGCACCGAGGGCCAGGCCGGGCCAACTGCGGGTGGCCCGAGCCAGGCGCACGGCGTAGTCGAGCACTTGATCGTCCAGCGGCAGCTCACTGGCAATGCGTTGCAGGGCCAGCACGTCCTTGGCTTGCAGCACGGTGCGCAAGGGCTGCACGTCGAGCATGTCGGCACGGGTGGAGCGCGCCACTTGGCGCACCATGCTCAGCTCTTGCTCGGCATCGGGGTAATCCATGCGCAGCTTGAGCATGAAGCGGTCGAGTTCGGCCTCCGGCAGCGGGTAGGTGCCTTCCTGTTCGATGGGGTTCTGGGTGGCCAGGACCATGAACGGCTGGGCAATCGGCAAGGCCTGGCCTTCCAGGGTCACTTGGCGTTCCTGCATGGCTTCCAGCAGCGCCGCCTGGGTTTTGGCCGGTGCCCGGTTGATCTCGTCGGCCAGCAACAGGTTGGTGAACAGTGGGCCTTTGCGCAGCTTGAATTGCTCGGTCTGCAAGTCGTAGACCGCGTGGCCGGTGACATCGCTGGGCATCAAGTCAGGGGTGAACTGGATCCGCGCGAAGTCGCCACCGAAGCACCGGGCCAAAGCCCGCACCAGCAGGGTCTTGCCCAGGCCCGGGACGCCTTCGAGCAGCACATGGCCGCCGGCGATCAGCGCCGTGAGCACGTCGTCGATGACCGCGTCCTGGCCGATCAGCGCCTTGCGCAATTCCACGCGCAGGGCCTGGGCCAACTGGCTGGCTTGCAGGCGTTGGGACGTGGCCGCATCTTGCGGGGTGGCCGGTTCGCTGGCGGTCACGGAATCGTCTGGAAATTCGCTCATAGGGCATTCCTGAGGGTTTGCAACTGGGTCACCCGCTGGCTGAAGTCAGCGCTGGACAGACGCTGTCCCGGCTGCTGCAGCGCTTGGCTGACGACGTCGAGGGGTTGCTGGGTCAGGCGGGCCAGGGCCTGCCACTGTTCTGTCTGGGGCAGGTGCTCAAAGCCGGGGTGGCGCCGGCGGGCCCGGCGCTGGATGTCCAGGTGCAGGGCCTGCAACAGGGCGGGTTGGCCACTGTGGCGCAGGAGGAAATCGGCACTGGCCTGCAGGTGTTCGCGCAACTGGCGACGTGCCTTGGCCGGTGGTGCCTGCAACGGGCCTTGGCGCACCGCTGCCTGCCACACCCACAGGCCGGCCAGCACCGCGAGGGCTACCAGGGCCTGGGGAAAGTAGCGCAGCAAGAGTTGCCAGAGGTTGTCGTGGTCGGTGTTGAACAGCAGGGTCACGGCGGTATCGGCATTCAGGTACCAGAGCAGCCAGGCATTGTCATAGCGCCCGATGTGCTGGTTTTTCCAGATGTCGGCATCGGTCAGCACGGTCACTGATCCCTGGCCATAATCGAGCCGCATCAGGTGGGTCGCCACCCCGCTGTTGGCCCAGGACTGGGCGAGGTTGTCCGGGTCCTCAAGATGGAAGGCGGTGTCAAAGCCGATGTAAGCCGGGGCCTTTTCATCTTCCAGATAAAGCTTGGTCAACCTCGGGTAGGCGTCCTGGTCTTTCGCTTGCGGCGGCCCGGTCATCTCCTCGCTCATGGACTGCTGCAGCCCCAGGCGATCGAGCAGCAGGTCCCCGCTCTCGCCGCTTTCCTCATCCCACAGGGCCTCGGCGACCATAAGCAAGTGGCCGCCAGCCTTGGCCCAGTCCAGGAGCTGATCGACCTGGCGCGAGGTCATGTTCGAACGCTCGCCCAGCAGGAGCAGACTGTGCTGCTCGGGGGGCAAGCTGGCCAGCCGATCCAGGCCGTTGGCGTGCTCCACCTGCAGCCCGCGTTGACGCAGAAACAGCTCAGCGGCCAGGTACGGGTTGGCCTGGGCTTCAGGGGAGGGGCCGTGATCGATGATTTCCTGATAGGGCGTGGCATTCAGGTAAAGGTAATAACCCAGGGCCCCCAGCAGTGTGCACAAGAGCAAGGACAAGAGGATCAGCAGTGGACGCCTCATGGCTTCGCTCCCGGTCCGAACAGCGCGCGCCAACCGTCGCAAAGCTGTTGTTGCACTTGGGCGTCAGGCACCCGGTGACCGTAGGCCAGGTTGAGCCAATGGTGCGTCAGTTGCGTGCTGAAGGCTTGCAGGGCGGGTTGTTGCAGGCGCTCGATCCGCTCCAGTACCTGGCCTTCGGTGTCGGCGGCCTTGAGGGGCAATTGCAGGTCGTGGAGCAGGCGGCTGAGCAGCGCGCGATAGAGCAGGCCGAGGGCTTCCCGGGGGTGTTCGGACCAGAGCTCGGCGGCACGCGCGGCAACATCCTCGGGCAGGCTTTCGTTGCTGACTTGCAGGCCGAACAGCTGGGTCGGCGCGGCAGGCACCACTGGGCGCCGTTGCGTCGGGCGGCGGCTGACAAAGGCGCGCAGCCAGTCGCTGTAGCGCCAGATCAGCCAGGCGACGGCCGCCACTAGCAGGGCCCAGAGCAGGATCTTCAGGGCCTGTGCGATGCCGGCGAAGCGTTCAGGCGAGACGCTGTCCAGCAAGTCCTTGAGCCAATCCTTGGACGCGGCGTCTTTTTGCTCCGCGGTTTTTGCCGGCGGTTCGTCGCCGAAGCGATAGCGCGTGACCGACTCCGGGTTTTTGAACGGTGGCTGCTCGAGGATGGCCTTGATGCTGTCCTTGGAGGCCTGGCTGGTCAGGGCTTGCCCCAGCAGACGCGGACTTTTCGGCCCTGGCACCGGCTCGGCGGCCCAAACCGTCGACACGGGGGACAACAGGATCAGCCCGCACACCAGCCATAGGCCGGCGATCCCGGCGAGGCGCTGGCGCAGGCGGCGGAACACCAGTTCGATGTCCCAGGCCTCCAGCTCGGTGCGCCGATTGAGGTAAAGGCTGAAGCCACAGGCCACGTAAATCGGTTCCCAGACAATCAGCACCAGCGCATAAAAAGCGTTGGTCAGGTGTTCCAGCCACAGCCAGTCCTGCTCGCTGGCGGTGATCAACTCCTGCCAGCTCCAGTCCAACTCGATCTGTTGTGGCAGCAGTAGGTAGAACAGCGCCATGAGTCCCATCCACAGCGCACATTCCAGGCACATGCCGATCAAGGTCAGCCAGCGCGCCGCGCCGGGTTGCTGCTGTAGCAGGACCCCCAGGCGTTGTTGCCGGGCCTCGCCCGCCAGACCTTCAAGTTGCACCACCGGCATCGTGAAGCTACGGCTCATGCTCAGGCGTCGCCAGGTCAGGCTGGCGAGCAGTTGCGGCTTGAGCAACCGCGGCCATTGGCGCACGGCCTGGCGCAGGCTGGGCGCCTCTCCGAACAGGGCCTTGGACAGAATGAACAGCGGCAAACGCTCGAAGGCCGGCTTGAGCCACCAGAACAGCAGCAGGGCCACCGAGGGCGATTCCCAGAACAGCAGGCTGAGTAGCATGAACACCGGCAGACTGATCAGCGCCCAACTGCCCATTAGCAGGCCGCGATGACGCTGGTTCAGGAGCACGCCCAGGTCCATGGCTTCCCAGGTATTGCGCGGGCGGATCACTACGCTGGCATCACTCAGGCGCATGGGGTTCTCGTCCGGCGTAGATCAGGTACAGCCCCACCAGGGTCCAAAGCCCGGCGCCCACCAAGTATTTGATCCAGGGCGCCGGCCAGGTCAGCGACGACCAATAGGCTTCGATAAAGGCCGCGATCAGCAGGAACACAATGACCCCGCCCACCAATTGCACGCTTTTGCGCGCGGCGCGCAGCAGGGCTTCACCCCGGGTCAGGCGCCCGGGGGCGATCAGCGCCCAGCCCAGTTTCAGCCCGGCGGCGCCAGACAGCACGATGGCCGTGAGCTCAAAGGCGCCGTGGCCGATGACGAAGGGCCAGAACACCGGGCCTGAGCCGATTTGGGTCAGGTGGCCGGCGATGGCGCCGATCATCAGGCCGTTGAAAAACAGGAAAAACACGCTGCCCACGCCCAGCAGCAAACCGCTGGCGAAGGTCTGAAAGGCGATGCCGATGTTGTGCATGATGTAGTAGCCGAACATCACCCAGTCGTCGCTGGCGGCCCGTTCGGCGGCGCGGCCCAGGCGCCCTGAGGTGGGGTCGTACATGCTCTGCATCTCGGCCACTTGCTGGGTGCTGACCACGCTGTAGATCAGGTCCGGGAACAGGTACATCAGCAGGCCGATGCCCAGCAGGCTGCCGAAGAACAGCAGGCTGGCGGTCAGCACAAAGCGCCACTGCTCGCGCACCAGGCGCGGAAAGCCAGCGAGCATGAACCCCAGGACGTGGGCGCTCAGGGGGCTGCGTTGCCGGTACAACTGCTGATGGCCGCGCAAGGCCAGTTGTTGCAGAGGGTCGATCAGGTAGCTGCTGTAACCCCGTTCCTGGGCCAGGGCCAGGTGTTGGCACAGGCGCCGGTAGGCCCGTGGGAAACCCTGGCAGTCCTCGGGTTTGGCCTTGCCGCGTTCCAGCAGGTCCAGTTGTTCCCTCAGGCGCTGCCATTCGGGTTGATGACGGCTTTCAAACAGGCTCTGTTTCATGTTGGCCCCAGGAAGCCACGGGCGATTCCGTTGAGTTCGGCAGGGGCTTGGGCGGCGGGCACTTGCAGTGGTTCGGCGAGAATCTGCGCCAGCTCCACGGTACGCTCGCGGGACAGTTGCCCCTGGCGCTCGGCGAAGCTGAGGATCGCCCGCTGTTCGTTCAGATGCAGGGGGAAGGGCGCATGCCGGGCCTGGGCTTCGGGCAGCGGTGGGCGCTGCACCGCCTGTTCGCGGTAGATCACCAGGGTGCCGGCCGCCAGGTCGCCAAGGCGCTTGAAATTCGGGTGCTGCAGGCAACTGAGGGCACCGAGGAAATAGCCGAACGGCAGCATGTCGGCAAAGCGCAGCAGGTTGCGGGTCAGCGAGGCGGCCCAGCCAATCGGCGTGCCGTCGTCCTGCACCACCCTGAGGCCCATCATCTGTTTGCCGGGGGAGCGGCCCTGGTTCAGCACTTCGAACAGCACCATGTACCACCAACTGATCAGGAACAGCAGGATCGAGCCCAGGCCGGTGCCGATCTTGTCGAAGAACCCCAGGAGCAAAAACAGCAGGCCAAGGATCAGCCCGCGAATGCCCAGGTCCAGGGCAAACGCGAGGGCGCGCACCATCAGCCCGGCCGGACGCAGCGGCAGGTCGATGCCTTCCGGCGTTTCGACCTGATACCGCGTATCCAGTGGCGGGTGCAGCGTTGCATTCCCTGGCAGTGCTGTCGTCTCGAGCATGGGCAACGTAATGGCTGGCCTGGTTGAGAAAAAATCCAGCGCCGATGCTAGCAGCCTCAGAGGGGCAAACGACATCAATAACTTCGCGCTGTCTGCACCGGGCGGCTGATTGACGGCAACATGGCTGGCCCTGGCGGCGCCTGAGCGCCTAGACTTTGCCGGTCTTCAGTTCAGGAACGCACCGTGACTTCCATCTTCTGGTACGACTACGAAACCACTGGCATCAATCCGCGTTGCGATCGACCGCTGCAAGTGGCTGGCATTCGCACCGACTTCGACCTCAACGAGATTGGCGAGCCGGTCAACCTCTACTGCCAGCCCAGCGACGACATCCTGCCGCACCCAGCGGCCTGCGTGATCACCGGGATTACCCCGACCCGTCTGGCCAAGCAGGGATTGAGCGAAGCCGACTTCATGACCCGGGTCCACGCCCAGTTGGCGCACCCGGGCACCTGTGGCGCGGGTTACAACACTCTGCGTTTCGACGATGAGATGACCCGCTACAGCCTCTACCGCAACTTTTTCGACCCCTACGCCCGCGAGTGGCAGGGCGGCAACAGCCGCTGGGACTTGATCGACGTGGTGCGTGCCGCCTATGCGTTGCGCCCCCAGGGCCTGGTCTGGCCCGAGGAAGAGGGCCAGGTAACCCTCAAGCTGGAGCGCCTGACCGCGGCCAACGGCATCGATCATGGCCAGGCCCACGATGCCCTGTCCGATGTGCGCGCCACCATCGCCCTGGCGCGGCTGATCCGCGAGAAGCAGCCGAAGCTCTATGACTGGCTGTTCCAGTTGCGCAGCAAACAGAAGGTCATGGACCAGATCCGCCTGTTGCAGCCGATGGTGCATATCTCCGGTCGGTTCTCTGCGGCGCGGCATTATGTGGGGGTGGTTTTGCCCCTGGCCTGGCACCCACGCAATCGCAATGCCTTGATTGTCTGCGATCTGCATCTGGATCCCCAGGGGTTGCTGGACCAGCATGCCGAGGCCTTGCGTCAGCGTTTATATACCCGACGCGAGGAACTGGCTGACGGCGAACTGCCGGTGCCGCTCAAACTAATTCATATCAATCGTTGCCCTGTGGTTGCGCCGTTGAATGTATTGCGTGAGCAAGATCAGCAACGATTGCACTTGGACATGGCGCTTTATCAGGACCGGGCCCTGCGTCTGAGCGAGGCTCGGGAAGTTTGGCAAGATAAACTTCAGGCCATCTACGCCACGGAAGATTTTGCCGGCAGCGAAGATCCGGAGCAGCAGTTATACGACGGTTTTATTGGCGACCGTGATCGACGCCTGTGTGAACAAGTGCGCCAGGCAGAACCTGATCAATTGCGCCAGTCTCAATGGCCTTTCGATGATCCACGTTTGCCTGAATTACTGTTCCGTTACCGCGCTCGTAACTTCCCAGGGACATTGAGTGACGAAGAGCAAGAGCGCTGGAAGGCATTTTGCCAGCAGCGATTGCTCGATCCCCAATACGGTGCACCCAATACCCTGGAAAGTTTTAACCAGGCATCTTCGCAGTGGGCTTCAAGTGCGACTGACAGCCAGCGTCAGGTGCTGGATGAGTGGGACAACTACGCCCGCTCACTCAGCCAGCGCCTGGGGCTTTGAACGGTCTTTGTGGCTGAACGCCAGGCATAAAAAAACGCCAGCTGGCTGGCGTTTTTTCTGCGATCACTGGACCGCGGGTGACGCTGTCGAGGCTTAGTCCAGCAGGGTTGCCCAGCCTTCAACGACGTCACCGCCCCACTTGGCTTTCCACTCTTTCAGAGTCTTGTGGTTGCCACCTTTGGTTTCAATCACTTCGCCATTGTGCGGGTTCTTGTATTGCTTAACTTTACGAGCGCGTTTGGTGCCGGTGGTTTTTACCGGAGCGCGTGGCGCTTTAACTTTGGAGTCCGGATCCAGCAGGGCGATGATGTCGCGCAGGGATTTGGAATACTCGCCCATCAGGGTGCGCAGTTTGCCTTCGAATTCCAGCTCGGTTTTCAATTTGTCGTCTTGCGACAGATTCTTCAGGCGGGCTTGCAGCTCTTTGATAGCTTCTTCTGTGGCGCGGTATTCGTTGATCAGGGACATGGATGGCTACCTTATTGGGCGCAGGGTGACTGAAACATAATGGGCAATAATAGTCAGGCGGTTTCAGCAAGTAAACATTTAACAGCGTTTTTATTTGCCACATTTAGAGTGTTTAGGCGTAAACGCAGATCGAAATTTAATAGTCGGGTGCATTCCGAACAGATAATCAAGCATTAGTTGTCCACTATTTATAAGTGGCTTTATGTGCCCTCGAAAGGGGTGCACGCCACGGCGGATAAAGCCTGGGTGTGAAGGAGGCGCTTGCAATCGGACGCAATGAATACTGCAGATTCTTCGCGTAATGGCTAGAATGGCGGCCTTTGCGAAGTTCTGGAGTTTCCCCCTCATGCGCACTTTCCGGTTGGTGATTTCTTGCCCTGACCGCGTTGGCATCGTTGCCAAAGTCAGTAACTTTCTGGCCTCCCACAACGGTTGGATCACCGAAGCGAGCCACCACTCGGACAACCTCAGTGGTTGGTTCTTCATGCGCCACGAGATTCGTGCCGATTCGTTGCCGTTCGGTCTGGAAGCGTTTCGCGAGGCCTTCGCGCCGATTGCCGAAGAGTTTTCGATGGATTGGCGTATTACCGACACCGCCGAGAAAAAACGCGTGGTGTTGATGGCCAGCCGCGAATCCCATTGCCTGGCCGACTTGTTGCACCGTTGGCACAGCGATGAACTGGATTGCGAAATTTCCTGTGTGATTTCCAACCACAACGATCTGCGCAGCATGGTTGAGTGGCACGGTATTCCGTACTACCACGTGCCGGTCAATCCACAGGACAAAGAGCCGGCGTTCGCCGAAGTCTCGCGCCTGGTCAAGCAGCACGATGCTGAGGTGGTGGTCCTGGCCCGCTACATGCAAATTCTGCCGCCGGAACTGTGCAGCGAGTACGCGCACAAGGTCATCAACATCCACCACAGCTTCCTGCCGTCGTTCGTCGGTGCCAAGCCTTATCACCAAGCATCGTTGCGCGGCGTGAAGTTGATTGGCGCCACTTGCCACTACGTCACGGAAGAGCTGGATGCCGGCCCGATCATCGAGCAGGACGTGGTGCGTGTCAGCCACAGCGACAGCATCGAGGACATGGTGCGTTTTGGCCGTGACGTCGAGAAGATGGTGCTGGCTCGCGGCCTGCGTTATCACCTGGAAGACCGAGTGCTGGTACACGGCAACAAGACCGTAGTGTTCTGATTGAAGGTGTTCTGATTGAAAAAAACCAGGAGCGGGGTTCAATATCCCGTTCCTGGTTTTTTACGTCACGAGGTCAGCCCTATGACCGATCCATTGGATAAAGCCACTTCCCAGGCCCCGGCCACCCTCGGCGAGGGCTGCCTGAGCCGTTACGATCCGGATGAGCTGAATGCTGACGACGGCACCGAGTTTCCTGGCGCCGCCGAGTTGTGGGAGCAGTTGCAGCAAGAGCCCCCGCCAGTAGGAGCCGGCTTGCCGCCGAAAGGGCCCTGAGGCCCTTCCTTCAAATCCTGAAACTGCCCACCAGTTGCTTCAAGCGCGATGCTTGCTGCTCCAGGTCGGAGCACGCCCGCAGGGTGGACTGCAGGTTTTCCACGCCTTCCTGGTTGAGGGTGTTGATCTCGGTGATGTCCATGTTGATGGATTCCACCACCGAGGTCTGTTCCTCGGTGGCGTCGCGACCGATTGGTTCATGCCGTCGATCTCGCCAATGCGCTGGGTCACGCTGTTCAACCGCTCTCCCGCCTGATTGGCAATCTCTACGCTGTCCAGGCTGTGGCGCTGGCTGGTGCTCATGGTGCCCACCGATTCCCGAGCCCCGACCTGCAACTCTTCGATCATGGTCTGCACCTGCTGCGCCGATTCCTGGGTGCGGTGCGCCAGGTTGCGTACTTCATCGGCCACCACCGCAAAGCCACGTCCGGCCTCACCGGCCCGGGCCGCTTCGATCGCGGCGTTGAGGGCCAGCAGGTTGGTTTGCTGGGAGATGCTGGTGATCACTTCGAGGATCTGCCCGATGTTCACCGTTTTGCTGTTCAGGGTTTCGATATTGCTGCTGGAGGCACTGATCATCTCCGACAGCTGGTGCATCGCCTGGATACTGCGGTCCACCACTTGCTGGCCATCTTCGGCGAGGTTGCGTGCGTCGCTGGCCTGTTGCGAGGCCTGGGCGGCGTTGCGGGCAATTTCCTGGGCGGCGGCACCCAGTTGATTGATCGCGGCGGCCACGCTGTTGGTGCGGCTGGCCTGCTCATCGGAGTTGAGCATCGAGGAGTTGGAGGCGCTGACCACCCGCAAGGCGACTTCATTGACCTGCTCGGTGGCTGAAGACACTTCGCGGATCGAGCCGTGGATGCGCTCGACAAAGCGGTTGAATGCGTTACCCAGGGTGCCGAATTCGTCTTGGTTGTGGATACTCAGGCGCCGGGTCAGGTCGCCTTCGCCGTCGGCGATGTCCTGCATGGCGCGGGTCATGACGTGCAGGGGCTGCATCAATACGCGGATCAGCATGCCGAGCAGGGCAATGATGATGGCCACTGCAATCAGGGTGGCAATAATGGCTGAGGTGCGGAACTCGCTGAGCGCCGCGTAGGCTTTGTCCTTGTCCACGGAGAGGCCGATGTACCAGTTGACCGAGGACAGGCCTTTGATCTGGGTGAAGGTGACAATGCGCGACTGGCCGTCGACCTGGATTTCACTGAGATCGCTGCTGATGCGTGGGGTGTCCTGGGGGTAGACGTCCTTGAGGGTTTTCATCACCAGGTTCTTGTCCGGGTGCACCAGGATCTTGCCGTCCGCGCTGACCAGAAACGCATAGCCCATGCCGTTGAAGTTCAGGGCATTGATGGTTTCGGCGATCACTTGCAGGCTCAGGTCGCCCCCTACCACGCCGATTCTCTGCCCGCCCTTGAGCACGCTGTCGACGATGGAAATCACCAACTGGCCGGTGGCCAGGTCGATATAGGGTTCGGTCAGGGCCGAGCCGTTGGTGCTTTCGGCGGTCTTGTACCAGGCGCGTGCACGGGGATCATAGCCATCCGGCATCTTGCTTTCCGGACGCATGATAAAGCTGCCGTCCTGACTGCCCAGGTAGGCACCCATAAAAGTCGAGCTGATGGCTTTTTGCACCAACAACTGGCTGACGTTGCCAGGCTCGGAATTCAGGGCAACGGCTTGGGCCAGGTTCTCCACCAGCAGGCCGCGGCCGGCGAGCCAGGTCTGGATGTTCTTCGCTGTGACGTCGCCCATTTCCTGCAGGTAGTTATCCAGGTTTTTATGGATGGCGTTGCGCTGCAGGTAATCGTTGTAGAGCGTGAACAGGGCAAAAGCAGCGATGACGATCAGCGAGGCGGCAAGCAGGATCTTGTGACTGAAACGCAAATTCTTGTTCATGGCTTGGGGTGTCCGCTAAGGTCTTGAAGGTCCAAGGTGCGCAAGGCTGAAAAGCGCGCAAAATAGGCGCCGGTGAAAGTACTCTGATATTTCCATCTTTCCCTAGAGGATTGTCCGACCTTGAGTTCAGATATATCTGGTCCATCGCTTATCCATATCGACCGTGCAGGGCTAAAGATTAACCATGGGTGACAAAATGCCTGATTCATTTCAACTCGTTATTGGTGCCGACCTCGCGGGGCAACCTATCGCCCAGGCCATGAGCCTGGCCAATCGCCATGGCCTGGTGGCCGGTGCTACGGGGACCGGTAAGACCGTTACCCTGCAACGCCTGGCGGAGGCCTTCAGCGATGCCGGCGTGGCGGTGTTCGCGGCAGATATCAAGGGCGACCTGTGCGGGTTGGGGGCAGCAGGGAATCCCCAGGGCAAGATCGCCGAGCGGATTGCCGGCATGCCCTGGCTCAATCACAAACCCCAGGCGTATCCGGTGACGCTGTGGGATATCCATGGGCAATCCGGCCATCCGTTGCGCACCACCTTGAGTGAAATGGGGCCGTTGTTGCTGGGCAGCCTGCTGGAACTGACCGACAGCCAGCAATCGGCGCTGTATGCCGCGTTCAAGGTGGCGGACCGTGAAGGGCTGTTGCTGCTGGACCTGAAAGACCTCAAGGCGTTGCTCAACCATCTCAAGGAGCAGCCCGAGTTGTTGGGCGATGACGCGGCCTTGATGACCACTGGCTCCAGCCAGGCGTTGTTGCGGCGCCTGGCGATTCTCGAACAGCAGGGCGCCGAAGCCCTGTTCGGCGAGCCGGCCCTGCAATTGGAAGACATCCTGCAACCGGCGGCCGATGGCCGTGGCCGGATCCATCTGCTTGATGCCAGCCGCCTGGTGCATGAGGCACCGAAGGTGTACGCGACCTTCCTGCTGTGGCTGCTGGCTGAACTGTTCGAACAGTTGCCCGAGCGCGGCGACGCACAAAAGCCCTTGCTGGCATTGTTTTTTGACGAAGCCCACCTTTTATTTGCTGGAACGCCCAAAGCCCTGCAAGAGCGCCTGGAGCAAGTGGTGCGTTTGATTCGTTCCAAGGGCGTCGGGGTGTATTTCGTCACTCAGTCTCCGGGGGATTTGCCGGACGACGTCCTGGCGCAGTTGGGCTTGCGCGTCCAGCACGGTTTGCGCGCATTCACTGCCAAGGAGCAGAAATCCCTGCGGGCCGTGGCCGATGGCTTCAGGCCCAATCCGGACTTCGATGCCCTGTCGGTGTTGACCGAGTTGGGGATCGGCGAGGCCCTGGTGGGCACGTTGCAGGACAAGGGTACGCCGGCGATGGTGCAGCGGGTGCTGGTGGCACCGCCGCAATCACGGATCGGGCCGCTGAGCGAGGCTGAACGGGCGGCGCTGATCGCGGGTTCGCCATTGCTCGGGCGTTATGACAAGCCGATCGACCGCGAGTCTGCCTATGAAGTGCTGATGGGGCGCAAGGACCTGGCGCCGAACGCCGAGGCGCAGGCCAAGCCGGGCACGCCCGTCGCCGAGGAGCCGAGCCTGGCTGACCGTGCCGGAGAGTTTCTCGGCACCGCCGCCGGCCAGGCGCTGAAGTCGGCCATGCGCCAGGCCGCCAATCAACTGGGGCGGCAATTGGTGCGGGGCTTGATGGGCTCTTTATTGGGCGGCAGTAAGCGTCGCTGAGCCAGCGGCCTCAGGCTTTGGACTTGGCGTGGCTGGCCAGTCGTTCCAGCGCGGCCCGCAGGTTGGGGTCGCTGATGCCGTCGGCGGTGGCCTGGATGGTTTGCGCGGCGCTACTCGACAAGTCCATGGTGTGGCTGGCAGCGCCATGCTGCACCGTGGGCGGTTGCACCTTGAACAGAATGCGGGTCAGGCTGGCGAACTCCTGAAACTCCACCAGTTGCCGTTGCAGGCGTTTTTGCTGGTAGCGCAGACGGGTCGCCCAATGGCCGTCGGTGACGATCAGCAGCAGGCTGCCTTCACGCCAGGACGCTACATGGCAATGCTCACGAGCTGCCGGTTGCAACTGGCTTTCCAGCAAGCGCTGCAAATGCGCCAGGCGCTGGGCATGGCCGAGTATGGCTTTAAGAGGCTTGGCTTCGCGAAGGAGAACGGCGGGTGCGCGTGCCGTAAGAGGGCGAAATGCCATAGTCAGAAACCTGAAGTTACAGAGCGCGCATGGTAGCAGAAAGCGCCTGCTGCACCTTGCCCATCGCTTTTGCGTCGAACCTTGAGGGGCGCGGCAATACACAACTTCTAGGGAAGTTGGGGTTGAAGTTCAGCCAAAAGACCTTATTTTAGGTGAGCCCCGTCACAGCGCTGTGCCAGCATCGTGGAATAACGCCACTTTCCTCACCATCGTTTCCGGGTAGAATGCTCGTTCGCATGCGGCCATGAGGGCTGCTCGGGCGACTCACGGGGCCGCCCTCCAACCCTATGTGTGGAAGATCCTGCCGATATGTTTGCGCCTTTGTTAAAGAAACTTTTTGGAAGCAAGAACGAGCGTGAAGTCAAACGCATGCTCAAGACGGTACAGATCGTCAATGCCTTCGAAGAGCAAATGGTGGCCCTTTCGGACGATCAATTGCGTGCCAAGACCCAAGAGTTCAAGGACCGCATAGCCAAAGGTGAAACCCTCGACAAGCTGCTTCCCGAAGCCTTTGCGGTTGCCCGCGAAGCCGGTAAGCGCGTCATGGGTATGCGCCACTTCGACGTACAGCTGATCGGTGGCATGACCTTGCACGAAGGCAAGATCGCCGAGATGCGTACCGGTGAAGGCAAGACGCTGGTAGCCACCCTGGGCGTTTACCTCAACGCATTGTCCGGCAAGGGCGTGCACGTTGTGACCGTGAACGACTACCTGGCGCGCCGCGACGCCAACTGGATGCGTCCACTGTACGAATTCCTCGGCCTGACGGTCGGCGTGGTCACGCCGTTCCAGCCGCCGGAAGAAAAACGCGCGGCCTATGCTGCCGACATCACCTACGGCACCAACAACGAATTCGGTTTCGACTACCTGCGCGACAACATGGCGTTCAGCATGGAAGAAAAATTCCAGCGTGAACTGAATTTCGCCGTGATCGACGAAGTCGACTCCATCCTGATCGACGAAGCCCGTACGCCACTGATTATTTCCGGCCAGGCCGAGGACAGCTCGCGCCTGTACATCGAAATCAACAAACTGATCCCGCGCCTCGAGCAACACATCGAGGAAGTGGAAGGCGTTGTGACCAAAGAAGGTCATTTCAGCGTTGACGAGAAGACCCGCCAGGTCGAACTCAACGAAGCCGGTCACCAGTACATCGAAGAGATGCTGACCCAGGTCGGTCTGCTGGCCGAGGGCGAGAGCCTGTACTCGGCGCATAACTTGGGCCTGCTGACCCACGTTTATGCCGGCCTGCGTGCCCACAAGCTGTTCCATCGCAACGTCGAATACATCGTGCAGGATGGCCAAGTGGTCCTGGTGGACGAACACACCGGTCGTACCATGCCGGGTCGTCGCTTGTCCGAGGGCCTGCACCAGGCCATCGAAGCCAAGGAAAACCTGAACATCCAGGCCGAAAGCCAGACCTTGGCGTCGACCACGTTCCAGAACTATTTCCGTCTTTACACCAAGCTGTCCGGCATGACCGGTACTGCGGACACCGAAGCCTTCGAATTCCATCAGATCTACGGTCTGCAAGTGATGGTGATTCCGCCGAACAAGCCGTTGGCGCGTAAGGACTACAACGATCTGGTGTTCCTGACCGCCGACGAGAAATACGCCGCGATCATCAACGACATCAAGGAATGCATGACCCAGGGCCGTCCGGTGCTGGTCGGCACCGCGACCATCGAAACCTCCGAGCACATGTCCAACCTGCTCAATCAGGAAGGCATCGAGCACAAGGTCCTGAACGCCAAGTTCCACGAAAAAGAAGCTGAAATCATTGCCCAGGCCGGTCGTCCGGGCGCCCTGACCATCGCCACCAACATGGCCGGTCGTGGTACGGACATTCTCTTGGGCGGCAACTGGGAAGTGGAAGTGGCTTCCCTGGAAGACCCGACTCCGGAGCAGATCGCCCAGATCAAGGCCGATTGGCAGAAGCGCCACCAGCAAGTGCTCGAATCGGGCGGCCTGCAGGTGATTGCTTCCGAGCGTCATGAATCCCGTCGTATCGACAACCAACTGCGTGGCCGTGCCGGTCGCCAAGGCGACGCCGGTTCCAGCCGTTTCTACCTGTCCCTGGAAGACAGCCTGATGCGCATCTTCGCCTCTGACCGGGTGAAGAACTTCATGAAGGCCCTGGGCATGCAGTCCGGCGAGGCGATCGAGCACCGCATGGTGACCAACGCCATCGAGAAGGCTCAGCGCAAGGTAGAAGGGCGCAACTTCGACATCCGCAAGCAATTGCTGGAGTTCGACGACGTCAACAACGAGCAGCGTAAAGTGATCTATCACATGCGCAACACGTTGCTGGCTGCGGACAACATTGGCGAAACCATCGCTGACTTCCGCCAGGACGTGCTCAACGCCACCATCAGTGCGCACATTCCGCCGCAATCGCTGCCAGAGCAGTGGGATGTCGCCGGTCTGGAAGCCACCATCCAGAGCGACTTCGGTGTCAGCTTGCCGATCCAGCAATGGCTTGATGAAGACGATCACCTTTACGAAGAAACCCTGCGTGAGAAGCTGCTCAACGAGCTGATCGCCGCGTACAACGAGAAAGAAGACCAGGCCGGTGCTGAAGCGCTGCGCTCCTTCGAGAAGCAGATCGTACTGCGCGTACTGGACGACTTGTGGAAAGACCACCTGTCGACCATGGACCACCTGCGTCACGGTATTCACCTGCGGGGTTACGCGCAGAAGAACCCGAAGCAGGAGTACAAGCGCGAGTCCTTCACCCTGTTCTCCGAGCTGCTGGATTCCATCAAGCGCGATTCGATCCGTGTGCTGTCCCATGTTCAGGTACGCCGCGAAGATCCGATCGAAGAAGAGGCGCGCCTGCGCCAGGAAGCTGAAGCCCTGGCCGCTCGCATGCAGTTCGAGCACGCCGAGGCGCCGAGCCTCGATCAGCCGCAAGCCTTGGAAGAAGGCGTTGATGTGGATGTAGCCCTGGCTACCGCACCGGTGCGCAATGAACAGAAACTGGGCCGCAACGAACTGTGCTACTGCGGTTCGGGCAAGAAGTACAAACACTGTCACGGTCAGATCAGCTAAGATTTCTGCCAGACATTGAAACACCCGCGCCGCGACCGGCTTAAGCCGTCGCGGCGTTTTTCCATTCCAGACACCGTCTTTTGTGACGACGGTGCTGACATCACGTTAAGAGGAGCGCATTCATGGCTGTTGGTCTTGGTCCTTTGCCAACGTTGCACCCGGTTGCCGGTTTTGAACTCGGTATCGCCTCGGCGGGCATCAAGCGCCCAGGTCGCAAGGATGTGGTGGTCATGCGCTGCGCCGAAGGCTCCACCGTGGCGGGCGTGTTCACCCTCAACGCGTTCTGCGCCGCGCCGGTGATCCTGGCCAAGCAACGAGTGCAAGGTCCGGTGCGTTACCTGCTGACCAACACCGGCAATGCCAACGCCGGTACCGGCGAGCCAGGCCTGGCTGCTGCCACCCGCACCTGCGCCAAGCTGGCCGAGCTGACCGGTGTCGACGCCAGCGCTGTGCTGCCTTACTCCACGGGTGTGATCGGCGAGCCACTGCCGGTCGAGAAAATCGAAGGCGCCCTGCAAGCCGCGCTGGACGACCTGTCCGTGGACAACTGGGCGGCTGCGGCCACCGGGATCATGACCACCGACACCCTACCCAAGGGCGCCAGCCGTCAGTTCCAGCAGGAGGGTGTGACCATCACCGTGACCGGCATCAGCAAGGGCGCGGGCATGATCCGTCCGAACATGGCCACCATGCTCGGCTATATCGCCACCGACGCCAAAGTCTCCCGTGATGTCTTGCAGAACCTGCTGCTGGACGGTGCCAACAAGTCCTTCAACCGCATCACCATCGACGGTGACACCTCCACCAACGATTGCTGCATGCTGATCGCCACCGGTCAGGCCGCGTTGCCGGAAATCACCGAAGCCAGCGGCCCGCTGTTCGCTGCGTTGAAACAAGCGGTGTTCGAAGTGTGCATGGAAGTGGCTCAGGCCATCGTTCGCGACGGCGAAGGCGCGACCAAATTCGTCACCGTTGAAGTCAATGGCGGCGGCACTCACCAGGAATGCCTGGACGTGGGTTACACCGTGGCTCACTCGCCCTTGATCAAGACCGCGCTGTTTGCCTCCGACCCGAACTGGGGGCGCATCCTGGCAGCCGTTGGTCGTGCCGGCGTGGCCGACCTGGACGTGAGCAAGATCGACGTGTTCCTTGGTGAAGTGTGCATCGCCAGCCGCGGTGCCCGAGCGGCCAGCTACACGGAAGCCCAAGGGGCGGCAGTGATGCAGCAGGAAGAGATCACCATTCGTATCGAACTCGGTCGTGGCGCATGCAGCGAAACCATCTGGACCACCGACCTGTCCCACGAATACGTGAAAATCAACGCCGAATACCGCACTTAAGCCTCTCCCCGGCAACGCCGCTCCACCCCTGTAGGAGCCGGCTTGCCGGCGAGGCGCACCTATCAACGCCTGGCCCGTGAGGGCTGGGCCCCATGCCGGATCAGAGGAAACAGTGCGGTGAAACGAGTACATGTGGCTGCGGCCGTTATCCGTGACGCCAGCGGCAATATCCTGATTGCCCGGCGTGCCGATACCCAGCATCAAGGTGGCCTGTGGGAATTCCCCGGGGGCAAGGTAGAGGCCGGAGAAGCGGTACAAGCGGCGCTCGCCCGTGAGCTGCAGGAAGAGTTGGGCATTGCCGTGCAGACGGCGCGCCCGCTGATTAAGGTGCAACACGATTACCCAGACAAACAGGTGTTGCTGGATGTCTGGGAAGTCTCGGCGTTCAGTGGCGAGCCCCACGGCGCAGAGGGGCAACCCCTGGCTTGGATCAGCCCTCGTGAACTGGCCGACTATGAATTCCCAGCGGCCAATCAACCGATTGTCGCCGCCGCGCGTTTACCCGCGCATTACCTGATTACCCCGGAAGGCCTGGAAACCCCGACCTTGTTGCGCGGTATGCAGAAGGCCATTGCCCAGGGCAGCAAGCTGATTCAGTTGCGTGCTCCCGGTGGTTATGACCCGAAGTACCGTGACTTGGCGGTGGATGCCGTGGGCCTGTGCGCCGGGAAGGCGCAGTTGATGCTCAAGGGGCCGTTCGAGTGGCTGGGGGATTTTCCGTCGGCGGGCTGGCACATCACCTCCGCCCAGTTGCGCAAGTACGCCAGCGCGGGCCGGCCCTTTGGCAAGGATCGCTGGTTGGCGGCTTCCTGCCATAACGCTGAGGAGTTGGCCCTGGCGCAGCAGATGGACGTGGACTTCGTCACCCTGTCACCCGTGCAACCGACCCAGACCCACCCAGATGCCCAGCCCCTGGGTTGGGAGCAGGCTGAACAGTTGATCAGTGGCTTCAACAAGCCGGTGTATCTGCTGGGCGGCGTGGGACCTGCCGAGTGCCAGCAGGCCTGGGCAGCCGGCGCTCAAGGCGTAGCCGGAATCCGCGCCTTCTGGCCCCAGGACTGAAGAAAACGTCGAGACTGATGTTGTCGGCGCTGGCTTTGACTGCGCTGGCTTCTACAGGCAATCAGGCGTGCTGCGGCACACCGCAGGTCCGACAGGGCGGGGGTTAGGGTTTGGCGGCGGCTTGCCAGAGGATTTCGGCAATGCCCTGGCGCTTGGCGATCATGCGTGCCGCGACAAACAGCAGGTCCGACAGGCGATTGATGTAAGCCAGCCCAACCCCTTGCAAAGGCTCCAGCGCATTCAAATGCTGGCAGCGGCGTTCAGCACTGCGAGCCAGGCTGCGGCAGACGTGGGCCTGGGCAATCAGCGTCGAACCGCCGGGCAGGATGAAGTTTTCCAGTGGCCCCAATTCCTCGTTCCAGCGGTCAATGGCCGCTTCCAGTCGTTCCACTTCTGCTCCGTTGAGTGCCTGATACTCCGGCATCGCCAACTCGCCACCCAGGTCGAACAGCCGGTGCTGGCAAGGGCTCAACACCTCCAGTACTTCGTCCAGATCACCCGCAGCGCGGCTGTGTTCGGCCAGGCCTGCCAGCAACAACCCGAGCTGGCTGTTCAGCGTATCGACCTCGCCAATGGCTTCGATCCGCGGGTGGTCCTTGGGCACACGGCGGCCGTCGCCCAGCCCGGTTTCGCCTTGGTCGCCGGTGCGGGTATAAATTTTCGACAAGCGAAAGCCCATGTTTAGCCCTCCAGTGGTTGCGGTGCTTGGGGCAGCGGATGGGCGCCGGCCAGCGGCAGGCGCAAAGTGAAGCAGGTGCCCTGGCCGCGAGTCGATTGCACTTCCATCTGTCCCTTATGGTTATTGGTAATGATGAAGTAGGACACGGACAGGCCAAGGCCGGTGCCCTGGCCGATTTCCTTGGTGGTGAAAAAGGGTTCGAAGGTGCGTTTGCGCACGTTCTCATTCATGCCGATGCCGTTGTCCTCGACCTGGATTTCCGCCCAGGGCGGGTTCAGGCGGGTGCGCAGGATGATGCGCCCGGGCTCGCGATCGTCTTCGCGCTGGTGAATGGCCTGGGCCGCGTTTTTCAGCAGGTTGAGCAGCACCTGCTCCAGTTCGTTGGCCGTTCCTGGCACCGGTCCCAGTTGTGGGTCGAACTGGCGCACGATGGCTTGGCCCTTGAAGTCGAAACCGATGGCCAGGTCGAAGTCGTTGCCGGCGATTTCCACCGCCTGGTCAATCAGCGCCGGCAGGTCGCAAGGGGCCATTTGCCGATTGCTGCGCCGGCTGAAACTGAGCATGTGGGTGACGATCTTCGCTGCCCGAGCGCCGGCCTGCTGAATGCCGTCGAGCAGTTGTGGCACTTCCCGGCTCTCCAGGTAGCGGTTGACGCTGTCCAGTTCGATGCCGACCAGTTCGGCATGTTCGAGGTTTTTCGGCAGTTCTGGTGACAAGCGTCGGCGAATGTTCTGCACGTTGTGCAGGATCGCGCCCAGGGGGTTGTTGATCTCATGGGCCATGCCAGCGGCCAGGCCACCCACCGAAAGCATTTTCTCTGACTGCACCATCATTTCTTCCAGGGACAGGCGTTGGGTGATGTCGTCGATACGGATCACCACCCCACGCCCTGCGCCGCCCATCAAGGGGTAGAAGGTCAGGGCGTAGTGCTTGGCTTCTTCGTCCTTGAACCAGGTCACGCGCTCGACCTTGGTCACGGTGTGCTGCTCCACGGTTTCCTTGAGTTGGGGCAGGAACGGCTTGAGCGGTTCAAAGGCAAGGAAGATCGGCTGGTTCAGGGCTTCGTCGAGGCGGGTGCCGGACAGGGCGCTGGCTTCCTGGTTCCACTGGGTGACGTAAAGCTGCTCATCCAGGGCGATCAGGGCCGACGGCATGGAGTCGATGATGCTGTTGAGGTAGTTCTGAAAGCCGGTGAGTTTTTTCTCGATTTTGCTCCGCACCTGAACTTCCAGCTCCAGCTTGCGGTTGGTGTGGCGCGTTTCTTCCGCCAGCCCTTGGGCCTGGTCATACGCGGCCTGGGAATCGTCACGGGCGCGTTTGAGCTGCTGTTCTCGGGCTTCGATCCGCGACAGCATGGTGTTGAAGGCCTCGGCCAGGCTGCCGATTTCGTCATGGTTGCCCCGCGATGCACGTAGCGCGTAGTTCTCTTCCCGGGTCACTTGCCGGGACAACACTTCGAGCTGGTGGATCGGCTGGGTGATCAGGCGTTTGATCTGGCGGGCGATCAGCAGCCACAGCAGTACGCTGAAGATCAGGATGCCCAGGCTGGCAGTGAGGGTCCCGGTGTAGAAGGCCATGGGCAGCTCGCTGGTGGCCACCAGCAACAGATGCCCCGGCGCCTGGCCGGGGCGGGGCAGGGTAATCACCTGGTTGCTGCGAAACTCGGTCAACTGCCAGGCTTCGATGTGCCGGTAGCGCTCCGGCAGCTTCAGGTGTTCGCCGTGTTGCAGTTGAGCCAGGCGCAGGCCTTTGCCGTCATACAGGGCAGCGGCGCGCAGGGGTGTGTAACTGTCGAGCTCATCGAGGAGTTTTTCCGCGTTCTGCGGCGAGTCCAGGGCTTCGATGGCCAGGGTTGGGTTCGATACGAGGCGGCCAATGGTCTGCAAGGCCTGGGGGGCCATGCTTTCCTGGGAGATCCAGTAAGCGGCGCTGATAAAGGTCAGGTTGGCGACCAACAGCACGGTGGTCAGCAGAACAAGCAGGGCGGCCAAGAGTTTTTGGCCGACCGGCAGATTTTCGAGACGCTGGCGCAATGGCATCGGCTATATCGCAGGAAAGGAGCAAGTGGGCAGCGTAGCCGCTGCTCAGTCGCTGGGCAATCCGCACTGTTGCAGGTGCTGCACCAGGCGCAGTCGCAGTTGCTGCAAATGGGGCAGTTGCAACTGATGACGGTCGGCGCTCTGGCAGGCGTGGCCCAACAGGTAGCTGATTTCGGTGCGGCGCTGATTGGCCACATCCTGGTACATCGAGGAGTAATTGGCCGCAGTGGCCTGGATCACCCGTTCGACCTCCTGTTGCAACTGCTCTGCGGCGGCAGGCTGGCCGCAGCATTCCAGCAACTCCGTGAGTTCGGCGCACAGGGTGGCGACCTCGCAGTGATGCTGCTGCAGCTCCCCGTTACGGCAGTGGTACAGCACGGTCAGGGGGTTGATCGCGCAATTGAGCGCCAGTTTGCGCCACAGGCGGGTGAGGATGTCGGTGCTCCA
Organism: Pseudomonas morbosilactucae; assembly: GCF_023241665.1. Taxonomy (NCBI): domain Bacteria; kingdom Pseudomonadati; phylum Pseudomonadota; class Gammaproteobacteria; order Pseudomonadales; family Pseudomonadaceae; genus Pseudomonas; species Pseudomonas morbosilactucae. Next base: position 537,261 of record NZ_JALQCX010000011.1, on the reverse strand, counting down.
CTCATGGGGAATACCGGCGGCAGTGAGGTCATCCAGCCAGATCGGTGGGGTGGGGTGGGCGGCGTCACCGAGCCAGGTGTAACCGTGCCCGGCAAAGACCACTCGCCAATCGCCCTCACGAAAGGCCCCTTCAGTGCTGGAGGCGGCAATGCATCTAGCCTGAGGCACGGTGGTCGCGACGGCGTCCTGGCTGCCGAGGCCGTTTTGCAACAGGATCACTTCCGCATTAGGGACAAGTCGCGGGGCCAGTTGCGCCACCGCCGCCTGGGCGTCATAGGCCTTGCAGGCCACCAGCAGGCGGCTGATCGGCTCGTGGCTGTCCAGGGTGGTGCCGGGAATCGGGTACTGGCTGGCGCGACCTTGTTCCACCAGGGTCAGGCCGCCGGCGTGTTCATAGGCCAGCAGGCGGCTACTGTCGCGCAGGATCAGCCGCACCGGCAGGCCGGCGCGGGCCAGGCGGGTTGCCCATAGGGTTCCAAGGCAGCCGGCGCCGAGTACGTGCCAGGTGGTCGACATCAGCTTTTTACTCGGTTTGGCAGGCGCATCGGCGGCTCGCAGTGAAGGAGGGGAAAGACCCGTTATAATGAGCGCGGATTTTAACCGCAAGCCGGGCGTGCTCGATGTCATGAGCAGCGCCCCTTTTTATTTGGAGAGAGTACATGCCGTCGTTCGACGTGGTATCCGAACTGGACAAACACGAAGTCACCAACGCGGTGGAAAACGCCGTCAAGGAACTGGACCGTCGTTATGACTTGAAGGGCAAAGGCAGCTTCGAGTTCAAGGAAAAGGAACTGACCGTCAACCTCACCGCCGAAGCCGAGTTCCAGCTGGAGGCGATGATCGAGATCCTCAAGCTGTCCCTGGTCAAGCGCAAGATCGATGTGCAGTGCCTTGAAGTCAAAGACGCCTACGCCTCGGGCAAGCTGATGAAGCAAGAGGCGACCCTCAAGGAAGGCATCGATAAAGAGCTGGCGAAGAAAATCGTCGCCCATATCAAGGACGCCAAGCTCAAGGTCCAGGCCGCGATCCAGGGCGAGCAGGTCCGAGTCACCGGCAAGAAGCGCGATGACCTGCAAGAGGCCATTGCGGCGCTGCGGGCCAAAGAGTTTGGTATGCCCCTGCAATTCAATAACTTCCGCGACTGATTGGCTGCTTGCGGGAACCTCCAGGGCTTATTGGCGTCCGAGGCCCGAGCAGTGGCAGAAACGATCAAGCTCCCTGGAACTTGATCGTTCTGTCGATCAGACATATCGCCGGGCCCCCGGGAATCAGGAGAAATAGATGGATTTGAACGCTGAAGTGGATCACCTGGTCAAGGCTTCCCAAGCCTGGATTCCAATGATCATGGAGTACGGCAGCCGTGTGTTGCTGGCGGTCATTACCCTGGCCATCGGTTGGTGGCTGATCAACAAGCTGACCCATAAAGTCGGTCAGTTGCTGGCGCTGCGCAATGCCGACCTGGCCCTGCAGGGGTTTATCAGCAGCCTGGCCAACATCATTCTCAAGGTGCTGCTGATTGTCAGCGTCGCCTCGATGATCGGTGTAGAGACCACCTCCTTTGTGGCCGCAATCGGTGCGGCAGGCCTGGCCATTGGCTTGGCCCTGCAAGGTAGCCTGGCGAATTTCGCCGGCGGGGTACTGATTCTGTTGTTCCGTCCGTTCCGTATCGGTGACTGGATCGAAGCCCAGGGCATCAGCGGTACGGTCGACAGCATTCAAATTTTCCACACTGTGTTGCGCACCGGCGACAACAAGACGGTGATCGTGCCTAACGGCAACCTGTCCAACGGCATCATCACCAACTACAACCGTCAGCCGACGCGCAAGGTGGTGTTTGATGTGGGCGTGGATTACGACGCCGACCTGCAAAAGGCTCGGGAAGTCCTGCTGGAGCTGGCTCAGGATGAGCGAGTACTGGCCGATCCGGCGCCCGTGGCAGTGGTCTCGACCCTGGGTGACAGTGCGATCACCTTGTCGCTGCGGGTTTGGGTAAAGACTGCGGACTACTGGGACGTGATGTTCCGCTTCAACGAGCTGTCCCGTGATCGACTGCGGGCTGCAGGAATTGATATCCCGTTTCCACAACGGGTCATCCGTGTTGTCCAGGAAGCTGCACCGCAGTAAGTCGCTCTAATAACTTGCCCTAGCGGTCAAGTATGGGGGATTCATTCAGGGGGCTTAGGCCCCTTGTTTTATTTCTGTCACTTTCAATAAATACCGAATCTTTGCCGGAGCCGATGTTGTTAGTTATTACATCGAGAACTGACGGTTTGGCTAAGTTGTTAGCTTCCTAATTAGTCGTTGCCTTTGTATTGCTGTAAGGCGCCCATAAAAAAACCGCTCACCGGATTAGGGTGAGCGGTTTTGTTTTAGAGCAATGCTCTACCTGCGGACAACCACTGAATTACAAGATGCTCAGTGGGTATTCCACGATCAGACGCAGGTCGTTCAGGTTGTCGTAGTTGGTTGCACGGTAGTCGGCGTTGCTGCCACGGTAGATGGCGTTACGCAGACGGAAGGACAGGTCTTTGGCCGGGCCTTCTTGCAGCACGTACTTGGCTTCCAAGTCCCACTCGCGCTCGGTGCCGTCGGTGGTGATTGCGCCGAGGGCATTACGAACAGTGGCGTCGGTACCGTAGGTGTAACGGGTCATGAAGCTCAGACCTGGTACGCCGAAGGAGGCCATGTTGATGTCGTAGCGAGCTTGCCAGGACTTCTCGTCTTCGCCGACGAAGTCGGAGATTTGCACGGAGTTGGCCAGGTAAACGGTACCGCCGCCGTCAACACCGTATTTGTAGCCGGTGTCGCCCGAGGACTGCTGGTACGCCACGGTGAATTTGTGCGCGTCGATGCTGTACGCTGCTGCCAGGCTCCATACGCGGTTATCCAGATCGCCGCCGAGTTTTTTACCCTCGTCGTTGCTGCGATAGGCGTTGAAGTCAAAGTTCAGCGATTGTTTCTCGCTCAACGGCAGGGTGTAGTTCACGTTGGCGTATTGCTTCTTCCAGTAGTCTTCAACGTCGGAAGCGTGGAAAGCGAATACGAAGTTCTCAAGGCCAGAGTAGGTGGCGCCGGCGAGGTTCACCGAAGTCAGGCCTGTGCCGTTGATGGTGTCGCGACCCATGGAGGTCTGACCGCTCACTGCGGTGAAGCGACCGCCGGTCAGTTCCAGGCCTTTGATCTCGTTGCTGGTGATCAAGGTGCCGGTGGCGACTTCAGGCAACAGACGGCCGTCGTCGGTGGTGAAAACCGGGCTGGATACGAATTGGTTACCGTACTTCAGTACGGTGTCGGAAACGCGCAGTTTGACTGCGGCTGCCGCTTTGGATTGGGTTTTTTCAGGATCACCAGACGAGTCTTTAGCGAACAGACCGTTGCCAGCACGACCCGAGCCACCGTCAAGTTTGACGCTACCCATGGCCATGGCATCGATACCGAAGCCAACGGTGCCTTGAGTGAAGCCCGACTGGTAGTTCAGCAGTTCGCTGACACCGGTGTCTTGGCGATAGCCGCTTTCGAAGCCTGGGCTACCATCTTTCTTAGCGACGTTGCCGGCACCGCTTTTGTAATCACGGTTCATGTACATCGCGCGGGTTTTCGCGGTCAGGGTACTGTCTTCGATAAAGCCCTTTGCGTCGTCCTGAGAGGACGCGATTGCGAACTGCGAGGTGCCTGCAGAAACAGCCAGGGCGATCATGCTCCACTTCATCACGCGCATCGTGATTTGCTCCTTTGGTTTTTAGAAGAGTACTGCCGTCCCACCTGTTTTATTATCTGGGCGGCTCTTTCTTTTTGTGTCGGCGCAAACTTATATCACGCTGACAATGTTGGCGATACTTGAGTATCTATCCTTTCAGCTTCTTTACGACCATGTCGCAAATGGCTTGATTCATGTCGCTATTTTGCAGTCGGGTTGTAACGCGCCCGACAACTTCAGTGCTGTCTTTGACGGTGCGAGAAAGGTAGAAACAACCTCTACACAAGCACTCAAATCACCCAAGGGCAGCCTTGCCACTATTATTATTTGTCTTCAAGACGCTCACTTTCGACGAGGGTCTTTTAGACGATGTTGGGGAGAATGCAACAAGCGTGCACAAATCGAAAAAAACCGAATATTTTTTCTCGACGACCCTATGGGCCTGCAAAAACCGCATAAGGCTTGAGTTTTAAGTGCGTTTTGATTGGCTTGACGTCACGGTATCCCTCGTGTTGTGCGTGGGGCGATCCGTCCCCTGTGGTCAAAAACGTTACCGGTTAACACCCTGCAGTGAGTAGTGCACGGATGCTTAAGGTGCTTAGCGTAGACCTACTGTGCGGTTTTGGTGCAGAAAAAATGCAGCACTGTGCGGTTTCCGCACAGCGGCCGGCCAGCAGGGAACTGATCGCTGAGCGGTCGACCGGTCAGTTTCTGAGGGGGTGAGAGTTGCGCGCCCGTAAACAGTGCGTCGCATTGGAAAATGTCCGTGTGTGGGGCGTTTTTTGCGGTGCGCCATCCGGCCCTTGTCAGTACGCCCGTTCTGCGAGCGGTGCGACGCAGGGTCATGGGTCATGAACCGCCGGGCATTCGCAGGTATGCTGCGCGTCTGTCGTTTGGCCCATTGCCTGTTGCGCTGGGCGCCAAGCTGAAATGTGATGAACTGAGGGGGAGTGCACGCGGTGTTCACTTTAGATTCACGGCTTCAACAAGACACATTGCCCATCGGTGATTTTCCACTGTGCCGGTTACTCCTATCCAATGATGCGAACTATCCATGGTTCATCCTCGTGCCACGGCGGGAGGATATAAGCGAACTCTTCCAGCTGGACGCGGCGGATCAACAACAGTTGTGGCTTGAGACCACGGCACTTGCCGAGTTGCTCAAGGACTCCTTTGACGCCGACAAGTTGAACGTGGCAACTCTGGGCAACGTGGTGAGTCAATTGCACATGCACGTCATTGTGCGTAAGCGCGACGATGCTGCATGGCCCGCACCGGTTTGGGGTAAACATCCGGCGAAGCCTTACAGTGCCGAGCAAGTTGCCGCCATTCGCGAAAGGCTGCGCCTGGTACTGGCCGATGACTTCAAGTTTCTGGAGGGTTGAATCATGAGTCTGGATGAGCGTGTGACCGATCTGGAGAGCCGCCTGGCCTTTCAGGACGACACCATTCAAGCCTTGAACGATGTGCTGGTGTCGCAGCAGAAGGTCGTCGATCGCCTGCAGCTGCAGATGGCGGCGCTGCTTAAGCGTCAGGAAGAGATGGTGGGGCAGTTCGAGTCTTTTGAGGAAGAGGCACCACCGCCCCATTACTGAGGGTGAGCCTGAGTTTGCTTATTCCTGGACAATAAAAAACCGCGCCGTGGCGCGGTTTTTTTTTTGGCTGAATCAGCGGCGCGGCAGGGCGGCGATCACGTCTTCAGCTTGCAGGCCCTTGTCGCGGTTCATCACCGAGAACTCGACACGTTGGCCTTCCACCAGCACGCGATGGCCTTCTCCGCGAATTGCACGAAAGTGCACGAAAATGTCGTCGCCGGAATCACGGGAAATAAAGCCGAAGCCTTTCGAGGTGTTGAACCACTTCACGGTGCCGGTATCGCGGTTGCTCATGTCGTAGTTTTGCGACGGCGAGCTGTTGGGTGAGGACTTGTACAGGTTGATGACCAAGTGCAGGGCAACCGCAAGGATGGCCGTCAGCAAGCTGAGCAAGACCGCAGGTTGGCCGCCAATCACTGGCATGGGGGCAAGCAGGGTGAGGGTTTGCAAGACCACCGCCAGTACCAGCAGGGCACTGACCAAGTTCTGCAGTTGATGACGCGGGCCTTTGTTCCAGTAGGGGATGACCGGAGCCAGGATCAGGTTGAGCAGGCCGAAAAATGCCAGGAACAGCGCGTCAGGTTGTTGCAGGTAGGGGATGGCTTCGGATCTCAGACTGGGGATAAAGGACAGCAGCAACGCTGCGGCGCCTGTTAGCAGGTGGACGATTTTCAACATTTTGAGTAACTCACGTTAAGAAGGATCACAAGGAGGAGCTGATGACGCACGGTTCGCTTCTGAACAATGTGAGGCGGTAGGCACGTACGCGGTATCAGCCTATGCGCGGTCACCGAGAAATAGGCAACAACGACACGGGCTCTATTTAACAGCAAAGCCCAAGCCTTCTCAAATCAAGCGCTGTGTTGGATTGCGTAGGGAAAGTAGCGGGTGTTGTGGCGGAATTTCGGAGAATCGTGCAAAGGCTTGATCTAGACGGATGGCGCCGGTTTTGTATGGGAACGCCTGTTTTTCAGTGAGGTCAGAACTCTCCCGGGCAGGGTGGCGAGGGCGGGTAGGGTTGGACAATCGACCGCAGTGCCCCCGTGTGTTCGTTGCAGCGAGCTCCCCGGAGTCTTGCTAGAGTGCCCGGGTTGGGTGAATTCATTCTGCTAATGGAGATAGACATGGCTATTGATATCGGTATCAGCGAAGAAGACCGCAAATCCATCGTAGACGGCCTTTCTCGCCTGCTTTCGGACACCTACGTGCTGTATCTGAAAACCCACAACTTCCATTGGAACGTCACCGGTCCTCAGTTTCGTACCCTGCATTTGATGTTCGAGGAACAATACAACGAGCTGGCCTTGGCCGTTGATCTGATTGCTGAGCGTATTCGTGCCCTGGGTTTCCCCGCGCCGGGCGCCTATTCCATCTACGCCCGTCTGTCTTCGATCAAGGAAGAGGAGGGCGTGCCCAGCGCTGAGGAAATGATCAAGCAATTGGTCAGTGGCCAGGAAGCCGTGACGCGCACTGCCCGGGGCATATTCCCGCTGCTGGACAAGGTCAGTGACGAGCCGACCGCCGACCTGCTGACCCAGCGTATGCAAGTCCACGAAAAAACCGCCTGGATGCTGCGTTCCTTGCTGGACAATCGCTGATCGCTGAAAGCTATCACCTCCGTGGTCCATCGTTCGCCGCAAGCGCCCCGGTGCTTGCGGCGCAGCGTCAGCGCATGGGCCGAATCGCGACCTGTTGCTGGCGAACCTCTTCTATAGAGTCATACGGCTGCACAGGGCCGATTTAATGGATATAATCCCGCTCTTTGCTAGGTAGCCCGAGCTTTGGCGTGGGCTCTGGCTTTAGTTAAAGCAGTAATCTGATCGCCGAGACGCCCCACCATGCCCATGTACGACTACCAATGCGCTTCCTGTGGTCATCAGTTGGAAGCCATTCAAAAGATCAGCGCCGCGCCGCTGGTCGACTGCCCTGCCTGCCAGGCGCCTGAATTGAAAAAAATGCTCTCGATGCCGGGTTTCCGCCTCAGCGGCACCGGTTGGTACGAGACCGACTTCAAGACCGGCTCCAAGAAGAATTTGGCCGGTGGCGACAAAGCTGACTAAGTTGAACGACACGCGCGAGTTCTTGCACTATCCGGCACCTCGAGGTGCGCAAGGCCTCCAATCGAATTTCGAATTACGAGAAGTGAAACCACTACCATGATGCGCAGCCATTATTGCGGCCAACTGAACGAGACCCTGGAAGGTCAGGAAATCACCCTTTGCGGATGGGTTCACCGTCGCCGCGACCACGGCGGGGTGATCTTCCTCGATATCCGTGATCGTGATGGTCTGGCCCAGGTGGTGTTCGATCCGGACCGTGCCGAGAGCTTCGCCGCCGCCGATCGCGTGCGTAGCGAGTACGTCGTGAAGATCACTGGCAAGGTTCGCCTGCGTCCGGCCGGTGCCACCAACGCCAACATGGCGTCGGGCATGATCGAAGTGCTGGGTTACGAGCTCGAAGTGCTGAACGAGTCGGAAACCCCGCCGTTCCCACTCAACGAGTTCTCTGACGTTGGCGAAGAAACCCGCCTGCGTTATCGCTTCCTTGACCTGCGTCGCCCGGAAATGGCCGAGAAGCTGCGTCTGCGTTCGCGCATGACCACCAGCATCCGTCGCTTCCTCGACGAGAACGGCTTCCTCGACGTTGAAACGCCGATCCTGACCCGTGCCACGCCGGAAGGTGCCCGTGACTACCTGGTGCCTAGCCGCACCCACGCCGGTAGCTTCTTTGCCCTGCCGCAATCGCCGCAGCTGTTCAAGCAACTGCTGATGGTGGCCGGCTTCGACCGTTACTACCAGATCGCCAAGTGCTTCCGTGACGAAGACCTGCGCGCCGACCGCCAGCCGGAATTCACCCAGATCGACATCGAGACCAGCTTCCTCGATGAAAAAGAGATCATGGGCCTCACCGAGCAAATGATCCGCAATCTGTTCAAGGAAGTGCTGGATCTGGAATTCGGCGAATTCCCCCACATGACTTTCGAAGAAGCCATGCGCCGCTACGGTTCCGACAAGCCAGACCTGCGTATTCCGCTGGAACTGGTGGACGTTGCCGACCAACTGAAAGAAGTTGATTTCAAGGTGTTCAGCGGCCCGGCCAACGACCCTAAATGCCGTATCGCCGCTCTGCGCGTTCCAGGCGGGGCGAGCATGCCGCGCAAGCAGATCGACGACTACACCAAGTTCGTCGGCATTTACGGTGCCAAGGGCCTGGCGTACATCAAGGTCAACGAGCGCGCTGCCGGTGTTGACGGTCTGCAATCGCCGATCGTGAAGAACATCCCGGAAGCCAACCTGAACGTGATCCTTGATCGCGTCGGTGCAGTTGACGGCGACATCGTGTTCTTCGGCGCAGACAAAGCCAAGATCGTCAGCGAAGCCTTGGGCGCGCTGCGTATCAAGCTCGGCCACGACCTGAACCTGCTGACCTGCAAGTGGGCGCCGATGTGGGTCGTCGACTTCCCGATGTTCGAAGAGAATGACGACGGTAGCTTCTCCGCGCTGCACCACCCGTTCACCGCGCCGAAGTGCTCCCCCGAAGAGCTGGAAGCCAACCCGGCTGGCGCTCTGTCCCGTGCCTACGACATGGTGCTGAACGGCACTGAACTGGGTGGCGGTTCGATCCGTATCCACCGCAAGGAAATGCAGCAAGCGGTATTCCGCCTGTTGGGTATCAACGAAGCGGAACAGGAAGAGAAATTCGGCTTCCTGCTCGACGCCCTGAAATACGGCGCGCCGCCCCACGGTGGCCTGGCCTTCGGCCTTGACCGTCTGGTGATGCTGATGACCGGTGCCCAATCGATCCGTGAAGTGATTGCCTTCCCAAAAACCCAGAGTGCTGCGGACGTCATGACCCAGGCTCCAGGTGTGGTGGATGCCAAGGCCCTGCGCGAGCTGCACATCCGTCTGCGCGAGACGCCGAAGGCTGAGTAAGGCTGCTGCGTGAAAGCGCGTTAAGGTTGTACGCAGTCTAAAAGGCGCATCTTCGGATGCGCCTTTGCGTTTCAACAAGGGTGTTGTGTTAAAGAGAGAAGTCCTGCCTGGGGCGGGATTGAAAGGTTTCTATAAGAATTTCGGAGTTGTGTTATGGCTGGCCATTCCAAGTGGGCGAACATCAAGCACCGCAAAGAGCGTCAGGATGCCAAGAAAGGCAAGATTTTCACCAAGTGGATTCGTGAGCTAACGGTTGCGGCTCGCCAGGGTGGCGGTGATCCGGGCTCCAACCCGCGCCTGCGCCTGGCGCTGGACAAGGCCCTGGGCGCCAACATGAGCCGCGACATCATCGACCGGGCCGTGGCCCGCGGAGCCGGTGCGGCTGATACCGACGACATGGTCGAACTGACCTACGAAGGCTATGGCCCGGGCGGCGTGGCGGTGATGGTCGAGTGCATGACCGACAACCGCAACCGTACGGCGGCAGCAGTGCGCCACGCGTTCAGCAAGTGCGGTGGCAACCTGGGGACCGACGGTTCGGTGGCCTATCTGTTCGAGCGCAAGGGGCAGATTTCCTTTGCTCCGGGCGTGGATGAAGACGCCTTGATGGAAGCGGCGATGGAGGCGGATGCCGACGACGTAGTGACCAACGAAGACGGCTCCATTGACGTGTTTACTTCGTTCGCCGGGTTCTATGCCGTGCGTAACGCGCTGGAAGCTGCGGGCTTCAAGGGCATCGACGCGGAAATCGTCATGCTGCCGACCACCAGCGCGGAGCTGGACCTGGACGGTGCGCAGAAGGTGCTGAAGATGCTGGATATGCTGGAAGACCTGGACGATGTGCAGAACGTTTACTCGAACGCTGACATCCCAGAAGACGTAGCCGCACAGCTCTCCTAAGTAGAGCACCGCCCCACTGTAAGAGCCGGCTTGCCGGCGATGGCGACCTCTAGGGCCTCATCGCCGGCAACCCCGGCTCCTACAGGGGTTCATGTTGCCCTGCATGTTTTATGCTGGCTCTTCTTCACCTACTTGCAGGCGTTATGACTTTAATCCTAGGTATCGACCCCGGTTCGCGCATCACCGGCTTTGGCGTGGTGCAACAGACCCCGCGTGGCTGTGTCTACGTGGCCTCGGGTTGCATCCGTACCGGTGCCGGCGAGTTGGCCGAGCGGCTGCAGATTGTCTACCGCGGCGTGCGTGAGGTGATCCAGACCTACGGTCCGGTGACCATGGGCATTGAAAAGGTGTTTATGGCGAAAAACGCCGATTCGGCCCTCAAGCTGGGCCAGGCCCGTGGCGCGGCGATCGTTGCCGGCGCCGAGGAAGGCTTGGAGATCGCCGAATACACCGCCACCCAAGTCAAGCAGGCCGTGGTCGGCACCGGTGCAGCCAACAAGGAGCAGGTGCAGATGATGGTCATGCACATGCTCAGGCTCACTGCCAAACCGCAAATCGACGCCTCCGATGCCCTGGCCATCGCCATTTGCCATGCACATACACGCTCCAGCCTGTTGCCCCACGGCCTGGGCACGGCACGCAGTCGTGGCGGTCGCCTGCGTCTCTGATAGCATCAGCGCAGTCTTTTTTCGAGTTGAGCGTTTTGGCCTTGTTTGTCCGCGGCCGCGCTCGCTCCGTTACCCGCCAGCCCTGATCTGGCCAAGGTTTAAGGATCTGAAACGTGATTGGACGCTTGCGCGGCAACTTGGCTGAGAAACAGCCGCCGCACCTGATTCTTGATGTAAACGGTCTGGGTTATGAGGTGGAAGTGCCGATGACCACCCTTTATCGCTTGCCGTCAGTCGGCGAGCCCCTGACCTTGCACACCCATTTGGTGGTGCGCGAAGACGCCCAATTGTTGTACGGCTTCAGCACCAAGCGCGAGCGAGACTTTTTTCGCGAGTTGATCCGTCTCAATGGTGTAGGGCCCAAGTTGGCCCTGGCGCTGATGTCGAGTCTTGAGGTGGATGAGTTGGTGCGTTGTGTGCAGGCCCAGGATACGTCGGCCCTGACCAAGGTGCCGGGCGTGGGCAAGAAGACCGCCGAACGTCTGTTGGTAGAACTCAAGGACCGCTTCAAGGCCTGGGAAGCCGTGCCGAGCATGTTCGCCCTGGTGCCAAACCAGCCGGATGCACCGGCGCCGGTGGCCAGTGCCGAGTCGGACGCGGTCAGCGCGCTGATTTCCCTGGGCTACAAGCCTCAGGAAGCCAGCAAAGCCGTGTCGGCCATCAAGGAAAAAGGTTTGAGCAGCGAAGACATGATCCGCCGTGCCCTGAAGGGAATGATTTAAGTGATTGAAGCTGATCGTCTGATCGCCGCCACGGGCCCCCGTGACCGCGAAGAAGTCCAGGATCGGGCAATTCGTCCCGTCAGCCTGGCCGAATACATTGGCCAGCCGACCGTGCGTGAGCAGATGGAGCTGTTTATCCAGGCTGCCCGTGGGCGTAACGAGTCCCTGGATCACACCCTGATCTTTGGCCCGCCGGGGCTGGGCAAGACCACCCTGGCCAACATCATCGCTCAGGAAATGGGCGTGTCGATCAAGAGCACCTCGGGCCCAGTGCTGGAACGCCCCGGTGACCTGGCGGCGTTGCTGACCAATCTCGAGCCCCATGATGTGCTGTTTATCGACGAGATCCATCGGCTGTCGCCGATCGTCGAGGAAGTGTTGTACCCGGCGATGGAAGACTTTCAGCTCGATATCATGATTGGCGAAGGTCCGGCGGCGCGCTCGATCAAGCTCGACCTTCCGCCCTTTACCCTGGTGGGCGCCACCACCCGCGCGGGCATGCTGACCAATCCGTTGCGTGACCGCTTCGGCATTGTCCAGCGGTTGGAGTTCTACAGCACCGCAGACCTGGCCACGATCGTCAGTCGTTCTGCGGCGATTCTCGGCCTGCCCCTGGACCCTGAAGGCGCGTTCGAAGTGGCGCGGCGTGCCCGTGGCACCCCTCGGATCGCCAATCGCCTGTTGCGCCGTGTAAGGGACTTCGCCGAAGTCCGGGCCAAGGGCCATATCACCAAGCCGATTGCCGACCTGGCGTTGAACCTGCTGGATGTGGATGAGCGGGGTTTTGACCATCAGGACCGGCGCTTGCTGCTGACCATGATCGAGAAATTCGACGGTGGCCCGGTGGGCGTGGACAGCCTGGCGGCGGCCATCAGTGAGGAGCGTCACACCATCGAGGACGTGCTTGAGCCTTACCTGATCCAGCAGGGTTACATCATGCGCACGCCTCGCGGGCGTGTGGTCACCCGCCATGCTTACCTGCACTTCGGTCTTAACATCCCGTCACGATTGGGAGAGATGCCCGTGGTAGACGAATTCCTTGATGCCGTGGACGATTAATGACCTGTTGTTGAACCGATTTATTCGCGGTTTGTGCTGTCCTAGGGCTGGCATGGCCAAGGTTTCGCAAGAAAGTCGTTCCAGAATGAAAAAACAGTTGCCTGGCTGGATTGGCAACCTGAGGAGTAAGCACTAGAGTATGCGCGCGCAAAACGGGCTTGAGTCGTTCGCACATCGTTGTCGCGTTTATTACGAGGACACCGATGCCGGCGGCATCGTGTATTACGTTAATTACCTTAAGTTTATGGAGCGGGCTCGAACCGAGCGGCTACGAGACCTGGGCTTTGCCCAATCGCAGCTGGCAGGGGAGAACCTGTTGTTCGTCGTGCATTCCAGCGAAGCGCGCTACCACGCGCCGGCGCGACTGGACGACGAGCTTTTGGTCAGTGCCCAGGTCACCGAATTGAATCGCGTCAGCCTGCGTTTCACCCAGCAGGTCAGGCGTTCGACAGACAATGCACTGCTCTGCGAAGGGCAGTTTTTGGTGGCCTGTGTGCGCGCCGACAATTTCAAACCCCGCGCCATTCCAGAAGCTCTACGTACGGCCTTTGCCGGCGAGAGCGACGCGGGTACACACTCAGAGCAGGAGATAAAGCGTGGAAGCTAACGTCGTCGACCATTCCTCCATGTGGAGCTTGGTCAGCAATGCCAGCGTCGTTGTGCAGTTGGTAATGCTGACCCTGGTAGCCGCATCGGTGACTTCATGGATCATGATCTTTCAGCGCAGCAACCTGCTGCGTGCCGGTCGACGTGCCCTGGAGAGCTTTGAAGAGCGCTTCTGGTCCGGCATCGACCTGTCCAAGCTTTATCGTCAGGCTGGCAGCAACCCTGATCCGGATTCCGGCGTAGAGCAGATCTTCCGTGCCGGCTTCAAGGAATTCTCCCGCCTGCGCCAGCAGCCGGGTGTTGATCCGGAAGCGGTCATGGAAGGCGTGGCCCGTGCCATGCGCGTGGCCATCTCCCGCGAGGAAGAGAAGCTCGAGCAGAGCCTGCCATTCCTTGCCACCGTCGGTTCGGTCAGCCCGTACATCGGCCTGTTCGGTACCGTATGGGGGATCATGAACTCCTTCCGCGGCCTGGCCCAGGCGCAACAAGCCACCCTGGCCACCGTGGCCCCGGGTATCGCCGAAGCCCTGATCGCCACGGCGATCGGCCTGTTCGCCGCTATCCCTGCGGTTATCGCCTACAACCGCTTTGCCGCGCGTGGCGAGACCCTGATCAGCCGTTACTACACCTTCGCCGACGAGTTCCAGGCGATCCTGCACCGTAAAGTGCACACCAGCGAAGAGTGAGCAGGTAAACCCCATGGCCCGAGTTCGCCAAAAACGCAAGCCGGTTGCCGAGATGAACGTGGTGCCCTACATCGACGTGATGTTGGTACTGCTGGTTATCTTCATGGTGACCGCGCCGATGCTCAATCAGGGCGTGAAAGTCGATCTGCCCAAGGTTTCCAGCGAAGCCTTGCCGCAGGACAACAACACCCAGGTCCTGACCATTTCGATCAAGTCTGACAAAACCTATTACTGGAACCTTGGCAGCGAAGTCGATACCGAGAAGCAACAGGACAAGGCGATGACCTTGCCCCAGATGACTGACGCGGTGACCAAGATCATTCGCGCCGGTAACGAAGGCGGCAAGCACACCCAGGTGTTCATTCGCGGTGACAAATCCGTCGACTACGGCTCCGTGATGGGTGCCATGGGCGGCCTGCAGAAAGCCGGCGTTGGTAACGTTGGCCTGATTACCGAGGCGCCCTGATGCACCAACAGCGAGAGCCGTCCGCCTCGGAAAGCTACTTCTGGCCTAGTGTCTGGGCGATAGCGTTGCACATCCTGGTGTTTGGCATGCTGTTCGTCAGTTTTGCCATGACCCCGGAGTTGCCGCCGGCCAAGCCGATCGTCCAGGCGACCCTGTATCAGCTGAAATCGAAAAGTCAGGCGACTACCCAGACCAATCAGAAGATTGCGGGTGAGGCGAAGAAATCCGCCGCGCGCCAGACCGAAGTCGAGCAGATGGAGCAGAAGAAGGTCGAGCAGGAAGCGATAAAGGCCGCGGAACAAAAGAAAGAAGAGTCGGCTCAAAAGGCCGAGGAAGCGAAAAAGGCTGACGAGGCCAAGAAAGCGGACGAAGCGAAAAAGGCTGATGAAGCCAAGAAAGCCGAGGACGCCAAGAAGACCGCGGAAGCGAAAAAGGCCGAAGAGAAACAATTGGCTGATATAGCCAAGAAGAAGGCCGAAGAAGAAGCCAAGAAAGCCGCTGAAGAAGAGGCCAAGAAAAAGGCCGCTGAAGACGCGAAGAAAAAGATCGTAGAAGACGCGAAGAAAAAAAGCCGCGGAAGACGCCAAGAAGAAAGCTGAAGCTGACGAGGCGAAGAAGAAAGTCGCCGAAGACGCGAAGAAGAAAGCCGCTGCCGATGCTGCGAAGAAAAAATCGCAGGAAGCCGCGCGTAAATCAGCCGAAGAGAAAAAGGCCCAGGCCTTGGCTGACTTGCTTTCCGACACGCCGCAGCGCCAGCAGGCCTTGGCCGATGAGCAGGGCGATGAAGTCGCGGGCAGTTTCGATGATCTGATTCGTGCTCGTGCGGCAGAAGGGTGGGCACGTCCTCCTTCGGCACGCAAAGGCATGACGGTCGTGTTGCAAATCGGCATGTTGCCCGATGGCACGGTGACTTCGGTGTCCGTGGCCAAGCCTAGTGGTGATGGTCCGTTCGACGCTTCGGCGGTGGCGGCAGTCAAGAACATTGGGCGTTTGACAGAAATGCAGGGAATGAAACCGAGTGATTTCGCTCCCTATCGTTCATTCAAGATGACATTCACACCTGAGGATCTAGCCTTGTGAGAAACCTTCTTCGAGGAATGCTTGTCGTTATTTGCTGTATGGCAGGGATAGCGGCAGCGGATGAAAAGAACATTATGGTCACCAGTGGCAGTGACCGAGCCACGCCTATTGCCGTTGTGCCTTTCGGCTGGCAGGGCGGCAGCGTGCTGCCAGACGACATGGCACAGATCATCGGTGATGACCTGCGCAACTCCGGCTACTACGCGCCGATTCCGAAGCAGAACATGATCAGCCTGCCGACTCAGGCCAGCGAAGTCATTTTCCGTGACTGGAAGGCCTTGGGCGCGCAATACGTGATGGTCGGCAGCATCGTGCCAGCGGGCGGTCGCCTGCAGGTGCAATACGCGCTGTTCAACGTCGCCACCGAGCAGCAAGTGCTGACCGGCAGCGTGTCGGGCACCACCGATCAACTGCGTGACATGTCGCACTACATTGCCGACCAGTCGTTCGAGAAACTCACCGGCATCAAGGGTGCCTTCTCGACGCGCATGCTGTACGTGACGGCTGAGCGTTTTTCCGAGAAAAACACTCGTTACACCCTGCAGCGTTCGGATTATGACGGTGCGCGTGCCGTGACCCTGCTGCAATCCCGTGAGCCGATCCTGTCGCCGCGCTTCGCGCCGGATGGCAAGCGCATCGCCTATGTGTCGTTCGAGCAGAAGCGTCCGCGGATCTTCGTTCAACACATCGACACTGGTCGTCGTGAGCAGATCACTAACTTTGAAGGCCTGAACGGTGCTCCGGCCTGGTCTCCAGATGGCCAGCGCCTGGCATTTGTACTGTCCAAAGACGGTAATCCGGATATTTATGTGATGAATCTAGGTTCGCGCCAGATCAATCGCGTGACCAGCGGCCCGGGCATCAATACCGAACCGTTCTGGGGCAAGGATGGCTCGACCATCTACTTCACATCGGACCGTGGCGGTAAGCCACAGATCTACAAAACCAGCGCAGGTGGCGGCGGTGCGGAGCGTGTGACCTTTATCGGTAACTACAACGCCAACCCGAAACTTTCGGCGGACGAGAAGACCTTGGTGATGATTCACCGGCAGGATGGCTTCACTAACTTCAAGGTGGCGGCTCAGGATTTGCAACGTGGAAGCGTAAAAATCCTTACAGATAGCACACTTGATGAGTCGCCTACTGTTGCGCCCAACGGCACCATGGTAATCTACGCCACCCGCCAGCAAGGCCGGGGAGTCTTGATGCTCGTCTCTATCAATGGACGAGTGAGACTCCCACTTCCTACCGCTCAAGGCGAAGTCAGAGAACCTTCCTGGTCCCCTTACCTGAACTGACGCGGCGGCGCTACACGTTTTACTTAACACACTGGGGTTCATTAGGAGTTTCACGATGGAAATGCTGAAGTTTGGTAAGTTCGCTGCTCTGGCTCTGGCCATGGCTGTAGCTGTAGGTTGCTCGTCCAAAGGCGGCGACAACGCTGGCGAAGGCGCTGTTGATCCAAACGCCGGTTACGGCGCTAACACTGGTGCTGTTGACGGCTCCCTGAGCGAAGAAGCTGCTCTGCGCGCTATCACCACTTTCTACTTCGAATACGACAGCTCGGACCTGAAGCCAGAAGCCATGCGCGCTCTGGACGTTCACGCCAAAGACCTGAAAGCAAACGGCGCTCGCGTTGTTCTGGAAGGCAACACCGACGAACGTGGTACTCGTGAGTACAACATGGCACTGGGCGAGCGTCGTGCGAAAGCCGTTCAGCGCTACCTGGTACTGCAAGGTGTTTCCCCAGCTCAGCTGGAACTGGTTTCCTACGGCGAAGAGCGTCCAGTTGCTACCGGCAACGACGAGCAGTCCTGGGCTCAAAACCGTCGCGTCGAACTGCGTAAGTAATTCGTCATGCGAACGTGCCGTCGTGCTGTAACTATTTTGGCTCTCAGCCTCGCGCCGCTTGCGGCGCAGGCTGCGGTTCCTGTGGTCGATAACAACTCCGGCTATAACAATAGCGGGAGCAGTTATCCGCCAGCGGGTTATGGCACGAACGGCGCCTATGCCGGGGGAGGGGTTTCGACCCCTGTCTCGGCACAGGGCGAGCTGTTCCAGCAACTGCAGCAGATGCAGGAGCAAATCGCACGGCAACAAGGTGTGATCGAAGTACTGCAAAATGATGTTTCGCGCATGAAGCAAGAAAACCTGGAGCGTTACCAGGATCTTGATCGGCGCATTGGAAGCGGTGTTGCACCTGCCGCCACTCCTGATAATTCTTCAACCGGTGGCGACATGAGCGCCGCCGGTGCTGCTGCCGGAGCCCCTGCTCAGGCTCCAGCGGCGAGCAGCGAGCCGGCTGACCCGGCGAAGGAAAAGCTCTATTACGATGCTGCCTTCGACCTGATCAAAGCCAAGGATTTCGACAAGGCCAGCCAGGCTTTCTCGGCCTTCCTGCGCAAGTACCCCAACAGCCAATACGCGGGCAATGCCCAGTACTGGTTGGGTGAGGTGAACTTGGCCAAGGGTGACTTGCAAGGTGCTGGCCAGGCCTTTGCCAAAGTCTCCCAGCTTTACCCTAAGCACGCCAAGGTGCCGGACTCGCTGTACAAATTGGCTGATGTAGAGCGCCGGCTGGGTCATGCCGACCGGGTCAAAGGCATTCTGCAGCAGGTGGTAGCCCAATATCCGGGTACTTCCGCAGCTCAGTTGGCTCAGCGCGATTTACAACGCATGTAACCGAGCTTGAGCCGTTTTGAAGAAACCTGCGCTTGTCGCGGGTTTTTTCGTTAGAATCCACGCCCTTTTTATGAAACACGCTTCCTGAGATCTGCGCGTTGGCGGGGTTTCTTGAAGTGCCTGACGGAGGCGGACAGCCTGTTTAGCTGTTACGCCCGTGGCGACTATGCAAGACACATTGAGAATTACCGAAGTTTTTTACTCGTTGCAGGGTGAAACTCGGACCGCTGGCCTGCCCACTGTATTTGTGCGCCTGACCGGTTGCCCGTTGCGTTGCCAATACTGCGACAGTGCCTATGCGTTCAGCGGCGGCACTATCCGTACCCTTGAGGACATCCTTGAGCAGGTTGCCGGCTTCCGCCCGCGCTACGTTTGCGTGACCGGTGGCGAGCCACTGGCGCAACCCAATGCCATTCCTTTGCTCAAACAACTCTGTGATGCCGGTTATGAGGTGTCGCTGGAGACCAGTGGCGCCCTGGATATTGCAGCGGTGGACCCTCGCGTGAGCCGCGTGCTGGATCTCAAGACGCCGGGTTCGAAAGAGGCGCACCGCAACCGCTACGAGAACATCGAGCTGTTGACGCCCAATGACCAGGTCAAGTTTGTGATCTGCTCCCGTGAGGACTATGACTGGGCCGTTTCCAAGCTGATCCAGTTCGGCCTCGAGCAACGGGCTGGCGAAGTGTTGTTTTCGCCTAGCCATCACGACTTGAATGCTCGTGACCTGGCTGATTGGGTGGTCGCTGACAACTTGCCAGTACGCTTGCAATTGCAGCTGCATAAATACCTTTGGAATGATGAGCCGGGGCGCTGAAATGACAGATCAACAACCACATCAAGCTACGAGCGAAAAGCGTGCAGTGATCCTGCTATCTGGCGGCCTTGATTCGGCGACGGTGGTTGCAATGGCCCGAGCCAAAGGCTTCAGCTGCTACACCATGAGTTTTGACTACGGTCAGCGCCATCGTGCCGAGTTGCAGGCTGCTGAGCGTGTAGCGCGAAATTTGGGCGTGATCGAGCATAAGGTCATTGGTCTCAATCTGGACGGTATCGGCGGTTCAGCCCTGACGGACAGCTCCATTGATGTGCCTGAGGCGCCCAGCGAAGGCATTCCCGTCACTTATGTACCGGCTCGCAATACCGTGTTCCTGTCCCTGGCCCTGGGCTGGGCGGAGGTCCTGGGGGCTCGTGACATCTTTATCGGCGTGAACGCCGTGGATTATTCCGGCTACCCGGATTGCCGTCCTGAGTTTGTCGAGGCGTTCGAGCGTATGGCTAACCTCGCGACCAAGGCCGGTGTAGAAGGGCAGGGGTTCCGCATTCAGGCACCGCTGCAGAACCTCAGCAAGGCCGACATCGTCAAGGCAGGGGTAGGGTTGGGGGTCAATTACGCCCTGACAGTTTCCTGCTATCAGGCGGACGATCAAGGGCGTGCGTGCCGTAAATGCGACAGCTGCCGCCTGCGTGCTGAAGGCTTCGCTGCGGCCGGAATCAGTGACCCAACACGTTATTTCTGATTTTTTTCATATTGGGTGTTGAATTCCCGTTAGAAATCAGTATTATACGCGCCACCACACAGCGGGTCGTTAGCTCAGTTGGTAGAGCAGTTGGCTTTTAACCAATTGGTCGTAGGTTCGAATCCCACACGACCCACCATTTTTAGCTGTTTTAAAAGTCTGGAAGGCCCATGAAAATGCGGATTTCCGGATTTTTTTTTGCCCCGAGTTTTTGTAGCGTCTCACTCGGGGGCCTGTGCCGCGGGTACTGCTTAGAATGCACTGTTGCCTAACGGGTATATTCTGTAGCCTTGCCCAGCTTCAATGCTGTCCGTGCCTGATGAACTCACTCTCCCGGCGGGGCCTCTGAACGGTCCGGAGCCGGTGGTACACTCGACTTTCGCGCCCCTAGCGCCTGCAGGTCTTGCGAACATGACGCAAATTTCTGAACGCCTTCTGGTTCAAGCCCACCTCGACGCCAAGCAGCCCAAACCACTGACTGCGGCCGAAGAATCCCATTTACGCGCGGCTATCGCTGCTGAGCTCAAGGCTCAGGATGCGGTGCTGGTTGCCCATTTCTACTGCGATCCGGTGATTCAGGCCCTGGCCGAAGAAACCGGTGGCTGTGTTTCCGATTCCCTGGAAATGGCCCGCTTCGGCAACGCTCATCCGGCCAAGACCGTGGTGGTGGCCGGCGTACGTTTCATGGGCGAGACCGCCAAGATCCTCAACCCGGAAAAGCGTGTGTTGATGCCGACGCTGGAGGCCACCTGTTCGCTGGACCTGGGTTGCCCGGTGGAGGACTTCTCGGCGTTTTGTGACCAGCATCCCGAGCGCACGGTGGTGGTGTATGCCAACACCTCCGCAGCGGTCAAGGCGCGGGCCGATTGGGTCGTGACCTCCAGCTGTGCCCTGGAAATCGTCGAAAGCCTGATGGATAACGGCGAAACCATCATCTGGGGCCCTGACAAGCACCTAGGCACCTATATTCAGCGCCAGACCGGCGCCGACATGCTGCTCTGGGACGGTGCCTGCATCGTTCACGAGGAGTTCAAGTCCAAGCAATTGGAAGACATGAAGGCGCTCTATCCGGATGCGGCGATTCTGGTGCACCCGGAGTCTCCGACTTCGGTGATCGAATTGGCGGATGCGGTGGGTTCCACCAGCCAATTGATCGCAGCGGCACAACGCCTGCCGAACAAGACCTTTATCGTGGCCACCGACCGCGGCATTTTCTACAAGATGCAGCAGCTGTGCCCCGACAAGGTGTTTATCGAGGCCCCTACAGCGGGTAACGGCGCAGCGTGCCGTAGCTGTGCCCACTGCCCTTGGATGGCCATGAACACCCTGGAGCGCACCCTGCAGTGCCTGCGTGAGGGTAGCAATGAAATCTTCGTCGACCCGGCGCTGATTCCCCAGGCGATTCGCCCGCTCAAACGCATGCTGGACTTCACTCAGGCCGCGCGGATGAAGCTGGCCGGCAACGCCTGATCGGTTTTTGTCCGCACCAATGAAAACGCCCCGACAGTTCGGGGCGTTTTTTGTAAGCGGCGGGTTATTTTTTCTGTTTGGGGATACGCACGATTCGACTGTCGGAATAGATGTCGTGCCAGGCGCGCTGTTGCTTGTCCACCAAGACCCAGAAGAATCCCAGCCCCGCGCACAGCCACGACGCCATCGACACCATAAAGCGCAGCAGCGCCTGCCACAGGCTGATAGGGCTGCCATCGGTGTTCTGTACGCGAATGCCCCAGACCTGCATGCCCAGGGTCTGCCCGGAATGGGTCCAGAACTTGGCGAAAAAACCAAAGAGCACCAGCAGTAGCACGGTGGAGTAGAGCGGATCGCCGTCCAGGGCGCCGGATTCGGTCAGTGCGCGCATTTTGCTTTCGCCGATGATCTGCATCTGAATCAGCTTGTAGACGCCGCCTGTGACGATCAGCAGGGCCGTGCACAGCAGAAAATCATAGAACATCGCTGCCAGGCGACGGCCCAGGCCGGCGGCAGGAAACTCGCCTTGGGGGCTTAGCAGAGGTTTCGGCATGACGGGCTCTCGAGAAAAAAGAAGCCATTTTACGGAATTGCGCGCACAAAAAAGCCCCTGATGTCAGCATCAGGGGCTTTTTCGTTACAGACGATTAAGCTTCAGCTTGTACTTCGTCTGCTTGCATGCCTTTTTGGCCCTGCACAGCGATGAAGGTCACTTTCTGGCCTTCTTTCAGACTTTTGAAGCCGTTGCCCTGAATGGCGCGGAAGTGCACGAACAGATCCGGACCGCTTTCTGGAGTGATAAAACCAAAACCTTTCTCGTCGTTAAACCACTTGACGGTACCGCTCTGACGTTGGGACATTTCTTATTTCCTTTGACACTAAAAATTAATGACAGTCTCTTTCTCATGAAAGAGTACTGGGCTGGGTTGCAGGAAAGTAAGAGACGTCGAACGGGTTGTAGCAAACTTGTTGGCTACTGCCCAGGTCACGATTCCAAGCGACCCATGCAAACACAGTGGGGAAACTCTACGCCAACTACAGGAGAAAAAACAAGCCCCGCGAACCCCCCGGTTTTACTCAGCTTGATGAGGTTTGCCGGGGCTGGAGGGCGGGGCTTATTCGATAGCGTCGTTCAATTGTATAGGACTGTTATAAGTACAGTTCGATTGTGAAAATATGCACTGTTTTATGGCGGCCGCGTTACAGATTAGTGCACTTTTAACGCAGTCGCGTTACTTATAGAAACAGTCCGTCAGCCTCGATAGTAGCGTTGAGCTACAAATGGCATTTTACTTACAAGCATTGATACCTTTTTCCCACGAACAATTGCCCAAACCGGCGTATCAAGTGCCGAGTATTGGCTGTCGACGTAACCCATGGCCAACGGGCTGCCCAGTGTCGGCCCGAAACCGCCGCTGCAAACACGGCCAATCACCGTTCCTGCTTCGTTGACGATCTCTGCGCCTTCACGCACAGGTGTGCGCTCCTGTGGCAACAGGCCGACACGTTTGTGGTCCACGCCAGCTTGCTGCTGGGCAAAGATCGTCTCGGCGCCAGGGAAGCCACCTGCCCGTGTGCCATCGGCGCGACGTGCCTTGGAGATGGCCCAAAGCAGGCTGGCCTGGATCGGCGTGGTGTCGCTATTCATATCGTGGCCATAGAGGCATAGGCCGGCCTCCAGGCGTAGGGAGTCGCGGGCGCCCAGGCCAATGGCCGCGACTTCCGGCTCAGCCAACAGGGTGCGGGCCAGGGCTTCGGCAGCGGCCGCGGGTACGGAGATTTCGAATCCATCTTCGCCGGTGTAGCCCGAACGGCTGACGAAACAGTCGATGCCCTGGAGCTTGACCGGCTTGAACTGCATAAAGGTCATGCTTGCCACTTCAGGGGCAAGGCGCGCCAGCACCGTGACCGCTGCCGGGCCTTGCAGAGCCAGCAGGGCGCGTTCTTCGAACAGTGGCTGAATCTCGCATTGCTCGCCGATGTGCTGGCGCAGGTGGGCCAGGTCTTGATCCTTGCAGGCGGCGTTGACCACCAAAAACAGCTGATCGTCCCCCAGGTTGGCGACCATCAGGTCATCGAGAATGCCGCCCTGGTCGTTGGTGAACATGGCGTAGCGCTGCATGCCCACGGGCAGGTCGATGATGTCCACCGGCACAAGGGTTTCCAGGGCCTGGGCGGCGTTGGCGCCGCTCAGGCGGATCTGCCCCATGTGGGACACGTCGAAGAGCCCGGCGTGCTCGCGGGTGTGCTGGTGTTCTTTCATCACGCCCAGTGGGTACTGCACCGGCATGTCGTAGCCGGCGAACGGCACCATGCGGGCGCCCAGCTCAAGGTGCAGGGCGTGCAGCGGAGTTTTCAACAGTGATTCGGTGGACATGTTCAGCTCCTGAAAATAGGCGCGATCCGGCGTTACCCGCATCAGCACTCGATAATGTTGACGGCCAAACCGCCGCGGGCGGTTTCCTTGTATTTGCTTTTCATGTCGGCGCCGGTCTGGCGCATGGTGCGGATGACTTTGTCCAGGGAGACGAAATGCTGCCCGTCGCCCCGCAATGCCATGCGCACGGCGTTGATCGCCTTGACCGAGCCCATGGCGTTGCGCTCGATGCACGGTACCTGCACCAGCCCGCCAATCGGGTCGCAGGTCAGGCCCAGGTTGTGTTCCATGCCGATTTCGGCAGCGTTTTCCACTTGTTGCACAGTGCCGCCCAGAACTTCGCAAAGGGCGCCTGCGGCCATGGAACAGGCAACGCCCACTTCCCCTTGGCAGCCGACCTCGGCGCCGGAGATCGAGGCGTTTTCCTTGTAGAGAATCCCGATGGCGGCCGCGGTGAGCAGAAACCGCACCACACCGTCTTCATTGGCACCGGGAATAAAACGCATGTAGTAATGCAGCACCGCCGGGACGATGCCGGCTGCACCATTGGTGGGCGCGGTGACCACGCGCCCGCCGTTGGCGTTTTCTTCATTGACCGCCAGCGCATAGAGGTTGACCCAATCCAGCACCGACAAGGCATCGCGCAGCGCCGCCTCGGGGTTCTTGCACAATTGCCGGTGCAGGGCTGCGGCGCGGCGTTTGACCTTGAGGCCACCGGGCAGGATCCCCTCGTTGCGACAACCTGCATCCACACAGTCCTGCATGACTTGCCAGATATGCAGCAGGCCGGCGCGGGTTTGTGCTTCCGGGCGCCAGGCACTTTCATTGGTCAGCATCACCTGGCTGATGGACAGCCCGTAGGTGCTGCAATGCAACAACAGGTCCTTGGCGCTTTTGAACGGGAAGGTCAGGGGCGTGGCGTCTTCGACGATGCGGTCGGCGCCGGCGGCGTCTTCATCCACGACAAAACCGCCACCAACCGAGTAGTACTCGCGGCTGCGGACCTGGATGCCGGCGGCGTCGAAAGCGCGAAAGATCATGCCGTTGGGGTGATAGGCCAGCGGCTTGCGGATCATTGCCAGATGTTCTTTCTCGTTGAACACAATGGTGTGTTCACCAAGCAGGTTAAGGCGGCCGCTGCTGCGGATATCCAGCAGGCGGGTGGCGACGTTTTCGGTGTTCACGGTGTCCGGGTGTTCACCTTCCAACCCCAGCAGCACGGCCTTGTCGCTGCCGTGGCCTTTGCCCGTGGCGCCCAGTGAGCCGTACAGCTCGACTTTGATGCACTGAGTACTGGCCAGCAGCCCGTCCCGGGGCAAGCCTTCAGCAAAGCGTGCCGCCGCGCGCATCGGGCCAACGGTGTGGGAACTGGAGGGGCCGATGCCAATCTTGAACAGGTCGAACACACTCAGGGACATGGGAGTTCTCCGGTTTCTTGTTATGCGGGCGGCAGCAAGCGACAAGCTGCAAGAAAGCGCCATTGGGCTTCTAACTTGCAGCTTGAAACTTGCCCCTTGCAACTGCTTTACACGTAACTCTCGATCGACGGGCACGCACACACCAGGTTGCGGTCGCCGAACACGTTGTCGACCCGGCCAACCGGCGGCCAGTATTTGCCTTCGATCAGCGATGCCACAGGGTAGACGGCCTGCTCGCGGCTGTACGGATGGGACCATTCGCCCACCAGTTCGGCGGCCGTGTGTGGCGCGTTTTTCAGTGGGTTGTCGTCCTTGTCCAGAGCGCCGCTTTCCACCGCGCGGATTTCTTCGCGGATGCGAATCATGGCGTCGCAGAAGCGATCCAGTTCTTCTTTGGACTCACTCTCGGTCGGCTCGATCATCAAGGTGCCGGCCACCGGGAATGACATGGTCGGTGCGTGGAAGCCAAAGTCGATCAGGCGCTTGGCCACGTCATCAACGCTGATGCCGCTGCTGTCCTTCAGGGGACGCAGGTCGAGGATGCATTCGTGGGCCACCAGGCCGTTGCTGCCGCTGTAGAGCACTGGGTAGTGCTCTTCCAGGCGCCGGGAAATGTAGTTGGCATTCAGGATTGCCAACTGCGAGGCGCGTTTGAGGCCGGCGCCGCCCATCATGCGGATGTACATCCAGGTGATCGGCAAGATGCTCGCGCTGCCGAACGGTGCCGCACACACCGCGCCTTCCTTGCGTCCCATGGCCGCGTGGCCAGGAAGGAAGGGCGCCAGGTGGGATTTGACACCGATCGGGCCAACGCCCGGACCGCCACCGCCGTGGGGAATGCAGAAGGTCTTGTGCAGGTTCAGGTGGGACACGTCGCCGCCGAACTTGCCCGGGGCGCAGAGGCCGACCATGGCGTTCATGTTGGCGCCATCGATGTACACCTGGCCGCCG
Source organism: Pseudomonas morbosilactucae (assembly GCF_023241665.1). Lineage (NCBI taxonomy): Bacteria > Pseudomonadati > Pseudomonadota > Gammaproteobacteria > Pseudomonadales > Pseudomonadaceae > Pseudomonas > Pseudomonas morbosilactucae. The sequence continues at coordinate 511,435 of NZ_JALQCX010000011.1, read as the reverse complement.
TTGTCGTGAATGATCCCGCAGATTTCGCGGATGCCTTCTTCGAACACGCCATGGGTCGAGGGGTAGGTGATCATCAGAGCGGCGAGGTGTTCGCGATGCTCGATGGCCTTGGCGCGCAGGTCTTCGATATCCACGTTGCCACGGGCGTCGCACGCAGTGACCACCACGCGCATGCCGGCCATGTTGGCGGTGGCCGGGTTGGTGCCGTGGGCGGAGGAGGGGATCAGGCAAATGTCGCGACGGTCATCGCCACGGCTCTGGTGATAGGCACGGATGGCTAGCAGGCCGGCGTATTCGCCCTGGGAGCCCGCGTTGGGCTGCAGTGACACGGCGTCGTAGCCGGTGGCAGCGCAAAGCATCGCCTCCAGTTCATCGGTCAGTTGCTGGTAGCCGGCGCTTTGCTCGGCTGGCGCGAACGGGTGCAGGGCACCGAACTCGGCCCAGGTCACCGGGATCATTTCGCTGGCGGCGTTGAGTTTCATGGTGCAGGAGCCCAGCGGGATCATGGTGCGATCCAGGGCCAGATCCTTGTCCGCCAGCTTGCGCAGGTAGCGCATCAGCTCGGTTTCCGAGTGATAGCGATTGAACACCGGGTGGCTGAGGATCGGCGACTGACGCACCAGGGTGGCCGGAATGCTGCTGGCCACGGAGGCGGCGAGGGCGGCGAAATCCGGCAGCGCCTGGCCGTCGGTCAACAAGCCCCACAGGGCTTCAACATCGGCCTGGCTGCTGGTCTCGTCCAGGGACAGGCCCAGACGCTCAGCGTTGATGACCCGCAGGTTGATGCGTTGGGCACGAGCCTTGTCGTGCAGCGTGGCGGTGCGGGCACCGGTGTACAGGCTCAGGGTGTCGAAGAAGTGTGCCTGTTCCACCGAAAGCCCCAGGTCCTTCAAGCCCTTGGCCAGGATCGCGGTCAGGTGATGAATGCGCTGGGCAATCTGGGTCAGGCCCTTGGGACCGTGATACACGGCGTACATGCTGGCGATGTTGGCCAGCAGGACCTGGGCGGTGCAGATGTTGCTGGTGGCCTTCTCGCGGCGGATGTGCTGCTCGCGGGTCTGCATGGCCAGGCGCAGGGCCGGCTTGCCGAAACGGTCCACCGAGACGCCTACCAGGCGGCCGGGCATGTCGCGCTTGAAGGCGTCGCGGGTAGAGAAGTACGCCGCGTGCGGGCCGCCAAAGCCCAGGGGCACACCAAAGCGTTGTGCGCTGCCGATGGCCACGTCGGCGCCGAACTCGCCCGGTGGGGTCAGCAGGGTCAGGGCCAGCAGGTCGGCGGCCACCGCGACCAAGGCGTTGGCGGTGTGGAAGCGCTCCGTCAGCTCGCGGTAGTCGAACAGGTCACCGTTACTCGCCGGGTACTGCAGCAGGGCGCCGAAGAACGGGCTGACATCGGTCAGTTGACGCTCATCGCCCACCACCACATCAATGCCCAAAGGCTCGGCACGGGTACGCAGTACGTCCAGGGTTTGCGGGTGGCAATGCACAGAAGCGAAGAAGGCGTGGCTGCCTTTGTTCTTGCTCAGGCGCTTGCAGAACGTCATGGCTTCGGCGGCCGCGGTGGCCTCGTCGAGCAGGGAAGCGTTGGCAATCGGCAGGCCGGAGAGGTCGCTGATCAGGGTCTGGAAGTTCAGCAGGGCTTCCAGGCGGCCTTGGGAAATTTCGGGCTGGTAAGGGGTGTAGGCGGTGTACCAGGCCGGGTTTTCCAGGAGGTTGCGCAGAATCGGCGACGGCGTGTGGCAACTGTAGTAGCCCTGGCCGATGTAGGTCTTGAACAGTTGGTTGTGGGCGGCGATGGCTTTGATCGCGGCCAGGGCATCGGCTTCGCTCTGCCCGGCACCCAGCTCCAGCACGCTGGTGCCCTTGATGCTCTCGGGGATGACGCTGGCGCTCAAGGCTTCCAGGGAGTCGAAGCCGAGGCTGTTGAGCATGGCCTGCTCGTCGCCCTGGCGCGGGCCGATGTGGCGTGCGATGAATTCGTTGGCGGTGCTCAGATTAATCGTCATGGCGGCTCCTCAGGCGTCGGCGTTGGCTTTGATCAGACGGTCGTAGGCGTCTTGATCCAGCAGTTGGCCGACAGCGGCGGCGTCCGCAGGGATGAAGCGGAAGAACCAGCCTTCCCCCAGTGGTGCTTCATTGACCAGCTCGGGGCTGTCTTCCAGGGCCGGGTTGGTGGCGACCACTTCGCCGTCCAAAGGCATGTACACACCGCTGGCGGCTTTCACTGACTCCACAGTGGCGGCTTCTGCGCCCTTTTCGTAGCGTTGCAGTTCAGGCAGTTGCACAAACACCACATCCCCCAAGGCGTTCTGGGCGAAAGCCGTGATGCCGACCGTGACGCTGCCATCGGCTTCGGTACGCAGCCATTCGTGATCTTCAGTGAAACGCAACTCGCTCATGGGAACTCCTCAAGGGCCAGACTCGTCTGGTGGACGCGATTAAATGCTCGTGCAGGGCCGAGCTGAATGGCAATGTCCATAGCAAGAACGCGGCCAATGTTTATTATTCGTTATAAATCAATGGCTTGAGTTTTTTGTGGGCCATGCTAAAGAAAGCAGCTGTAGCGAAATCGCTACGCTCGGAGCCCAAGAAAAAAGTCCATGTGGATCAAAGCCTTGGAGAGTGCAGGTTGCGGCGGGGTGTATTGATATCGTTCCGCTGTAGCGCTTTCAGTACAGTGAACGTCGCTTTCAGAGCGGATTTGCAACCCGATCCACGTGAATCGGGTTGAGTCAGGCTTTGTTGGGAATGCCGTATTTGCGCAGGCGGTGGGCGATGGCGGTATGGGAGGTTTGCAGGCGGTTGGCCAGTTGCCGGGTCGAGGGGTAGTTGACGTAGAGGTTCTCTAGCAGCTCTTTCTCGAAGGCTTCCACGGCCTGTTCCAGGCTTTCGACTTCGACGTCGTTCTGCCGAGCCACCGAGGTGCCGGCAATGTCCAGGTCGCCGATGTCCACCAGGTTGCTTTCGCAGATCGCCGCAGCGCGAAAGATCACGTTCTGCAGTTGCCGCACGTTGCCCGGCCAGCGGTTGCCCAGCAGCGCCGGGTAAGTGCCCGGGGTCAGGCGGCACACCGGGCGCTGGATCTGCGCGCAGGCCTGCTGCATGAAATAGCGGGCCAGCAACAGGATGTCTTGCCCGCGCTCGCGCAGCGGCGGCACTTCGACATTCAGCACATTGAGGCGGTAGAACAGGTCTTCGCGAAAGCTGCCTTCGCTGACCATCTTTTCCAGATCACGGTGGGTGGCGCTGAGGATGCGCACATTGACCTTGATCTCGCGGTCGCCGCCGACCCGGCGGAAGCTGCCGTCGTTGAGAAACCGCAAGAGCTTGGCCTGCAGGTACGGCGACATTTCGCCAATTTCATCCAGAAACACCGTGCCCTGGTTGGCCAACTCCATCAGCCCCGGTTTGCCGCCGCGTTGGGCGCCGGTGAAGGCCCCCGGGGCGTAACCGAAGAGTTCGCTTTCGGCCAGGTTTTCCGGGAGCGCCGCGCAGTTCAGGGCCAGGAATGGGGCGCTGTGCCGGGCGCTGATGGCGTGGCAGGCACGGGCCACCAGCTCTTTGCCGGTGCCGGTTTCGCCCTGGATCAGCAGCGGTGCATCCAGGGCTGCCACCCGCTGTGCCCGCGCCTTGAGGGTGCGGATCGCCGGGGACTCGCCGAGCAAGGCATCAAAGCCTTCGGCGTGATCGTGGTGCAGGGCCGACAGGCGTTCGCCGATGCGGTTGGGTTGGTACAGGGTCAACAGGGCACCGGCGTCGGTGATCGGCGTGGCATCCAGCAGCAGGGTCTGGCCATCGAGGATGATCTCGCGCAGGGGCAGGCGAAAGCCCTGCTCCAGCAGGGTGTCGAGCAGTGCCGGATCGTTGAACACCTCAGCGATGCTTTCCCCCGCCGGCTCACGGCCGCACAGGGCGATCAGGGCCGGGTTGGCCAGCAGCACCTTGCCGGCGCTGTCTAGGGCCAGCACCGGGTCGGTCATCGCCGCCAGCAGGGCATCGAGTTGCAGGTGGCGGCGTTGCCCGGGGAGGATGTCGACCACCGTCACCGCCTGCACGCCGCGCACGCTGAACAGCGCGTCGCGCAGTTCCTCCAGCACTTGGGGGCTCAGGGTCGGGGCGTCGATATAGACGTTGGGCGGCACCATCTCGACCGCATCCAGGTTGAGGTTGCGTCCGCCGAGCAGGGCCAGGACTTCCTGGGTGATGCCGACGCGGTCGATAAAGCTGACGTGGATACGCATGGGGCGACTGAGGCTTCTGGACCACTGAAGGGCGCCAGTATGCCTTGGGCAAGAGCCTTAGTCGAAATCGCCGAAACCCCATGAGCCGCTCGCGCGGTGTTCCGCCGACCGGCTCATGCGCCAGTTGCGGGGGTTATTCCAGGTGTTCCGGTTTGACCGGGTCGCCGGGCTTGGCGTGAAGTTGCTCGCGAATGTCTTCGAACATCCGGTCGTAGTGACCGTGCATGGAGCGCAGGTCGGCGTTTTTCGGGATGCCGTACTTGACCGCGACATGGAAGGCTTCGCTGGCGAAGTTGTAGGCCAGGTCCTTGGGCAGGGTGAATTCTTCCTTGAAGGGTTTTTCCTGGATTTCACCGTGCATGGTGAAGTGCATGGCGCTGCCTTCCTTGGGGTCGTGCACCACTTCGTAGTCGATCTTGATGTCGTAACCAAAGTCGCCGGGTTGCAGAGGTGCACGTTGGATATGCAGGTGACCGGGCTCGAACGTGGCCATAGGCGTCTCTCCTTCAAGGCAGTGAAGAGGGGCGGAGCCGGGGCCCGCCCCTGCGGTTCTGGGTGCTGTTTTACAGGTAGCTGATCCCGGGCTGGGCGGTGCTGATGCGGGTACCGGCCTTGCCCTGGACGATCGCCTCGATGTCCGAGAGTGAACCGATCACGGCGACTTTTCCAGTGTGCCGGGCGAACTCGCAGGCGGCCTGGACCTTGGGCCCCATGGACCCGGCGGCAAAGCCCAGCGTCTCCATGTCATCCGGATGGGCCTGTGCAATGGCTTTCTGCGTCGGCTTGCCGAAGTCGATAAAGGCTGCGTTGACGTCGGTGGCGATCACCAGCAGGTCGGCTTCCAGTTGTTCGGCCAACAGCGCTGAACACAGGTCCTTGTCGATCACGGCCTCAATGCCTTTGAGCTTGCCGTCTTCGCCATACATGGTGGGAATGCCGCCACCGCCGGCGCAGATCACGATGCTACTTTTTTCCAGCAGCCACTTGATCGGGCGGATCTCGAAGATGCGCTTGGGTCTCGGGCTGGCCACCACTCGGCGGAATTTGTCACCGTCGGGCGCGATGGCCCAGCCTTTTTCCTTGGCCAGGCGCTCGGCCTCGTCCTTGTCGTAGACCGGGCCAATGGGTTTGCTCGGGTTCTTGAAGGCCGGGTCCTTGGGGTCCACTTCGACCTGGGTCAGCAAGGTGGCAAAGGGCACTTCGAAGTCCAGCAGGTTGCCCAGTTCCTGTTCGATGATGTAGCCGATCATGCCTTCGGTTTCGGCGCCCAGTACGTCCAGCGGATAGGGCGAAACCTGGGTATAGGCCGCCGCCTGCAGCGACAGCAGGCCCACTTGCGGACCATTGCCGTGGGCGATCACCAGTTGGTTGCCGGGGTGGACCTTGGCGATCTGCTCGGTGGCGATGCGGATATTGGCGCGCTGGTTGTCCGCGGTCATGGGTTCACCGCGGCGGAGCAGGGCGTTACCGCCCAGTGCAACGACGATACGCATAATGCAGTCCTTCTAGAGGCATGTAGAAGCCGGCTTGCCGGCGATCCCGCGTCCGGCAACGGGAATGCGGGATCGGTTATCGCTGGCAAACCAGAGCCTAAGGGGCGGGTTAGAGGTCGGCCAGGGTCGAGACCAGGATCGCCTTGATGGTGTGCATGCGGTTTTCCGCTTGCTCGAAGGCGATGCAGGCTGGGGACTCAAACACGTCGTCGGTGACCTCGATGCCGTTGGCCAGGTGCGGGTACTGCTCGGCGATCTGTTTGCCGACCTTGGTGTCGCTGTTATGGAAGGCCGGCAGGCAGTGCATGAACTTGGTCCGCGGGTTGCCGGTGGCCTTCATCAGGTCGGCGTTGACCTGGTAAGGCAGCAATTGCTCGATGCGTTCGGCCCAGGCTTCCACCGGCTCGCCCATGGACACCCAGACATCGGTGTGGATGAAGTCCACACCCTTGACCGCGGCTTTCGGGTCTTCGGTGAGGGTGATGCGCGCGCCGCTTTCCTCCGCGTATTTTTTGCAGCGGCCCACCAGATCGTCATGGGGCCACAGGGCCTTGGGCGCGCAGATGCGCACGTCCATGCCGAGCTTGGCGCCCACCAGCAACAGGGAATTGCCCATATTGTTGCGGGCGTCGCCGAGGTAGGCGTAGCTAATCTCGTGGATCGGCTTGTCGGCGTGTTCGCGCATGGTCAGCACGTCGGCAATCATTTGCGTCGGGTGATATTCGTCGGTCAGGCCATTGAACACTGGCACCCCGGCGAATTTCGCCAGTTCCTCGACGATTTCCTGCTTGAAGCCGCGGTACTCGATGGCGTCGTACATACGCCCCAGCACGCGCGCAGTGTCCTTCATGCTTTCCTTGTGGCCGATCTGTGACGAATTGGGGTCGATGTAGGTGACGTTGGCGCCCTGATCGTAGGCCGCCACTTCGAAGGCGCAGCGGGTACGGGTGGAGGTTTTTTCGAAGATCAGGGCGATGTTGTTGCCCTTGAGGTGCTGCTGCTCGGTGCCAGTGTACTTGGCGCGCTTCAGGTCGCGGGACAGGTCCAGCAGGTAGCGCAATTCGCGTGGAGTATGGTGTTCCAGGCTCAGCAAATTGCGGTTGTGGATGTTGAACGCCATTTTGGATCTCCTTGGGTTTCGGTTATCCCCCAGCGCACTGGATAAGGGGCGGCCTGGGTTAAAAGGTTAGTAATCGATCGGGTCGCGGATGATCGGGCAGGTCATGCAGTGACCGCCGCCGCGGCCGCGTCCCAGTTCACCGGCGCTGATGGTGATGACTTCCACCCCGGCCTTGCGCAGCAAGGTGTTGGTGTAGGTATTGCGGTCGTAGCCGATGACCACGCCCGGCTCCACGGCCACCACGTTGTTGCCGTCGTCCCATTGCTCGCGCTCGGCGGCGAAGGCGTTGCCGCCGGTTTCCACCACGCGCAGGGTCTTGAGGTTGAGGGCCGCGGCCACGGTGTCGATGAAGCTGGTGTCTTCACGGCGGATGTCGATGCCGCCGGGTTTGCTTTCGTCAGGGCGCAGGGTGAAGGCGACGATCTGGCTCACCACTTCCGGGAAGACGGTGACCAGGTCGCGGTCGCAGAAGCTGAACACGGTGTCCAGGTGCATGGCGGCACGGGATTTCGGCAGGCCGGCGACGATCACTCGCTCCACAGCCTTGTGCTTGAACAGATTCAGCGCCAACTGGCCGATGGCCTGGCGTGAGGAGCGCTCGCCCATGCCGATCAACACCACACCGTTGCCGATGGGCATTACGTCGCCGCCTTCAAGGGTGGCATTGCCGTGTTGCTGGTCCGGGTCGCCGTACCAGATCTGGAAGTCGGCGTGGGTGAACTCGGGGTGGAACTTGTAGATGGCGCTGGCCAGCAGGGTTTCCTGGCGTCGTGCCGGCCAGTACATCGGGTTCAGGGTCACGCCGCCGTAGATCCAGCAGGTGGTGTCCCGGGTGAACTGGGTGTTGGGCAGGGGCGGCAGGATAAAGCTGGAGTGGCCGAGGAAATCGCGAAACATCTCGATGGTCTTGCCGCCGAAGCTGTTGGGCAGGTCATCGGCGGACACCCCGCCAATCAGGTACTCGGCGACCTTGCGCGGTTCCAGGCTGCGCAGCCAGGAGCCGACTTCATTGACCAGGCCCAGGCCCACCTGGTTGGCGGTGATCTTGCGTTCGAGGATCCAGTCCAGCGCTTCGGGGATGGCAACGATGTCCGTCAGCAGGTTGTGCATTTCCAGCACATCGATGTCCCGCTCGCGCATCTTGGTGACGAAGTCGAAGTGGTCGCGCTTGGCCTGGGCGACCCAGAGCACATCGTCGAACAGCAGTTCGTCGCAGTTGTTCGGGGTCAGCCGCTGATGGGCCAGGCCGGGGGAGCAAACCATGACTTTGCGCAGTTTGCCGGCTTCGGAGTGGACGCCGTACTTCACTTTTTCCGTGGTCATTCTCGTGATCCTCCAGAGACACAATCGGGGGGTATTACAGGGTCAGGAAGCCGTCGTAGAGTCCGTAGGCCGCCACCAGGGCGCCTGCGACTACCGCAGCGAAAATCAGCTTCTCGACGTGGGTGAAAATCGGTTTGTGCAGCTCCAGCTTGGCCTTGGCGAACAGGATCACGCCCGGCGCATAGAGCAGGGCGGAGAGCAGCAGGTATTTGACCCCGCCGGCGTAGAGCAGCCAGATCGCGTAGATCAGCGCGATGCCGCCGATCAACAGGTCTTTCTTGCGCTCACCCAGGGCTTGTTCGTAGGTTTCGCCGCGCACCGCCAGCAGCACGGCGTACGCCGCCGACCACAGGTAGGGCACCAGAATCATCGAGGTGGCGAGGTAGATCAGCGACAGGTAGGTGCTGGCCGAGAACAGGGTGATGACCAGGAAAATCTGCACCATGGCGTTGGTCAGCCACAGGGCGTTGGCCGGTACCTGGTTGGCGTTTTCCCGGCGCAGGAACTCAGGCATGGTGTGGTCCTTGGCGGCGGCGAACATGATCTCCGCACACAGCAGCACCCACGACAGCAACGCTCCCAGCAACGAGATGATCAGGCCGACGCTGATCAGCACCGCCCCCCAGTGCCCCACCACGTGCTCCAGCACCGCGGCCATGGACGGGTTCTGCAGCTTGGCCAGTTCCGGCTGAGTCATGATCCCCAGGGACAGCACGTTCACCAGCACCAGGAACAGCAGCACGGTGATGAAGCCGATAACGGTGGCCTTGCCCACGTCCGAGCGTTTTTCCGCCCGGGACGAAAAGATGCTCGCACCCTCGATGCCAATGAACACCCAGACGGTGACCAGCATCATGTTGCGCACCTGGTTCATCACGCTGCCCAAGTCCGGGTTCTTCACGCCCCAGATATCCGCGGTGAAGATGTCCAGCTTGAAGGCGAACAGCGCGATCAGCACGAACAGCACCAGTGGCACCACCTTGGCCACGGTGGTCACCAGGTTGATAAACGCGGCTTCCTTGATCCCCCTCAGCACCAGGAAATGCACGGCCCACAGCAGCACCGAGGCGCCGATCACCGCAGCGGGGGTATTGCCCTCGCCAAAGATCGGGAAGAAGTAGCCCAGGGTGCTGAACAGCAAGACGAAGTAGCCAACGTTGCCCAGCCAGGCGCTGATCCAGTAGCCCCAGGCGGACGAGAAACCCATGTAGTCGCCGAACCCGGCCTTGGCGTAGGCATACACCCCACCGTCAAGATCCGGCTTGCGATTGGCCAGGGTCTGGAACACAAAGGCCAGGGTCAACATGCCCACGGCCGTAATAGCCCAACCAATAAGAACGGCGCCTACATCAGCACTGGCGGCCATGTTTTGCGGGAGGGAAAAGATCCCACCACCAATCATTGAACCGACTACCAGGGCAACTAATGCGCCCAGCCGTAATTTTCCGGGAGTGTCAGACATTGCATGACTCCGTTTGCAGGAGAGGAGAGGCGTCAGAGTAAAACTGTGAGTGTTCAACCCACTGACTTAGATCAGTTCATCGCTACATTCCATTGATAATGAACGACTTAAGAAACCTGTCTGTCTTGGATGGCAGGCTGAAGAAGCGCATCCTAGAGGCTTCTTGATCCGCTAATAAAATGCCTTCTCATTAGCGTCGAGGGTTGACGCTAGTTCGTTTTCTCGAATGTGCAAGTATCTTGAAAGTATCCAGTCGGTTAACTGCGGTGATGGCAATTAGTACATCACTCAATAAAAACTCCCGACTATTCAATGCCTTTACCCACGCAACTCATGGGCAGTCATAAGAATGAGCGTTAATTGACTTGGGTCATTTAAAGACTGATGTGTCGTAGTTGCTTAGTTGGGTGTAGTTTTATTGCCAGATCGACTAATGGAGGCGGGAAAGGGATGTCACAACCGGCGCAAAAACTTCGACTCGGTGCCCTGATCGCCTTGGTGGTGGGCTCGATGATTGGTGGCGGGATCTTTTCCCTGCCGCAGAACATGGCGGCCCGGGCTGATGCGGGCGCGGTCCTGATCGGTTGGGGTATCACTGCGGTGGGCATGCTGACCCTGGCTTTCGTGTTCCAGACCCTGGCCAACCGCAAGCCCGAGCTGGATTCCGGGGTCTACGCCTATGCCAAGGCCGGGTTTGGCGACTACATGGGGTTCTCGTCTGCCTGGGGCTACTGGATCAGTGCCTGGCTGGGCAACGTCGGCTACTTCGTCCTGCTGTTCAGCACCCTGGGCTACTTTTTCCCGGTGTTCGGCCAAGGCAACACCCCAGTGGCCATTGCGGGTGCTTCATTGTTGCTGTGGGCCGTGCATTTCCTGGTGTTGCGCGGGATAAAGGAGGCGGCGTTCATCAATCAACTGACCACCGTGGCGAAGATTGTCCCGCTGCTGATGTTCATCGTGATTGCGGCCGTGGCGTTCAAGGCGGAGATTTTCACTCGCGATATCTGGGGCCGCAGCAACCCTAATTTCGGCAGTGTGATGGACCAGGTGCGCAACATGATGCTGGTCACGGTGTTCGTCTTTATCGGCATCGAGGGCGCCAGCGTCTACTCCGCCCGGGCCGAGAAGCGCGCCGATGTCGGCCGCGCCACGGTGATCGGTTTTGTCGGGGTGCTGGCGTTGCTGGTGCTGGTCAATGTGTTGTCGCTGGGGATCATGAGCCAGCCGCAACTGGCCCAGTTGCAGAACCCATCCCTGGCGGCGGTGCTGGAGCACATCGTCGGCCCTTGGGGAGCCTTGCTGATCAGCATCGGCCTGGCCATCTCCCTGCTGGGGGCGCTGCTGTCCTGGGCCTTGTTGTGTGCGGAAATCCTCTTTTCCACCGCCCGCGACAAGACCATGCCGGCGTTCCTGACCAAGGAAAACGCCAACCATGTACCGGTCAACGCTCTCTGGCTGACCAACAGCATGATCCAGGTTTTTTTGCTCATCACCCTGTTTTCGGCGGGCACCTACACCAGCCTGATCTACCTGGCGTCGTCGATGATCCTGGTGCCTTACCTGTGGTCGGCGGCCTATGCGGTGTTACTCAGCGGGCGCGGTGAAACCTACGAGCGTGCGTCCCGGGAGCGGTTCAAGGACCTGTTTATCGGGGCCATTGCCTTGAGTTACGCGGTCTGGTTGCTGTACGCCGGCGGGCTCAAGTACCTGCTGCTCTCGGCGCTGCTGTATGCCCCCGGCGTGATCCTCTTCGCCAAGGCTAAGCGTGAACAGGGCCAGGCCTTGTTCACCCCGATCGAGCGCTTGATTTTTGCCGCGGTGGTGGTGGGCGCGGGGCTGGCGGCCTACGGTTTGTACAGCGGCGTATTAGCCTTGTAAGTCGAGGCCGTCTTGGCCGTCGACGTCACCACCACTGGGCCCGGTGTGAGCCCAGGTCCACGGCCGGGCAGGCCCATTGCAAAGGCGTGCCGCTGATGTGTAGCGGCACGTGCAGGCGATGGGCCGGGCCCCAACCGGTGGCCTCCAGCAATAGCCCCTGATCTGCGGGCTCTTCGGCCCGGAGTGCAGGCTCTTGAGGGAGGCTTGGGTGATCCATCAGCAGTTTTGCGGTACGCGCCAGGGACAGGCGCGCCGAACGGCCCACTCCGCTCTGCAACTGCTCGGTCAGGGCTCGCAGCGCGCTCGCCGCCATCAGGTAGCCGGTGGCATGGTCCAGGGCCTGCACCGGCAGCGGAACCGGCTGCTGCGCCTGCTTCCAGGCCATGCCGGCGTCGGCCATGCCACAGCTCATCTGCACCAGGCTGTCGAACCCCCGGCGCTGCTGCCACGGGCCACTCCAGCCATAGGCATTGAGGCTGACGTCGATCAGGCCCGGGGCCAGGCGTTGGCGTTCCTCGGCGCCGTAGCCGAGGCGTTCCAGGGCATCAGCGCGGTAGCCATGGATCAGAATGTCGGCTTCGGCCAGCAGGTGCTCGAAGGTGGCTCGGTCGGCCGCCACATGCAAATCGAGGCGGGCGCAACGCTTGCCCAGGGTCATTTCCGGGACCACCCCGGGTTCGTTCCAATGGGGCGGGTCAAGGCGCAAGACATCGGCACCGAGCCCGGCCAGAAAGCGGCTGGCCGTGGGGCCGGCAAGCACGCGGGTCAGGTCCAGCACCTTGATCCCGGCCAGGGGCCGGGCCGTCGAACCGCTCCAGTGGCGTTGCCGTTCAAGGGTGTGGGGAGCGAATTGCACCAACGCTTCGGCGTTCACCGCACGGCCTTGCGGGTGGGCCTGCCAGTCTTGCCAGGCGCGCATTTCGGCGGCGCAGCCACCGGCCTCGACCACCGCCTGTTCCAGCTCGCCCTTGTTCCATTGCGCCACCTTGGCCGCCATGCTCGGGCGCTCGCTGGCGGGCCCCAATACGCGTTCGGCGGCAGCGCGGTGATGGGGGGCATTGGTGTGCAGGCGGATCCAGCCATCGCGGGTCGGGTAGTCGCCGGCAATCGGGTCCCACAGGGGCGGCACGCTCCAGCCGATGGGGCGCAGGGAACTGGAGAACCAGAAGGAGGCCAGGCGCCGGTCGACGCTGACGACGGGCCGGCGCCTGGTCTGGCTGTGCAGCAGTTCGCTCAGGGCCTGGCCGGCGGCGGCCAGGCTGGCGCAGGCCAGGTCGGTCACCGCGAACGCCGAGGGCAGGGCGCCCTCGCCGGTCTGTTGCAGGGGCACGGTGGGCAGGCCCAGCGCGGTTTGCATGGATGTCAGCACAGCGGTCATGGCAGGCCCTCCGAAACGGAGAGGCATTGCACCCCGAAACGCCCTGGCTGTCGAGAATCCGCGTTTGACCAGGGCGGTTTTTTTACACCCGGAACTGATCCATCAGCTTCATCTGGTGGTTGGCCAGGGCATTGAGCTGGCTGCTGATCTGCGCCGACTCGGTGGCCTGTTCGGTGAGGGTTTCGGTGACGCTGCGAATCGCCGAGACGTTGCGGTTGACCTCCTCGGCCACTGCGCTTTGTTGTTCGGCGGCGCTGGCGATCTGCAGGTTCATGTCACTGATTACGGTCACCGCGTCACTGATCTTGCCCAGGGCCTGGACCGCTTGCTGGATTTGTCCGGCGTTGTTCTGCGCCTGGCTCTGACTCGAGTGCATGGTCGCCACCACGCCCCGGGTGCCGCTCTGGATGCGCTCGATCACCAGGCGAATTTCCTCCACCGAATCCTGGGTGCGCTTGGCCAGGTTGCGCACTTCATCGGCGACCACGGCAAATCCGCGGCCGCTTTCCCCGGCCCGGGCGGCTTCGATGGCGGCGTTCAGCGCCAGCAGGTTGGTCTGTTCGGCGATGCTGCGGATCACTTCCAGCACCGAACCGATCTGTTCGCTGTTGACCGCCAGGGCCTCGACCTCGGTCACCGCCTTGCTGACTTCATCGGCGAGCAGGCTGATGTCCCGGGTGCTGCGTTCGATGATGGTCATGCCTTCTTTGGCCGACTGGTCAGCGCCGCGTGCCGCCTGGGCCGCGTTGGAGGCGCTGTTGGCGACGTCATGGGCGGTGGCGCTCATTTCATTGGAGGCGGTGGCCACCTGGTCGATCTCGCGGAACTGCACCTGCATGCCTTCGCTGGTCTGCCGGGCGATGGCCGAGGACTGGTCGGCGGTGCCCCGGGCATCGGTGATGCTTTGCTTGATCTGGGCAATGGTCGGTTGCAGCTTGTCGAGGAACTGGTTGAAGGCCTGTACCAAGGCCCCCAGCTCATCGCTCTTGTTGTACTGCAGGCGTTGGGTCAGGTCGCCGTCGCCGCTGGCGATGGCCTTGAGCATCTGCGCCACGCTGTTGATCGGCCGAGTCACCCCGGACGCCGTGAGCCAGATCAACAACAGGCCGATCAGGCCGGCGCCGACGGCCACCAGCAAGGCCTTGAGGGTGCCGCTGGTTTGCTCCCGGTCGAGCAGGGCCTGGAGCTTCACCGAATCGGCCAGCAGCACCTGTTGCGGCAGGTCGATGGCCACGCCCCAGGGATTGGCGTCGGGGATCGGGCTGACCGGGTAGACCGCGCGGATCAGTTCACCCTGCTTGAGGGTTTTCGCTGTCGGGCTGCCGAGGGACTGCAACACCTCTTTGCCTTCGGCGCCCAGGGTTTCGGCAATGCCTTTGCCGACCTGCGCCGTATCGCCACTGTAGGCGGCAAGCACGCCGCTGCCAGAGACGATCAACATCCGCCCGGCGCCGTTGAACAGGCCGCGCTGGGCCTCGCTGGCCGCGGCTTGCAGGGAGTCGAGGGCGATGTCCACGCCGATCACTCCGATGACCTTGCCGTTCGCCAGCAGCGGCAGGGAAATGGTGGTCATCAGCATCAGCTTGCCGCCCACGGTGTCGGCATACGGGTCCAGCAGGCAGGTGCGCTTGCTGTCCCGGGGGCAGGTGTACCAGCTGTTGTAGGGGGTGCCGCTGAGGCTCAGGCTGGTCTTGTTCAGGTCCGTTTCCAGCATCACCGTGTTCAGCCCGGTGCCGCCGGCGCGGCTCCAGTAACTGGCAAAGCGTCCGGCTTCGTTGGCGCCGCGGGTGGCATCCTGGGTGAACTCGCTGTCCTTGCCGTCCAGGGCGTTGGGTTCGTAGGCCAGCCAGATGCCCAGCACCTTGGGGTTGCGTTCGAAGGCGGTCTTCAGGCTCTGGTTGAGTTCTTCACGCAGGGCCGCGGCGTCCAGCCCACGCCGGCCGGCCAGGCGTCGCAGGTCATTGGCCTGGTCGGCCAGGGCGGTGATCACCAGCAGGTTGGCGCCGAAAGTCTTTTGCAGGTTCACCGCCTGTTCGGCAGCCCGGGCCTGCAACAGGTTTTCCACACTGTCGGTGAGCATGCGGCTGCTGGAGGTGCTGATCAGTTGGTTGTTCTGCTGGGTCTGGTAGAGGTTCATGCCGACGATCAGGCCCACCACGCCGAGCAGGCAGAGGCCGGACAACAGAACGATTTTCAGGCGAATGGACAGGGCGTCGAACATAGGGGGCAAACTCGCGAATGGACGGGCAATCGGGGAGCCGGGGGAGGCTCCGGTCGCCAAGTCCATTCAGCGCTATCCCTCGAACATCGGCTTGGCCGGCCGTTGTGTGAGACGCAGCCGACGAGCGGTCATAGACGGCAACAGGCGGGCCCCGTGTCTAGGCATCACCCGGGGCGAGGGAGGGCAGGCGTTCCGGTCGTGACCAGATCCACAGGTTGCCCAGGGCCATGCCGGCGATGGCCAGGTACATCGTCCAATGGTGGGTGAGCAGGGTCAGCATCAGGCCGGCGCACAGCAGCATGCTCAGGGTGGCACTGACCTTGGCGCGGCGCTGGATGATCCGGCCATTGCGCCAGTTGTTGAGAATCGGGCCGAACAGCCGGTGCTGTTCCAGCCAGGCGCTGAGCCGGGGCGAACTCTTGGTGGCGGCCCAGGCGGCCAGGAGGATGAACTCGGTGGTCGGCAGCCCGGGCACGACGATAGCGACCAGGCCGATGGCCAGGCTGGTGTAGGCCAGCAGGGCGAACAGCAGGCGCGAGAGTCGGGAGCGGGGGCGAGGTGTAGGGGTCATGGCTTCGATGATGAGGTGTCGAGCGGGGAGCGCTCAATCCTGATGACGCGGCGGTCCGATCAGTGGCCCGTGCGGGCAAGCTCGCGGCCAGGTGGCCAGCTTGCCCGCGATCGACGGTTTATGCCAGTTCGGCGGTGTCGGCGTAAGCCTGTTCGAGCAACACGGTAAAGCGGTTAAAGGCATCCAGGGCGCCCTGGTCGGCGGCGGCCTCTTCTTCGGCGCTGAAGGTCAGGCCATCGAGGGTCCTGACGAACTGCTTCCAGCCTTCGGCGCGACCGCCGGCCGGTTCGCCCAGGTGCCGGGCCCCGAAGCTGTCACTCAGGCCCAGGCCCACGGCCCGTTTGATCAGGAAGGCGGCGCCGAGCTTGGAGCCTTCGGAGACGAACAGCCAGCCCAGGGCTTCGGCCCGGCTCGGGTTGTGCACTGCGCCGGGTACGGGTGCAGGGACGGCGGTGTCGAGGTCGGCCAGGTCGGCCTTGGCGGCATCGGCCCGGCAGCGAGCGGCCAGGTCCGGCACCAGGGCAATCAATTTCGGGTCGTTGTACAGCCCCACCAATTCCGACTGGAACAGGTATTGGGCGACGACGAAACGGGCGAAGCTGCTGCGCGTCTCGAAGGGCGCGTGGGCCTTGACCAGGGCATCAAGCTTGGCGTGGGGTTCGTGGGTGATCTGGTTCAAGCGCTGAGAGCGCAGGGTGGCGCGTTGCGGGGAGTCCTGGGTGGTCATGAACAAGTCCTGGGGAATGAGCGGCACATAAGTGACTAGACGAATAACGGCGCCTGGCACCGTAAAAAAACATCCGCGGCTCCCAGGGTAGGGAGCCGTGGACGGGAGCGGGGTCAGATATCCCAGATCAGGTTGACCGAGACGTTACGCCCCGGGGCGGTGAGGCGGTCGAGGTTGGCCGGGTTGAGCACACCGGCCTCGCCGACGCCGTCGTAGCCGCGCACGTCGTCCCAGTTCCAGTACTTCTTGTCAGTCAGGTTGTAGAGACCGGCGTTGACGGTGACGTCGTCGGTGACCTTGTAGTAGCCGCTCAGGTCGAGGATGCCGAAGCCCGGGGTCTTGAACTGGCTGCTGCTGACCAGGCCGTCCGGGGCCTTGAATGAGCTGTCGTCGACCCGGTCCTTGCGCTTGACCAGGGTCCAGCTCAGCAAGGCGCCGTAGGTGTCCTGCTCGTAGCCCAGGCCAAACACGCCCTTGAGCGGGTTGACGCTG
This sequence comes from Pseudomonas morbosilactucae, assembly GCF_023241665.1. Classification (NCBI taxonomy): domain Bacteria; kingdom Pseudomonadati; phylum Pseudomonadota; class Gammaproteobacteria; order Pseudomonadales; family Pseudomonadaceae; genus Pseudomonas; species Pseudomonas morbosilactucae. The sequence continues at coordinate 494,529 of NZ_JALQCX010000011.1, read as the reverse complement.
TTGAGCGGCTGGCCGCTGTCGTCGTTGCGGCCGTAGGCATAGGCCACCGAGCCTTGGGTGTAGAGACCGGGGGCGGCGCCCAGGGCATCCAGATTGAGACGGCCTTTGACTTCCGCGCCCTTGATGGTGGCGTGCTTGATGTTCTCGGATTGGAACTTGACCTGGCTGTAGCCGGGGGCAATGGCGTCTTCGTTAATGAAGTCGCGGTACTTGTTATAGAACACCGCCACATCGAAGTTGCCGTGCTCGAAGTTACCCCGCAGGCCGGTCTCCCAGCTTTTGCTCTTCTCCGGTTTCAGGTCCGGATTGGGCTCTACCGAATACCCCGCACCCGGGTTCTCGAAGCGGCCGTACAAGGCCTTGGCGGTCGGCGTGCGGAAGCCTTCGGCGTACTGGCCGTACCAGGTGTATTGGTCAGTCAGGGCGTAGGTCAGGCCGAACTTGGGCGACAGGCGATGCCAGGTTTTTTCGCTGTCATCGATCTCGGCAGCGGTGCCCCCGGCGGTCCTGATGGTGTTGATGAACTCATCGGTCACGTGGGGTTTGAGCTGGGTGTAGTCGTAGCGCAGGCTGGGCAGGAAGGTCCAGTCGTTCCAGTGGATCTGGTCCTGCACGAACAGCGCGTAGGTGTTGATGGTCGGGTCCGGGAAGTCGCTGGATTTGGCGATGCTGTCCGAGGCTGTGCCGCTGGGCGCGCCGATCGCGGTGCAGGTGCCGGCCACGTTCAGGCAGGTCGCGGTGCCGTAGCGGTAGCCGGTCACTTTCTGTTGCTTGAGGGTGGTGCCGTAGGTCAGCAAGTGGTCGGTGTCGGCGATGGTAAAGGCCTTGTCCAACTGAGCGTCGAAGACCCACTGTTTTTCCTGATAGAGGGTGTCGCGGGTACGGGCCACGCGACGCCCAACCTGGTAGATCTCATCGGCGTGCTGGTCGGTCTTGGCGGTCTGGTAGTTCAGGCTCCACTTGAGCCGGTCCGCCAGCAGGCTGTCCAGGGCAAAGCTGTGTTCCAGGCCGAAGCGCTCGCGGGTGATGGTGTCGTTGGCGGTGCGGGCGCGATACCAGTTGGTGCCCACGCCGTTGAAGAACATCCCGCCGACCACGCTGCGCTGGTTGCTGTCGCGGTCATCCTTGTAGCGCTCGTAGGTCAGGCCCAGGCGCGAGTCGTCGTTATAGTTCCAGCCCAGCTTGGCCAGCACGTTGGTGGTGCGCACGGTTTCCGGGTTGGCTTCGGTGCGGTCCAGGCCGGTGCCGCCGGTGCTGCCGTAGGATTCGGTTTCGCGCCCGTTGCGCTGGCTCAGGTGCAGCAGGCCGTCGAACTGATCCTGGCGCCCGGCAACGGTGGCGGAGGTCAGCCAGCTGTTGTTGGCCGAGCTGTAGCCGGTCTTCAGGCGGGCACCGACGTCCTGGCCGGGCTTGATGATGTCGTCCGGGTCGAGGGTGAAGTAGCTCACGGCGCCACCAATGGCGTTGCTGCCGTAGAGCGCCGAGGCCGGGCCACGGAGGATTTCCACGCGCTTGATGATTTCCGGGTCGACGTAGTTGCGATGGGTCTCGGCGTAGGGGCCGTTGAAGAAGCTGTTGGGCACCTCGACGCCGTCGACCTGAGTGAGGATCCGGTCGCCGTCGATGCCGCGAATGTTGTAGCCGCTGATACCGCCGCCGCGCAGGCCGGCGCCGCCCACCGAAACCCCCGGCTCATAGCGGGTCAGTTCCTTGATGTTGTTGACGTTCTGCCGGTCCAGTTCACGCCGCTCCTGGACGCTGACGGTGCTGGGGACCGTGGTCACGTCCTGCTCCTGGCGGGTGGCGCTGATGGTCATCTGTTGCAGGTTCACCACGTCGGCGGTGCTGCGTTTTTCCAGGACGATGTTGTTGCTGCCCAGCTTGCGGTAGCTCAGGTTGGTGCCGACCAACAGGCGATCCAGGGCTTTCTCCGCGCTCAGCGAACCGCGCACGCCGGGGGAGGTGACGCCTGTGCCCAGTTCGGCCGGCAGGCCCACTTGCCAGCCGGTGACCGCGGTAAAGGCGTTGAGCGCCGAGACCAGCGGCTGCTGTTCAATTGCAAAGCGGTAATCGCCCATGCTGTGCCTGGACGGGGCTGGCGCCTCGGCGGCCAGGACCGGCGCGGCGTGGGCTCCGGCCAGCAGGATGGCGGCGGTCAGCAACGACAGCGTGCTGTGTTGCAGGCGCGAGGCAGGGAAGGTGGATCGGCTGTTGAGGCGAAGGGACATCGATAGCGCTCCGGGTCGCACGAATCTTATAGGTGCAGGCTCGCATTAAAAATGCGAATCAATTGCATTGGCTATAACGAGACGTCTGACCCTCGGCTATCGCGTAAAAATAATTATTCTCAGTTGAGAATCACCAGTGCCGGGTACTCCGAAACCCGTGCCGAGGTGATCTGGGCGAGGGAGCGCACCACGTCCAGGGGCTGGTCGAGGCGGTAGTTGCCGGTGACCGCAACCTGGGCCAGGCGCGGGTTGTTGTTGACGATCCAGCCGGGGTAGTAGCGCTCCAGTTCAGCCAGGACCTGGCTCATCGGGCAGTTCTCGAACACCAGTCGGCCCTGGACCCACGCCAGGTCGGTGTTCTGGTCGAGTTTGGCCGGGCGGTCGAAACCATTGGGGCCGACGCGGATGCTTTCCCCGGCGGACAGACGCACCCGGGCATCGTTATGGGCGGCGCGCAGGTCGACATCGCCACGCTGCACCTGGACCTGGGCCACGCCGTCCAGGTAGCGCACGGCGAAGCTGGTGTCGCGCACGCTGGCCTTGACCGGGCCGGCTTCCAGTTCCAGGGGTTGCTCGCGATCGCCCGGGACCTCGAAAAACGCCTCGCCCTGGTACAGCCGTGCCACCCGTTGGCCTTCGTCGATGTGGCTGGAGAACGCCGAATTGGTGTTGAGCAGCACTTTCGATCCGTCCGCCAGCTGCAGGCGTTGGCGTTCACCGACCTGGGTCAGGTGGTCGGCCTGCAGTCGCAAGGGCAGGTTGCTGAAGCTGAACAGGCCGAGGATCAGCACCGCGGCGGTGGCCAGGGGTTTCCAGTGCGGTCGCAAGCGTGCCAGTGGGCGGGCCCGGCGCCGGGCATTGAGGTGACCGGCGGCCTGCTGCACCACGGCGCCATTCCAGATCGCCTCGGCCTTGGCAAAGGCCGGAGCGTTGAGCGGCGAGGCGGCCAGCCAGTCCTCGAACTGCCGGGTGTGTTCCGCGCTCGGGTTCTCCAGCTTGATCAGCCAATCCAGCGCCTGATCCATGGCAAGGTTGCTTGATGTGTTCCCGGCCGGGTGGGGCGGCTGAGAGCGGTGAATATCCGTCACGGGTGTTCCTTGGCTGCGTGTGTGCACAGCTGTTTTTTTAGAAGAAAGGCGAAAACCGCTGAAAGGGTAGCAAAGGGCTGGCCCTGGCGGGTGATCCCGATGCCGGCCGGCGTAGGGGCTCAATACTCGTTCAAGCGTTCGGCGACACCCATGCAGATGGCCATGATCAGCTTGAGTTCCTTTTGCACGGTGCTGGGGGACACGCTCAGTTGATCGGCGATCTCCTGGTAGCTCTGGCCGTGCAGGCGGCTGAGGATGAAAATCCGCTGCTGGCGCGTGCTGAGCTGGTTGAGGCTGATGTTCAGGCGCTCGAGCAGCTGTTCGGCGTGGGCCGCGTCTTCGGCACTGCTGGTGGGGGCGGCGACGTTTTCCACGACATCCAGCGGCACATCGTCCAGCAGTGTGCGGGCCTGAATGCGCCGTGCCCGCAGGTGATCCAGGGCCAGGTTGCGGGCGGTCTGGAAGACGAAGGGTTCCAAATGATCGATCGGGCGCTCGCTCAAGGCCCGGGTCACGCGCAGGTAGGTTTCCTGCAGCAGGTCCTCGGCGGTGCTGTGGTTGTTGACCATCCGCTCCAGGGTACGCAGCAGGGAGATTCGTTGGGTGAGAAAGACATGATTGAAGCGAGATTGACTCACAGCAGGGCCTGATCCAATTTTTCCAGCAGATGATAATGCTTATCATCTGCGCACTTGGTCAAGCCCGATGTGAATCAGCGTCGGGCGGCGAGGTAGGCCTGGTAGTCGGGAATTCGATGGCTGTGGGCCTGGCTCATCAGCGGGCTGCTGAGCAGGTAGTCGGCGCTGCATTCGTTGCAGGCCACCGGGATATTCCACACCGCCGCGACCCTGAGCAGGGCCTTGATATCCGGGTCGTGGGGCTGGGGCTCGAAGGGGTCCCAGAAGAACACCAGCATGTCGACTTTCTGCTCGGCAATCTGTGCGCCCAACTGTTGGTCACCGCCCAGGGGGCCGCTGATCATGCTCTCCACCGGCAGCCCCAGGCGCGTGCTCAGCAGCAGGCCGGTGGTGCCGGTGGCAACCAGGTCGTGCTCGGCGAGCTGGGCCTTGTGCCGCTCGGCCCAGCCCAGCAGAAATACCTTGCAGTGGTCGTGGGCGACCAAGGCGATGCGCTTGCGCGCCGCCATGGTCTTTTCCGTGAAGCTGATCCCGATCATCGGTTGCTGTTCCACAAGTGGCCCCTTACTCGGCGTTGCACAGCGCCAGGCAGTTATCCAGCATGCGGTTGGAGAAGCCCCACTCGTTGTCGTACCAGGCCAGGACCTTGAGCAGCTTACCGCCGCTGACTTTGGTGTGGTTGGCGTCGAAGATCGACGACAGCGGGTTGTGGTTGAAGTCGCTGGAGACCAGCGGCAGGGTGTTGTAGCCGAGGATCTTCGAGTGCTGGGCCGCGTCCTTGAGCAGGGCGTTGACCTCTTCGGCGGTGGTGTCGCGCTTGAGTTGCACGGTCAGGTCCACCAGGGACACGTTGATCACTGGAACGCGCACGGCCATGCCGGTCAACTTGCCCGCCAGTTCCGGCAGCACCAGGCCCACGGCTTCAGCGGCGCCGGTCTTGCTCGGGATCATGTTCTGGGTGGCCGAACGCGCGCGGTACGGGTCGGTGTGGTAGACGTCAGTGAGGTTCTGGTCGTTGGTGTAAGCGTGGATGGTGGTCATCAGGCCGCTTTCGATGCCCAGCTCGCGGTGCAGCACCTGGGCCACCGGTGCCAGGCAGTTGGTGGTGCACGAAGCGTTGGAAATAACCTGGTGCGACTGGCGCAGAATGTCGTGGTTGACGCCATAGACCACGGTGGCGTCGGCGCCTTTGGCCGGGGCCGAGATAATCACTTTGCGGGCGCCGGCGGTAATATGCGCGGCGCTTGGCACGGTCGGTGAACAGACCGGTGCATTCGAAGACCACGTCAATCTTTTCGGCGGCCCAAGGCAATTCGGCCGGATTGCGAATGGCGCTGACGGCGATACGGTCGCCGTTGACGGTCAGGCTTTCCTGATCGTGCTGGACGTCGGCATCGAAGGTGCCGTGGACGGTGTCGTATTTGAGCAGGTGGGCATTGATCGAGCTGTCGCCCAGATCGTTGATGGCGACGATCTGCAGGTCCTGGCGATAGCCTTGGGTATAAAGTGCGCGCAGGACGTTACGGCCGATACGGCCAAAACCATTGATTGCGATTCGAAGAGTCATAAACAAACGCCTGTCGTGTTTTGTTGTTGGAATTACAAGATTATTCGCATAAAAATAGAAAACAAGCCTTTTTAGTGGCAATATTTTGTTTTATCTACAACGAGTGACCTGAATCAACTGGTCCAAATGGTCAAGAAAACGGCTGCCATCCCACTGCAGCGGTGTTTTGATCAGCATAGACAAACAGGTCGCCACATCCGTTAGCCTGGAGTTCTACACATGCATCCCCGCGTTCTTGAGGTCACCGAACGGCTTGTCGCCCGTAGTCGCACCACTCGCGAGGCCTACCTCGCCCTGATTCGTGGCGCCGCCAGCGACGGCCCGCAACGGGGCAAGCTGCAGTGTGCGAACTTCGCCCACGGCGTGGCCGGTTGCGGCACTGAAGATAAAAACAGCCTGCGCATGATGAATGCCGCCAACGTGGCAATTGTTTCGTCATATAACGACATGCTCTCGGCGCATCAGCCTTACGAGCATTTTCCGGAACAGATCAAAAAGGCCCTGCGCGAGATCGGCTCCGTCGGCCAGTTCGCCGGTGGCACGCCCGCCATGTGCGACGGCGTGACCCAAGGCGAGGCCGGCATGGAGTTGAGCCTGCCGAGCCGTGAAGTGATCGCCCTGTCCACGGCGGTGGCGCTGTCCCACAACATGTTCGACGCGGCGCTGATGCTCGGTATCTGCGACAAGATCGTTCCGGGCCTGATGATGGGTGCCCTGCGCTTTGGTCATTTGCCGATGGTCTTTGTGCCGGGTGGGCCGATGGTCTCGGGCATCTCCAACAAGCAGAAAGCCGATGTGCGTCAGCGTTACGCCGAGGGCAAGGCCAGCCGCGAAGAGCTGCTGGAGTCGGAAATGAAGTCCTACCACAGCCCGGGCACCTGCACCTTCTACGGCACCGCCAACACCAACCAGTTGCTGATGGAAGTCATGGGCCTGCACTTGCCGGGCGCCTCGTTCGTCAACCCCAACACGCCGCTGCGTGATGCGCTGACTTACGAAGCCGCGCAGCAGGTCACGCGCCTGACCAAGCAGAGCGGCAACTTCACCCCGATCGGTGAGATCGTCGACGAGCGTTCCCTGGTCAATTCCATCGTGGCCTTGCACGCCACCGGCGGTTCCACCAACCACACCCTGCATATGCCGGCCATCGCCCAGGCGGCGGGTATCCAACTGACTTGGCAGGACATGGCCGACCTTTCCGAGGTGGTGCCGACCCTGTCCCACGTCTATCCGAACGGCAAGGCGGACATCAACCACTTCCAGGCGGCCGGGGGCATGTCGTTCCTGATTCGCGAACTGCTGGAAGCCGGCCTGCTTCACGAAGACGTCAACACCGTGGCCGGTCGCGGCCTGAGCCGTTACACCCAGGAGCCGTTCCTGGAGAACGGCAAGCTGGTGTGGCGCGATGGCCCGATCGAGAGCCTCGACGAAAACATTCTGCGTCCGGTGGCCCGTGCGTTCTCGCCTGAGGGCGGCCTGCGGGTGATGGAAGGCAACCTCGGTCGAGGGGTGATGAAAGTCTCTGCCGTGGCCCCGGAACACCAGGTCGTCGAAGCTCCGGCGGTGGTGTTCCAGGACCAGCAAGACCTGGCCGATGCGTTCAAGGCCGGCGAGCTGGAAAAGGACTTTGTCGCGGTGATGCGCTTCCAGGGCCCGCGCTCCAATGGCATGCCCGAGCTGCACAAGATGACGCCGTTCCTCGGCGTGCTGCAGGACCGCGGCTTCAAGGTGGCGCTGGTCACTGACGGACGCATGTCCGGTGCGTCGGGCAAGATCCCGGCGGCCATCCACGTCAGCCCCGAAGCCCAGATGGGTGGTGCGCTGGCCCGGGTGCTGGACGGCGACATCATCCGTGTGGATGGCGTCAAGGGCACCCTGGAGCTTAAGGTGGACGCCGATGAATTTGCGGCCCGCGAGCCGGCCAAGGGCCTCTTGGGCAATAACGTGGGCACCGGCCGCGAACTCTTCGCCTTTATGCGCATGGCCTTCAGCTCGGCGGAGCAGGGCGCCAGCGCCTTTACTTCTGCCCTGGAGACGCTCAAGTGAAACTGGCCCTGGTCGGTGATATCGGAGGAACCAACGCGCGGTTTGCGTTGTGGAAAGACCAGCAACTGGATTCGATCCAGGTTCATGCCACGGCGGATTACCCGAACCCCGAAGCGGCGATCACCGCTTACCTCAAGGACCTGGGCCTGGCGCCCGGGGCCATTGGTTCGGTGTGCCTGTCGGTGGCGGGGCCGGTCAGCGGGGATGAGTTTCGCTTCACCAACAACCACTGGCGCCTGAGCCGCAAGGCCTTCTGCCAGACCTTGCAGGTGGAGCGGCTGTTGCTGGTCAACGACTTCTCGGCCATGGCCCTGGGCATGACCCGCTTGCAGCCTGATGAATTCCGCGTGGTCTGCGAAGGCGTTGCCGAGCCGTTGCGCCCGGCTGTGGTGATTGGCCCAGGCACCGGGCTGGGGGTCGGCACCTTGCTCGATCTGGGCGAGGGGCGCTGGGTGGCCTTGCCCGGGGAGGGTGGCCACGTCGACCTGCCACTGAGCAGCCCACGGGAAACCCAACTTTGGCAGCACATCCACAGTGAAATCGGCCACGTCAGTGCCGAGACGGCCTTGAGCGGCGGCGGCCTGCCCCGTGTTTATCGGGCGATCTGCGCGGTGGACGGGCATGTGCCGGTGCTGGACACCCCCGAGGCGATCACCGCCGCGGGCCTGGCCGGCGACCCGATTGCCCGGGAAGTGCTGGAGCAGTTCAGTTGCTGGCTGGGGCGTGTGGCCGGCAACAACGTGCTGACCACCGGCGGGCGTGGCGGGGTGTACATCGTCGGTGGGGTGATTCCGCGCTTTGCCGACTTTTTCATCCAGAGCGGCTTTGCCCGGTGCTTTGCCGACAAGGGCTGCATGAGTGATTACTTCAAGGGCATTCCCGTGTGGCTGGTGACTGCGCCGTACTCCGGGCTGACCGGTGCCGGTGTGGCCCTGGAGCAGGCGCAGGGCTGATCCCCTGATCGCTGGCAAGCCAGCTCCTGCGGGAGTTGGCTTGCTGGCGATGCTCCTCCTTGCCAACCACATCAATCCACATTTCCTCGGGCATAATCGCGCTCCATCCATAACAACAAGGACGGCCCACATGAGCTCTGTCAGTAAGTCGATTTTGTTGGTTGACGATGATCAGGAAATTCGCGAGCTGCTGGAGACGTACCTCAGCCGTTGCGGTTTCCAGGTGCGCAGCACGCCCGACGGTGCCGGCTTTCGCCAGGCTCTGAATGAGGCCAGCAGCGACCTGGTGATTCTCGATGTGATGTTGCCCGATGAAGACGGCTTCAGCCTGTGCCGCTGGGTGCGTCAGCACCCGCGCCATAACCAGGTGCCGATTATCATGCTCACCGCCAGCTCCGATGAGGCCGACCGTATCGTCGGCCTGGAGTTGGGGGCCGATGACTACCTGGGCAAGCCCTTCAGCCCCCGGGAGTTGCAGGCGCGGATCAAGGCCTTGTTGCGTCGTGCCCAGTTCGCCCAGGAACGCAGCAGCGGCGAGGTGCTGTGCTTCGACGACTGGCGGCTGGACATGATCAGCCACCGGCTGTTTCACAACGACGGCGAGGAGGTGATTCTCTCCGGTGCCGACTTCGCCCTGCTCAAGCTGTTTCTCGATCATCCCCAGGAAATCCTCGACCGCGACACCATCGGCAACGCGACCCGTGGTCGCGATCTGATGCCCCTGGATCGCATCGTCGACATGGCGGTCAGCCGCCTGCGTCAGCGCCTGCGTGACACCGAAAAACCGCCGCGACTGATTCGCACCGTGCGCGGCAGCGGTTATCAATTGGCAGCCAGTGTGGTTGCCAGCCATGGCCACTGAACACTTCGCTCGTTGGCTACGGCGGGTGCCAGTACCGCGTTCGCTGCTCGGCCGGATGCTGTTATTGACCCTGCTGGCGGTGCTGTTCGCCCAGGCCTTGTCGAGTGTGATCTGGGTCTCTCAATTGCGCGCTACCCAGCTCGAAGGCCTGGTCACCAGCGCCCGCAGCCTGGCCCATTCGATGACCGCCAGCGTCAGTTACTTGCGTTCCCTGCCCGTGGCCTATCGGCCCTTGGTCCTGGACCAGCTGCGCAGCATGGGCGGCACCCGGTTCGTCGTGACCCTCAACGACAAGCCCCTGGGCATGCAGGTGCTGCCCTCGACGCCGCGCAAGGAAGCGGTGCTGCGAGCGGTGGACCAAGTGCTGCGCCAGTCCCTGGGCAGTGACGCCGACCTCTCGGTGACCTTTGTCAGCCCCGATGACCTGCGCATCTTCAACGGCGGTCTCAAGCTCGATGAGTTGCCGCGTTCCTGGGCTCACTACGCCCTGACCCTGGAACCGGTCAATCCGCCGGTGCTGGTGACCCAGATCCAGATGGCGCCGGGGGAGTGGCTGTACATCGCCTCGCTGTTGCCGGAGCCCTACACCAGCCTTGAAGAGCAAGGCCTGCCGGCGCAGCAGGTGTGGTTCATCCTGCTGACCAGTGCCTTTCTGTTGCTGTTTATCGGCCTATTGGTGCACTGGCAAAGCCGGCCCCTCAAGCGCCTGGCGCGGGCCGCGCGGGACATGTCCCTGGGCGCCGATGTGGAGCCGGTGGCCGAAGGCGGCGGCAGCGAAGTGGTGGAAGTGGGGCGTGCGTTCAACGCCATGCGTGAGCGCATCAGCCGCTACCTGACCGAACGTAGCCAGTTGTTCAGTGCCATCTCCCACGACCTGCGTACTCCCATCACCCGCCTGCGCTTGCGGGTCGAGTTGCTGGAGGACGAACGGCTGCAAACCAAGTTCGGTCGCGACTGGATGAGTTGGAGTTGCTGGTCAAGGGCGCGCTGCAGTGCGTCAAGGACACGGACATCCACGAGAACATCGAATCTGTGGACCTGAACCAGGTGATCGATTGCCTGGTGGAGCCTTACCTGGCCCCCAACGGCAATGGTCGGGTCACTCAGGAAGGCCGGGCGCTGGCCGGTTACCCGGGCAAGCCCCTGGCGCTCAAGCGCTGCATGGGCAACCTGATCGACAACGCCCTGAAGTACGGGCAGAACGCCCACCTGTACATCGAGGACGACGACAACGGTTTTGTCCTGCACGTTGATGATGAAGGCCCCGGCGTGCCGCAACAGCGCCTGGAGCAAGTTTTCGAACCGCACTTCCGCCTGGCGGGCCATCAGCAAGGCTACGGCCTGGGCCTGGGCATCGCCCGCAACATCGCCCACAGCCACGGCGGCGAAGTCAGCCTGCAGAACCTGCGCGAAGGTGGCCTGCGCGTGACCTTGTACCTGCCACGGACCTTTGATTGATCAGGCGGCATCGGCGCTTGTAGGCGCTGGCTTACCAGCGATTCGGCCTCCAGAACGCCATTGCCCTCACGGGCGTCATCGCCAGCAAGCCGGCTCCTACAGGTTTTGTGGGGCATGACCTTTGTAGGAGCTGGCTTGCCAGCGATTCGGCCGCCAGACCGCCATCGCCCTCACGGGCGTCATCGCCGGCAAGCCGGCTCCTACAGGTTTTGTGGGGCATGGCTTTTGTAGGAGCTGGCTTGCCAGCGATTCGACCGCGAGAGCGACATCGCCCTTACGGGTGTCATCGCCGGCAAGTCGGCTCCTACAGAGGCGGGCAGGGGAATGTCACGGGTTGGTGACATTTCCTGTGTCCTTCGTTACCTGCTGCGGGCGATAGCTTGATTAGACTCAGGCCTTCGATAAAAACAACAACAGGTCACCCATGGACTCTTCCTCCCAGCCGTTCAGCCGTTGGCTGAACGCGCCTGCACACCATTCCTGGCTCGCCGCTGAAGGCTTGCGCCTGCTGGATTTCGCCAAGGCTTCGCGGCTGGCCGAAGGCTTCGGCAATCTGGACGCCCAGGGCCGCTTGCCCGCTGATGCCCGCGCCGAAACCATGAACACCGCGCGCATGACCCACAGCTTTGCCATGGCCCATATCCAGGGGCTGCCGGGCTACGCCGACTTGGTTGACCACGGGATTGCGGCCCTGGCCGGGCCGCTGCGGGACGCTGAACATCGCGGCTGGTTCGCCTGTGCCGGGCACCGTGATGGCAACACCGGCAAGGCCGCCTATCTGCATGCCTTCGTTGCCCTGGCTGCCAGCTCCGCGGTGGTCGCCGGGCGCCCGGGTGCCCAGGCTTTGCTTGAAGAGGCCATGGGGGTCATCGAGGCGCACTTTTGGAGTGAAGAGGAGGGTGCGCTGCGCGAATCCTTCAACCGCGACTGGAGTGAAGAGGAAGCCTATCGTGGCGCCAACAGCAACATGCACGCCACCGAAGCCTTTCTCGCCCTGGCCGATGTCAGCCAGGACCCGCGCTGGCTCAACCGCGCCCTGCGCATCGTCGAACGGGTGATCCACCACCACGCCGCGGCCAACGATTTTATGGTGGTCGAGCATTTCGACCTGGCCTGGCAGCCCCTGCGGGACTACAACCAGGCCTGTCCCGCCGACGGCTTTCGTCCCTTCGGCACCACCCCAGGTCACGGTTTTGAATGGGCCCGCCTGCTCTTGCACCTAGAGGCTGCGCGAGGGCAGGCGGGCATGCTGACCCCGGGCTGGCTGCTGTCCGATGCCCAGCAGTTGTTTGCCAGCAATGTGCGCCACGGCTGGAACGCGGACGGTGCCCCGGGCATCGTCTACACCCTGGACTGGCACAACCGGCCCGTGGTCCGCCAGCGCCTGCACTGGACTCATGCCGAAGCCAGCGCCGCCGCCAGTGCCTTGCTCAAACGCACCGGCGACCCCCAATACGAAACCTGGTACCGGTGCTTCTGGGAGTTTTGCGAGGCCCATTTCATCGACCGGGTCGACGGCAGCTGGCATCACGAACTGGGCCTGGACAATCGCCCCAGCGCCGAGATCTGGGCAGGCAAGCCCGACCTTTATCACGCCTGGCAGGCGGTGCTGATTCCGCGGTTGCCGTTGGCACCGAGCATGGCCTCGGCATTGGCCGAAGGCTCTAACTCGCGGCTTATGTAACCATGTGGTGACATTTGTCCGTCGCTTCGTTACCTGTCGGCTCGACTACCCTGTTTAAACTCCTGTGCAGCGCAAGCACCAGACTTGCATGCATAACAACAAGAAAGGTACTTCAGATGAATGCGATTTCTCGCCTCGCCACTGTCATTTCCCTCGCCTCATTGTTTCCCCTGAATGCGCTTGCCGCCGATTCCAAAGGTTCTGTGGAAGTCGTGCATTGGTGGACGTCGGGTGGCGAAAAAGCAGCGGTCGATGTGCTCAAGGCCCAAGTCGAAAAAGACGGCTTCACCTGGAAGGACGGCGCTGTCGCCGGTGGCGGTGGCTCCACTGCCATGACCGTGCTGAAAAGCCGTGCCGTGGCCGGTAACCCGCCGGGCGTTGCCCAGATCAAAGGCCCGGACATCCAGGAGTGGGGCAGCACTGGCTTGCTCAGCACCGACACCCTGAAAGACGTCGCCAAGTCCGAAAAGTGGGACGAGCTGCTGTCGAAAAAAGTCTCTGACACCGTCAAGTTCGAAGGCGACTACGTGGCCGTGCCGGTGAATATCCACCGGGTCAACTGGCTGTGGATCAACCCGGAAGTGTTCAAGAAAGCCGGGATTGATAAAGCCCCAACCACCCTCGAAGAATTCTATGCCGCCGGTGACAAGCTCAAGGCCGCCGGCTTTATCGCCCTGGCCCACGGCGGCCAGCCATGGCAGGACAGCACCGTGTTCGAAGACGTGGTGCTCTCGGTCATGGGCGCCGATGGCTACAAGAAGGCCCTGGTCGACCTGGACCAGAAGACCCTGTCCGGCCCGGAGATGACCAAGACTTTCACCGAGCTGAAAAAACTCACCGGCTACATGGACCCCAACCGTGCCGGGCGTGACTGGAACATCGCCGCCGCCGACGTGATCAACGGCAAGGCCGGCATGCAGATGATGGGTGACTGGGCCAAAAGCGAGTGGACCGCGGCGAAGAAAATCGCCGGCAAGGACTACCAATGCGTACCGTTCCCGGGCACCGAAAAAGCCTTCACCTACAACATCGACTCCCTGGCGGTGTTCAAGCTGAAAGCGGATCGCAAAGGCGATATCGCCGCTCAGCAGGACCTGGCCAAAGTGGCGTTGGGCAAGGACTTCCAGAAGGTCTTCAGCATCAACAAGGGTTCGATCCCGGTGCGCACGACATGCTTAACGACATGAGCGGCCTGGGTTTCGATTCCTGCGCGCAAGCGGCAGCCAAGGACTTCCTGGCTGACGAGAAGACCGGCGGCCTGCAACCGAGCATGGCGCACAACATGGCCACTTCCCTGGCTGTGCAGGGCGCGATCTTCGACGTGGTCACCAACTTCATGAACGACAAGGATGCGGACCCGGCCAAGGCCAGTGCGCAGCTGGCATCGGCCGTCAAAGCCGCCCAGTAATCCCCGGCTCGTCCACCTCACCCTCTGTAGGAGCCCGCTTGCGGGCGACGCGGTGTGCCTGACACACCGCAGCGCCTGCCTCGCCGGCAAGCCGGTTCCTACGTTTTAACTGGATTATTGCGATGAGCTCTGTGGCGGTTTTCAGCAAAGCTTCACCGTTCGATGCGCTGCAGCGCTGGCTCCCCAAGTTGGTGCTGGCGCCGAGCATGCTCATCGTGCTGGTGGGTTTCTACGGTTACATCATCTGGACGTTCATTCTGTCCTTTACCAATTCCAGCTTCATGCCGACCTACAAATGGGTTGGCCTGCAGCAATACATGCGTTTGATGGACAACGACCGCTGGTGGGTGGCGAGCAAGAACCTCGCCCTGTTCGGCGGCATGTTCATCGGTATCAGCCTGGTGCTCGGGGTGTTCCTCGCGGTGCTGCTGGACCAGCGGATTCGCAAGGAAGGCTTCATCCGCACCATCTACCTGTACCCGATGGCGCTGTCGATGATCGTCACCGGTACCGCCTGGAAATGGCTGCTCAACCCTGGCCTGGGCCTGGACAAAATGCTGCGTGACTGGGGCTGGGAAGGCTTCCGCCTGGACTGGCTGGTGGATCAGGATCGGGTGGTCTACTGCCTGGTGATCGCCGCGGTGTGGCAGGCCTCGGGGTTTGTCATGGCGATGTTCCTGGCGGGCCTGCGTGGGGTGGATCAGTCGATCATCCGCGCTGCCCAGGTCGACGGTGCGAGCCTGCCGACCATCTACCTGAAGATCGTACTGCCGAGCCTGCGCCCGGTGTTTTTCAGTGCCTTCATGATCCTCGCCCACATCGCCATCAAGAGCTTCGACCTGGTGGCCGCGATGACCGCAGGTGGCCCGGGCTACTCCTCCGATCTGCCGGCGATGTTCATGTACTCCTTCACCTTCAGCCGTGGCCAGATGGGCATCGGTTCGGCCAGCGCCATGCTGATGCTGGGCGCTGTGCTGACCATCCTCGTGCCGTACCTGTACTCCGAGCTGCGAGGCAAGCGCCATGACTAACCCGATTGGCAAACCGACCCTCAATTTCAGTCGCATCGCCATCTACGCCACCTTGCTGCTGGCAGCGGCGGTGTACCTGATCCCGCTGGTGGTGATGCTGCTCACCAGCTTCAAGACCCCGGAAGATATCCGCACCGGCAACCTGCTGAGCTGGCCCACCGTGATCGACGGCATCGGCTGGCTCAAGGCCTGGGACACCGTGGGTGGCTACTTCTGGAACTCGGTGAAGATCACCGTGCCGGCGGTGCTGATCTCGACCTTTATCGGCGCGATGAACGGCTACGTGCTGTCGATGTGGCGCTTCCGCGGTTCGCAGTTGTTCTTCGGCCTGCTGCTGTTCGGCTGCTTCCTGCCGTTCCAGACGGTGCTGCTGCCGGCCTCATTCACCCTCGGCAAGTTCGGCCTGGCCAACACCACCACCGGCCTGGTGCTGGTGCACGTGGTCTACGGGCTGGCCTTCACCACGCTGTTTTTCCGCAACTACTACGTGAGCATCCCCGATGCGCTGGTCAAGGCCGCGCGCCTGGACGGTGCCGGGTTCTTCACCATCTTCGGCAAGATCCTGCTGCCGATGTCGGTGCCGATCGTCATGGTGTGCCTGATCTGGCAGTTCACCCAGATCTGGAACGACTTCCTGTTCGGCGTGGTGTTTG
This sequence comes from Pseudomonas morbosilactucae, assembly GCF_023241665.1. NCBI lineage: Bacteria > Pseudomonadati > Pseudomonadota > Gammaproteobacteria > Pseudomonadales > Pseudomonadaceae > Pseudomonas > Pseudomonas morbosilactucae. Next base: position 478,913 of record NZ_JALQCX010000011.1, on the reverse strand, counting down.
CCAGCGGCGACGCGCAACCGATCACCGTGGCCCTGAACAACCTGGTCAACACCAGCACCGGGGCCAAGGAATACAACGTTGATATGGCGGCGGCGATGATCGCCGGGCTGCCGACACTGCTGGTCTACATATTCGCTGGCAAGTATTTCCTGCGTGGGCTGACGTCCGGCGCGGTCAAGGGGTAAAAGATGGCAACTCTCGAATTACGCAACGTCAACAAGACCTACGGCGCTGGTTTGCCGGACACGCTGAAGAACATCGAACTGAAGATCGATGACGGCGAATTCCTGATCCTGGTCGGCCCCTCGGGTTGCGGCAAATCGACCTTGATGAACTGCATCGCCGGCCTTGAGAACATCAGCGGTGGGGCGATCCTGGTGGACGATGCCGACATCAGCGGCATGAGCCCCAAGGACCGTGACATCGCCATGGTGTTCCAGTCCTACGCGCTGTACCCGACCATGAGCGTGCGCGACAACATCGCCTTCGGCCTGAAGATCCGCAAGATGCCTGCCGCCGAGATCGACGAAGAAGTGGCCCGGGTGGCCAAGCTGCTGCAGATCGAACACTTGCTGACGCGCAAGCCCGGCCAGCTTTCCGGCGGCCAGCAACAGCGTGTGGCCATGGGCCGGGCCTTGGCGCGGCGGCCGAAGATCTACCTGTTCGACGAACCACTGTCCAACCTCGATGCCAAGCTGCGGGTCGAGATGCGCACCGAAATGAAGCTGATGCACCAGCGCCTGAAAACCACCACGGTCTACGTCACCCATGACCAGATCGAAGCCATGACCCTGGGGGACAAGGTGGCGGTGATGAAGGACGGGATCATCCAACAGTTCGGCACGCCCAAGCAGATCTACAACGACCCGGCCAACCTGTTCGTGGCGAGCTTTATCGGTTCGCCGCCGATGAACTTCATCCCGTTGCGCCTGCAGCGCAAGGACGGCCGCCTGCTGGCCTTGCTGGACAGTGGCCAGGCGCGCTGCGAGCTGCCCCTGGGCATGCAGGACGCCGGGCTTGAAGACCGTGAAGTGATCCTCGGCATCCGCCCGGAGCAGATCAGCCTGGCCGGCACTGAAGCCAATGGCCTGCCGACCCTGCGCGCCGAAGTCCAGGTCACCGAGCCCACCGGTCCGGACACCCTGGTGTTCGTCAACCTCAATGGCACCAAGGTCTGCTGCCGCCTGGCGCCGGACGTGGCGCCGCAAGTGGGGGAGAACCTGACCCTGCAATTCGACCCGGCCAAGGTCTTGCTGTTCGACGCCAAGAGTGGCGAGCGCCTGGGGGTTACGGCCGTGCCTGCGGCGCAGGCTGCAACGGGCAACGTGGCGCAATTCAAGGGGCGTTGATGAATCCGTGGCGGGTGGCCTGTCATCCGTCGCAATCGCTGTAAACCGCGTTAGATAAAAACAGTTAATAACAATAAAGACGAGGATGTAGGGATGACAAAGAAACACACCAACACACGCTTGCTCTGCCAGCTGTCAGCGGTAGCCGCACTGGTTCTGTCGGCCAACGCGATGGCGGACGAGGCGTTCAGTGCCGACTCCAAGTGGATGACCGGCGACTGGGGTGGCGAGCGTACCAAGCTGATCGAGCAGGGTATCGACATCAAGGCCGACTACGTCGGTGAGGTGGGGAGCAACCTGCACGGCGGCTACAACAACGACAAGACCGCGCGTTATGCCGACCAGTTTGGCTTGGGCGTGGCGCTGGACCTGCAAAAGCTCTGGGGCTGGGATAACACCCAGGCCAAGATCCAGCTGACCAACCGTAACGGTCAGAACATCTCCAACGACCGCGTTGGCGACCCGCGTGCCGGCACCCTGAGCTCGTCCCAGGAAGTCTACGGCCGTGGCCACATGGTGCGTCTGACCCAACTGTGGGTGCAGCATCAGTTCCTCGACGGCAAGCTGGACGTCAAGGCCGGTTATTTCGGCGAAGGCGAAGACTTCAACACCTTCCCTTGCGAGTTCCAGAACCTGGCCTTCTGCGGTTCCCAGGCGGGTAACTGGGCGACTGGCATTTGGTACAACTGGCCGGTCATGCAGGCGGCGTTGCGCGTGAAGTACAACATCACGCCTGAGTTGTATGCGCAGATCGGTGCGTACAACCAGAACCCGTCGCAACTGGAACACGGCAACGGTTTCAAACTCAGCGGCAGCGGCACCAAAGGCACCGTGTTGCCGGTTGAATTGGTCTGGTCGCCGAAGCTCAATGGCTTGCCGGGCGAATACCGTGTGGGTTACTACAAGAGCACGGCCGACGCCAATGATGTTCGCGAAGACGTCAACGGCGCTGACGCTGCGACCACCGGTAATGCCTACCGCGTACGCAACAGCAAGAGCGGTTACTGGGGTGTTCTGCAACAGCAACTCACCACCCACAATGGCGACGCTTCCCGTGGTCTGAACATCGCCGCCAACGCGACGTTCCACGACAAGGACACCAACTTCGTCGACAACTATCAGTCGCTGATGTTTGTGTACAAGGGGCCATTCGACGCCCGTCCAAAAGACGACGTCGGCATCGGTTTCTCGCGCATCCATGTCAACGATGACGTGAAGAAAAACACCGAGCTGGCCAACGCCGCTGCAGGTGTGACGGACTACGATGACCTGGCGTTCTCGCCGGTGCGTGACACCGAGTACAACTACGAAATCAACTACGGCTTCCACGTCACCAACTGGCTGACCGTGCGTCCCAACCTGCAATACATCACCCATCCGGGTGGTGTGGACCAAGTCGACAACGCGCTGGTCGCCGGCCTGAAAATTCAGTCGGTGTTCTAACGCGCTTGCGATAAGCTCCCTCTCTATGTGCGCATTTCGCGGACGGCCCAGGCTGTCCGCTTTTTTTTGAGGGCGGCGCCTCCTCGGGTTCATGAGTTCAGGACTGCGGCACATGCACGAGCATCCGCTACAACGCTTTTTCAAATCCTTGCGCGAGCGCCCGGTGTTTGCCTGGGAGCGCTATCAACTGCGCGACGTCCTGGTGATCGACCATCCCCTGTGCCAGGCGGTGTTCAGTCGCCAGGGCGCGCAATTGCTGCATTTCCAGCCGCCGGCCAGAAACCCTGGTTGTGGTGCGCGGCCAAGTGGCCGCAAGTCGGGGCGATCCGTGGCGGGGTGCCGGTGTGCTGGCCCTGGTACGGCCGCCATCCCAGCGAAAATGCCTGGCCGTCCCACGGGTGGGCGCGGCTGATCGACTGGAAGCTTCTGGACAGCAGCAGTGACGACGATGGCGTGCGCCTGCACTGGCAGTTGCAGTTGTGCGACTGGAAGGTCGACTTGCATGCGCACCTGGGGGAAACCATGGATCTGCGCCTGAGCACTGAGCATCAAGACAGCGAACCTTGCCAATTGAGCCAGGCTTTGCACGCTTACTGGCGTATTGGTGACGTTGGTGAGGTAGCGCTGTCTGGGCTCGACGGTGCGCAGGGTTACGACCAGTTGAACCGCCAGGCTTGCCAGCAGAAAGGCGAGTTGCGAGTGGAGGGCGGGTGTCAGCGGGTGTTCCAGCACGAGGGCGAATTGCAGCTCAAGGACAGCGCCTGGCAGCGTGAGCTGCACATCGATACCGGGGAGTGCGGCGACACCGTGGTCTGGCACCCAGGCCATCGGCCGTTGCTGGGGGTGAGCTGGAACGAGGTGTCAGGCTTTGTCTGTGTCGAGGCTGCCAGCGGCGGCACTGACAGCCTGTGCCTGGCCCCCGGGGAGCAGGCGCACTTGAGCCTGCAGGCGCGGGCGGTGGCCTAGGCTCCCTGTGGGAGCCGGCTGGCCGGCGATGGGCTCGACTCAGTTGAACTCGTCGCCCACCGGATAGCGGCTGGCGTTGAGGCTTTCCTTGATCTTGCGCAGGTGCGGCTGGAAGTCCACGCCACGGCGCAGGGTCATGCCGGTGGCCAACACGTCGAGCACGGTGAGCTGGATGATCCGCGACGTCATCGGCATATAGATGTCAGTGTCTTCGGGCAACGGAATGTTCAGGCTCAGGGTGCTGGCCTTGGCCAGTGGCGAGTTTTCCGCCGTCAGCCCCAGTACCGAAGCGCCGTTTTCCCGGGCAATGCGCGCCACCTCCACCAGTTCGCGGGTGCGGCCGGTGTAGGAAATGATCACGAACAATTCGCCGGTGTGGGCCACCGAGGCGATCATGCGCTGCATCAGCACGTCGGCATGGGCCGTCACCGCCAGGTTGAAGCGGAAAAACTTGTGCAACGCATCCATTGCCACCGGGGCCGAGGCACCGAGGCCGAAGAAGTGGATTTGCCGGGCCTGGATCAACAGATCGACGGCCTTGCTGATCAGATTCGGGTCCAGGGCCTGGCAGGCGCTGTCCAGGGAGGCGATGGCACTGCCGAAGATTTTTTGCGTGTAGGCTTCGGGGTTGTCGTCGGCCTCTACGGCGCGGCTGACGTACGCGGCGCCGCTGGCCAGGCTCTGGGCCAACTGCAACTTGAGTTCCGGGTAGCCGCTGACGCCGAACGAGCGGCAGAAGCGGTTCACGGTCGGTTCGCTGACCGAGGCGGCCTGGGCCAGCGCGGCGATGCTGAAGCGGGTCGCCTGCTGCGGGTTGAGCAGGATGACCTCGGCGACTTTACGTTCGGCCTTGTTCAAATCTTCAAGGCGGCTCTGGATCTGTTCCAGGAGGTTTCGCACGCGGTCCATATATGTTCCTTAGATCGGCTATGCAAATAGGGCCTTTGAAGCGGCCCGTGGCGGTGGCCTATCCTACTGATGGCCTTGACTGACCACCACACGCAATCTGCATTTTGAGAAAATGTTGTGTTTATTACTACATTTTCCCTTGAGTGATGCCTTGAAAAAAGGTATTTGTAGCTTAACTTGATAAAAGAACAAACATCATGCCTTCGATAACGGTTGAACCCTGCACCTTTGCCTTGTTCGGCGCGCTGGGGGATCTGGCGCTTCGCAAACTCTTTCCTGCCCTGTATCAACTCGACGGTGCCGGTCTGCTGCATGAGGACACGCGCATTCTTGCCCTGGCCCGTGAAGCGGGCAGCGAGCAGCAGCACCTGGCGTTTATCGAGGCTGAGCTGCGGCGTTACCTGGGCGCAAAGGACATTGATGCCCAAGTGCTGGAGCGTTTCCTAGCACGCCTGAGCTACCTGCATGTGGACTTCCTCAAGGCCGATGACTACGTGGCCCTGGCCGAACGTGCCGGCAGCGCGCAGCGCCTGATCGCCTATTTCGCCACCCCGGCGGCGGTGTACGGCGCCATCTGCGAGAACCTGTCGAAGGTTGGCCTGAACGAACACACCCGTGTGGTGCTGGAAAAACCCATCGGCTCGGACCTGGACTCGTCGCGCAAGGTCAACGACGCGGTGGCGCAGTTCTTCCCGGAAAACCGCATCTACCGCATCGACCACTACCTGGGCAAAGAGACGGTGCAGAACCTGATCGCCCTGCGTTTCGCCAACAGCCTGTTCGAAACCCAGTGGAACCAGAACTACATCTCCCACGTGGAAATCACCGTGGCCGAGAAGGTCGGCATCGAAGGCCGCTGGGGCTACTTCGACAAGGCCGGCCAGCTGCGGGACATGATCCAGAACCACCTGCTGCAACTGCTTTGCCTGATCGCCATGGACCCGCCAGCGGACCTGTCCGCCGATAGCATCCGCGATGAGAAGGTCAAGGTGCTCAAGGCCCTGGCGCCCATCAGCCCGGAAGGCCTGACCACCCAAGTGGTGCGCGGCCAGTACATCGCCGGCCACAGCGAAGGCAAATCGGTGCCCGGGTACCTGGAGGAAGAAAACTCCAACACCCAGAGCGACACCGAAACCTTCGTTGCCCTGCGGGCCGATATCCGCAACTGGCGTTGGGCCGGGGTGCCGTTCTACCTGCGCACCGGCAAACGCATGCCGCAGAAGCTGTCGCAGATCGTCATCCACTTCAAGGAACCGTCGCACTACATCTTCGCCCCCGAGCAGCGCCTGCAGATCAGCAACAAGCTGATCATCCGCCTGCAACCGGACGAAGGTATTTCCCTGCGGGTGATGACCAAGGAACAAGGCCTGGACAAGGGCATGCAGCTGCGCAGCGGACCGTTGCAGCTGAATTTTTCCGATACCTATCGCAGTGCGCGGATCCCCGACGCCTACGAGCGGTTGTTGCTGGAAGTGATGCGCGGCAATCAGAACCTGTTTGTCCGTAAAGATGAAATCGAAGCCGCGTGGAAGTGGTGTGACCAGTTGATCGCCGGGTGGAAGAAGTCCGGTGATGCACCCAAGCCCTATGCGGCCGGGTCCTGGGGGCCGATGAGCTCCATTGCACTGATCACGCGGGATGGGAGGTCTTGGTATGGCGATATCTGAATTGCAACTGCCCGCGGGCGTACGCGCCCACGAGTTCCGCAGCCCGACGCTGTTGGCCGAAGGCCTGGCGCTGAACGTGGCCGAACAACTGCGCCAGGCCATTGCTGCGCGCGGCACCGCGACCCTGGTGGTGTCCGGCGGCCGCAGCCCGGTGGCCTTCTTCCAGAGCCTGGCCAAGCAGGACCTGGACTGGGCAAACGTCGTCGTGACCTTGGCCGACGAGCGCTGGGTCCCGGTGGAGCACGCGGACAGCAATGCCGGCCTGCTCAAGCGTTATCTGCTCCAGGGCGCGGCGGCCAAGGCCCAGTTCCTCAGCCTCTACAGCCCGGCAGCGAACCTTGACCAAGCGGCGCAGCAGGCTGATCGCCTGTTGGCTGAACTGCCCGGTATCGACGTGCTGGTGCTGGGCATGGGCGACGACGGCCACACCGCGTCCCTGTTCCCCAACAGCCCGAACCTGGCGGAGGCGCTGGATGTTGCCGGCACCCGCCGTTGCTGGCCGATGCTGGCGCCGAGCGTGCCCCATCAACGCTTGACCATGAGCCGTGCGCTGCTGGCTTCGGCCAGGCTCAGCGTGCTGTCGATTGCCGGTCAATCCAAATTGACCACCCTGAGTGCCGCTTTGGCTGACGACGATGTCGCCGCCATGCCGGTGCGTGCCTTTTTGCAACCTCCGTTAGAGATTTACTGGTGCCCATGAGCCAAGGATCAGCCGCTATGACAAACCCAAGCCCGACCGTTTCCATGGCGGACAAAGTTGCCCTGATCGATAGCCTCTGCGCCAAGGCGCGGATTCTTCCGGTCATCACCATCGCCCGCGAACAGGACGTGCTGCCTCTGGCCGACGCTCTGGCTGCCGGCGGCTTGACCGCCCTGGAAGTGACCCTGCGTTCGCAGTACGGCCTCAAGGCCATCCAGATCCTGCGTGAGCAGCGTCCGGAACTGGTCACTGGTGCCGGCACCGTGCTGGATCGCAGCATGCTGGCCGCAGCCGAAGCGGCCGGTTCGCAATTCATCGTCACGCCCGGCATTACCCGTGACCTGCTGCAAGCCAGCGTCGACAGCTCGATCCCGCTGTTGCCGGGCATCAGCAACGCCTCCGGCATCATGGAGGGCTACGCCTTGGGTTATCGCCGCTTCAAGCTGTTCCCGGCGGAAGTCAGTGGCGGCGTGGCGGCGATCAAGGCGTTGGGCGGCCCGTTCGGTGAGGTGAAATTCTGCCCGACCGGCGGCGTTGGCCCGGGCAACATCAAGAGCTACATGGCCTTGAAGAATGTGATGTGCGTGGGCGGTAGCTGGATGCTCGATCCGGAGTGGATCAAGAACGGCGACTGGGCCCGCATCCAGGAGTGCACCGCCGAGGCGCTGGCCCTGCTGGATTGATGCTTTAACCCGATTTCGTTGGTGTGTTCTACGGCTTTACGGTGCGCTTGGTCGGTGCACGTTTTTTTTTGCCTGGAGAAAAGTGTTGCGCTGCCTATTCGGCTGCCAGCGCCTGCAATGCCCGGATCAGTTGCGCGATGTGCTCCAGGGGCGTGACCAGCCCCGGGGTGATGCGAATACAGGGCCCGAACGCGGCGCCGCTGCGGGCCACGGTGAACAACTGGTAATCCTCCAGCAGGCGCAGGACCATCCACTGCTGGTCTGCCTGACGGGTGAAGCGCAGCGCCGTGATGCCGCAGTACAGACGCGGGTCATCCGGAGTCAACACCTCGATGCCCGGTAAGCCCCGGACCGCGCTGACCCAGCTGTCACGCAGGTAATTCAAGCGTGCGCCCTTGACCGCTGAGCCGCCCATGGCGCGGTGTTCCTCAAACACCAGGGGCAGGGTCATCAGCGCCGGAATATTCGGGGTGCTGTAGGGCGTGCGCGAACGCACGTCCTGTTCTGTGAAATGGAACTCGCCCATGTCCGGGTCGATGTCCGCCAAGCGCTGCGGATGGATGTAGATAAACCCCAGGCTCAGAGGCGCTCCCAGCCATTTGTGCAGGTTAAAGCCGGCGAAGGCGATGCCCAGTTGTTCCAGGTCGAACTCGATCTGCCCAAGGGCGTGGGCGCCGTCGAGAATCACATCGACCCCGTGTTCCCGGGCCATTTGGGCGATGGCTTGCACGGGCATCACCAGGCCGCTGCGGTGGGTGACGTAGGTCAGGGCCATTAATTTCAGGCGTGGATGGGCCTTGAAGGCCTGGGTGTAGGCGTCAACAAGGCTGTCAAAACTGGCAGGGTGGGGCAGGGTGATTTCGATCACTTCCACGCCGCGATAGCGCGCCAGCCAGCGCACTGCGCTTTTCACCGTGTCGTATTCCAGGTCGCTGAGCAGCACCTGGTCCCCGGGTTGCAGGCGGTTGTAGTTGCGGATCAGGGATTGCAGGGCGTCGGAGGCGCAGCGGGTCAGCGCCACGGCGTTGTCCAACACCCCCATCAGCTCGGCCAGTTGGTGGCGGATCTGCTCGGCCTCGCCCTGTTCGAAGCGCTGGCGCACCAGCACCGAGTTGCTGCGGTTGACCCATTGAATATTGTGTTGGTAGCGCTCCAGCACCTGGCGGCTCATGCGCCCGAAGTAGCCGTTCTCCAGGTTGATCGGGCCGGGTTCCAGGTCGTAACCCCGGGCAATGCCTTGCTAATAGGTTTCATCGCGGGCGAGGGCAGCAGGGCTCGGTGGCATGGGAGGGCTCTGGGTCAGTGGCGGGGTTTGGGCTTGCCGTGTTTGGCCCGCAGCGGGTCCAGCAGGTCGGAGAGGCCGTTGTGATCGATTTCTTGCATCAGGGCCAGCAAACCGCCGAGTTCGCCCTTGGGGAAACCTTCGCGGGCGAACCAGTTGAGGTATGGCCCGGGCAAGTCGGCGAGGATGCGGCCTTTGTATTTGCCGAAGGGCATTTCACGGGTGATCAGGAGTTCAAGCTTTTCAGGGTTCATGGCACAACGTCGGGTGAGGGCAAACGTTTTGGAAAATACAGGCATTCTGCATGCAGGCCAAATGACAGATCATGCAAATAACGCGGATACAGATTTTTGCTTAAAATATAAGTTATTGATAAATAAGGAATAAATAATCGATTCCAGCCTGGCACGGCGGGTGCAATACCTATTGCAACTCTCCACCCTGAAAGGAATTGAAAAATGACTGACTTGAATAAAGAAGCGATTTCGGTCCTCAACGATCTGATCGAAACCAGCAAAGACGGCCAGGAAGGTTTCAAGACCTGCGCCGAAGACATCAAGCACCCTGAGCTCAAGGCGCTGTTCGTCAAACGTGCGGCAGACTGCGCCACAGCGGCCGCTGAACTGCAAACCGCCGTGCGCTCCATGGGCGGCGATCCGGAAACCACCACCAGCATCAGCGGCGACCTGCACCGTCGTTGGGTCGATCTGAAGTCCTTGGTGACCGGCAAGGATGAAGAAGCCGTGCTCAATGAAGCCGAGCGTGGCGAAGACCATGCCCTGAAGGCTTACAAAGACGCCCTGGAAAAAATCAACAAGCATAACCTGGTGGGTATTCGCGACTTGGTGGAGCGTCAGTTCCACGGTGTGCAGCGTAACCACGATCAGGTCAAAGCCCTGCGCAACCAGGCTCGTGCTCGCGCTTAAGCACTAAAAGCCTGTCAAAAACGCCAGCCAGTCTGGCGTTTTTTTGTGCCTGTCATTTAGCGCTGGACGGCAAATAGTTAGCTAGCTAATAATTAGTTCGTGCCGCCTCTCGGCGCGTTCCGACTATGGTTATTCTGTCCTTCCCAAGGTGCTCTTCGTGCGTATCACTTTGCAGGCGTTGCTTGCGCCCAACCTGGCTGCCGTGCAGTTTGCGATCAAGACCGTGCTCGGTGGTGGCGCGGCCTTGTGGCTGGCCTTGCGTTGGGGCCTGGAGCAGCCGGCCTGGGCCTTGATGACCTCGATCATCGTTGCCCAGCCGTTGTCGGGCATGGTCCTGCAAAAAGGCCTGGCCCGCTTATTGGGTACCTTGGTCGGCACCTTGATGTCGGTGCTGTTCATGGGGCTGTTCGCCCAGACCCCTTGGCTGTTCCTGTTGGCCCTGGCCCTTTGGCTGGGGCTGTGCACCGCCAGCTCCACGCTGTTGCGCAGTGCCTGGTCCTATTCCTTTGTGTTGGCCGGCTACACCGTGGCGATTATTGCGTTGCCGGCCATCAGTCACCCGCTGAATGTGTTCGATCAGGCGGTGGCCCGCTGCACGGAAATCTCCCTTGGAATCATTTGCGCCACGGCCAGCAGTGCCTTGCTTTGGCCGATGCATGTTGAGCGTCAGTTGTCCGCTCAGGCCCGCAGCGCCTGGCTCAGCGGTTTGCAGGCGGCACGGGCGACCTTGGCTGGTGATGCCCAGGCGCGCCAGGGCTTGCTGGAAATCCTCGGGCGTATTGTGGCCGTGGACGCCCAGCGTGAGCACGCCTGGTTCGAAGGGCGCCAGGGGCGTCAGCGGGCCCGGGGCATCAGTGGCCTGAGCCAGAAGTTGCTGATGCTGCTGCGCATCTCGCGTTCTGTGCGGCGCCAATGGAAGCAACTGGACGAGGCCCAGGCCGCTCAATTGCAGCCCTGGATGGACGAGGTGCAAGAGGCCCTGACCACCGCAGATCCAGCCACCCTGCAGTTGCTGCGCCTGCGCTTGCTGGATGCGTCCCATGAGCCGCAGATCAGCTCGGCGCAAAGTTACTGCCTGGCGCGTTTCGCCCTGTTGCTGGACACCGCCATGGCCGCCGGCAATGCCTTGCAGGCCGTGGAGCAGGGCTACTCGCCGGCAGAGCAACCGACAACCCTGGCGCCTCATCGGGACCTGTCCCTGGCGTTGGTGTTTGGTGCGCGCAGTGCCTTGGCCTTTCTGACTGTGGCGAGCTTCTGGATGGCCACCGCCTGGCCGGCCGCTTCGGGGGCGATGTTGCTCACGTGCGTGGTGTGCAGCCTGTTTGCCAGCCGGGAAAACGGGGCGCAGATCGGCATGAGCTTTATGCGCGGGATCTTCCTGGCGGTGCCGGTGGCGTTTGTCGTGGGGCAGATTCTATTGCCGCAGTGGAGCGGCTTTGCCCTGTTGGCCATGGCCTTGGGCGTGCCGCTGTTCTTTGGTGCCCTGGGCATGGCCAAGCCGCAGACCGGCGCCACGGCGACCTCGTTCTGCCTGCACTTTGTGGTGCTGATTTCGCCGCAGAACCACATGACGTTCGATGTCGCCAGTTTCTTCAATAACGCCCAGGCCATGGTGCTCGGGGTGGGCGCGGCGGTCCTGGCCTTCAACCTCTTGATCCTGCGGGACCCGGCCTGGCATGGGCGGCGCCTGCTGGCGGCGACCCTGCATGATCTGGTGCGCCTGACCCGCCGTAACCTGCGGGGCGCTGAAAGCTGGTTCGGTGGGCGCATGGCCGATCGGCTGCTGCAACTGGCGCGGCATTACCCGGAGCTGCCGGAGCAGGCCCGCAGTCGCTGGGACGACGGTTTGCTCGGGTTGGACATTGGCGATGAGTTACTGCACCTGCGCTTGAGCCTGGCGGTGGCCCAGGTGCCCCTCAGCGTTGAGCAACGGGCGTATTTCGAACACCTGGAACAGGTTCTTGAGCAAGGCCCGGCAGCCAATCGCGAGGATGACCTGCAACGGGCATCGGCCGACTTGCTCCAGGCCCTGGAGCAGTTGCCGCCCAGCGATGCGCTGAAGCTGGCCCTGGGCGCCGTGGTGCAATTGCAAAACAGCTGGCGCCGCTGGTGCCGGCAGCAGGAGGAAGGTCATGGGGTTGCGTGAGTGGTCGTTGGGCGGGGTGTTGCTCAGCCCGTTTCTGATTGATGTGTTACTGGCGTTGGTGCTGACCATGGGCCTGCGCCTGCTGTTGCGTGTCACGCCCCTGGGGCGCTGGATCTGGCACGAAGCGTTGTTCGATTGTGCGTTGTATGTCTGTGTTTTGACCGTGATCACCGTGGTGCTCGGTCCTTTATAAGGAGTGATTCATGCGCACACCTGTTCGTGTCGCCTTTACCCTGTGCCTGGTGGCTGTAGCGGTGTTTGCCGGCTTCCATCTGTGGCAGTACTACATGCTCACGCCCTGGACCCGGGATGCGCGAATTCGCGCTGACGTGGTGGTGGTCGCCCCGGATGTGTCCGGCTGGGTGCGTGAGCTCAAGGCCCGGGACAACCAGCAGGTCAAGGCCGGCGAGCTGTTGCTGAGCATTGACCGCGACCGTTTTGAAGCGGCGCTGGATAAAGCCCAGGCGGTGGTCCAGACCCGGCAGCAGCAACTCAGCCTGCGTGAGCATGAGGCCAGCCGTCGCGCCAGCCTGGGCCCACAGGCCATCAGTGCGGAGCTGCGTGAGAACGCCCAGATCAACGCCGGCATCGCCCGTGGGGAATTGCGCGAGGCCCAGGCCGAAGCCAAGGTCGCCGCACTCAACCTGGCTCGCAGCCAAGTGCATGCGCCCCGTAGCGGGCATATCACCAACCTGCGTCTGGCCGAAGGCAACTACGTGAACGCGGGCAGCCGGTGATGGCCTTGATCGATGATTCGACCTTCTACGTGCAGGCGTATTTCGAGGAGACCAAGCTGCCGCGGATCCGCGTCGGCGACCCGGTGAAGGTCTGGCTGATGAGTGCCGGCGAGGCCCTGGAAGGTCATGTGGAGAGCATCAGCCGCGGCATCACCGATCGCAACGCCACCCCGGACGGGCAGCTGCTGGCGGACGTCGAACCGACCTTCAACTGGGTGCGCCTGGCTCAGCGGATTCCGGTGCGGATCCAGCTCGACAAGGTACCGGAAGGGGTCAACCTGAGCGCCGGCATGACCGCCAGCGTGCAGGTCCAGGAAGGCGATCGCTGAGGAGCCGGAAAGCCGGCTCCGGCACGCTCAACCGATGCTGATGGCGGGCAAGGTCGGCAGGGTCACGGTCTGTTGTTTGCGTGGGGCGAGGATCTCGGCTTCGCCGTCCACCACCAGTTCGTCGCGCTGGTTGAAGACGCGGGTGGCGATGCGTACGCGGAATTTCGGCAGCTTTTCGAGGATTTCCAGGCGCACGGTCAAGGTGTCGCCGATCTTCACCGGTTTCTGGAAGCTCATTTGCTGGCCCAGGTAGATGGTGCCCGGCCCAGGCAGTTCGCAGGCCACGGCGGCACTGATCAGCGCGCCACTGAACATGCCGTGGGCGATGCGCTCCTTGAACATGCTGGCGGCGGCGAACTCGGGGTCCAGGTGCACGGGGTTGTGGTCGCCGGACATGGCGGCAAACAGCTGGATATCGCGTTCTTCCACGGTCTTGCTGTAGCTGGCGGTCTGGCCCACTTCGAGGGCTTCGTAAGGGGTGTTGGTAACCTGGGTCATCTCGCTGAAATCCTCTGTGTAATCACGGTAAAGTACTGATTATAAACGTTATTATTATTCTGATCGGGCGGGCCTGCGGTGCTCCAGCGCCTGTTCCAGCCAGGCCAGGATATCGGCCGTCACCGCCTCTCGATTGCTTTCATTGAACAGTTCGTGGCGCGCCTGAGGGTAGATATTCAATTGCAGGCACTGGCTGCCGGCCTGACGCAAGGCGTCGGCCAGATCCTTGAGACGCGTGCCATTGCTCACCGGATCACATTCACCGCCCATGATCAGTAACGGCAGGCCCGGGTCGATCTGTGCCAGGTTGGCCGGTTTACTGATTTGCTGCAGGCCGCCCAAGAGGTCGATCCACAACTGGTTGGTGCAGCGAAAGCCGCACAGCGGGTCATTGACGTACTTGTCCACTTCGTCCGGGTCGCGGCTCAGCCAGTCGAAGCGCGTGCGGTTGGGTTTGAAGGCTTTGTTGAAGGAGCCGAAGGACAGCCAGTCGATCAGTGCACTGCGCCCCTGTGGGCCCTGGCGCCGGCGTTCGAAGCGGGCGATCAGGCTGGCGGCGCGGTACAGCGCCACCGGCTGGAAGTTGGAGCCGCTGAGAATCGCCCCGAACAGGCTGGCGCTGTGGTGCAGCAGGTAGGCCTGGGCGATGTAGCTGCCCATGCTGTGGCCCAGCAGCACCATGGGAACCCCCGGGTGCTGCTGGCCGATGTGCTGGTTGAGGCTGGCCAGGTCGCCGACCACTTTGCTCCAGCCGCCCTGGTCCGCGTAGTGGCCAAGGACCCCTTGGGCAGCGCTCTGGCCATGGCCGCGCTGGTCCGCTGCGTACACGCCATAACCTTCGGCACAGAGCGCCGACGCCAGCCGTTGATAGCGACCGCTGTGCTCGGCCATGCCGTGGGACAGCAGGATCAAGGCCTTGAGCGGGCCCTCGGGCAACCACTGGTTGACGTAGAGGCGGCTGTGGTCGTTCAGGGTGAGCCAGAAAGTATCGTGGATCATGGCGGTTCCTTTACTCGCAGACGCTGCATTGTATAGCTCATCCCCACTGGGCCGTCCGATTCGCGAGCGGCTGGGAAGCGAGATTCACGGAATCTATGAAGCTGGCCCTTATATTTGCCTGAATCGCTATAGCTGCTAACGTCCGGAGAGCCCCGCCTCTGGCAGCGTTACAGAGGTGGCTCGGACCGCTCAGGTAAAGAGGACAAGAATAATGCAACCTGATTTCTGGAATGATAAGCGCCCGGCCGGCGTGCCCCACGATATTGACCTGGGGGCCTACAAGTCGGTGATCGAGGTGTTCGAACGTTCCTGCAAGAAATTCGCCGACCGCCCGGCCTTCAGCAATATGGGGGTGACCCTCACTTACGCCGAACTGGAACGCTACAGCGCGGCGTTCGCCGGCTACCTGCAAAACCACACTGACCTGGCTCCGGGCGATCGCATTGCGGTGCAGATGCCCAACGTCCTGCATTACCCGATCGCCGTGTTTGGCGCCCTGCGCGCCGGGCTGATCGTGGTCAACACCAACCCGCTGTACACCCCCCGGGAGATGCGCCACCAGTTCAAGGACTCCGGGGCGCGGGCCTTGGTGTACATGAACCTGTTCGGGCAGAAGGTCCAGGAAGTGCTGGCGGACACTGATATCCAGTACCTGATCGAAGCCAAGATGGGCGACCTGATGTCGGGCCCCAAGGGCTGGCTGGTCAATACCCTGGTGGACAAGGTCAAGAAGATGGTGCCGGCCTATCAACTGCCCCAGGCCATCGGCTTCAAGAGCGCCCTGCGCCTGGGCCGTGGCCAGAGCATCCAGCCGCTCCAGGCCGGCCTCGATGATATCGCCGTGCTGCAATACACCGGTGGCACCACTGGCCTGGCCAAGGGCGCGATGCTGACTCACGGCAACCTGGTGGCCAACATGCAACAGGCTCGGGCCTGCCTGGGGCAGTTGGGGCCGGACGGTCACCCGCTGTTGCGTGAAGGTCAGGAGGTGATGATCGCGCCGCTGCCGCTGTATCACATCTATGCCTTCACCGCGAACTGCATGTGCATGATGGTCACCGGCAACCACAACGTGCTGATCACCAACCCACGGGACATTGGCGGCTTTATCAAGGAACTGGGCAAATGGCAGTTCTCGGCCCTGCTCGGGCTCAACACCCTGTTCGTGGCGCTGATGGAGCATCCGCAGTTCAAGACCCTGGATTTCTCTCACCTCAAGCTCACCAACTCGGGCGGCACCGCGCTGGTCAAGGCCACCGCCGAGCGCTGGCAGAGCTTGACCGGTTGCCGCATCACTGAAGGCTACGGGTTGACCGAAACCTCGCCGGTGGCCTGCACCAACCCCTATGGCGACAAGTCGCGCCTGGGCACGGTGGGCATGCCGGTGCCGGGTACCACGTTGAAGGTGATCAATGATGAGGGCGTCGAGCAGCCTTTGGGCGAGCGCGGTGAACTGTGCATCAAGGGCCCGCAGATCATGAAGGGCTATTGGCAGAAAGCCGACGCCACGGCCGAGGTGCTGGATGCCGAAGGCTGGTTCAAGTCTGGGGATATCGGGGTGATCGATGAGGATGGTTTCGTGCGCATTGTCGACCGCAAGAAGGACATGATCATCGTCTCGGGTTTCAACGTGTACCCCAACGAGATCGAGGACGTGGTCATGGCGCACCCGAACGTCGCCAACTGCGCGGTCATCGGCGTGCCGGACGAGCGTTCCGGAGAGGCAGTGAAGTTGTTTGTGGTGGCCCGTGAGGCGGGGGTCAGCCTGGAAGAGCTCAAGGCTTACTGCAAAGAGAACTTCACCGGTTACAAAGTACCGAAGCACATTGTGTTGCGAGACTCGCTGCCGATGACGCCAGTGGGCAAGATTCTGCGTCGCGAGTTGCGCGATATCGCCTGATCAAACTGCCGCTGTTTGACCGCGGGCCAGCCCGTTCCAGCAGGGATACTGCAGGGACGGCCTGGCCCGCAATGCATTCAATCGGGCGCAAAGCCGCGAGCCAGAGCGGGTCCTTTAAATAACCATGATTCGCTCTTAAAGTGACTGAGTGGTTTTATATAGTCATAAAAGTAACTGTTGGGGCCATATTTGGCTCTAGTCGGCCTTTGGCAAAGCTGCTACTCTCGGCGCGCTTTGTGACGTCTCGGCCTGAATAAGCGCCAGATTCACCTCTAAAAAACACAGACAAATAATAATCGCATCAAATGCGGCGATGAGTTCGCGTTGCTGAGGAGTGGGCTTCCATGATCGAAGACTTTTGGAAGGATAAGTACCCAGCTGGAATTGCTGCCGATATCAATCCAGATGAGTATCCGAATATTCAGGCGGTATTGAAGCAGTCCTGCCAACGTTTCGCTAATAAGCCGGCCTTTAGCAACCTCGGTAAGACCCTCACTTACGGTGAGTTGTACGAACTGTCTGGGGCCTTTGCCGCTTACTTGCAACAGCACACGGACTTGCAGCCTGGCGATCGTATTGCGGTGCAACTGCCCAACGTCCTGCAATACCCCGTCGCTGTCTTCGGTGCCATCCGCGCCGGCCTGATCGTGGTCAACACCAACCCGCTGTACACCGCGCGGGAGATGGAACACCAATTCAATGACTCCGGGGCCAAGGCCCTGGTCTGCCTGGCCAACATGGCCCACCTGGCCGAGGCGTGGTGCCCAAGACCGGCGTCAAGCATGTGATCGTCACCGAAGTGGCGGACTTGCTGCCGCCGCTCAAGCGCCTGCTGATCAACAGCGTGATCAAGTACGTGAAGAAAATGGTGCCGGCCTACCACCTGCCCCAGGCGATTCGCTTCAACGATGCTTTGAGCAAGGGCCAGGGCCAGCCGGTCAAGGAAGCCAACCCGGCCAGCGGCGATGTTGCCGTGCTGCAATACACCGGCGGCACCACGGGCGTGGCCAAGGGCGCGATGCTGACGCACCGCAACCTGGTGGCCAACATGTTGCAGTGCAAGGCTCTGATGGGGGCCAACCTCAATGAAGGGTGTGAAATCCTCATCACCCCGCTGCCGCTGTACCACATCTATGCCTTCACCTTTCATTGCATGGCGATGATGTTGATCGGCAACCACAACATCCTGATCAGCAACCCGCGTGACCTGCCGGCGATGGTCAAGGAACTGTCGAAGTGGAAGTTCAGCGGTTTTGTCGGCCTCAACACCCTGTTTGTGGCCCTGTGCAACAGCGAAGCGTTCCGCAAGCTGGACTTCTCCGCCTTGAAAGTCACCCTGTCCGGCGGCATGGCCCTGCAACTGGCGGCCGCCGAGCGTTGGAAAGCCGTGACCGGCTGCCCGATCTGCGAAGGCTACGGCATGACCGAAACCAGCCCGGTGGCCACGGTCAACCCGATCCAGAACATCCAGGTCGGCACCATCGGCATTCCCGTGCCTTCGACCTTGTGCCGGGTGATCAACGACGCCGGTGAAGAGCAGGCACTGGGTGAGATCGGCGAGCTGTGCGTCAAGGGCCCACAAGTGATGAAGGGCTACTGGCAGCGCCAGGACGCGACCGACGAAGTGCTCAGCGAAGGCTGGTTGAAAACCGGTGATATCGCGCTGATCCAGCCTGATGGCTATATCCGTATCGTCGACCGCAAGAAGGACATGATTCTGGTCTCCGGCTTCAACGTCTATCCCAACGAGCTGGAAGATGTGCTGGCGGCGTTGCCGGGTGTGCTGCAGTGCGCCGCCATCGGTGTACCGGACGAAAAGTCCGGCGAGACCATCAAGATCTTCATCGTGGTCAAGCCGGGCGCGACCCTGACCAAGGAAGAAGTGATGGCGCACATGCGCGCCAATGTCACCGGCTACAAAGTGCCCAAGGCCGTTGAGTTCCGTGATGCGTTACCGACCACCAACGTCGGCAAGATCCTGCGGCGCGAGCTGCGAGACGAAGAGCTGAAGAAGCTTGGGCTGAAGAAGTAACGTCGCCCTCCAACAAAAAGCCCCGCTCATGCGGGGGCTTTTTGTTGGGCGCTGGGGTCGTGGCCCCTGCAGTCTTACTGTTGGAACTGGGCGAAGTTGACGCCGGTGCCGGCCGGGCGGACGTCAGTGAGGAACGAGTCCTTGTCGGCGCTCAGTTCCAGGCTCAGGGCCGCCTTGCGTTTGCCTTCATTGCGCACCACCAAGCCTTCGAGTTTTTCCCGCAGGAACAGGGTCGGCACCTTCAGGTGCAGCAACTGGTCGCTGCTTGGGGTGTGCAGCAGCAGGTGAACCCATTCGTACTGACCGATGGCCAGGCGGGTGACTGGCAGGTCGAACCACCAGATGTTGCGGTTGCGGTTCAACTCCGCGAAGTGGCAGTTGTTGAGCCCCAGCACCGCACCGCCCAGCTCCAGGTTTCTGCGGGCAATGGCCGCCTTTTTATCGAGTTTCATAACATTCCTACGGGATTGGCTCTTCAGTACACGGCCTGAATACGTTGCGCATTCTCAAGGGTTGGCCGGCAAACATAAAGCCCAACCTGTCGTGGGCGACGAAATCGCCGGCTGAAAATAATTGAAACTCTGCGCAACGCCCCAGGGTCAGTTTTTAGGTAACGCATTGAACCCATGATTGTTCACCGGAGAAACACCATGAGCAGCGCATCGGATAAAGCAAAAGGTTTGGCCAACGAAGCGATCGGTAACATCAAGCAAGGTGTCGGCAAAGCCACTGACAACACCAAGCTGCAAACCGAAGGCAAGATCCAGGAAAAGAAAGGTGAGGCCCAGCAAACCCTTGGCAAAGCCAAGGACGCGGTCAAGAAAACCGTCGACAAGGCTTGATCGTGTCGAGGGTGTGAATGCAGCACGACGCCATCCTCGGATGGCCGTTTGCATTCAGGTGCGGCACTAAAACAGCCGAAATGGTTCAAAGTCGCCAACTGGGCTAATTTGATGTAGAAAACGGCCTCTGAGTCGCCCCCTGACCACGACCTATTGCGGCGAAAGGAGACGCTATGATTTTTCCGGATTTGAAAGGGTTACCCCTGCATCGCGTGCTGTTGCGCACGATCAAGGAGTTTGTCGACGACGAGATGTCCACCTACGCCTCGGCGCTGGCGTACCAGATGCTGTTCTCGTTGTTCCCCTTCATCC
Organism: Pseudomonas morbosilactucae; assembly: GCF_023241665.1. Classification (NCBI taxonomy): domain Bacteria; kingdom Pseudomonadati; phylum Pseudomonadota; class Gammaproteobacteria; order Pseudomonadales; family Pseudomonadaceae; genus Pseudomonas; species Pseudomonas morbosilactucae. The sequence goes on along the minus strand of NZ_JALQCX010000011.1, from coordinate 459,193 downwards.
TGTTTCTGATTGCCCTGATCGGTTTCCTCCATCTGCCGGATTTCTTTACCTGGCTGCGTCTGCAGTCGGAGTTGGTGTTGCCGCCCCAGGCCCTGGAGCAGGTCAACCCGGTGATCGACCAATTGCAGCAGTCCAAGGGCGGCCTGTTGTCGGTGGGTATCGTGATTGCCTTGTGGACCGCCTCGGCGGGTGTGCGCCTGATGATGAGCGCAATGAACGCCGCTTACGACGTGGTCGAGGCGCGGCCGATCTGGAAGCGTTTCCCGCTGTCGATTTTCTACACCATTGGCATCGCCGGGATGTTGCTGGTCGCCGCCGGGCTGATGGTCCTGGGGCCGCAGGTGATGGCCTGGCTGGCAGGGCAGGTCGGGCTGGAAGACTTTATCGTGACGCTCTGGACCGTCCTGCGCTGGCCGCTGATCGTGCTCTTGCTGATGATCGCGGTGGCCTTGATGTATTACGTGATGCCCGATGTGAAGCAGGAATTCCGCTTTATCACCCCGGGTTCGGTGCTGGCGGTGGTGGTGTGGATCATCGCGTCCCTGGGTTTTGGTTATTACGTAAAAACCTTCTCTGACTACAACGCCATGTATGGCAGTATCGGCGCGATCATCGTGCTGTTGCTGTACTTCTACATTTCCGCGGCGGTGCTGCTGCTGGGCGCGGAGATGAACGCGGTGATCGAACACATGTCGGCCGAGGGCAAGAATCCTGGTGAAAAGGACCCCGCCGAGCATGAAACCAAACACCACGTATCGGGACTGGGCCGAGACCACTCGCTCAAGCCGACCACTGACGAAGCCTGAACATGATCCGTGAAATCCTCAAGATGGGTGACGAGCGCCTGTTGCGTATCGCACCACCGGTGCCGCCCGAGATGTTCGACAGCCCGGAGCTGTGGCAACTGATCGACGATATGTTCCAGACCATGGAAAGCGTCGGCGGGGTGGGCCTGGCGGCACCGCAGATCGGCGTCGACCTGCAGTTGGTGATTTTCGGTTTCGAGCACAGCGAGCGTTACCCGGACGCCGAAGCGGTGCCCCAGACTATTCTGATCAACCCCTTGATCACGCCCCTAAGCCCGATCCTGGAAGAAGGCTGGGAAGGCTGTCTCTCGGTGCCGGGGCTGCGGGGGGCGGTGCAGCGTTATGAACACATCCGCTACGAGGGGTTTGATCCCAAGGGCGAGCCCGTGGTGCGAATAGCCTCGGGGTTTCATGCCCGGGTGGTGCAGCACGAGTGCGATCACCTGATCGGCCGCCTCTACCCGTCGCGCATCAGCGACTTCAGCAAGTTCGGCTTTACCGAAGTGCTGTTCCCCGACCTGGACCCTGCTGCCGACGATTGAGCCGGCGACGCGCTCAAGCCCCGGGCTTGATAAAGCGCAGGGTCATGCGATCCGACTCCCCGATGGCCTGGAACCTGGCCTTGTCCTGTTCCCCGAGCTTGAACGCCGGGGGCAGGGTCCAGACACCGTCGGGGTAGTCCTTGGTGTCTTTGGAGTTGGCATTGATCTCGCTTTGCCCGTCGAGGACAAAGCCTGCGTCGGTGGCCAGTTTCACCACGTACGCGGTGGTCAGGTAGCCGCTGTGCTTGATGTCTTCCAGGGACGCACCGTCCTTGGCCCGGTGATCCACCACACCCAACACGCCTCCTGGCTTGAGTACCTTGAAGAACGCCTGGAACAGGTTGGGCGCGGTGTCGGCCAGCACCCAGTTGTGCACATTGCGAAAGGTCAGGACTCGATCGGCCGAGCCGGGCGGGCCGAGCACCGGGGCCTTGGGATCGAATTCGACGAACGCGGCCTGGCCGTAGCGGGCTGGGTCGGCGGCGAACTTCTGGCGCAGGCCATCGGCGGATTTTTTGTAATAGTCACCGCTGGCCGGCGCTTGCACAGCGGCAATGTACTGCCCTTGCCGCTTGAGCAGCGGCGCCAGCAACTCGCTGTACCAACCGCTGCCCGGGGTGATTTCGATCAGCCGCTGGTTAGCCTGCAGGCCGAAAAACTCCAGGGTCTGTTGGGGGTGGCGATAGACGTCCCGGTCGCTGTTGCCGGGGGCGCGCCAGGAACCGGCGAGGACTTTGGCGTATTCCTGGCGGGTCAGGGCCGGGGCAGATTCGCTGGCTAGAGACACATTGCTCAGCATAAGGGCACCGATGGACAGCGCCAGAAGCATGGGTTTCATGGATCATCCTGATAAGTCACGAAGTGCCGGCGAGGCTAGCACGGGCCTAGCGTGGGCCGATCAGCCAATATCTTTGGTGCTCCTAACCAACGGATCTATACCCATGGCCACCAGGCTTTTACTGCGGCTGTAGCGGGCCAGTCGGTCGGCCAGGGCCTGGGGTAAACAGGGGGAGGTGGAAAACCCCATACGTTGATACAGCGCTTGCAAGTCCGGGTGGCAGAACAGCCACACCGGTCCTTCGAGCGGGCCGAGGGCCTGTGCCACCAGTCGCTCGGCAAGTCGCCGGCCACGGTGTTGCGGGGCGACGAACAGGCCGGTCAGCCAATGCCCTTGGGCGACGGCTGTCAGGCTCATGCCGGCCAGCAGTTCATCGCGCCTGGCCACCCACAGTTGCCCCTCGCCGGAAGCGCGCATGGGTGAGCCGTGCTGGCGGTAGAACTTGTTCAGCAGTGGGCGCTCAAGGTCGGTCAGCCGGGCGATGTTCAGGTGAGGCATGGTCGTTCCGGGTTGGGCAGCGGGGGCGGCGGATTATAAAGGAACCCCCGGGTGCCATAGGTGGTATACCTGACGTCTATCCCGCATCAGTGGAGTGAGCATCATGTCCAAAGGTATGAATTCCAAGAAAGCCGCGAAAAAGAAACCGGCCAAGACCGCCGATGAAAAGCGCGCCGACAAGAAAGCCAAGAAAGTCGAAGTGAATGTCTTCGGTCATTGATCGCTCCCTCCGAAGCCCGCTTGGCGGGCTTCCTCTTTTCTCTCCCCGAATCAAATCAGCTCAGCTCCAGGACCAAGGCCTCCTGCACTGAGCGCCGTTCACCAATCCGCACCTGAAAGCGCTCCAGTCCGGGCCATTGCTGCAAGTCGATGGCAAAGCCCTCGGTCCAGCGCAGCACGCTGAACAGATAGGCATCCGCCACTCCGAAACTTCCCCCTAGCAGGTAGTCCTGGCGCACCAGGGTCTGGTCAAGCAAGGCGAAGCGCTTGAACAGCCGTTCGCGGAACAGGGCTTTGACGGCGTCATCAATCGCCGTGCTGAACAGCCAGGCCATGCCCCCATGCACTTCGCTGCTGATGAAGTTCAGCATCTCTTGCAGACGCACCCGCTCCCAACTGCCATTGGCCGGGGCCAGGCCAGCCTTGGGCTGCAGGTCCGCCAGGTATTGCAGGATCGCCGGGCCCTCGGTCAGCACCTGGCCGTTGTCCAGTTCCAGGGCGGCGACGTAACCCTTGGGGTTGATGGCTAGGAAGTCACGGCCATCGGCGGTGAGTTTGCTGCGGTTATCGACGCGCACGGGATCAAAGGCCAACCCCAGTTCGCGCAGCACGATATGGGGCGCCAGCGAGCAGGCTTGGGGGGCGTAATACAGCTTCATGGGCAAGGTTCCTGATAAGGGTGCGCGCCAGTGTCCGGGCGGCCATTGTCCTGGGTAAAATTAATCTTTCAGAAAACTGCCATAAGGACAGCTACTGGCATGATGAACCTGATGCATTGGCGGCTGCTGGTGGCGATCGCCGACAGCGGCAATATCACCCGCGCCGCCGAGCGGGTCGGCATGACCCAGTCCGGGGCCAGCCAGGCTTTGGCGCTGCTGGAAGACATGCTGGAGGTGCAGCTGTTCAGCCGGGAAAACCGGCAAACCCTGCCCACCGCCATCGGCCTGCAGGTGATTGAGCAGGCCCGGTTGATGCTCGGCGCGCTGGAGAACATTCGCAGTCGTGTGGAAAACAGTCGGGAGATCCAGCGTGGCACCTTGCGCCTGGCCAGTTTTCCCATGGTCCTGGCGGCGTTTCTGCCGCCGTTGTTGCGGCGTTTCAAGCAGCTTTATCCGGGCATTCAAGTGGTGGCCCTGGAGGTCAGCGACGACGAAGTGGAAGCCTTGCTCAGCGCTCAACTGGTGGACCTGGGCGTGGTCCTCAACCCCGCGCCGGTGCGTAACGCCGGGCTGTTGGGGCGCGACACCTGGGTCGCGGTGTTGCCCCTGGGTCATCCCTTGGCCCGGCGGGCCGGTGACGGCGCGGTGCCCTTGGCGGAGTTGGTGGCCCAGCCGTTTGTGCTGGCCACGGGCGGCTGTTCGGTGAATGCCCGCAGCCTGGCGGCAGACGCCGGCTTGTGCTTGGCGGATGTGCGGGTTGAAGTGCGTGAGTGGAGCAGTGCCTTCACCTTGGTACGGGAGCAGGTGGGCGTCAGCTTGGTCCCCGAGATGACCTTGCCGGACAGTCGCCAGGGCCTGCGCATCCTGCCCCTGGCCGAGCCGCTGCATCGTGAGTTCGGGCTGGTGGCGGCCCCAGGCCGTGAGGCCTCACCGGCGGTGCGGGCGCTGCTGGAGATGTTGGCGCAAGCCTGAGTCAGTTCGCGTTGGCACAGGCCAGTGGACCTCGGCGGTGCGAGTCTTGCTGAGGGTTTAAATAATGGCTGATTAATGGCCTTGCATAGCAACCATGGCTGGCTATGCTCATTTGTGTCCGTTTATGTAGCCGATTATTTGAACAGTAAAACAAGGTCAGCTAGTTGCTGCTTGCTGTTCAAGAGGGTTATCCAAAACCGTTAAGGACAGGTTGAACATCTCTGAAGAGTTCGCCATTCAAGGCGCCGTGATGATGAGGGAGTTGTTGCTTAAATGGACTTACTTGCCCCAGTTAGGTTGAACCGGCTAACGGTTCGTCAAGAAAAGGATGGCTTGATAAGAGCGTTGCATTATGGACTCTCCCATTAATCATCATTTATCACCTGACACTTTCTCCTTATTGGAGAGAGGCGCTTGCCATGTTTCATGGAACGTTGTGTGGATCAGTTGAAAGACTCGGAACTTCCGTCAATCAAAAGACAGCGTTGAAGGTGATACAACCATGTTCAATCTACATCACAAGGCTGACCTGCTTGAGATCGAGCGATTTACCTGTGCCCTGACCGAGGCCAATGCCAAGTTACTGGCCATCAGCCGTTCCATGGCACTGATCGAATTCTCGCCCGATGGCATCGTGCTGGATGCCAATGACAACTTCTGTAAGACCATGGGGTATTCCGTCGAGGAGTTGCGTGGCAAGCACCACCGGATTTTCTGCGAAGAGGCGTTTTACCGCAGTGAGGCCTACAGCACCCTGTGGCGTGATCTGGCCCGTGGCGAACCCCTCAACGGTACCTTTCTGCGTTTGGGCAAGAGCGGCCAGGAGATCTGGCTCGAAGCCAGCTACATGCCGGTGCTCGGCCCCGATCGTCAGGTCCGGAGTGTGATCAAGGTGGCCGCGGATGTGTCTGAGCGCATCCATATCGAACATGAAAACCAAAGCCTGTTGAATGCCATTGGCCGTTCCATGGCAGTGATCGAATTCACGCCCGAAGGCAAGGTCATCAGCGCCAATGACAACTTCCTCAAGACCATGGGCTACGCCCTCAATGAAATCGTTGGCCAGCACCACAGCATGTTCTGCCACCGCGCCGAAGCGGAGTCCGCGGAATACCGAGCGTTCTGGGCCTCCCTCAATCGTGGCGAATACCACTCCCACCGCTTCGAGCGAGAAAACAAATACGGCCAGACGGTGTTCCTCGAGGCCTCCTACAACCCCCTGTTCGATGCCAAGGGGCGCTTGTACAAGGTGGTCAAGTTCGCCAGCGATATCACCCAGCAGATGACCACCTTGCAGAGCGCCGCCGAGTCCGCCCACAGTACCTCGGTGCAGAACGATGCCTGCGCCCAGAAGGGCTCGCAGGTGGTGCAGCAGACGGTGCAGATCATCGAGCAAATCTCCCGCGACCTGAACGAGGCGGCGGTCAGCATTGATGCGGTGAGCAAGCAGTCGGACATCATTGGCAGCATTGTCCAGACCATCCGCAGCATCGCTGACCAGACCAATCTGTTGGCCCTTAACGCCGCCATCGAGGCGCCCGGGCCGGTGAGCAAGGTCGCGGGTTTGCCGTGGTGGCCGATGAGGTGCGCAGCCTGGCGGCGCGTACCAGCCAGGCGACCCTGGAGATTGTCGATGTGGTGCGCCGGAACCACGACCTGTCCCTGAGTGCGGTGACCAGCATGCAGTCGAGCCTGAGCCGCACCGGGCTGGGGGTGGAGTTGGCCAATGAGGCGGGGGAGGTGATCCTGGAGATTCAGCAGGGCTCACGGCACGTGGTGGAAGCCATCGCCCAGTTCAACTCCACCCTGCAGTTGCAATAATTCGGCTGCATCAGTTTGGCCCATAAAAAAGGGTTCCCAGTGGGAACCCTTTTTGTCCTGCGCCCGCTATTACAGCGAAGCGAGGAACTTGTCTTCAAGCTGGGCGCCGGTACTGCTGGTGCCGTTATCCTTGTCGGCTTGCGCCAGCTTCATCTTGTCTTCCATGCGCTCGGCAATCTGCTTGCCGATGGCCAGTTGCTGCTCTGGCGACATGGATTGCAGGCTTTCCTCGGTAATCCCCAATTCCTTGAGGATCTGGTCGCGCATCCGCTGTTCAGGGGACTTGCTCATGTACTCCTTGAACTCGGCGGTGGCGGAGGCATCCGTGGCCGTGGTGGCTTCTGGCGTGCTGGTGGCCGGCGGCGTGGCTTGCAGCAACACGCGAGTCTTGGCGAACGCCGCTTCGACGTTATCGTCCACGGTGCTGCTGGCCTTTTGCACGGCCTGGGACGCTTGAAACGTCGCCGCATTCTGTACGTTTTGCATCAAGCCGCTGTAGATAGCGCTGGCGGCTGCGGTAGTCGGGTCCATATCGGAGCGCTGGCTTTTCTGCACCGTGGAGGACGTTTGGGCGTTGACCAACATGATTGGGCACCTGTCTGTGAGAGCTGTGCCGGAATAGTCAGCAAGTTCTGTGCCGTTATGTGGCGGCCTTTAATATCAATGACTTGGCTCAAGAGCCCTGCAAGTGCCTGCCTGCAAGCGGAGAGGTTTTGCCGCTTTCAGGCAAGCGCTATGGGGGGCAGGGGCTCAAGGAATGCCGTTGCACCCATGCAGAACAAAGCCTGGGCGTTCGCTGAGGCGCTGGTAGTAGGCGGCAACGGCCGGGTAATCCGGGCGCTCCATGGGCGTCATCTGCCAACGATGCACCGACAGCCCGAGCACGATGTCGGCCAGGGTCAGTTCCTCGCCGAGCACGAAGGCGCCGCTGCGGCTCAACTGCTGTTCCAGGATCGCCATCTTGCTGTTCCAGCCCTGAAGGCCGGCGGCAATGCGTTGGGGGTCCTGAAACTCCGGGTTTTGCCGCACCAGAGCGACAAAGGCGTAGCTCCAGGACGGATTGAGCTCCGTGGCCTGCCAATCCATCCACTGTTCCACCAGGGCCCTGGCCCGTGGTGCTTGCGGCAACAGGCGCTGGCCCGGGGTCTTGTTGGCCAGGTAGCGGCAGATGCTGTTGGATTCCCACAGCACGCCGGCTTCGTCAATCAGCACCGGCACCTGGGCATTGGGGTTGAGTTCGAGAAAGGCCGCGGCCTGGGTGGACTGGAAACCGCTGCCCCAGTCTTCGCGTTGGTAGGCAAGCCCCAGTTCCTCACAGGTCCACAGAACTTTCCTGACGTTGATCGATGACGCTTTACCGAGAACCTTGAGATGTTCCATGACGCATCCTTGGCGGTATTGGAGGGCCTGGAGAATCTAACAGCGTGGTTGCGCTTCGGCGATGGGGGTTTTGCCCACTTTCTTCAGGCCGGGTCCGGCAGTGCCGAAGCCGGAAGGCCGAAGACCCGGTCGAACAGCCAATTGAAGGCGAAGGTGTAGCAGGGGATGAACAGGATCAGTGCCAGGTCGAGGAGAAAGGCTTGCAGCAGGCTGATTTCCATCCACCAGGCAATCAGCGGAATCAGGAACACGATCAGCGTCAACTGGAAGCCCACGGCATGGGCGATGCGCCGCTTGACCGTGCGGGTGCGCGAGACCTGGCGGCTTTCCCAGCGCTCGAACAAGGTGGTGTAGATGAAGTTCCAGGTCACCGCGATGCTGGTGATGGCCACGGCCAAGGGGCCGGTGCTGCTGGGGGAGGTGCCCGAAAGCAGGGCCAGGCCCAGGGCCGAGAAGGTCATGCCGAAGACCTCGAACAACGATACGTACACCAGTTTGCGCTTTACGCCTTGCATGCCTGCTTCCTCTTTGCGAATACGGCTGGCCAGTTCGATTAGCATCGAGACTGGCGCGGGGCGCAGAAGATAGCTTCACTTCGGCTGACAGAAAAAGTCGGTAGCTTTCAGTTTTGCTGATAAGTTGTTCCCATGAATTTTTCCAGTGACAGCATTCAGTTATTCCTTGCCGTGCTTGAGCGCGGCTCCTTTTCCGCCGCCGCCCGCTCCTTGGGCAAGGTGCCTTCGGCGGTGAGCATGGGTATCGCCAACCTGGAGGCGGAATTGGGCTATGCGCTGTTCGATCGCAGCCATCGCGAGCCGGTGCCCACGGCGCTGGCGCTGGCCCTGGCGCCCCATGCGCGGTTGATCGCCGACCAACTCAAGCAGCTTCAAGTGCATGCCATCGAGCTGTCCCTGGGGCTGGAAAGCAAGCTGTCGATCGCTGTGGTGGATGACATCGACAAACAACGGGTACTGGCGGCCATCAAGTTGATTGCCGAGCGTTATCCGTTGCTCGACGTGGAGGTGCTCAGCGCCCCCCAGGATGATGTGCTGCAACTGCTGCACAGTGGTCGGGTCAGCGTGGCCGTGGCCTTTGCCGGCCTGAGCGTGAATGCCTTGGAGTACTTCCAGTACATCGGCAGCGAGCGGGTGATTGCCTGCCTCTCGCCCCGGCATCCGGTGTTTCTGGCCAGCGATGGTTCGCTGTTCCTGGAGGAGTTGATCCGGGTTCGCCAGGTGGTGGTGGCCAGCCGCGACCTGCCCATCAGCGATACCCGGCCCCTGGTGGGCGAGTCGCTGTGGCGCACCGACAGCCTGGCCATGGCGGTGCACATGGTGGAAGCGGGGATTGGCTGGGGCAATTTCCCCTTGTCGGTGATCCAGCCGTGGCTGGACGCCGGGCGCCTGCAACGGCTGCACTTCAAGAACATCGAGAACGGCCTGCAGTTGCCGGTGCATGCGGTGTGGCTGAAGAACCAGCCGTTGCAGAAGGGCGCCTTGGCGTTGGTGCAGTTACTCAGTGGCGAGGACCCGGCACTGGGTGCGCCACCCGCGTTATAGGGCTTAGGCCAGGGCCTGCTTGCGTAACCAGAGCAGTAGTTGCCCGGCTGCCGAGTCATTGCTGATCGCTTGGGGCGACAGCAGGTAGTAGGCACTGCCGTCAGCGACGAAATCGAAAGGCGCGCACAACAGCCCGCTGGCCAGATCGTCCCGCACCAGTTGCCAGGGCGCGATGGCCAGCCCCAATCCCGCCACCGCAGCTTGCAGGCTGAAGTAGAAGTGTTCGAAAACCTGTTCCTGTTGCACCGGGCTGCAAGGTCGTTGTTGGATCTGGAACCACTGCTCCCAGGCCTGCCGGCGCGTGGCGCTGTGCAGGCGCGGTGCCTGGCTGGCCAATTGTCGCTGGCCCTGTTCCAGCGGCGCCCATTGAGCCTGCTGCTGCGGTCGGCACACCGGGCCTATGGCTTCGTCGAACAGCCAATGCGCCTGGGTGTCGCTGCTCCAGGCAAAGTCGTTGCGGCGGATCGCCAGGTCGATCCCGGCATTGAACGAGAAGGGCCCGCCGCCCGCCACCAGTTGGATCGACAGCCCTGGGTGGCAGGCATGGAAATCCGCCATGCGCGGGATCAGCCAGCGCATCAGCAGGGTGGGTTCGCAGGACAGCACCAGCGGCGCCTCGGGGCTGGGTGCCCGCAGGCGGCTGGCGGTGCTTTCGATCAGGTCCAGGGCCTGGGTCACGCTGTGCAGCAAGTCGGCACCGGCCGGGGTCAGAAATACCCGGTGACTGCGGCGTTCGAACAGAGCGGTGCCCAGGTCTTCCTCCAACGCGCGCACGGCGCGGCTGATGGCGCCGTGGGTCAGGTGCAGGGCGGCGCCGGCCTGGGTAAAGCTTTCCAGGCGCGCCGCCGCTTCGAAGCAGCGCAAGGCACTGAGGGGCGGCAGGCGTCGTCGCAATATCTGTGAGTTTTTATCACCAAGAGTGTCAGTTTTCATCGTTGGCTGTCCCCATGCCGATCCCCATACAGTAGCGCCTGATTCTATAACCAAGGCGCATGCAACGTGACCGAACTGTTAGCCGTAATCACCATCACCGTCCTCGCGGTACTCAGCCCCGGGGCCGATTTTGCCCTGGTCACGCGCAACAGCCTGATGCTTTCGCGCCGCCATGGGGTGCTCACAGCCCTGGGGATCGGGCTCGGAGTCATGGTGCATATCGGCTACAGCCTGTTGGGTGTGGGTGTGCTGCTGCAGCAATCGCTGCTGTGGTTCACCGGGCTGAAGATCGCCGGGGCCATGTACCTGATCTACCTGGGGGTCAAGCTGTTGCGCTGTCCGGCGCAAGGCGGGGCGGAGGTGGCGAAGGCCGCGACCGAGATGTCGTCCTGGGCGGCCTTGCGCAGCGGCGTCCTGACCAACGCGCTGAATCCCAAGACCATGATTTTTGTCCTCAGCCTGTTTATGCAGGTGATCGAGCCAGGCACGGCATGGCCGGTGCAGGTTGGCTATGGGGCGATCATCGTCTTGGCCCACGTGCTGTGGTTCGGCTTGGTGGCGCTGTTTTTTTCGACACCGGCGATCGCCAGCCAGTTGGTGGCGTACAAGCGCCGTATCGATCAGTTGTTCGGGGCCGCTCTGGTGGGTTTTGGGTTGTTGCTCAGTGCCTTGAGCCTGAAGCCCTGAGGCGGCTCAGGTGCTCTCCCGCACCTTCAGCTCAAAGCCCATGTCTACCACTGGCTCGGCCACGGCATTGCCGGCCATCAGGGTCAGCATCTGTTCCGCGGCGCGGCGGCCAATGGCTTCGCGCGGGGTGCTGATGCTGCTCAGGCGCGGCACCATGTGGGCCGAGGAGGGCAGGTCGTTGAAGCCCAGCACCGCCACCTGTTCGGGGATCTTGATACCGCTGCGCATGGCTTCCAGCAGGGCGCCGTGTGCCAGGTCGTCGTTGCCGAAGAAGATCGCGTCGACCAGGGGCTGGCTGTGCAGCAATTGCAGGAACAGCTCGCCGCCCAGGCCCACGGACGACGGGCGTGGGGTCAGCACTTCGAGGTCGGGGTTGTAGAGCCCCGCCTGTTGCAGGGTTCGGCGGAAGCCTTCGCCACGCAGCAGGGTGCGCTGGTCCAGTTGGGCGCCGATGTAGGCCAGGTGCTTGCGCCCGCGGGAGATCAGGTGCCGGGCGGCGGTTTCGCCGGCGCTCAGTTGGGAGAAACCGACGCAGTTCAGGCCCGCGCCGGCGTCCAGTTCCATCATGTACACGCAGGGGATGTTGCTGGTCTCGATCATCCGCCGGGCGCTTTCGGTGCGATCGAAACCGGTCAGCAGCAAACCCCGCGGCTGATAGGCCATGTAGTTGCGCAGCAGGTTTTCTTCTTCATCACGGGAATAGTGATAGTTGCCGATCAGCACTTCGAAGCCCTTGGGACGCAGCACCTGATGGATGGCTTCCAGGGTTTCGATAAACAGCAGGTTGGACAGCGACGGCACCAGCACCACCACCGATTGGCTCTGGGCCGAGGCCAGGGCGCGGGCCGCGGGGTTGACCACGTAGTTGAGCTCGCGGGCGGCCTGCTGGACCTTTTCCACCAGTTCGGTGGCCACGCTGCTGATACCGCGCAGGGCTCGGGACGCGGTGATCGGACTCACGCCTGCCAGGCGCGCCACCTCATTGAGGGTGGGGCGGCCAGTGGTGCGCGTGTTTTTATCGTTTTTGTGGGTGGTCATCAGACGGCTTGCCAAACAAAATTCAAGTCACTAAGGTAGCGCTGTCTCAAAACAGCTGCAATGCGTGAGCGCGGTCTGCCTGATCTGCGCTCTTTGGTTTCGGGGCCTATATACGCGGCAACCCACAAAAATGACAAGAAGGCGTCGGCAGAAACTATTTTTGCACTAGGCTTTCACAGAGCGAAGGTAGCGCTGTCTGCGCGCTGAGGTGTTACATGAGTCAATCCATCACGGCCCTGGTCATCATGGGCGTTGCCGGTTGCGGCAAGTCCAGCGTCAGCGAAGCCCTGTGCCAGCGCAGCGGCGCCACTGCCATTGAAGGCGATACGTTCCACCCTGCCGCCAATATCGCCAAGATGAGTGCCGGTATTCCCTTGAACGACGACGACCGCGCCGGCTGGCTCGACAGCCTGTGCGATGAACTGCGTCGCGCCCTGGCCGCCGGCCAGCGTCCGGTGTTGACCTGTTCGGCGCTCAAGCACCAGTACCGCGAGCGCTTGCGCAGCGCCACGCCGGGCCTGGGCTTTGTCTTCCTCGAATTGACCCCTGAAGTGGCGGCTGACCGCGTGGCCCACAGGCCCGGGCATTTCATGCCGTCGACCTTGATCGACAGTCAATTCGCGACCCTTGAATCCCCCGTTGGCGAACCGCGCACCCTGGCCCTGGATGCCAGCACCCTGAGCGTCGCCAGCCTGGCTGAGCGGGCCCATGCCTGGTGGCTGGAACACGGCCTGGAACCATCACGTTAAGTGCTGGTTCGAAAAGGTAGCGCTATCCCAATCGGCTCACGTTTTTAACGCTTTAATAAAAACAACAAACCGGAGGCAAACCCCATGTTTGGCATGTCCCAAGAGACCTATCTGCTGGTGGATGCAGTGGTCACCATCATCGGGCTGATCGTGCTGATCACCCGTTTCAAGCTGCACCCCTTTATTGCCCTGACCATCGCCGCGGGTTTCCTCGGCCTGACGTCGGGCATGCCGGTGGACAAGATCATCAAGGCGTTCCAGGACGGCTTTGGCGGCGTGCTCGGTTTTGTCGGCATCATCCTGGCCCTGGGCACCATGCTCGGGAAAATGATGGCCGAGTCGGGCGGGGCGGATCAGATTGCCCAGACCCTGATCCGTGCCTTCGGCAAGGAGCGGGTGCAGTGGGCAATGATGTTCGCCGCCTTCCTGGTGGGCATTCCGCTGTTCTTCGAAATCGGCTTTGTCCTGCTGATCCCGCTGGTGTTCATCGTTGCACGGCGTACCGGCGTGTCGCTGATCAAGATCGGTATCCCGTTGCTCGCCGGCCTGTCGGCGGTTCACGGCCTGGTGCCTCCGCACCCGGGTCCGTTGCTGGCCATCGGCGTGTTTGGTGCCGATATCGGCAAGACCATTCTGTACGGTCTGATTGTGGCGTTGCCGACGGCGATCATTGCCGGTCCGATCTACGGCACCTTCATCTCCAAGTACATCCCGGGCAACCCGTCCCAGGAGCTGGTCGACCAGTTGGCGCGTGAAAATACCTCGCAGAACCTGCCGAGCTTCAGCGTGACCTTGCTGACGGTGTTGCTGCCGGTGTTCCTGATGCTGCTCAAGACGTTCGCCGACGTGGCGCTGCCGGACGGGCATTTCTTCCGCATCTGGATGGACATGATCGGCCACCCGATCAGTGCCTTGCTGCTGGCTTTGCTGCTGTCGCTCTACACCTTCGGCTACAAGCAGGGCATCGGCTCCAAGCAGATTCTCGGCTTGCTCGACGCCAGCCTGGCGCCGACGGCGGCGATCATCCTGATCATCGGTGCTGGCGGTGGCTTCAAGCAGATGCTGGTGACCAGCGGCGTGGGTGACGTGATCGGTCATATGGCGGTCAACGCGCAAATTTCGCCGATCCTCCTGGCGTGGCTGGTGGCGGCGGTGATTCGCATCGCCACCGGTTCGGCCACCGTGGCGACCATCACGGGCGCGGGCATCGTGGTGCCGGTGGTGGGGATGATCCCCGGGGTCAACCGTGAGCTGCTGGTGCTGGCCACCGGCGCCGGCTCGTTGATCTTGTCCCACGTCAACGACGCCGGGTTCTGGCTGGTGAAGCAGTACTTCAACATGACCGTGGCCGAGACCTTCAAGACCTGGACAGCGATGGAAACCATCCTGTCGGTGGTGGGCCTGATCTTTATCCTGCTGTTGTCGTTGGTGGTTTAAACGGCTTCGCCGGCAAGCCGGCTCCTACAAAGTGGGGGCCAGTTGGTGAAACAGGGGCACAAAAAAACCGCATCGCTGCGGTTTTTTTGTGGCTGAAGGGTTATCAGCTTTTCTGCACCAGGCCATCGGCGCGGAACATGCCGCGAATACCGCGGACGGCCTGACGAATCCGGTCCTGGTTCTCGATCAGCGCAAAGCGCACATGATCGTCGCCGTACTCACCGAAACCCACCCCTGGCGAGACGCAGACCTTGGCTTCGGCCAGCAGCTTCTTGGCGAACTCCAGGGAGCCCAGGTGCGCGTAGGCCTCGGGAATCTTGGCCCAGACGTACATCGAGGCTTTCGGGTTCTCGACCATCCAGCCCAGCTCGTGCAAGCCCTTGACCAGCACATTGCGGCGCTGGCGGTATTGCTCGGCAATGTCCTTGACGCACTGTTGGTCGCCTTCAAGTGCGGCGATGGCGGCTACCTGCAGCGGGGTGAAGGTGCCGTAGTCGTGGTAGCTCTTGATCCGCGCCAGGGCGTTGACCAGCTCCGGGTTGCCGACCATGAAGCCGATGCGCCAGCCGGCCATGTTGTAGCTCTTGGACAGGGTGAAGAACTCCACCGCGATGTCCTTGGCCCCGGGCACCTGCATGATCGACGGGGCTTTCCAGCCGTCGTAGACGATGTCGGCGTAGGCCAGGTCGTGGACCACCAGCACGTCGTACTGCTTGGCCAGGGCAATCACCCGTTCGAAGAAGTCCAGCTCCACGCATTGGGCGGTGGGGTTGGACGGGAAGCCGAGGATCATCATCTTCGGCTTGGGGATCGAGCCGCGAATGGCCCGCTCCAGCTCGGCGAAGAAGTCCACACCGGGCACCAGTGGCACCGAGCGCACCTGGGCGCCGGCAATCACCGCACCGTAGATGTGAATCGGGTAGCTGGGGTTGGGCACCAGCACGGTATCGCCCTGGTCCAGGGTCGCCAGCATCAAATGCGCCAGGCCTTCCTTGGAGCCGATGGTGACGATGGCTTCGCTTTCCGGGTCGATGTCGACCTCGTAGCGGTCCTTGTACCAACGGGAAATAGCGCGGCGCAGACGCGGAATGCCTTTGGAGGTGGAGTAGCCGTGGGTGTCTTCACGCTGAGCGACGGTGACCATTTTCTCCACGATATGGGGAGGTGTGGCGCCGTCCGGGTTACCCATGCTCAAGTCGATGATGTCTTCGCCGCGCCGACGCGCAGCCATCTTCAGCTCGGCAGTGATATTGAACACGTAAGGGGGGAGTCGATCGATGCGCGCAAAGCGGCGCGGCGAACCTTGTTCGGCCATTGTTGCCTCGAGAGTACGTAAGCGCCCGGAACCGTCCGAGCGACGTTGGCCACTGCGGTGGCCTGCGGCGCTGAAGATAAGGGCGCTGGCCGGCGCTTGTCCAGAGGGCGAGAAAAAATAGTTCAGGGGCGGGCCGGGCGTTTTCCCGGGTATTTGCGAGTGCGCCGGTTTTGCCGCTATAACGTGCACGCTTCTTGCCTGACTCAGCAGCGCTCCATGACGGGGCACTCTCGAACAACCGCATCAAACAGGATCAATCATGGAGTTTACCAGCGGCTTTTTGCTGAGCCTTTCGTTGTGCCTGGACATCGGCGTGGCCAATATCGCGATGATCACCCTGGCCATGCAGCGTGGCTATTTCCAAGGCTTTTGCCTGGGCCTGGGCACCTGTGTCGGCGATCTGATCTACGCCGTGCTGGCCCTGGCCGGCATGACCGTGCTGCTGCAATACGAAAGCGTGCGCTGGGTGCTCTGGGTCGGCGGTTCGGCGTTGCTGGTGTACTTCGCGGCGAAGATGATCTACGCCGCCATCCATCACAGCTCGGTGCTGGCCGAGGCCGGTGAGGTGGACAACGGGTCGCCACGCAAAGAGTTTTTTCGCGGGATTTTCCTCGCCATGTCATCGCCTACCGCGATCCTCTGGTTCGCCGCCGTGGGCGGGACCTTGATTGCCCGATCCGGGGGCGGTGGGGTGGCCAGTTCCGGCTTGTTCCTGGCCGGGTTCTTCTGCGCCGGGCTGGTCTGGACCATGGGCTTGTGCCTGGCTGCGACCCAGGGCGGCAAGCTTCTGGGGGATAAATTGCTGCGCTACTCTTACCTGGCATCGGCGGCGATCTTCTGCTATTTCGCGGTCTACGTGATCCTTTCGGGTTACCAGGAATTTATCGTGGGGGCCGCCTCGGCCGAACTGCCAGGGCTTTGACGGGGGATTTCGGGTTTGCCTTCTATACTGGATGCCGAACCCGTTTTTCACTGCCAGGAGTGGTTTTCATGGATGACCTAAAACAGGGCGTCGCCCTGCAGCCGCGCTTCGAAAAGGAGCGTTTTTTATTGGTTGCCGGCTTTGGCCAGCGTTTTACCCAGGACACTTCCGGGGCGATTCCTGAGCTCTGGGAGCGCTTTGTGCCCCACATCGGCAAGGTCCCGAGCCAGGTGGGCGAGGTGACCTACGGCGTCTGCTGCAACACCGACCAGCAGGGCGGGTTCGACTACATCGCTGGGGTGGAAATCAGCAAGCTCGATGACCTGCCGGAGCGTTATCGCTGGGTCGAGGTACAACCGCAGCAGTACGCGGTGTTCGAGCACCAGGGACCACTCCACGGGTTGCCCCAGACCTTTCAATACATCTGGAACACTTGGCTGCCACAGTCAGGCCGCACGGCGGCGGATGCACCGGGATTCGAGCGCTACAGCGCCGATTTCAATCCGCGCACCGGGGCGGGCGTGCTGGAAATCTGGGTGCCCCTCAACGCTGCCTAATAGCCACCCTGGCGGGCGCCTGCGGGCGTCCGCCAGGGGCTGAGTGATCGATAAGGCGGGGCGATTGCTCTATGATTGCGGCCCTTTTTTCTACGCAGCCCCGTGTCCGCCATGACCTCATTCCCCGTTGTTATCCGTCAGGTCCAGCCCACTGACCTGGACCGTTGCTTTGCCATTGAAACCCAGGCCTATGAAGGCGACGAAGCGGCTACCCGGGAAAAGATCGCGATCCGTATCGCCACCTGGCCCCAGGGTTTTATCGTTGCAGAGGCATCGGGCGTAGTGGCCGGTTTTATCAACGCCGGCGCCGCATTCGAGGTGGCAATGGCCGACGAGGCCTTTAAGGAGCTGATCGGCCATGACCCGGCAGGGCCCAACGTAGTGATCATGTCCGTGGTGGTGCACCCGGACTTCCAGGGGCGCGGTGTGGCCAAGCAGTTGATGCAGGCGTTCATCCAACGCATGACCGAGATGGGCAAGTCGAGCATCCACCTGATGTGCAAGGAGCGCCACGTGCCGCTCTACCAAGGCTTCGGTTTTGTCTACATCAAGGCCTCGGATTCGGACCACGGCGGCATGGCCTGGCACGAGATGCTCCTGCAGTTGTAACGCCCGCTCCAGACGGGGCTTGGCCGTCGCGCGAGCCCGGCCCCGGTCGTTGATTCAGAACCTCAGCGCCATCCGCCGTTCGTAACCGATGCGGCCTCGGTAGGCTTCGCCGCTGTCGATCCAGCCTTGTTGCCGGTAGAGGTTGAGGGCGGCCTGATTATCGGCATCCACCGACAGCATCAGGCTGTTGATCTCTGGCCAGGTTTGGCGCGCGGCGGCGGGCAGGGCGTGCAGGAAGGCCTTGCCGTAACCCCGCCCCTGGAACCTGTGGTCCACCTGCAAGGCGTGCAGCGTGGCGCTGTCGGCGTCGGCCCAGGCTGGGAGGCAGGGCGGGCGCCTGAGCAGCAGGAAGGCCACGGGGTATTCCTCGGCCAGCAGGGCAAAGCCCTTGATCCCCGGCCCGCGTGCGTTCAGCAGGGTGTAGAGCGCGGAGTCGATGTCCCCGGAAAACGCCTTTTGCTGTGGCAGCACTTCCAGGGCCTGCAGTTGTTCGCGCTGCTGCTCGTTGAGCTGTTCATAGGCGACGAGTCGAGTGCTCACAAGGGGCTCCATGGCCGGGCAAAGTAGGCGGCGATTCTAGCGATTTGCCCGGCGCCTGAATTATTTTTCTGTGGCCTGTCGATTAGCCGGTTCGCCAGACGACTAAGGGTGTCTGGAGGTTTCTGGTGCTGTCCGAAAAGGCCGCGCCTGGAGCTTCTACCGTTCACTCAGTCGGGAGATTCGCCATGCACAGTCATGCCACAGACGCGCAGATCCGCACCTTGATCGACGCCTGGCAATACGCGGTGATTGCCAAGGATATCGAACAGATCGTCAGCTATTACGCCGATGACATCACCTCTTTCGACGCCGTCGGCGCCTTGCAATTCAAGGGCAAGGCGGCCTACCGGGCGCACTGGGAAGAATGCATGAAGGTCTGCCCCGGCCCGGGCATCTTCGAGTTCCATGAGTTGCATGTGGTGTCCGCCGAGGACAGCGCCTTTGCCCATTGGCTGGCCCGCTGCGGCGGCACTGACGAACAGGGTGAAACCAAGGCCTGCTGGATGCGCGTGACCGCCGGTTACCAGCGCCTGCAAGGCGAGTGGAAAGTGGTGCATGAACACTGGTCGGCGCCCTTCGATATGCAGAGCGGCACGGTGCTGTTCGACCTCGAACCCTGATCGTCGGGTGGTTCGCCAAAGTCCGAAACAGCAGCCATAGTGGATCAGCCTTTGCCGGGAGAACCTCATGAAATATCTCTGCCTTGTGTACAGCGACGAGCAGTTGCTGCACAGCTTGCCCGAGAGTCCCAAGGATGACGAATGCCTGGCCTACGCCGAGGCGGTGCAAGGCAGCGGCCGCATGCTTGCGGCCCAGGCCCTGGAGTCGGTGCAGACCGCCACCACGGTGCGTATGCGCGGCGGCAAGCTGTCGATCACCGACGGTCCGTTCGCCGAAACCAAGGAGCAATTGGCCGGCTTCTACCTGATTGAAGCCCGTGACCTGAACGCTGCCATCCAGGTGGCCGGGAACATTCCGGCGGCCCGGGTCGGCAGCGTCGAGGTCCGCCCCGTTCGTGAATTGAATCCCTGATAACACCCCTAAAAGAACAGGAGTTTCGCGATGAGCCACGACCTGTCGGGCCGCTCGCCCGCCCCCTTTGAACTGTCCATCAGCCGCCTGATCGATGCACCGCGTAATCGCGTATTTCGCGCCTGGACCGAGCCGCACCTGCTGGCCCAATGGTGGGGGCCCCACGGCATGACCACCCCGGAATGCGAAATGGACCTCTGGGTCGGCGGCCAGTTTCGCACCCTGATGCGCGCGCCCGATGGCAGCGAGTACCCGACCATGGGCGTGTTTCTGGAGATCGTCGCGCCGTCGCGGCTGGTCTTCACCGATGCCTACCTGCCGGGATGGATCCCGTCCGCCAAGCCGTTCATGACCGCGCAAGTGACCTTTGAGGAACAGGACGGCCAGACCCTGTACACCGCCCGGGCCATGCACTGGTCCGCGGAGGACCGCCAGGCCCACGAAGCCATGGGTTTTCATGAGGGCTGGGGGCAGAGCCTGGAGCGCCTGGTGGCCCTGGTCACCCAAGGGATGAAGGACTGATGCCGACGCCGCCGGGCGCAACCGTCCCAACCCGGGTGGAGACGGTTTACCGCACGGAGTCGCGGCGGGTTCTGGCGACCCTGATTCGCCTGCTGGGGGATTTCGACTTGGCGGAAGAGGCCTTGCACGAGGCCTTTTTTGTCGCCGTGGAACGTTGGCAACGCGATGGCGTACCGGACAACCCGCGAGCCTGGCTGGTGTCCACCGGGCGTTTCAAGGCCATCGACGGCCTGCGCCGCCGCGCCCGTTTTGCCGCGTCCCAGGCCTTGCTGGCCAGCCAGTTGGAAGAACTGGAACAGGCGGACTGGAGTGGCGAAGAGGTGGAAGACGATCGCTTGCGCTTGATTTTTACCTGTTGCCACCCGGCGCTGGCGGCGGACGCCCAGGTGCCGCTAACCCTGCGGGAAATCTGTGACCTGACCACCGAGGAAATCGCCCGTGCTTTTCTGGTGAGCCCGGCCACCATCGCCCAGCGCATCGTGCGCGCCAAGGCCAAGATTCGCGATGCCGGTATTCCCTATCAGGTGCCGTCCATGGCCGAGCTGCCCGAGCGCCTGGAGAGTGTGCTACGGGTGATTTACCTGGTGTTCAACGAGGGTTACTCGGCGTCCATGGGCAGTGAGCTGACCCGCGATGAACTGACCCGCGAGGCCATTCGCCTGGGGCGCTTGCTGATGGAGTTGCTGCCGGAGCCCGAAGTCATGGGGCTGCTGGCCCTGATGCTGCTGCATGAGTCACGACGCCAGGCGCGGGTCTCGGTCAGCGGTGAGCTGATCCTGCTGGATGAGCAGGACCGTTCGCTGTGGAATGCCGAGGCGATGGCCGAGGGGTGTGCGCTGGTCGAACGGGCCTTGAGCTATCGACGTAGCGGGCCCTATTGCCTGCAGGCGGCGATTGCCGCGGTACACGCCGAGGCGAGCAGTGCGCAGGCCACCGACTGGGAGCAGATTGTCGGCCTGTATGACGTGCTGTTGCGGCGGGTGCCCTCGCCGGTGATTGAACTCAACCGGGCCGCGGCCATTGCCCAGCGCGACGGGCCTTTGGCGGGGCTGGAGCGGGTGGAGGCGATTTTGCAGCGCGGGGATCTGCAGGATTACCACCTGGCCCACTCGGCCCGTGCCGAGTTTTGCCGGCAGCTAGGCCAGGTGGAGCAGGCACGGGCGTCGTATGAGCGCGCGCTGGCCTTGACCCAGCAACTGCCCGAACGGCGCTTTATCGAGCGCCGCCTCCAGCAGCTTTAAGTGCTGGCAGTCGGGTGCTGGCGACCGTTGGAGCGCGCCCGGGAATGAGCGTCAGGCCTGCTGGCGGGTGGCAGCCAGGACGATTTCGCGGATGCACACGTGGGGCGGCTGTTCGTAGGCAAACTGGATCGCCCCGGCCACGTCCTCGGCGCTGAGCACGGTGCCGCCCATGTCCTGCTTCCAGGCCTGGTAGCCGCTCTTGATGCCTTCGTCGGTGGTGTGGCTCAGCAGTTCGGTCTCCACCGCGCCTGGAGCAATGGTGATGACCCGCACATTGTGTGGCGCCAGCTCTTCGCGCAGGTTTTCCGACAGGCCATGGACCGCGAACTTGGTGCCCACGTAGGCCACGTGATTGGGGAAGGTCTTGCGCCCGGCCACCGAGCTGACGTTGATCAGGGTGCCGGCCTTGCGCTCGATCATCCCGGCAACCACGGCATGCACACCGTTGAGCAGGCCTTTGACGTTGACGTCGAGCATGCGGTCCCACTGTTCGGGGTCCTGCTTGCTCATTTCCCCCAGGAGCATCACCCCGGCGTTGTTGATCAAGGCGTCTGCCGGGCCGAACCGGGCTTCGGCGTCCTGGACCGCCGCCAGCAGCGCGGCACGATCGGTGATGTCGACGCCGCGGCTCAGGGTATTGGGCAGGCCCAGAGCCTCCAGGCGTTCGATGCGTCGGGCCAGCAGCAACAGCGGATGGCCGGCCGCCGACAGTGCCCGGGCAACGGCTTCACCGATACCGGAACTGGCGCCAGTGATGATGACCAGTGGCTTGCTCATGGGATGACTCCTGAAATAAGAAAAACAAATGACGAGTGCTGGCCGGCAGTGTATTTACTGTGTGCATAACTGAAAAATGCCTTATTCCTCTCTCTGGTATCGGAATTTCCTATGGATATTCGCCATCTCAAAGCCTTTCTCGCGGTGTTCGAGGAACGCAACATCACTGTCGCCGCCCAGCGCTTGTTTATCAGCCAACCCACCTTGTCGGTGACCATCAAGCAACTGGAAGAGGAACTGGGAACCACGCTGTTTGTGCGTCAACCCCGTGGTGTGGAGGTCAGTGAGCAGGCCCGGGTTTTGTATCCCCAGGCTCGGCGCATGGTGGCTGAAGCCGAGGCCCTGAGCCGACTGTTTCGCGGCCAGGAAGACCGCTCGCCACTGACGTTGGGGGTGGAGGGGGACGTTGCCGACAGTCAGGTGGGCGCCTTTGTGCGTATGGCTCACCAGGCGTTGCCCGGGCTGTTGCTGACCCTGCAAGAGGGCTGTGTGGGCGATGCCCGGCTGGCGGTGGAGGAGATGTGCTGCGAGGACGAATTGTTTCTGCCGCTGTGGGAAGAGTCCTATGTATTGGCGTTGCCCGCAGCCCATCCCATGGCCCAGTCGCCGGCCGGGCAAGCCTGGGTGCCGATCGATGACTGGATCACCTGCCCGCAGCACCCTTCTCACCAACGCTTGATGGCACTGTATGGCCGTTCGCCGCAGACCCTGGCCGGGCATGCCGGATCGCTGAAACAGGCCCTGCACCTGGTGGCCGCAGGCGTGGGCGTGGCGATGCTGCCCCAGTCCCTGCTGCTGGGGCGGGAAGGGGTGGTAACCCGCGCTCTGCACTTGCCGGCACCGAGCCGGCGGGTGGGGCTGTGCTACGCCGCCCAGGCCCTGGAATCAGGCACCTTGCGCACCTTGCTGGAGTACTTCCAGAACCACCCACCAGCGCGCACAGTTGCCGCCTGACGGCGGGTTATTCGAGCATTTTCGCCAACAGCCAACTGCCCGCCGGGCCCGGTGGATGCAGGCGTGACCACAGTGCGTCCACCGCCACCGGGCGGGGCCAGCCACGGGCGTTCAGTTCTTGCAGCGTGCCGGCGCCAAAACGCTCCACCAACCAGCGGGGCAATGCGGCCCAACCGAAGCCGCCTTGGGCCATTTCCAGCAGCATCAGGTAGCTGGCCGCCGACCAGACCCGGCCCCGCGCGCGGCTTTCATAGGGGTTGATGATTGTTGCCAGGCGCAGTTCGCGGTGCTGTTCCAGGTTCTCTGGGTCGAGCTGTTTGAGTTGCGCCAGGGGGTGATCACGGGCAACGAACAGGGCGATTTCGGTGCGCTCTTCCACGGTGGCGTGTTCCAGGTCCGCCGGGTAGCTGGGCTGCATCTCGGCAAAGGCGATTTGCGCCCGGCCGCTTTGCACCAGGGCCACCAGGTCTTCGCATTCGGCAATCAGGCATTCCAGTTCCAGGTCCGGGTAGCGCGCTTCGAACGCTTGCAGCGACGCTTCGAAACGGTCCGACTGATAGGTGTCGGACAGGGCCACCGTGAGTTTGGCTTCCACGCCCTGGGACAACTGGCTGGCGGCCATTTCCAAGCGGCTGGTGGCGGCCAGGATCTCTTCCGCACGCTGCAATAACACGTAGCCGGCTGGGGTCAGGCCGGGCTTGCGGCTGCTGCGGTCGAAGAGTTGCACATTGAGGTCGATTTCCAGGCTGGCCACGGCGGCGCTGATGGTCGACTGGCTCTTGCCCAATTGGCGTGCCGCTGCGGAAAACGAGCCCTGGGTGGCCGCCTGGACAAAGGCCAGCAGCACTTCATGTGAGGCCATGAACTATCGCCTTGATCGATGGTTATTGGTTATGAAGTATCGGGCCGATCCTGGATGATCGCAACCTCATTCACTCACGGAGCAGGGCCATGAACACCTCTAAATCGTTGACCGAACGGGTTTGTCAGGCGGTGGGTTTCGAGTTGCTGGCGGTATTGATCTGCACCCCGTTGCTGGCGTGGGTGATGGACAAACCCATGGTCGACATGGGCGCGGTTACCATTGGCATCGGCCTGCTCGCCCTGGCCTGGAACGTGGTTTTCAACGCCCTGTTCGACCGTGGGCTCAAGCGCTTCGGGCTTGCCCACAATGGCTGGACCCGGCTCGTGCATGCCGTGCTGTTCGAGGGCGGGCTGGTGGCGGTGGGGGTACCGCTGATTGCCTGGTGGCTGAACGTCAGCCTGTTGCAGGCGTTTCTCCTGGACATCGGCGTGCTGCTGTTTTTCCTGCCCTACACCTATCTCTACCACTGGGCCTACGACGTGCTGCGGGCCAAGTGGCTGCAACAGCACCTGGCGCACTAGGCGCCGATCGCTTCAGGCGTTGCGGTGCTGGCGTTCAATGGCTTCGAGGTACGCCTCCATGGCCCGCGGCGCTTCTTGCAGCAGGAGCACATGCTTGAGTTGGCTGTGCTCCTGGGCCAACTGGAACAGGCCCATGGGCAGGCCAAACATGGCCAGTACATAGGTGGCCCGTTGCTCGGCGCTGGCCTGGGGCAGGCGCAGGCTGAAAATCTGCTCATAGACGCTTTTCACCCGGGCATGCAGCTCGGGCGCCTGGAGCTGGCCGGTGGCGAAGCCCGGGTTGATCATCTGCAACAGGTCGGGGTGTTGTTCGAGGTAATGCAGGATCGGCAGGATCATGCGCTCGATCACCCCCCGGCAACTCATCTCCCGCCACTGCTGTGCATCCACCGCCAGCAACGGCTCGGTGATGTGGCTCACGGCGACGATATGGCGTTGCCCCAGCGCATCGAGTACCTGTTGTTTATCAGCGAAGAAATGGTACAGCGAGCCGATGGAGGTGCCGGCTTCCCGGGCGATGCCGTGCATGGTCAGGTTGGCCACGCCGTGGCTGAGCAGCAGCCGTGCGCAGGCATCGAGAATCGCCATGACGCGTTCATGCCCGCGAGTCTGCTTGGGCGCACGCTGAGGTTTGACGGGGAGGGGCGTGGAGTCGGTCATGGTCTGCGAAAATTCCCGGGGCGCCTATTATGGCGTAGATGCTGGCGCACAGTCCGTAAACAAGAAGAGTCCTCAAACAAAACTAGACACTGTCCTCTACTTTTGTCGAAAATACGCGCCGGCCGGTTCCTGCCCTGAACCTGCCGCCCACCCGGCCCTCTGAAGACCATGACTATTTCTCGTCCCTGGATCATTTGCGAACACTGCGATTCGGTATTCGAACCGGTGCCGCTCGCCAAAGGCCAGACCGCCCAGTGTTCACGCTGTGGCGCGGTCCTGGTGCGCGCGCGGCATTTGAATGTGCAGCAGTTGTTTGCCCTGTCGATCACCGCAGCGTTGTTGTTCGTGTTCGCCAACCTGTTCCCAGTGATCCAGATCAGCCTGGAGGGCCTGAGTAACGAAGCCACCCTCTGGCAATCGGTGGAGGCCCTGGCCCAGGGCCGTATCAGCCTGATTGCCGCCGTTGCCGGGTTGACCATCATTCTTGCGCCTTGCCTGCAGATCATCCTGCTGTGCTGGGTGCTGGGCCATGCCAACGTCGGCCGCGCGGCGCCGGGCTTCAAGGCTTGCATGCGCGCCCTGGAACACCTGCGGCCCTGGAGCATGCTGGAGGTGTGCCTGCTGGGGATCCTGGTGGCCATCGTCAAGCTGGCGGGCATGCTCGATGTGCATCCGGGGCTCGGCTTGTGGGCCTTGTCGATGCTGACGGTGCTGATCATCCTGATTTCCGGCAAGGGCATCCGCAGCCTTTGGGACGACCTCGAGGGCCGCTATTGATGAGTGCACCGCCCTATGCCCGTGACTTGGGCCTGATGCTCTGCCACACCTGCGGCCAGGCGTGTGAGCAGCATCAGCACCACTGCCCGCGCTGTGAATCGCCTGTGCACGCGCGCAAGCCCAACAGCCTGAGCCGCACCTGGGCCTTCCTTGTGGCCAGCGTGATCTTTTACATCCCGGCTAACCTGTTGCCGGTGATGCACACCAGCATGTTTGGCAGTGGCAGTGAAAACACCATCATGAGCGGGGTGGTGGAGTTCTGGAAACACGGCTCCTGGGACATTGCCCTGTTGATTTTCATCGCCAGCGTGGTGGTGCCCTGCATCAAGTTTTTTGTCCTCGGCACCTTGCTGGTCACATGCCAGCGCCGCAGCCGCTGGGCCCAGCGTGAACGTGCCCGGCTCTATCGGTTTATCGAGTTGATCGGCTACTGGTCCATGCTCGATGTGCTGGTGGTGGCCCTGGTGGCGGCCCTGGTGCAGTTTCGGGCCCTGAGCTCCATCGATCCGCGGATGGGCATTCTGTTTTTTGGTTTGGTGGTGGTGCTGACGATGTTGGCGGCCATGAGTTTCGATCCCCGGCTTATCTGGGATGTAGAGGTTGAAGATGTCTGATCATCCAGGTTCCAACGCTTCAAAGCCCCAGGCCGCCCCGGGTACGCCAGCGGTCAGGACGCGCCGTTTCAATGTCTCGCTGGTGTGGCTGGTGCCCATCGTCGCGGCCTTGGTAGGGCTGTCCATGGTGGTCAACAAGTCGCTCTCGGCCGGGCCGGAAATCACCATCAGCTTCCAGACGGCCGAGGGCCTGGAGGCCAACAAGACCCAGGTCAAGTACAAGAACGTGGTGATCGGCAAGGTGACTTCCATCGCCTTGAGCGACGATCGCCGCAAGGTGCTGGCCAAGGTCGAACTGGACCAGTCCGCCGAACCCTTCACCGCTGACGACTCGATGTTCTGGGTGGTGCGCCCGCGCATCGGCGCCAACGGCGTGTCCGGGGTCGACACCTTGCTGTCCGGGGCCTTTATCGGCGCCGATGCCGGCAAATCGGAGAAACGCAAAAACAGCTTCAAGGGCCTGGAAACCCCACCGCCGATCACCTACGGGCAGAAAGGCAAGCGCTTCACTCTGCACACGGACGACCTGGGCTCCCTGGACATCGGCTCGCCGGTCTACTACCGGCGCATCGAAGTCGGGCAGGTGGTGTCCTATCAGTTGGCCAATAGTGGCAAGGGCGTGGACGTGAAGATCTTCGTCAACTCGCCCAACGATAAGTACGTCACCACCGACAGCCGTTTCTGGAACGCCAGCGGCGTGGATGTGACCCTCGGTGCCAACGGCCTGAAGGTCAACACCGAGTCGGTGTCCTCGATCCTCGCCGGCGGCATTGCCTTCGTCGAACCCAAGTACAGCCCCGATGCCAAGCCGGCCCCGGAACACGCCGAATACACCCTGTTCGGCGATCAGGAAACGGCCCTGGCACCGCCTGATGGCCAGCCGCGCTACATCCGCATGCGTTTCGACCAGCCCCTGCGTGGACTGGCGGTCAATGCACCGGTGGAGTTCCTTGGGGTCAACGTCGGCAAGGTGGTGTCCATGGACCTGGACTACGACGAGCAACGTCAGTATTTCCCGACCCTGGTGGGGGCCGTGATCTACCCGGATCGCCTGGGCAAGGCCCACGAAAAACTGCTCAAGGAGTTCGGCGGCGAAGACGATGCCCGCTCCGCCCAATTGATCGCTGCGTTCGTCAAGCAGGGCCTGCGGGCCCAGGCGCGCAGCGGTAACCTGCTGACCGGCCAGCTCTACATTTCCCTGGATTTCGTTTCCAAGGCCAAGCCGGTGGCATTCGATGCCAGCGCACGGCCTCTGGAAATCCCGACGGTGCCGGGCAGCCTGGACAAGCTGCAGGAGCAGTTGCAGGCCGTGGTGGAGAAGATCAGCAAATTGCCGATCGACGCCATCGCCAACAACCTCAACGCCAGCCTGGGGGAAATGCAGAAGACCCTGAAACAGGTCAACGGCGACGTCTTGCCGCAAATGCGTGACACCCTGGAACAGACGAAAAAGACCCTGGCCAGTGCCAACGACAGCTTCTCTGAAGACTCGCCGCAACGCCTGCAATTGGGCCAGGCCATGGAAGAGGTGCAGCGCACCGCCCGCTCGGTGCGGGTACTCACCGACTTCCTGGGCCGTCATCCCGAGGCGCTGATTCGCGGTCGCCTGAAAGACAATCAACCGGATGCCTACCAGTCTCCGTCCACCTCGGTTCGTGAATCCGCGTCGGAAGCCCAGCCATGAAAAAACCAGCCCTGTTGTTGTGCCTGAGCCTGGGACTTGCCGCTTGCAGCTCCGCGCCGACCCATTACTACACCCTGATGCCGCCGGTGGCCGAAGGCAGCGCTGTGGCCCGGACCGGGAGCCTGCAGTTCGAAATGTCCACGGTGCGTATCCCGGTCCAGGTGGACCAGCCGCAGTTGGTAGTGCGTCAGGACAGCGGCACCCTGGCGATCCTCGAAACCCAGCGCTGGAGCGCGCCCCTGGTGGACGAGTTCCACGACGCCCTGGCCAGCCAGATGGAGCAGAAGCTCGGCACGCGTAACCTCGAAGGCTTGCCCAAGCAGCCCGGGCGCCCGGTGCTGTCGTTGCAGACCGATGTGCGGCGCTTCGAATCCCTGCCCGGGCGTTACGCGCTGATCGATGTGGTCTGGAGCCTGCGCCTTCGGGGCGAGGGTGGTCCGGCCCGCAGCCTCACCTGTAGCAGCCAGATCCGCCAGCCAGCAGGTGTTGAACTGAATAGCCTGGTGCAGGCCCACCAACAGGCCATTGCCCAGTTGGCCGGGCAGATCGCCGCCACTGCACAGCGCTGGACCTGTCCCTGAAGGCAGGCATCGTTAGCGGCGGGCGGAGAGTTGCTGGGGCGCCAGGAACGCATCGTGGAAGTAATCGCGCAGCGCCTGCATGGCCGGGGTGAAGGCCCGTTCCCGGTGCCAGGCCAGGCCCACGCTCATGGGGGTGACGGCATCGCTGAGGGTCAGGGTTTCGATGCGCTTGCCCTCCAGCGACCAGGGCCGATGCACCAGGTCTGAGAGGATCGCTACGCCGCTGCCGTTGGCCACCATGCTGCGCACTGCCTCCACCGAGCTGGTGCGCACCCGCACCTGAGGCTGTTGATGGGCCTGTTCCCAATAGCGCATGGCGCTCTGCTCGGCCTCGTCGACGGTCAGCAGGATGAAGGGTTCTTTAGCCACGTCCGCCAGGCTGATGCTGGCCCGTTCGCAGAGCGGGTGGTGCGCCGGCAGCCACAGCCGGCGTTCGGAGTTGAACAGGGTTTCCGAGACGATGTCCGGGTGAGTCAGGTTGGCGGTGAGCACCACCGCCATGTCGAAACGCCCCTCCAGTAACCCTTGCTCGATGGCCCGGCGTTCCTGTTCATGCAGCTCGATGGTGACGTCCGGGTGCCAGTGCTCCAGGCGTTGCAGGTGGTGTGGCAGGAAGTAGCCGATCACCGTGTAGCTGGCCGCCAGGTGCAGCACACCGCTGGCTCGGTAGTCCGGCAGCGGGCTGTTCAGTGCATCGTCGACACTGCGCAAAATCACATAGGCACGGTTGAGAAAATGCCGCCCGGCGTCGGTCAGGTTCATGCCCTGGGCTGAGCGCACGAATAACTGCACGGCGAGCATCGCCTCCAGCTCCTTGATCGCCGTGGTCACTGCCGACTGCGAGATATTCAAGTGGATCGCCGCCTGGGAGATCTGCCCGATTTCCGCAGTGGCCACGAAGTAGCGCACCTGGCGCAAGGTCAACGACATGTTCCATTCCCCATCACTCTGTAGGAGCCGGCTTGCCGGCGAAAGCGACCCAGCAGACGCCGTTGCCGTAAAAGGCAACGCTGCCTGGTAGCTTTATCTGTTTTTCAGAAGATGCTCTATCTGATAATAGATCTTCCCAAGGGGTCAAGGCCGCTCTAATTTTCACTGCACGAAGTCACGAGAGTTGGAGCAACAGTGATGCAGGCAGTGGATTTCAATTCGGACATGGGCGAAAGCTTCGGTCCCTGGACCATCGGCGATGGCGTTGATACCGAGCTGATGGGCTTTATCAGCTCGGCCAATATCGCCACCGGCTTTCACGCTGGCGACCCTGGCACCATGCGCCGCACCATCGAACAGGCCAAGCGTTTGGGTGTCGCCATTGGTGCTCATCCGGGGTTCCGTGACCTGGTGGGTTTCGGCCGCCGACACATCAATGCACCGGCCCAGGAATTGGTCGACGACATGCTCTATCAGCTCGGTGCCCTGCGTGAGCTGGCCCGGGTCCAGGGCCTCAAGTTGCAGCACATCAAACCCCACGGCGCGCTCTACATGCACCTGGCCCGGGACGAGGAAGCCGCGCGGCTGTTGGTGCAGAACCTGCGCAAGCTGGAGCCTGAGCTGCTGCTGTATTGCATGCCCAATTCGGTGATCTGGCACATCGCCCAGGAGCTGGGCCAGCCGGTGATCCGCGAGTTCTACGCCGACCGCGATTACGACCTCAGCGGTTCCATCGTCTTCACCCGCCAAGTGCGCGCCCTGGACCCGGCGGCCGTGGCGGCCAAGGTGCTGCGCGCCTGCCAAAGCGGCCTGGTGCGTACCGTTGAAGGCGAGGACCTGGCCATCGAGTTCGACTCCATCTGCCTGCACAGCGACACCCCGGGCGCTCTGGATCTGGTGGAAGCCACCCGCACGGCGCTGGATCAGGCCGGCATCGAGGTGCGTGCACCGCGCTGAGGCGCATCCACACGAAGCACCGCGCGCAGACGCGGGTTTCACCTGGTTTTGATTTTTTGCCTGCCTTTCTACAACTATTCCAAAAGGAACAGACATGGCCGAATACAGTGTTATCACCCCCTTGCCGGGCACCTTTTATCGCAAGGCCACTCCGGAATCGGCACCTTTCGTCGAGGTCGGCGACTCCGTCAGCGCCGATACCGTGATCGGCCTGATTGAAGTCATGAAGCAGTTCTCCGAACTGACCGCCGGGAGCGCGGGTCAAGTCAGTGCCTTTTTGGTGGAAGACGGTGATCCGGTGGAACCGGGTCAGGTCGTCGCGACGCTCGAACAGTGAGGGCCGGGGCATGACTGGATCAATTAACAAATTACTGGTGGCCAACCGTGGCGAGATTGCCGTGCGCATCATTCGCGCGGCCAAGGCCCTGGGGATTCCTACCGTTGCCGCTTGCAGCGAGGCGGATGCCGATTCCATGGCCGCACGCATGGCCGATGACGTGCAGATCATTGGCCCGGCGCGGGCCGACAAGAGCTACCTGAATGTCCAGGCCCTGCTCGGTGCCTTGCAGGCCAGCGGTGCCAATGCGGTGCATCCGGGCTATGGCTTTCTTTCCGAGAACGCCGACTTCGCCGAGGCGGTGGTCAAGGCCGGAGCAATCTTCGTCGGGCCCAGTGCCGAGACCATCCGCCGCATGGGCGACAAGGCTGAAGCCCGGCGCACCGCGCAGGCGGCGGGAGTGCCGGTGGTACCGGGCTCCCCGGGTGAACTCTTCGACCTGGACGCCGCGCTCAAGGCCGCTGAAAACGTGGGCTTTCCGCTGTTGATCAAGGCCAGTGCCGGCGGTGGCGGGCGGGGGATTCGCCTGGCTCAGGATGCGGCGCAATTGGTCGAGGAATTCCCTCGAGCGCAACGGGAAGCCCAGACGGCTTTCGGCAATGGCGCGGTGTACCTGGAACGTTTCATTGGCCGTGCGCGGCACATCGAAGTCCAGGTGTTGGGCGATGGTAAACACGCAGTGCACCTGTTCGAGCGCGAGTGCTCGCTGCAACGGCGGCGGCAGAAAATCTTCGAGGAAGCACCGTCGCCGGTGCTCAGCGCCGAGCAGCGTGAGCAATTGTGCAGCAGCGCCGTGCGCCTCACCGAAGCCTTGGGCTACCAGGGCGCCGGCACCCTGGAATACCTCTACGACGACAGCACCGGCGAGTTCTTCTTTATCGAGATGAACACGCGGATTCAGGTGGAACACCCCATCAGCGAACTGATCACCGGTATCGATCTGGTCCAGGCCATGTTGCGCATTGCTGGGGGCGAGCCCCTGGGTTTTCGCCAGAGCGATATCCAACTCAATGGCGCGGCCTTGCAGATGCGCT
Organism: Pseudomonas morbosilactucae; assembly: GCF_023241665.1. Lineage (NCBI taxonomy): Bacteria > Pseudomonadati > Pseudomonadota > Gammaproteobacteria > Pseudomonadales > Pseudomonadaceae > Pseudomonas > Pseudomonas morbosilactucae. The sequence goes on along the minus strand of NZ_JALQCX010000011.1, from coordinate 427,626 downwards.
TGAACGCCGAAGACCCGGCACGGGATTTCTTCCCCAGCCCGGGCAAGGTCGAGCAGTTGATCTGGCCGGAAGGGGCGGGAGTGCGGGTCGATAGTCACTTGTACCCGGGCTATGTGGTGCCGCCTTATTACGATTCGCTGTTGGCCAAGCTGATCGTCCACGGGCGTGACCGTGGCGAGGCCCTGGCCCGGGCGCGGCTGGCCGTAGAACACACCACCTTGACCGGCATGGCCAGTACCTTGTCGCTGCACCGTGAACTGCTGGCCGAACCCTGGCTGCAGCAGGCCGATTTTCACACGGGAACCCTGGAAACCTGGCTGGCCGAGCGCCGCGCCGGAGGTGTCGCATGAGCCAGCCGATCCGCTACAGCTTTGGTGCCGATGAGCACCTATTCGCCGAAGTCAGCGACAGCATGTCCCTGGAAGCCTTCTTCAAGGGCATGGCGGTAACCCGCGCCGTGGAGCGCCTGGAGTTGGATGGGGTGCTGGATGTGTGCCTGGCCAATGCCTCGTTCCAGATCCGCTTCGACCCGGACCGCATCGCCCCGCACACCCTGCTGGAGGCGGTGCAGCAGGCCGAGGCCGGGGCGGTGGCCGAGCGCAGCCTGCACACCCGGATCATCGAGATCCCGGTGCTCTACAACGACCCCTGGACCCATGAAACCCTGATGCGCTTTCGTGACCGGCACCAGGACCCCAGCGCCACGGACCTGGAGTACGCAGCGCGGATCAACGGTCTGGCGGACGTCGATGCTTTTATCGCCGCCCACAGCGGTGCGCCCTGGTTCGTCTCCATGGTGGGGTTTGTTGCCGGGCTGCCGTTCATGTTCCAGATGGTTGAGCGTGAGCGGCAGTTGCAGGTGCCCAAGTACCTGCGGCCGCGCACCGATACGCCAAAACTGACCCTGGGTCATGGCGGCTGTTTCGGCTGCATCTACTCGGTGCGCGGTGCCGGCGGTTACCAGATGTTCGGCGTCACCCCGGCCCCCATCTACGACCCGCAGCAGCAACTGGCTTACCTCAAGGCGCACATGGTGTTCTTCCGCCCGGGGGACATCGTGCAGTTCAAGCCCATCGACCGCGAGGCTTACGACCAGGCGGTGGCCGAAGTCGAGGCCGGGCGCTTTGACTTGCGTATTCGCGAGGTGGAGTTTTCCCTGGATGCGTTCATTGCCGACCCGGTCGGCTATCCCAAGTCGCTGCAGGAGGTGCTGGCATGATCAAGGTCATCAAACCGGGCCTCGCCACATCGGTGCAGGACCTGGGGCGCGAAGGTTTCTATCACCTGGGGATTCCGCCGTCTGGCGCCTTGGACCAGTACGCTCTGAGCGCGGCCAACCAGTTGGTGGGCAACCCGGCAGGAGCGGCCGGGCTGGAGTGCACGCTGCTCGGGCCGGAGCTTGCGTTCAGCGCCGATGCCCTGGTGGCGGTTTGCGGCGCCCATATGACGCCCAAACTCGATGGTGTGGACATGCACCTGGACACCGCCTTTGCGGTCAAGGCCGGGCAAGTGCTGCGCTTCGACTTTCCCAAGGCTGGGGCCCGAGCGTACCTGGCGGTGGCCGGTGGCATCGATGTGCCGCTGGTGTTGGGCAGTCGCTCGACCTATGCCTTGGGCGCCCTGGGCGGTTTTCAGGGGCGGCGTTTGGCGGCTGGGGATGAGCTGCCGGTGGGTGTCGCCAGCGGCAAAAGCCGTCCCGGTGCCAGTTTGCCCATGGCGCTGCGCCAATCCCTTGGGGGCGAAATCACCCTGCGGGTAGTGCCGGGCCTGTACTACGAACGCTTGAGCGACGCGGCCAAGGTCAGCTTCTTCGCCGAACCCTGGACCGTGGGTTCGGAAGCCGACCGCATCGGCTATCGCTTCAAGGGCGGCAGCGCCTTGAGCTTCCAGCCCCGGGAGCAGCCGTTCGGCGCGGGTTCCGATCCGTCGAACATCGTCGACAGTTGCTACCCCATCGGTTCGATCCAGGTGCCGGCAGGGCTTGAACCCATTGTCCTGCACCGGGATGCGGTGTCCGGTGGCGGCTACGCCATGATCGGCACGGTGATCAGTGCCGACCTCGACCTGATCGGCCAGATGCAGCCCAACCAGAAGGCCCGCTTTGTGGCGGTGACCCTCGAAGAAGCGCTGGAAGCCCGGCGCTCCTATAAGAAAAAGCTCAGCTGTCTGAACAAGCTCTTCCCTTCCTGACTCTGCCCGCCGCATCGCGCGGGCCATGCCAAAAGGTACGCCAACGCCGCACTTCGGTGCGGTGACGGCTGCCCGCGCTTCAACCCTTGATTGGTTCTGGAGTTCACGCCAATGGCAGCTTTATCGCAATCGAATCAAACCGGGCAGGACCCGACCAGCGTTGCCGTGCCCAGTGAGGCGCGCATGGGGCGACTGTCCCTGACCATGGCCTGGTGGGCGGTGTGCAGCGCGATGTTCTACATCGTCGTCGGCGCTTCCCTGGCCCTGTCTTACGGCACCCGCAATGCACTGATCGGCATGCTCCTGTCGGTGCTCAGTTATGGCCTGGTGAACACTGTGCTCAGCCGCTTCGCCATGCGCAGCGGGCTCTCGGTGGCGCTGTTTTCACGGTTGTTGTTTGGCAGCACCGGGGCCTGCCTGGCGACCTTGATTTTCTTCTCCACGGCGATCTATTACGCGGTGTTCGAAGGTTCGGTGATCGCCGTGGCCCTCAACCACCTATACCCGCAACTGCAGTATCCGCTGGCGGCGCTGGTGGTGGTGCTGTACAGCGTGCCGCTGATCCTGGGCAGCGTGCAGCACTGGCTGGACAAGCTCAACGGTGTGCTGTTGCCGGTGTATCTGGGTGGCTTGCTGTTCGCCGTGGGCCTGTCCATCAGCCGTTATGGCTACCAGCCGCAATGGCTGGATTTCGGCCCGGCCAATCCCAGTAGCACGGGCTGGTGGGATTGCTTCGTAGCCTACATGGGGGTGTGGATCCTGATGCTGTTCACCTTCGACTACGCACGTTTCGGCAAGCCGGCAGACGCCGCTTATCACGGTCGCTGGAACTTCGGCATGCCGTTCTACGCGGTGACCTTTTTGCTCAACGGCGCCGCGGGGATCTACCTGGTGAGCAGCATTCCCCATGAAGGCGCGCTCAATGAAGTCTCGGTGGTGATGGCGATCTTGCAGTTGATGGGGCTCTGGGGGCTGTTGTTCGTCTGGGCCACGCAAACCCGGATCAACACCGCCAACTACTACCTGGCGACCTTGAACATGCAGGCGTTCTTCGGTCGTTTCGGTCTGCGCGGCTCCTACCTGATGTGGGCGGTGGCGGTGGGGATCATTGTCTACGGCCTGATGCTGGCGGATGTGTTCGCCTACCTGCTCAAGGCCCTGGCCTATCAGGGGATCTTTGTCGTGGCCTGGGTCGGCGTGGCCTTGGCGCAGATTCTGTTGGGGCGTACCGACGTGGCGGCGATTGATCGCGTGGCGGCCTTCAACCCGGTGGGGCTGACAGCCTGGTTCGGCGGCACGGCCCTGGGGCTGATGCTGATGTGGGCGGGGGGCGGCCTGGCCAGTTTCTCGGCGCCGCTGACCGGGGTCCTGGCGTTTGCCTTGCAGGCCGGGCTGGCCAGTCGCTTGCGGGGCCGCTTGCCCGCCGTCGGCTGACAGGGCGGCGGGCAAGCGGGCGCTGATCAGAACAGTTGGGTGAACAGCCAGTACAGGCTGCCCGACAGCAGGATCGCCGCCGGCAAGGTCAGGACCCAGGCCATGGCCAGGTTGCGGATGGTGCGCATCTGCAACCCGCCGCCATTGGCCACCATGGTTCCGGCCACCCCCGAGGACAAGACGTGGGTGGTCGATACCGGCAGGCCGAACATGTCCGCCGCGCCGATGGTCAGCATGGCCACGGTTTCTGCCGAGGCACCCTGGGCGTAGGTCAGGTGGGTCTTGCCGATCTTCTCGCCGACGGTCACCACGATGCGTTTCCAGCCGACCATGGTGCCCAGGCCCAGGGCGATGGCCACGGCGATCTTCACCCACAGCGGAATAAAGCGCGTGGCGTTGTCGATCTGCTGCTTGAACAGTTGCAGCTTGCCCTGGGTGTCGGCGTCGAAATTGCCCACCGCGTTTTTGTCCATCAGGCGAATGGTTTCGCTGGTCAGGTACATGTCGTTGCGCACGTTGCCCATGGCTTCGGCGGGCACCTTGGACAGCGAGCCGTAACCCTTGACCTCACTGCCGATGGAGCCGGCCAGGGCGGCCAGGGCCGGGATCAGTTCGGGGCTGGCCTGTTTGCTGCGCACGTATTCGGAGAGCACGGGACGCGGGTCGGCCGGTGCCGGTTGCGGTGCGCTTTTCACCAGGGCTTGTTGGGTGACTTCGGCCACAGCGGCGAACTGCAGGGCCTGGTCTGCCGGCATGGTGCGGTTCAGCGCATAGGCCATCGGCAGGGTGCCCACCAGGATCAGCATGATCAGGCCCATGCCTTTTTGCCCATCGTTGGAACCGTGGGCGAACGACACCCCGGTGCAGGTCAGGATCAACATGCCGCGAATCCACCACGGCGGCGGGGTATTGCCTTTGGGGGCCTTGTACAACGCACGGTTCTTCACGAACAGGCGCAGGGCCAACAGCAGCAGGGCGGCGAAGACGAAGCCGATCAAGGGCGAGAACAGCAGGGCGTAGCCGACCTTGGTGGCCTGGCCCCAGTCCACGCCGCTGGTGCCGTCACGGCCGTGCATCAGGGCATTGGCCACGCCGACGCCGATGATCGAGCCGATCAGGGTGTGGGACGACGAGGCCGGCAGCCCCAGCCACCAGGTGCCGAGGTTCCACAAGATGGCGGCGATCAGCAGGGCGAAGATCATGGCGAAACCGGCCGATGAGCCCACCTGCAAAATCAGCTCCACGGGCAACAGGGCGATGATGCCGAAGGCCACCGCGCCGCTGGACAGCAAGACCCCGAGGAAATTGAAGAAACCCGACCAGACCACCGCGAAGTGCGGCGGCAGCGAATGGGTGTAGATCACCGTGGCCACGGCATTGGCGGTGTCGTGGAAGCCGTTGACGAACTCAAAGCCCAGGGCGATCAGCAGCGCCACGCCCAGCAACAGAAAGGGCGTCCAAGTGGTGACCGTGGTGCCCAGTTCGTGCATGTCGTGCACCAGGCTGTAGGCGGTGAACAACAACCCCATGGCCAGCACGGCAAAGAACACCACAAGGGTGAAGGGGCCAGGTTTTTTATCCAGTGAGGGGCGTGTCTCGGGGCGGGAGGTGGCGGCAGTCAGGGATGGGGTGGCCATGGCCGGACAATCCTGTGGGTGGGAGGAATGTCGCCCATGATCGTTGCCAAATGTTACAGAGAGGCTGCCTCAGATCATGGTTTACGCGATTGAGCCGTTCCGTTGATCAGGTCGATCCCGCGCGGCCATCGTGCTCATCCCGCCATCCCGCTCATCCCGTAGGAGCCGGCTTGCCGGCGAAGAGGCCCTCAAGCCTGGCACCTACCTTGGGGGCGCCTTCGCCGGCAAGGTGGGGTCAGTAGTCCTGGCGCTTGCGGAAGGCCCAGCGCCCGGCGATCACGGTGAAGGTGGCCACCAGCGCCACCAGGATCCAGAAGCCCTCCGGGTCTCCGGAAAACGGAATGCCACCCACGTTCATGCCAAAGAAGCCGGCGATGATGTTGATCGGCAGCGCCAGCACCGTGACCACGGTCAGGGTGAACAGGGTGCGGTTGCTCTGCTCGTTGAGGTTGGCGGCGATCTCTTCCTGCAGCAGTTTGATGCGCTCGCCCAAGGCGGTGAGGTCGTTGATGATCAGGGCGAACTCTTCGGTGGATTTGCGCAGCTCCTTGACGTCTTCCTTCTGCAGCCATTGCGGTGGCCGGTTGAGCAGCCGCAGCAGGGAGCCGGGCTCCAGGGCCAGCAGCCGTTGCAGGCGCACCAGCACCCGACGCATGGCCCCCAGTTCGGCGCGGTTGCTGGCGACCCGGGCCGCCAGCAACTGGTCTTCGATCTGATCGACGCTGAGGCTGGTCTTGCGCACGATCTGGGTCAGCACTTCGCCCTGGTCCCGCAGCAGGTGCACCAGCAGTTCCAGGGGGGAGCGAAAGCATTCGCCGGCCTTGACCGATGAGCGCAGCTTGTCCACCGAGTGCAGGGGCTGCAGGCGGGCGCTGATGATCAGGCGGCTGCGGGCACAGACCCAGAGCGTGGAAATGTCCGAAGACACCATGTTGCTGAGGTTGAACACCACGTCGTTGACCACCGCCAGCAGGGCCGAGTCCACGTGTTCGATGCGTGTGGAGCGCGACCCCTCGTGCAGGGCCTCGAAGAACTCCTCGGGCAATTGCAGGTGCGCCTTCATCCAGCGCTCGCACGCCGCGTGGGCCAGGTTCAGGTGCAACCAGAGGAATTCGTCGCCGTCGTCAGGGTGTTGCAGGGCCTGTAGGGCCTTGGCCGAGTCCAGCTCGCGACCGCGTTCGCCAGGGCGAAAACTGAAGCCGTACAGCAGGCCGAACAGGTCGGAATCACGGTGGCTTTGGTCGATGCTGTGGTTCATGGCGTCTCGCAGGAGAGAGGGCGCCTGTGGCTGGGTTTCACAGGTTCACTTGAGCCCTATCATCCCAAGGTTTTTTGACGTTTTTGTGACAGTTCGGCGAGCAATATAAGGGGGTCATAACCGGCAGTCGGCGTGGCTCAAGAAAGTCTTCGACGCGCCGATCACGCTGACAACACAAGGCACCTTTAGGTGTGCCCGACAGGGATGTCACGACGTTACGCAGGTGTTTTGGGCCTGCTTTATCCCCGCCATGAGATCCCCACGATGTCTTTGCAAAAATCCCTGAGAGCGCAAGTGCTCACCCTGTTGAGCGGCAGCCTGCTGGCGATGCTGTTGATCGCCTTGGCGTGTTTTCATTTTCTGTCCAGTGGCGTGCAAAGCTATCGCGCCCTGATCGACGGACCTTTGCACACCTCCCAGTTGATCGATGAAGCCAACCTGCAATTCAAGGTGCAGGTGCAGGAATGGAAAAACGTTTTGTTGCGCGGCAAGGAGCCTCAGGAACTGAACAAGTACTGGACCCAGTTCGAGGCGCGGCAGCGCGAGGTGCAGGACATTCTCGGGCAATTGGCGGCAACGCCTGGGGTCGACAGTGCGCTCAAGACCCGCATCGAGCGCCTGCGTGAAGAGCATCGCTTGTTGGGCAGTGCCTACCAGAAAGGGCGTGACGCCTACGTGGCGGCCGGGGCTGATGCGGCGGCCGGCGATGTAGCCGTCAAGGGCGTGGACCGCGCCACCAGCGAGCAGATGAGCAGCCTGGTCAGCGAGTTGCGCCAGCAGGGCGGCGCGCAGTCCTTGCTGATCAGTGCCGACGCCGAGCGCACGGTATGGATCGGGATTCTGGTGATGCTGGTCTCGGGGGCGTTGATTGGTTTGTTCAGCCTGTGGCTGGTCAACCGCAGCCTGGTGCAGCCGATCCGTGAGTTGATCGAGTACGTGGCCCAACTGAGCCGTGGCCGTCTGTCCGAGCGCGTGGCCAGTACCCGCCAGGATGAGCTGGGCAAGCTGGCCGTGGCGGCCAACACCTTGCGCGATTTCCTTGCGGAAACCTTTAACCGTCTGCAGCGCAGTGCCTCGGACCTGGACAGCGCCAGCGGCGAACTGAATGCGATTGCCGGGCTGATGTCCCAAGGCACTAATGAGCAATTCAACCGCACCGATCAGGTAGCCACGGCGATGAACGAAATGTCTGCGACGGCCCAGGAAGTGGCGCGCCACGCCGCCGATGCGGCGCGGGCCGCCGATGATGCCGATCACTCGGCGCAGCAGGGCGAGCAGGTGATGCAGGGCACCATTCACACCATCACCCAGATGCGTGGCGAGATTGCCAACACCGCCACAGTGATTCGTCGCCTGGAAAGCGACAGCGGACGGATCGGCAAGGTCCTGGAAGTGATTCGCGGGATCGCCGAGCAAACCAACCTGCTGGCCCTCAATGCGGCCATCGAGGCGGCCCGGGCCGGTGAGGCCGGGCGCGGGTTTGCCGTGGTCGCCGACGAAGTCCGTAGCCTGGCCCAGCGCACGGCGGCGTCCATCAGCGAGATCAATCAGATCATCCACACGGTGCAGACCGGTGCGGTGGATGCGGCCCAGGCCATCGAAAGCGGCCAGTCGCGCAGTGAGGAAAGTGTCGAGCAAGTGACCCAGGCCGGGGCGATGCTCGAACGCATTACGGCAGCGGTGGAGGCGATCCGTGACATGAACCGGCAGATCGCCACGGCGGCGGAAGAGCAGACATCGGTGGCCGAGGACATTTCTCGCAACCTCACCGAGATCACCGCCATCGCCAGTACCAATCTCGACAACGTGCAGCGCACCGAGGCGGCAAGCCGCAACTTGCACGGCTTGTCTGGTCAGTTGAATGAAGTGACGGCGCGCTTGAGCGCCTGATGGGCCGGGTCTGTATCGACATGCTTACTGTGTCGATACACGATCACTCTCAAGCTGGACCTTGTGCTGTCGATGACCGGTTATCCCATCACCCGTCAGGACATTACCCATGGTCAGCCTCACCTCCGTCACCATTACCCAGCCCCTCACCAGCAGCACCACCAAAGCCGCGAGCAGCGACAGCGAAACCACCACCGACAGCACGGCGATCGGTGCCACCGACAGCACCAGCGATTCGAGCAAAGCGGCCCCGGCCGGCGGCGCAGCGCCGGCTGGCGACAGCAGTTCGAGCAGCAGCGAGGAGTCCGATACTGTCAAGGAACTGCGCAAGCAGATCGCCGAACTGCAAAAGCAGTTGCAGGAAGAACAGCGCCAGTTGCAGGCCGCCCAAGCCAAGGAAGAAAGCGCTGACGCCAAGGCTGCCAACGTGGCCGCCGCGCAATCTCAGGTTTCCTCCACCAGCGCTTCGCTGCAAACCGCCACCGCGGCCTTGTTGCAGGCCCTGCAGGACTCCGACAGCAGTACGTCCGGTTCGCTGGTCAGCACCACCGCCTGATTTTTCAGCGCACACAAAAACGCGCGCGACCTTGGGGTCACGCGGCGTTTTTGTGTGGGGGTTACTTGTCTTGCTTGTTGCTCAGGACTTTGCCGGTCTTGGCGTCCAGGTCCACGTCCCATTCCACGCCTTTGGTGTCACGCAGTTCGACTTGGTAGACATAGGTGCCAGCAGCGGTCTGCTCCAGCTCGGTGTCGGTGATATTGGTCGCGGTGGTGCCTGGGTGTTGGGCCAGGGCGGCCTGGTTGAGTTTTTCCAGGTCCATGATGCTGCCGGCTTTGAGCAGGCCAGGGATCAAGTCCGGGCGAACGTCGGCTTGGGCCAGGCCGGCAGTCAGGGTCAGGGCAGTGGCAGCGAACAGGGCAGTGAGCTTTTTCATGTCTTGATTCCTTGGGTGAGCTGTTTAAGTGGCCTCAGGTTAACCAGCTGAACTTAATTCACCCTTAATTACGCGGACGCTTTGCGCCGTTTGTTCAATCGCCGCTTATTCACCGGGCGGCAAGCTGGCGCCTCAATCAATGGAGGCGGTTATGCGGTGGATCATCAAAGTGCTGTACGGGCCGCTGTTCTGGGTCGGTTTTATCGGCGCCGGAATTTTTTGGGTGGGCGAGCGCGGGGCATCGGCGGGGTGGCTGCTGGCACTGTTTGCGCTGGCGCTCGGGGTGTCGTTTCTGGCCGAGTGGTGGCTGCCTTATGAGCCCGCTTGGAACCGTGCTCGCCAGGATCGCCGGCGCGATGCGCTGCACGCCTTGGTCAATGAGAGCCTGAATGCCTTGGGCCTGTTGCTGTTGCCGGTAATGGTCAGCCTGCTGGCGGTGGATGGCCTGTGGCCCCGGCAATGGCCGTTGTGGGGGCAGTTGTTGCTGGCAATCGTGGTGGCCGATTGTGGCATCACCCTGGCCCATTACTTCAGTCACCGGCTGCCCTGGCTCTGGCGCCTGCACGCGGTGCACCACAGCGTGCAACGGCTGTACGGGTTCAACGGTTTGATGAAGCATCCCCTGCACCAGGCCGTGGAAGCGTCCGCCGGCTTGTTGCCGTTACTGGTGCTGGGCATTCCCCTATCGGTGGCCGAGTTGCTGGCCTGGGCCATTGCCGTCCAGCTGTTGTTGCAGCATTCCAATGTCGATATGCGCCTGGGGCCTTTGCGCTGGGTCTTTGCCTGGGCCCCGGTGCATCGCTTTCATCACATGAAGTACGGCAAGGCCGGCAATGTGAATTTCGCCTTGTTCTTCACTTTTTGGGACTGGCTGTTGGGCACGGCCTTCCACAGTGCCGAGTACCCCATTCGCGACGGCGACCTGGGCATTGGCAGCCGCCCGGACTTTCCACGGGATTACCGGGCGCAGTTGTGTGATCCATTCCTGGCGGTGACGTTGAGCGATGAGCCACCGGTGCCTAAGCCACTGCGCTCCTGAGTCAATCCAGTACGCGCAGTTCAAGACCTTGCAGGGCTTGCCCGGCCGTGACGCCGAACAGGCTCTTGAGGGTCCGGGAGAAGTGCGCCGAGTCGGCAAACCCGGCGCCATGGGCGGCCTCGGTGACCCGCTGCCCGGTCAGTACCAGGGCCATCGCCAGGCGCAGGCGTCGCCACAGCACCAGGCGCCGCACGGGCAGGCCCACGTCCCGGGCGAACAGGCGTTCCAGCTGGCTCAGGGAGAGGTGGGCCCGGGCCGCCAGGGTCGCCGCGGGGACCTTGTCTGTCAGGGCGTTATCCAGGGCCATCAGTGCCAGGCTGACCCGGCTGTCACTGAGGGGCTGGCGCGGGCATTGGCGCAGGGCCGCTTCCAGGCCCGGCAACGAACATTCGGCGCCCCGCAGATGCGTGTGCAAGGTGCCGCCATTCAGCAGCCGTGGTTCGGCGTAGACACTCAATACCTCGCCGGGGGCCTCGACAATGGCATGCCTCCGCAAGCTTTCAATCAACAGCCAGTGGGTGGTTTGCACCACGCCATCGAGGCTGAGGGTGACCGGCTGCTCGGGCGCAATCAGTACTTGATGGGCGTAGTGGGCATGGGCCGCGGTGGGCCCCAGGGTGCCTTGCAGCAGGGCGTAGTCAGGCCCCAGCCACAACCGGCCGCGCCACTGTTGCAGGGCCATCCTCAGTAGCCGTTGGCGTCAAGCACTTGGGCCACGCTGCGGCTGGGCGGGCGCTTGAGGTAGGTCAGCAACTCCGCGCTGCGGTTGCTGAAGATGCCGTCGACACCGGCGTCCAGCACCTGCTTGAAGTCCACCGGCTCATCGACGGTGTAGGCGTGCACCAGCAGGCCCTGTTCGTGGGTGTATTGATTCATCCAGGGTTGCACCAGGTCCGCGTAGCTCTGGTCGCCACCCTGGCGCAGGGCCACGGAAGGGCCGGTACCGACGGCGCCCTGGGCCTTGGCGTAGTCGACCCACTGTTGGAACGCGGCGCGGTCCTTGGGTTGTTGCTTGGCGTAATAGTGGGCTTTGTCAGGCTCGCCACTGTCGGCGAACTTGACCTTGGACAGCGGTTCGATGCTGCCTTCAGCCACCCACAGCAGCAACACGGCGGGCACGTTGGGCATGGCCTGGCGCAGCAGTTCCAGACTGTGCTTGTCGAAGGTCTGCAACACCACACGGCCCTTGCCCTCGCCGATGGCCTGCTGGCCTTTTTCCGAAGGGACGCCGGAGGTGTTCAGCCAGCCACGTTCCTGCAGCTTGGCCTTGAGGTCTTGCTCGATGCCCGGGAAATGGCTGGGGCCCTTGGTCTCGATATACAGCCCGGGTTTGTGCTGCGGATTGCCCTGGGCGATATCGATCACTTCATCCAGGGTCAGGATCTGCAGGCCGACATAACTGGGGCGGGCGCGTTGTGGATAGGCCTGGTTGAACCAACTGCCAGCGTCGAGGGTTTTCAGTTCGGCCAGGGTAAAGGCGCTGACGGAGCTGTTCTTGCGCTCGGGAAACTTGCTGGCTACGTCGCTGGTGCGCAGCAGGTTGTCGTCATGCAGGGCCAGCAGCACACCATCCTTGCTGCGTTGCAGGTCCAGCTCCAAATAGTCGGCCCCCAGGTCCCGGGCCAGTTTGTAGGCCGCTGCAGTGGATTCCGGTGCATCGTAGGACGCGCCGCGGTGGGCGATCACCGCCGGGTAGGCGATGCCATGGCTGGCGGCCACGGCCTTGGGATCGTGCGCACTGGCAGCCTGGGTTTGGCTGGCGGCAAGCAGCAGGCTCAGCAGCAGGGCGTTCAGGGAAAAGGTCGCGGGCATCTTCGAGTTCCTTTCGGGGCCGGGGGAGCGTTCTCTTTTATCAATAGGCAACGCCTTACGCTATCGCCATAGCGCCATGGCTGTGTGTCAAAAAAATTATTCGGGCGTTTTTTTCCTCGGCTTTGCAGTAGTCTTGACCCCTGCAGTTTCCCCATCAGAGGGAAACCCCATAAGCATCTGTGCCCTCTGCCAAGCGTGTAAACCATTGACCACCTGTCCTGCGGGACCTTGAGTGAGGTTTACCATGCGCATTACGTCCGAACTTATCTGTCAGGCCGCCGACCAGCTTCAGGGTTTTGTCGGGTTCAACCGCAAGACCGGCAAGCACATTGTGCGTTTCAGCGAAGACTCCTTCGGCATGGACGTCGCCGACGACGCCATCATTCCCACCAGCGAATTCGTCTGGGCCCCGGCCACCGACCAGACCATGACCCTCAAGCGCGAGCTCATCCAGTTGCTGCTGGAGCAGAACATCGACGATCGGATTCACATCACCGAGCCGCTGCGGGTGTACATGCGTCGCACTGACGTACCGGAGATCTGTGCCGTGCGCAGCCTGGTGGCCACCGCACGCAGCTGATCCTCAGGCCGGTGGACGGGCGCGGGCCGGGCAGCATTGTCGCTGCCGGCCTGCAGCCACGTGTGGCATTCTGCACCTTTGCGTATCAACCCTCCGGCCTGCCATGACCCTTTTGCGACTGATCCTCGGCGATCAACTCAACCCGCTGCACAGCTGGTTTCGCCAACCGTGCGCGGAGGCGATTCACGTGCTGATGGAGGTGCGCCAGGAGACCGACTACGTCCTGCATCACGGGCAGAAGGTCCTGGCGATCTTTGCCGCCATGCGTGACTTTGCCGCGAGCCTGGAGGCCGCCGGGCATCGCGTCTGTTACCTGAAGATCGACGACCCGGACAACACCCAGTGCCTGACCCGCAACCTGGATGCCCTGTTGGCGCGGTACGGGGCCAGCCACTTCGAGTACCAGGCCCCGGATGAATGGCGCCTGGACCAGCAATTACTGGGTTACTGCGAGGCCCTGGCCATCCCCTCGACGATGGTCGACAGCGAGCACTTCTACACCGCCCGGGAGCAGGCGCAGTTGATCTTCGCCGGGCGCGAGCATTGGTTGATGGAGCACTTCTATCGCACGCTGCGGGTGGTCGAAGGCGTGCTGCTGGACCCTAAGCGCAAGCCCCTGGGTGGCCAGTGGAATTACGACCACGACAACCGCCAGGCGTGGCCCGGGATGCCGTTCGAGTCGGCCGACAGTCGTCCGCGGCATGATCATTCCCTGCTGTGGCAGAGCATTCAGGCCGCAGGGGTCCAGAGCTTTGGCAGCGTAGCCGCCGAACAACTGGCCTGGCCGCTGAATCGCGACGAAGCGCTGCAGCAGTTGCAGGGGTTTATCGAGCACGAGCTGAAGCATTTTGGCGAGTTCCAGGACGCCATGAGCAGCCGGGCCTGGCGGTTGTTTCATTCGTTGCTGTCGTTTGCCCTGAACACCAAGATGCTCAACCCCCGGGAAGTGGTGCAGCGGGCCGAAGACGCCTATCACCAGGGCGTGGCACCCTTAGCGTCGGTCGAGGGGTTTATCCGGCAGATTCTCGGTTGGCGCGAGTATGTGCGCGGGGTCTACTGGGCGCAGATGCCCGGTTACGAACGCAGCAACGTGTTTGCCCATGACCTGCCGCTGCCGTCATGGTTCTGGACCGGCCAGACCCGCATGCGCTGCCTGGCCCATGCCATCGGCCAGTCGTTGGAGCAGGCCTATGCGCACCATATTCAGCGGCTGATGGTCATCGGCAATTTTGCCCTGTTGGCCGGACTTGATCCCTATGAGGTGCACCAGTGGTACCTGGGGGTCTATATCGATGCCTTCGAATGGGTCGAGTTGCCCAACACCCTGGGCATGAGCCAGTTTGCCGACGGTGGCCTGCTGGCGACCAAACCCTATGTGTCCAGTGCGGCCTATATCGACCGCATGAGCGATTACTGCCGGGGCTGTCACTACGACAAAAAGGTCCGCATCGGTGAGCGTGCCTGCCCGTTCAATGCGCTGTACTGGGACTTTTTCGCCCGCCACCAGCCGTTGCTCGAAGGCAATCATCGGCTGGGGATGGTGTATCGGCAGTTGGCCAAAATGCCCGACGAGATGCGCGACGCGGTGAGCGCCCAGGCCGACGACCTGCGTCAGCGCCTGGATCAACTCTAGCGTTCGAAGCGATACGCCCGTTCGACTTTGCACACCCGGGTGTGGCAATGGCTGTACCAGTCTGCACGGCCGCGCTCGCGGATGACGCTGTGTTCGGCATGGTGCTTCCAGGCCAGGATCGCTGCTTCGTCACGCCAGTAAGACACGGTGATGCCAAAACCTTGCTCATCGCGGCTGGACTCCGCACCGAGAAACCCCGGTTGCTGGCTGGCCAGTTCGACCATGCGCTGGGCGGCCTGATCGTAGTCCGGGTCGGCGGCGCTGCGTTGTGAGCTGAAGATCACTGCGTAATAAGGGGGGGCGGGTGTGCTGCCGATCATCAGTGTGGCTCCTTGCAAGCGTTGAGCAGGGCGCACACCAGGGGCGGTACCTTGCCGGCCAAGGCTGCGCGTTCGGGCTGAAACAGGGTCGCGACAAAAAACCGATGGCCCTTGAGCTCGACCGCTCGCAGGTCGCCCGCTGTGTCGTGCCCGGTGGCGACCAGCGCACCGCTCAGCAGCGCATCGGCGAACTGCGGATTGACCCCGTAACGACAGCGATAACCCTCGATGATCTCCAGGCTTTGATAGGCCTCGGCGATGCGGCTGCCGGGCTGCAGACGAATGCTGTCGACGGCTTCCACCAGTGAGCAGCTCAAGGGCGTGAGCAGGGCCCGTTGCGCCTCCGGGTGCAGTTCACCGTGCTCGGCGTCCGCCCAGCCCAAGACATGGCGCGCGTATTCCAGCACCCCATGTTGAAAGCCGCCGCAGGTGCCGAGGAAGGGCCGTTGTTGCTCCCGGGCCACGCGGATTGCCAGTAGCGCGCCATCAAGGTGGCGATAAGGGCTGCCGGGCACACACCAGATGCCATCGAAGCCCTCCAACTGAGCGTCCGCATTCAGGGAGTCGGTGCCCAGCCATTGGTAGGTCAGCTCGACCTCGGTGGCGGCCGCGGCCATCTCCAGGGCTTGGGGAATGGCTTGATGGGCGGTGATCTGCGGGTCGTAGTCGCCAATCAGGGCGATGCGAACGTGGGGCTGGGGTCGGTTGGCGTGCATGGAGGCTCCCTGGGGGACGATGGCTTGTTGATTCCTGGCGGCCACTATAAATTGGCGCCCACGCAATCAATATTGGCGTTTATCCAATTGATCAATGCAGCCACGCACTATCAGCTTGACTACCCCGACCTCGTCCTGATTCTTGCCCTGGTGCGCGGCGGGTCACTGGCCCGTGCCGCGGCGCTGCTCAGGGTCGATGTGTCCACGGTGTTTCGCGCGGTACGCCGTCTGGAGGCCGCCCTGGGCCAGCAACTGTTCGATAAGAGCCGGGCGGGCTACCTGCCCACCAGCCTGGCGCAGACTCTGGCGCAACAGGCCGAGCGTGCCGAACAAGCCCTGGAGGCGGCGCGGATCGGTGTGGACCAGGGCGGGGAAATCATCAGTGGCACCGTGCGCCTGACCTGCACCGATTCGGTGTTGCAAGGGTTGCTGCTGCCGGCCCTGGCGCAGTTCATGCCCGGCTACCCGGCGTTGACCGTGGAGCTGTGCACCTCCAACGACTTTGCCAACCTCAGCCGTCGCGACGCCGATATCGCCCTGCGCCTGACTGCCGCGCCACCGGAGCACTTGGTGGGCCGGCGCCTCGGAACCGTGGCTTATCGAGTGTGTGCCAGTGCTGCCTATCGGCAACGGGTCGACTGCACTGATCTGTCTCGCGTGGCCTGGATTGCCCCGGACGATTTTCTGCCCGATCACCCCACGGTGACCTGGCGCC
This sequence comes from Pseudomonas morbosilactucae, assembly GCF_023241665.1. Taxonomy (NCBI): domain Bacteria; kingdom Pseudomonadati; phylum Pseudomonadota; class Gammaproteobacteria; order Pseudomonadales; family Pseudomonadaceae; genus Pseudomonas; species Pseudomonas morbosilactucae. Next base: position 411,467 of record NZ_JALQCX010000011.1, on the reverse strand, counting down.
GCAGTCAATGGCCGGGTGTGCGCCCCAGCTACCGCTGCAACAGCATGCAGTCGGTGACCGAGTTGGTGCGTGCGGGCTTGGGGGTGGCTGCGCTGCCGGACTTCCTTATCGGCGGTGGGCTGGAGCCGCTGAGCGAACCCTTGGGCCATGACACCGGGCTGTGGCTGTTGACCCGCCCGGACTGTCGGGCGCTGCGCTCGGTGGTGGCCCTGTTCGACGAACTGGCGCGCCACGTTCGCCTGCCTTGACCCTCAAGCCTGGGGCGGTTCCTTGCGGACAAAGTGCTGATGCATCTCGCTGGTCAGGTTTTCGATGCGTTCGGTCAGTTGCTTGGTCATTTCGGTGAGGCGGGTGTTTTGCTCCAGCAGCTCCAGTAATTGCGCGCTGCTGTGGGCGGCTTGGGCCTGCCGCTCGCTGTTGGCCACGGCCAGGGCTTCGCGGTGTTGCGCATCGGCATCGGCCTGGGCTTTGTCACGGGCGGCCTGGCGGGTCTGTGCCAGCAAAATCAGCGGTGCCGCGTAGGCTGCCTGCAGGCTGAACGCCAGGTTGAGGAGGATAAAGGGGTAGACGTCGAAAGTGGTGACGCCGCTGAGGTTGAGGCCGATCCAGACCAGTACGATCAGGGTCTGGGCCCCGAGAAAGGTCGGCGTGCCAAAGAAGCGGGCGAAGGCTTCGGCCCTCAAAGCGAAGGCGTCGGTGCCGAAGGTGGGGGCCAGGTGGGCGTGGCGGCGATGGAAGCGCAGGTGGTCGACAGCTGGGGCTGGGGTTTCTTCAGGGCGTTTGGTGGTCATGGGGATTTTCTACCGGGCAGACGATCGCGCAACTATAGCGCCACCCCGTGCCGCCGACGCGTTAACCCGCGTCGGCATCCCCTGGCTCAGAGTGCGCCGCGTTCGCTGGCGAACATGCTCACCGCCTGGACGGCGTGGCCGGTGCCTTCGCGTATCTGCAGGATCACGGTACCGGCCTGATCGGCCAGGCCCACGCCTTTGGCCGCCCGGTCGCGGGTGCCGTCCATGCTTTTGATCGCTTGCTGGGTTTCGTTCTGGATCTTCTCGATCATCTCGGAAATTTCCGCCGTCGAACCGCTGGTGCGGGCCGCCAGTTGCCGGACTTCATCGGCTACCACGGCAAAGCCCCGGCCTTGCTCGCCGGCGCGGGCGGCCTCGATGGCGGCATTGAGGGCCAGGAGGTTGGTCTGGTCGGCGATGGAACGGATGGTGTTGACGATCGCGGTGATCTGTTCGGAGCGGTCACCGAGTTTGGCGATCAAGGCCGAGGAGTCTTCGATATTGCTGGCAATGTGGCGCATTTCGCTGGCCGCTTGCTGGATCACCTCGGTGCCTTGTTCGGCCACTTTCCGCGTCTCCATGGAGATGTGGTAGGCCTGGCTGGCGCTGCGGGCGTCCTGCTCGTGCTGTTCCACTCGTTGGGTGACATCCGAGGCGAACTTCACCACTTTGATCAGGCGCCCAGCGGCGTCATACACCGGGTTGTAGTTGGCTTCCAGCCACAGGGTGCGGCCCTGTTTGTCGACACGCTCGAACTGGCCGTTGAACAGCTCGCCCTGATTGAGCCGGCGCCAGAAATCCTGGTAGGCGCTGCTGTTGGCCAGCTCTGGCTTGCAGAATATCCGGTGATGTTTGCCTTGCAGTTCGGCCAGGGTGTAGCCCATGCGATTGAGGAAGTTCTGGTTGGCGCTGATGATGCTGCCGTCGAGGTTGAACTCGATCACCGCCATGGCGCGGTCGATGGCTTGCAGCTTGGCCTTGGCTTCCGTTTCCTGTTGCACCTTGGCGGTGACATCCAGGGCGTATTTGACCACCTTGATGACCTTGCCCGTCGCGTCCTTGATCGGGTTGTAGGTCGCCTCCAGCCAGATCGGTTGCCCGCTGCCGTTGAGCCGTTCGTAGGTGCCCGATTCGAACTGGCCGTTTTGCAGGCGCGTCCAGAGCTGGCGGTACCCATTGCTGCGCACGAACTCGGTGCTGCAAAACTGCTGGTGGGATTGGCCCAGCACCTGTTCGGCGCGGTAGCCCATGGTCTTGAGGAAGTTGTCATTGGCGCGCAGCACTCGGCCCTGTAGATCGAACTCGACGACGGCCATGGAGCGTTCGAGGGCTTCGAGCAGGCCAGCTTGTTGGGCAACGGTGTGCTGCAGGGTTTCGATGGTCTTGTTGTGGCGGTTGAATAGCATGGTGGCTGGTGCTCGGTGGGAAGCGTCGAGTGGGTCCCTATTGAGTGCGCCTGTATGCCAAAAGATCCCGAGGGTCTTGGGCAGGGTCTGCTGGGTGCCAGCGCTCCATGACTGACACTGAACTGGTAGCGGGTATTTCAGCCTTCACGGCACCCGGGCTGAGCCTTGAGGTGTCGTTGGAGGAAGGGCGTCATGTCTACAAATCAATTCAAATTGGGGTGGGTCGGCGGTTCATTCTATGGGGCGATGCCGCTCTTCCAGGAGGGGGGAGCAGTGGCGGCATTATGATGGCTAACACCGTACAAATCTAAATAAACTTGTACAAAAACTGCATTTATCCAGATTTTGTATAAGTTTTTGGCCGGGCAGCGGCTCAGGCAAAGGCGGGCTCAGGGGGCATTGCGGCGCTGGTGATTTTATTGCGCCCGGTGTTTTTTGCCTGGTACAAGGCTTTGTCGGCCTCGTTGAGCCAGTCGGCGGTGTCATTGAAACCCTGCTGAAAGGCTGCCAGGCCGATGCTCAGGCTGACGCGCAACTCGGGAACGTCCGGGTGTCGGTAATGGCTGAAGGCTTCACGCAAGCGCTCCATCACCTCCACTGCCTGCTGCGGGTGCAGGCCGGGCAGGATCACGCAAAATTCGTCGCCACCGTAACGGCCGGCCTGGTCATCCTGGCGCAAGTTGCGCCGCAACTCGCCACTCAACTGGCGCAATACCGCATCGCCGATGATGTGGCCGTAGCTGTCGTTGATCAGCTTGAAGTGATCGACGTCGATCAGGGCGATGCTGGCCTGGGCCTTATGCTCCAGGCACTTGAGGAATTTGATCTGCAGCAGGTCTTTCCAGGAACCGTGGTTGAGCAGGCCGGTGAGGCTGTCGGTGCGACTCAGGGTACTCAAGGTGCGCTTGTGTTCGGACAGTTTCATCGCCAACCGATAGCAGACCATGCCCAGTGCCAGGGGGTAGAGGGTCAACATCGGCAGGCAGGCGTAGATCTGGATTTGGCTGATTTGGGTGCTGAAGTGCATGCCCAGCAGCGCCCAGGCCGCCAGGACGCCAGTCACCTGGGCAACGGCGCCATGAATCAGCAGGCGTTGCCCGCCAGCGGCGACATTGTTCATCGACATCATCGATAGGATGGTCACCGCCGGCAGCGGATTGAACTGAAAGGCTGCGGCCCAGAAGCCGCCGCAGAGCGAGTCATACAGCAGGTTGCGCCGTTCAGCCTGGTAGGGCGAGCGCGAACGGATCGACAGTTGGTAAGCCAGGTGTGGCCAGATCAGGCCGTTGAACAGCAGCAGGGCCCAGATCCAGTTGGGCAGGGCAATGGGATAGAGCGCGGCGAAGACACTGATGCCACCGATGCCCAAGCCAATGGTCCTTGGGCGATAGATGCGCCTGGCAAATGACAACCCTTTGCCTTGTTGAATTTCCATAATGTCATGCACCAGATCTGCTTCTGAAACACCTTGTGGTGTTTTATGCGCTATAGCCGTTGATCGGATAAGTTTGGTGAATATTGTCATTTATTCCAAGAAGAATAATCAGTGTCCTTCGAAGCCATTTAACAGTGGGAGGGGCGCTGCGAGGTCGTTTCAGAGCGTTGAGAGGGGCCGTTAAGGGCTAGGGAAGAGGCTTCCTGAAGAGACGGATCGGGCGGGGAATCAAACCTGATAGTGGGACAGAAACATGTCCAGGGCCGACTCGATGACCTGGGTTTGTTCAGCGAGCGGCAGTGTAGGTTGCCCCATGCTGATCTGTGGCCAGAATGCGAATGTCTTGATCAGGCCCTGGAGTTGGTGGGAGGCAAACTCTGCATCCACCGGTTTGAGACGGCCATCGGCCACGGCTGCGCGAATCCAGATGCTCAGTCCTTCTTCGCGCTGGCTCAGGCGCGCCACCATGTTCTGCGCGCGTTCAGGGGAGTGGATGGTGGCGGCGATGGCGACTCGTGCCAGGTCCAGAAAGTTATCGTCCCCCAGCATGCGCAGTTTGGCCTGGAGCAGTGTGTGCAATTGCTCGCGCAGCGGCAGGTCGCTGCGGTACTGGACGTCGGGCTGGGCACAGATGTTGGCCCACAACTTATGCAGGATTTCGGCGAACAGTTCCTCTTTGCTGGGGAAGTGGTTGTACACCGTGCGCTTGGAGACACCGGCGGTGGCGGCGATCTTATCCATGCTGGTGATCTCGAAACCGCTGGCGCGGAATTCGTTGATCGCCGCCTGGATGATGGCTTCGCGTTTACGGTCGGTGAGGCGCTTTGGAGCTGTCATAAGTGAGGTTCGAGTTGGCTGAAGGGGCACTGCAATCGGCAGTTTACTTAGTCTTCTGCTTCATGCAATGTAGAAACTACACTGTGCAGTGTAGTTCTTGATCCGCTCTTCAAATCCAAACAATGACAGTCAACTGATGCTTGCGTGCGTTGGTCTGGACCGTCCCGCAGAGAATTGCCGGAACCGTGTTGAGTTCCTTGGAGTCACTTCAGTCATGGCCACTATCTCGCCCAACGCCGACGGCGCCGCTCGCCTTGAAACCTCGCGCCAGGAACAAGGCGCCTATCGCAACCACGCCCCCGTTCAACATGCAGGTTTCGGCAAAACCCTGCGCATCTTCTGGAACATGATTTTCCACAAGCCGCGTAACACGCGCCCCGCGGGGGCGATCCCGGTGCAGCCTTTGACTCGCGAGCAATTGTCGGCGGCGCCGGATCACAGTGTCTTCCGTCTTGGGCATTCGACGGTGCTGCTGAAGATGCGCGGCAAATTCTGGGTCACCGACCCGGTGTTCGCGGAGCGCGCCTCGCCCGTTCAGTGGGCCGGCCCCAAACGGTTTCACCAACCGCCCATCAGCCTGGAAGAGCTGCCGGCCATCGAGGCGGTGATTTTGTCCCACAACCACTACGACCATTTGGACCGTCGCACTGTGCTGCATCTGGCGGAAAAGGCCCGACACTTCCTCACGCCCCTGGGCGTGGGCGAGACCTTGATCAAGTGGGGCGTCCCCGCGGAAAAGGTCCGGCAACTGGATTGGTGGCAGGGCACGGAGGTCGACGGCATCCGGTTTATTGCGACGCCAGCGCAGCACTTTTCCGGGCGTGGTTTGTTCGATGGCAACAGCACCTTGTGGGCGTCGTGGGTGATGATCGACGGCCCTGTGCGGATCTTTTTCAGTGGGGATACCGGGTACTTCGATGGCTTCAAACGCATCGGCCAGCAATACGGCCCGTTTGATCTGACCCTGATGGAAACCGGTGCCTACAACGTCGAGTGGCCCCACGTGCATATGCAGCCAGAGCAGACCCTGCAGGCCCATATCGACCTCAAGGGCCGCTGGTTGCTGCCGATCCACAACGGCACTTTCGATTTGTCGATGCATGCCTGGTACGAACCCTTCGACCGTATCCTGGCCTTGGCCTGGGAACGCAGCATCGCCATCACCACGCCGCAGATGGGCCAAGCCTTCAGCCTGTCGCAACCCCAGCGCGGCAGCACCTGGTGGCTGAGCGTGGAGGGCGAGGCACAAACCACGTCTCTGGAAACCCAGTCCTCCTGAACCCCCGGTGTTGCGTTGCCGCCCTGTGAGCTTTCCCTGCAGTGAGCAGATTTTCATCGGGGGTGAATCCCACCTTGCCACCCAGACTTTCCAGGCCTGGGTGGCTGTTTACGATGGTGGCGGTCATGGCACCCGCAGCCGGCGCCGCCATGGAACCTGGATCAAGGAACTCAATTGCCAGCTTGCCCGGCTGGTTGCCGCCGATTACTCGGTGCAGCACTGGTTGGAGCCGGTAGTGAGCGCTCTGGATCATTCGATCAGGGCGTAATCCGCGCGCTCCATCGGGTTGGGGGTTGCACCTCGCACGTTCATGCCGCGCCCAGGCTCGAAACCGGGGAAGAACACCAGGCCTTCCGCTTCGAAGCAGAAGGCCAGGGCCAGGCGAGTGACATCGCGTACCTCAAAGCCGGCTTCGAAGCGTTGGATGGCTTGCACAGAGACGGTGGATTTTTGGCACAGCTGATCCATGTTCCAACCCAGCAACTGGCGGGCCTGGGCACAGTGCGTCGGGGTGAATTGAAACAGGGCGATACGTTCCAGGGTGATTTTCATCGCGAGCGAGGCCATGGTTTCCTCCGGGAGGATCAAAGGCAGAGTCAATAAAATACTGTTTATTTGTACAGTTGTTTTGGCCGCTGATCAAACTCATTTTTGCGGTTTCTATCGACCCTTTGGTGACAAGTTCTTTCCCGAGGATCAGGCCGCGCTGTGCAAGTAGGCCGTGGGCGCCTGCCCCAGTACCCGGCGGAACATCGTCGAAAACGCCGCCGGGCTGTCGTAGCCGAAATCCATAGCGATCCGCGTCACCGCTTCGCCCGCCGCCAGGCGTGCCAGGGCCAGGACCACACAGGCGCGTTGGCGCCACTGCACGAAACTCATGCCGGTCTGCTGACGAAACCATCGGTTGAAGGTGCGCAGGCTGGCGTGTAGCTGCTGCGCCCACTGCTGCGGCGATTGATGAATATCCGGCTGCTGCAGGAAAGCTTGGCACAGGGCGAGCAGGCGGGGTTCGGCTGGCAGGGGAATGTGCAGCGGCAGCGGGGTGCTGCGCCCCAACTCATGCAGCAACAGGCTGATCAGCACGCCGTCACGCCCGTGGGTTTCATACTCAAGGGGGATGTCCACCGCTTCCAGCAACAGTTGGCGCATCAGCGGCGAGACATTGAGGACTCGACACGGGGCCTCATTAAACGGCACGGCGTCCGGTTCGATGTACAGGCTGCGGGTGCTCACGCCCAGCATCAGCACCGCATGAGGCACCTGAGGTGCGATCCACACGGCGCGCTGGGGCGGCACCACCCAATTGCCCGCCTCGGTACTCACCTGCATGACCCCGGTGGCCCCATACAGCAATTGTCCGCGGCGATGTTGATGGCGAGGCAGCAGGTGGCCGTCGGGGTAATCCGTGCCGATGGCGACCACCGGGCGCGGTGTCTGGTCGAGCAGGTTGATTGAGGTATTGCGCATGGCCGCGAGCCCCTTGCCATTGGCGTGAACGCGAACATTATTGGCTTATCTGCTAAAGCCGGCCAGGGGCGCGCTGGCTATTGTCCGGGTTCCCCTGTAATGGATGCTGCGTGATGTTCTATCTACTGTTGATGCTTTTTGGCTGCATGACTGGTGTTACCGCGGTGCTCTTCGGTTTTGGTGGCGGTTTTGTGGTGGTGCCGCTGCTTTATCACATGCTGTCGGCCGTCTACGGGGCAGACAGCGCGATTGGGCAGTCGGCGATGCATATCGCGGTCGCCACCTCCACCTGCGTGATGATCGTCAATGCCCTGGTCGCGACCTTGAAGCATCAGCGGGCGGGCCATTTGATCCGGCATTACGTGTGGCCCTTGGCGGGTTACATCGGCGTGGGTGCGGTGTTGGGTGCGATGGTGGCCGTTTGGGTCAGCGGCGAAGTCATCCGTTACGCCTTTATCGCCTACCTCGGCCTGACCATTGCCGACTGCCTGCTGCGTCGCGGCTTTCTCGAACCGCTGCACGGCCAGTCGCCACGACGTTTGGGCATGGCCCAGGCCCTGGGCGGCGGATTGCTCATCGGTACCGTTGCCACCTTCCTTGGCGTGGGCGGCAGTGTAATGACCGTGCCTTTATTGCGTCGATGCGGGTTGAGCATGACCCAGGCCACCTCCATGGCCAATCCGCTGAGTGTCCCGGTGGCTCTGGCCGGCACCCTGACCTACATGGCCCTGGCCGGGTTCAGCCCTGTCGAGTTGGGCCCCTGGTTTATCGGTTATGTGGATCTGCTGGCGTTTGGCGTGCTGACCTTGGGTTCACTGCTGGGTATTCGCTTGGCGTCGCGCTGGATCGGCGTCCTTGCAGACCGGTTGCACGCACGGGTGTACATCAGCCTGGTGATGCTGGTGATGTTGAGCATGTGGATCACCTGAGCGAGCCGGATCTGCTCAGCGCCGCGCTCGATTCTGCCGGCCAACCTCGCCATAATCCGGTCGCGCTTTCGCCACGGCGATGCCCGCCAGGCCTCTTCAATCAAGGAACTGTTCATGCTCAAAGGATTGGCCCGTCGGGTGCCGTTGTTGGTTTTGCTGATGCTGTTGCTGCCGTCGAGCCAGGCTGATGAAGCCCTGCAGGTGTTCACCGGAACCCTGGGCAAGATGCCGATTGTGCTGGAGTTGGACCACCGGGATCCGGGTGAGCTGACAGGTCGTTATTTCTATCAGAAGTACCGCCGCGATTTGGGGTTGAGCGGCCGCCTCGAAGGCCAGGCCCTCAGCCTCGACGAGGGCCAGAACCCCTATGGCGATAACTCGCCGCGGCCCCGCCTGACCCTGCAAAAGACTGCCGATGGCTGGCAGGGCCAATGGCGCAGCGCCAAGGGCAAGACCCTTCCGGTTGAATTGGTCGCGGCCCAGGCCGAAGCACCCAAGGCGGATGCCCCGGAGTACCTGGCGCAGCTGTATCGGGGGGATGTCTATGAGTACCTGCGGTTGCAGGGCCTGGTCCTCAAGCAGGGCAAGCAAGAGCGTTTCATGGGGCGCACCCTGCAATGGTGGACCGAGCCGGGCTCCAAACTGTCGATGTTCACCCTCGTCTCCGGTTATACGCCCGCCGAACAACAGCGCATCAATCAGCAACTGCTGGGACGGTTCTGGTACGAAGTGGCCAGTTTCCACGGGTGCATGCTGAGGGCCAGCCGTCTGGGTTTGGGGGAGTATTTTCAAACGGTGAAACCGCAGTTCATGTCGGCGGGGGTGATCAGCCTGAACATCACCACCAGCTATTTCTGCGGCGGTGCCCATCCGGACTTTGGCGATTCACCGCTGAACATCGATGTGCGCAGTGGCGAGCAGTTGTCCCTGAGCGATGTGCTCTGGGTGGGTGAGGGGCGGCCAACGCTGCACGCGGATCGCAATAACCCGGGCGACCCGCCTTCGACTGAGGAGCAGAGCCACGCCAGCTACGAGTATCGGAGCAAAGTCCTGGTACCTTGGCTGATCGCCCGTTGGCGCGAGCTGTACCCCGAGCAGATGCAAACGCCGGCCGCTGATGATGAAGACAGCTGCAACTTTACCGATGAGAGTGTCTGGGGCTATTCCTCGTGGTACTTCACGCCCAAGGGCTTGTACCTGGGCTCCTACTTTGCCCGCGTGCAGCGCTCGTGCGACGGTGCGGACTGGTCGGTACTGCCGTACGCGTTGGTCCGCCAACACCCGGGGGCAGTGGCGTTGCAGTTGCCTGAGGACTGACGTTTATTGGGTGTTCAGTGCCGGTGCTTCACGGACGATGAAGTGGTCGAGGTTCTCGATATTGGCGCTGAACACGCCGAAAGTCTGCTCGGGGTTCTTCTTGCTGGGCACCTGCTTCAACTCCGGCGTGACCCCATAGAAGAAGCAGTACAAATCCTGTTCGCTGTCGATGGCATGCTTGATCTCCTCAAGAAACGCCTTGCGCTTGCGGTAGCCCTCAATGAGCTTCTTGCTCAGGTAGACATTGACCGAATAGGGCTTCTTTTTGGCGTCGTCCGCGGCCTTGAACCAGACCTTTTGCTCGAAGTCGATGCGAAAGCTCTGGGTGTAGTCCCTGATTTCCTTGATCTTGCCCCAGTAGATCAGCCCCTTGTTGTCCTGCAGGTACTCGATCTTCTTGAAGAAGGTGGCGTAGGACGCACTGTGCTCGCCAATCTTCAGTGGCATGCGCTTGAGCAAGTCTTTGTCGTCGATGTTCGACACGAAGCATTCCACCGGATGGGCAAAGACGCTGGTTTTGTCCGGCGCCCGATCGCTGGTGGGCGCCGCGCTTGCGTTGAAGGAGGACGACTGCGGTTGGAGGGTCGGAGTATCGACGGCCGGCACCGGGCTGCTCGGTTTGCGCACATATTCACGTCGAGCCAGCAACAACTCGGAAGGGAAGTGTTCCTCCCGGTTATCCTCGGCCTCCACGCCTTCCAGGCCTTCAATCAGGGCGTGGCGAGTGCCATAGGGGCAGCCGTCCACATGCCGGGTGCCGGGAAGGTTCTTGAAGTGCGGGGTGCGGCGATAATTGACGTTCTTGGCATTGAAGGTGCCCAGCCCGTTTTCCGCATCAAAGGCCGCACGGCATTGATCATTGGGGCACTGAAAGCGCTCCTTGGCCGAGTCGAAGCCCTGGGTTTCATCGAAATTCAGATCGCGCACGTCATAGATCGACAGCTTGTCGTCGAGGCTGATGCAGTAGGCGTTGTCGAATTTCATGGCGGCGTAGGTCCTTGTGCGCGAAGGGGCTTTTATAGCGGTTGGGCCTTGTTCGTGCACCGAAATTTTCTCGATTTTGTTAATGCGAGCTTGGGCGCAACAGAACGATAGAGCCGCCCAGTGCGCACTTGGGCAAGCTTGAAGCCGGGATCGGCAACAGTAAAAAACTGACTGTAACAATCAGTGGGAAATGGCTTGGGGATGATTCGAAACCGTACTTGAAGTCAGCCACTCTGATAATTAAAAAGTGCTAAAAAGTTGATGGCTTGTAAGCCAGGTGCAGGTTGAAAAAGTATTGAATGTTTTTCCGCGTCAATAAAAAAGCCCTGAACAGGTCAGGGCTTTTTTAGAGCAGTCTATTCAACGGGTGAATAGACAACTTACAGTGGCGTCAGGAATCAATCCCAGCTCAGCGCGCCGCCAGTTTGATACTCGATCACGCGAGTCTCGAAGAAGTTTTTCTCTTTCTTCAAGTCCATGATTTCGCTCATCCATGGGAACGGGTTGGTGGTACCTGGGTACTCTTCTTTCAAGCCGATCTGCGACAGGCGACGGTTGGCGATGAACTTGAGGTAGTCCTCCATCATGGCCGCGTTCATGCCCAGTACGCCGCGCGGCATGGTGTCGCGAGCGTATTCGATTTCCAGTTGGGTGCCCTGGAGGATCATCTGGGTGGCTTCTTCCTTCATCTCGGCATCCCACAGGTGCGGGTTTTCAATCTTGATCTGGTTGATCACGTCGATGCCGAAGTTCAGGTGCATGGATTCGTCGCGCAGGATGTACTGGAACTGCTCGGCGACACCGGTCATTTTGTTGCGGCGACCCATGGACAGGATCTGGGTGAAGCCGCAATAGAAGAAGATGCCTTCCAGAACGCAGTAGTAGGCGATCAGGTTGCGCAGCAGTTCTTTGTCGGTCTCGACGGTGCCGGTTTCGAACTTCGGATCGGAGATCGAACGGGTGTACTTCAGGCCCCAGACGGCTTTCTTCGCGACCGACGGGATCTCGTGGTACATGTTGAAGATCTCGCCTTCATCCATGGCCAACGATTCGATGCAGTACTGGTAAGCGTGGGTGTGGATCGCCTCTTCGAACGCCTGGCGCAGGATGTACTGGCGGCATTCCGGGTTGGTGATCAGGCGGTACACGGCCAGCACCAGGTTGTTGGCAACCAGGGAGTCGGCGGTGGAGAAGAAGCCCAGGTTGCGCATCACGATGCGGCGCTCGTCGTCGGTCAGGCCTTCCGGGTCTTTCCAGAGGGCGATGTCGGCGGTCATGTTGACTTCTTGCGGCATCCAGTGGTTTGCGCAACCGTCCAGGTACTTCTGCCAGGCCCAGTCATATTTGAACGGCACGAGCTGGTTGAGGTCGGCGCGGCAGTTGATCATGCGCTTTTCATCGACAGCTACACGGGCGGAAGCACCTTCCAGCTCGGCCAGGCCTTCGGCCACGTCCAGCTTGTCCAGTGCAGCCTTGGCACGAGCGATGGCCGCAGAGTCGCTGGCGGTCACGGCGCGGGCTTCGAGCGCGGCGGCACCGCCAGCGCTGTCGAGGCGGTCCATGTTGGCTTCAGAAGCATGGCCGGCGTTGGCGCCTTTAACGGCAACTTCGCCTTCTTCTTTGTCGAATTCGTCCCAGCTCAGCATGACGTGTCGTCTCCTGCTTGAGGGCCAGATGCCCGTGTGAAAACAAAAGGGTTGGCTTTTCACACGACCCTACTGGCCGCGTTAGATCTATAAGGAATCGTTTGTTGCAGCAGTGAACGCAGGCAATAAACAGAATGTGTGCACGGGTGTCCTGAAGCGGGTCGTGGGGCGGAACCGAGCGTTTCGGCTCCTGCGGTGGCCCCAGCATGTCTTTCCAGTCCGGTAAGGGAATGTTGCAGGCCCGTTTTGAGGTCGCATTATAGGGATTTTTTTATGTCTGTGGGGTGACCAAGTGGCGCAGGAAGGCTTGGAAAGGGGGGGCATTCAAGGCAAAGCGAGGGTTTACAGGGCTTTGGCTGGTGAAGATTTTTTTTTGCGCTTGGAAATCAGCCGCAGAAAATCCGCTGAAACGCGTGTTTTTACTAGATGTTGTGTTTTCGAGAGGCTTTCGCCGGTTTGAGACACAACTGGAGTTGGCTGGATTAGCGCTCAAATCCCGTGCTTGCCGCGTACTTGGACAGGCTCGCGCGGTGCTGGCGCGATCACCCTGTGTGAGGGCTGAGGGTTTGTCGGGAAGTAGCGTCAGCGAAGCAGGAAGAGGGCAGGGCGTGGCTTGGCATCAGGGGAGGCTCTGGGCTCGTCCCATGGAGGGTCGTTCGCCTGGCATCTTTGCCGCAAGAGCGATTTCTTGCGGCGAGTGTGTGTAAGCCGGCTTGTCACTGGCTGGAATATCAGCCGTTAGAGCAACCGCTGCCCATGACGCGATATTGCAGAATATGCCGTTGGCCATGGGAGTCTTCATATTCCATGCGAGCCGGTACAACTTCACATACATTGGGTACGTCACTCATGGAGACAACTTTGGCGATGTCCAGATCCGTGGAGTAAGTGTATTGCTCGACCGGGGTTTGTTGACTGGCCACATCAGTGGGCGCCTCGTCGGCCATGGCGGTTGCACAAAGACCAGTAAGGGCCAGAACTAATAAAGCTTTCATCTTGAATTCACCTTTTAAGTTCGAGTTGGGTCGCGCAGCCTTTATGGGGCTGCGTGCGGAACTTGAATGGAAGTTTGATTAACTGCCTTCGTGGGGGCTGTCACTTCGTTAATCAGTAGCCGGGTTGGCGAGGTTGATTTTAGGCCTGTGAGTTACAGGCATATAGACGTGCTTTTGATAAAGACTATTGGCGTTTTTTGTAACAATCCGCCGGAAAGCCGGCCGGCAGGGGCGAAGGGGAGTATTTTCCGGAAACGCTATAAAGCGCTGAAAGTCCTGTGCTTGAGCGGTTGCAGTGAATATCAGGACATTTTGTGGGGGGTTGTTACTACCATCGTCGAATGGTTCTATAGCGCCGCCCCCGTTACAACGGGGTCATACAAAAACAACTATTTCACCGAGGTAAGAAAGATGAGTGCGGCTTCTCTGTATCCCGTTCGTCCCGAGGTTGCAGCCAACACGTTGACTGACGAGGCGACCTACAAGGCCATGTATCAGCAGTCGGTGGTCAACCCCGACGGCTTCTGGCGCGAGCAGGCCAAGCGTCTCGACTGGATCAAGCCTTTCACCACGGTGAAACAGACCTCCTTCGACGATCACCACGTCGACATCAAATGGTTTGCCGATGGCACCCTGAACGTCTCCTATAACTGCTTGGATCGCCACTTGGCCGAGCGTGGCGACCAGATCGCAATCATCTGGGAAGGTGACGACCCGGCGGAAAGCCGCAACATCACCTACCGCGAACTGCACGAAGAAGTCTGCAAGTTCGCCAACGCCCTGCGTGGCCAGGACGTGCACCGCGGCGACGTGGTGACTATCTATATGCCGATGATCCCTGAAGCCGTGGTAGCCATGCTGGCCTGTACCCGCATCGGCGCGATCCACTCGGTGGTGTTCGGTGGCTTCTCCCCTGAAGCCCTGGCTGGCCGTATCATCGACTGCCGCTCCAAGGTGGTGATCACTGCTGACGAAGGCATCCGTGCCGGCAAGAAAATTCCCCTCAAGGCCAACGTCGACGACGCCCTGACCAACCCGGAAACCAGCAGCATCCAGAAGGTCATCGTGTGCAAGCGCACCGGTGGCGGCATCAAGTGGAACCAACATCGCGACATCTGGTACGAAGACCTGATGAAAGTGGCGGGCACCGTGTGTGCGCCGAAGGAAATGGGTGCTGAAGAAGCCCTGTTCATCCTTTACACCTCGGGTTCCACCGGCAAGCCGAAAGGTGTGCAGCACACCACTGGCGGCTACCTGTTGTACGCAGCGCTGACCCACGAGCGTGTATTTGACTACCGCCCGGGTGAAATCTACTGGTGCACCGCCGACGTCGGCTGGGTCACTGGCCACACGTACATCGTCTATGGCCCGTTGGCCAATGGCGCGACCACTCTGCTGTTCGAAGGCGTCCCGAACTACCCGGACGTGACCCGCGTGGCGAAGATTGTCGACAAGCACAAGGTCAATATCCTCTACACCGCCCCGACCGCGATCCGCGCCATGATGGCGGCCGGCACCGCTGCTTGTGAGGGCGCTGACGGCAGCAGCCTGCGCCTGTTGGGTTCGGTGGGCGAGCCGATCAACCCGGAAGCCTGGGACTGGTACTACAAGAACGTGGGCAACTCCCGCTGCCCGATCGTCGACACCTGGTGGCAGACCGAAACCGGCGCCACCCTGATGAGCCCGCTGCCGGGTGCTCACGCCCTCAAGCCGGGTTCGGCGGCGCGGCCATTCTTCGGCGTCGTGCCGGCGCTGGTGGACAACCTGGGTAACATCATCGAAGGCGCTGCCGAAGGCAACCTGGTGATCCTCGACTCGTGGCCAGGCCAGGCGCGCACCTTGTATGGCGATCACGACCGTTTCGTCGACACCTACTTCAAGACCTTCCGTGGCATGTACTTCACCGGTGACGGCGCTCGCCGCGATGAAGACGGCTACTGGTGGATCACCGGCCGCGTGGATGACGTGCTCAACGTCTCCGGGCATCGCATGGGCACCGCCGAGATTGAAAGTGCCATGGTTGCCCACCCGAAAGTCGCCGAAGCCGCGGTGGTGGGCGTGCCCCATGACATCAAGGGGCAGGGCATCTACGTCTACGTCACCCTCAACGGGGGCGAAGAGCCAAGCGAAGCCTTGCGCCTGGAGCTGAAAAACTGGGTGCGCAAAGAGATCGGTCCGATTGCCTCGCCGGATGTCATCCAGTGGGCGCCAGGGCTGCCGAAAACCCGCTCCGGGAAGATCATGCGGCGCATCCTGCGCAAGATCGCCACGGCTGAGTACGACGGTCTGGGGGACATTTCCACTTTGGCCGACCCGGGTGTGGTGCAACATTTGATTGATACCCACAAGACCATGAACGTCGCCTGAGACGTCTCTTGAGTCATCGAGCCCCCGCCTGGCGTTGCGCCAGGCGGGGCTTTTTTTATAGGGCAGGGGAGAGGCTGATCGCCGGCAAGCCGGTTGCTGCGCCGCCAGTAGGTGCTTGCTGGCGACGAGGGTGCAAATAAATATCGGTTTTGTTCGCCAGGCGTATCAGAATGTTACCGATGGGACAGAAGGTGTAACCCCGCGCTCGCTTTCGGGGCAATGGGAAACGCCGGGCCCCATTCCAGGGCCGTTTTTACCCGGTTAAAAAATAAGCCATCATGCTGCGCTTGCCGGAATAGAAGGCTTTGCCAATAATAGGCCCGCAATTTGCAGCATAGATCGGTTCACTGTCTTTTGCTCTTGCATAAACTTGAAGAGCTGTCAATGCGTTTGCCTGGCTTTCTCGATGCTTCTGTAATTTGTTGTCGCATTGAAGAAATATCGGCTTCCGGCCTCTCGTTAGAATGCCGATCACTCGCTGGTCGTTGCCTGTATTGAGCCCACCCCGGTTTCCTCAGGTGCGCCGCACCGCTATCAGTTACCACCCATTCGCATATTGGGCTGTCGCTCACTCTGCCGTTTTCGCCCTTTACCGATGGAGTCCTAAGATGAAGAAACTCGTGCTTCTTGGCGCCCTGGCACTGTCCTCCGTGCTTTCCCTGCCGACGTTTGCCGATGAAAAGCCTCTGAAAATTGGTATCGAAGCGGCCTACCCTCCGTTTGCCTCGAAGGCGCCGGACGGCAGCATTGTTGGTTTTGACTACGACATCGGCAACGCGCTCTGCGAAGAGATGAAGGTCAAGTGTGTGTGGGTCGAGCAAGAGTTCGACGGCCTGATCCCTGCCCTCAAGGTGCGCAAGATCGACGCCATCCTGTCGTCGATGTCCATCACTGACGACCGCAAGAAGTCCGTGGACTTCACCGGCAAGTACTACAACACCCCGGCGCGCCTGGTGATGAAGTCCGGTACCCAGATCGGCGACGGCCTGACTGAGCTCAAGGGCAAGAACATTGGCGTGCAGCGCGGTTCGATCCACGAGCGTTTCGCTCGCGAAGTCCTGGCGCCGCTGGGTGCCGAGATCAAGCCTTACGGCTCGCAGAATGAAATCTACCTGGACGTGGCAGCGGGTCGCCTCGACGGCACCGTGGCAGACGCTACCCTGTTGAATGACGGTTTCCTGAAAACCGACGCAGGTAAAGGCTTTGCCTTCGTCGGCCCAGCCTTCACCGACGTCAAATACTTCGGCGACGGTGTAGGCATCGCGGTGCGCAAGGGTGATGCCCTGAAAGACAAGATCACCGGTGCCATTGCTGCCATTCGCGCGAACGGCAAGTACAAGCAGATCCAGGACAAGTACTTCGACTTCGACATTTACGGCCAGTAAACCGTCGCAGCAATAAGTCCGAGATGGCGCAAGCAGCAGGATCTCTGAGGTTTGCGCCATTTTTTCATCCCAATTTCCGAGGACCTGAATCATGTTGAAAGGCTACGGGGCTGTCATCCTCGATGGCGCTTGGCTGACGCTTCAGCTCGCCTTGTCGTCCATGGCCTTGGCCATTGTTCTGGGTCTGATCGGGGTCGCCTTGCGTCTCTCGCCGATCCGCTGGCTGGCCTGGCTGGGCGATCTGTATTCCACCGTGATCCGCGGGATTCCCGATCTGGTGCTGATCCTGCTGATTTTCTACGGCGGCCAGGACCTGCTCAACCGCGTGGCGCCGCTGCTGGGGTATGACGACTACATCGACCTCAATCCACTGGCGGCTGGCATCGGCACCCTGGGCTTCATCTTCGGGGCCTACCTGTCGGAAACCTTCCGTGGCGCCTTTATGGCGATCCCCAAGGGGCAGGCGGAAGCCGGTGTGGCGTACGGCATGAGCAGTTTTCAGGTGTTCTTCCGGGTGATGGTGCCGCAGATGATTCGCCTGGCGATTCCTGGCTTCACCAACAACTGGCTGGTACTGACCAAGGCCACCGCGCTGATTTCGGTGGTGGGCCTGCAAGACATGATGTTCAAGGCCAAGCAGGCGGCTGATGCCACCCGCGAACCTTTTACCTTCTTCCTCGCGGTGGCGGCGATGTACCTGGTGATCACCAGTGTCTCCCTGCTGGCACTGCGTCAACTTGAGAAGCGCTACTCGGTAGGCGTAAGGGCGGCTGATCTATGATCTTCGACTACAACGTCATCTATGAAGCATTGCCGCT
This sequence comes from Pseudomonas morbosilactucae, assembly GCF_023241665.1. NCBI lineage: Bacteria > Pseudomonadati > Pseudomonadota > Gammaproteobacteria > Pseudomonadales > Pseudomonadaceae > Pseudomonas > Pseudomonas morbosilactucae. The sequence goes on along the minus strand of NZ_JALQCX010000011.1, from coordinate 393,811 downwards.
GTACCTGAGCGGCCTGCTGACCACCCTGAAACTGCTGGCCCTGTCGCTGTTCTTCGGCTTGCTGGCGGCCTTGCCCCTGGGGCTGATGCGGGTGTCCAAGCAGCCAGTGGTGAACATGAGTGCCTGGCTTTACACCTACGTGATCCGCGGCACACCGATGCTGGTGCAACTGTTCCTGATCTATTACGGTCTGGCCCAGTTCGAAGCCGTGCGGGAAAGCTTCCTCTGGCCATGGCTGTCCAGCGCCACGTTCTGTGCCTGCCTGGCCTTTGCCATCAACACCAGTGCCTACACCGCTGAAATCATCGCCGGCAGCCTGCGGGCCACGCCGAACGGTGAAATCGAGGCCGCCAAGGCCATGGGCATGTCGCGCTATAAGATGTACTGCCGGATTCTGCTGCCGTCGGCCATGCGCCGCGCACTGCCGCAGTACAGCAACGAAGTGATCATGATGCTGCAGACCACCAGCCTGGCCTCCATCGTCACCCTGATCGACATCACCGGTGCCGCACGCACGGTCAACGCCCAGTATTACCTGCCGTTCGAGGCCTACATCACCGCCGGCGCGTTCTACCTGTGCCTGACCTTCATCCTGGTGCGCCTGTTCAAGCTGGCCGAGCGTCGCTGGCTGGGCTACCTGGCTCCGCGGAAGCACTGATATGGAACGTATCGACCATGCATTGCCCTGGAGTCATCTGGGCAGCGAGCGGCAGATCTCGGTATTCCGCTTTGGCAGCGGCGAGCGCAAGGCCTATATCCAGGCCAGCCTGCACGCCGATGAGCTGCCGGGCATGCGCACCGCCTGGGAGCTGAAAAAGCGCCTGGCGGAACTGGAAACCCAGGGTGCGCTGAACGGCGTGATCGAGCTGGTGCCGGTGGCCAATCCCCTGGGCCTGGGGCAATTGCTCCAAGGCAATCATCAGGGGCGTTTCGAAGCGGGTAGCGGCAAGAACTTCAACCGGGATTTCGTCGAGTTGAGCGCACCGGTGGCCGAGCGGCTGGAAGGGCGCCTGGGCGATGACCCGCACGCCAATGTCCGGCTGATCCGTCAGGCCATGAGCGATGTGCTGGCTGCCTTGCCACCGGCGGCCAGTCAGTTGCAGGGCATGCAGCGCGTGCTGCTGAGCCATGCCTGTACCGCCGATGTGGTGCTGGACCTGCACTGCGACGCCGAAGCGGCGCTGCACATGTACGCCTTGCCTCAGCACTGGGCGCAATGGCGCTCCCTGGCTGCGCACCTGAATGTGCGGGTGGGCTTGCTTGCGGAAGATTCGGGCGGCAGTTCATTCGACGAAGCCTGCTCATTGCCTTGGCTGCGTTTGTCACGCGCCTTCCCGGAAGCGCAGATTCCCTTGGCTTGCCTGGCCACTACCCTGGAGCTGGGCGGTCAGGCCGATACCGGTCGCGCTGAAGCCGAGGCCTATGCCGAAGGCATTCTGGCGTTCCTGGCCGAGCAGGGCCTGATCCGTGGCGAATGGCCTGCACCAGCGAATGAAGCCTGTGAGGCGATGCCGTTCGAGGGCACTGAACTGTTGTTCGCGCCCCACCCCGGTGTGGTGAGCTTTCTGCGCCCGGCCGGTAGCTGGGTCGAGAAGGGCGAGCCGATTTTCGAAGTGATTGATCCCTTATCCGATCGGGTCAGCATTATGTGTGCTGGCACCAGCGGCGTGTTGTTTGCCGTTGAACGGTTACGTTACGCCCAACCCGGTTTCTGGCTGGCCAAGGTGGCGGGGCGCGAAGCGCTGCGTCACGGGCGCTTGCTCAACGACTGACTGACCGCTTTTTGTGAGAACCGACAGCATGTACAAACTTGAAGTCCAAGACCTGCATAAACGCTATGGCAGTCACGAAGTGCTCAAGGGCGTGTCCCTGAAAGCGGCCGCCGGCGATGTAATCAGCATCATCGGCTCCAGTGGCTCCGGCAAAAGTACCTTTCTGCGTTGCATCAACCTGCTGGAGCAGCCCCACGCGGGCAAGATCCTGCTGAACAACGAAGAACTCAAGCTGGTGCCCAACAAGGACGGCGCGCTCAAGGCCGCCGACCCGAAGCAACTGCAGCGCATGCGTTCGCGGCTGTCGATGGTGTTCCAGCATTTCAACCTGTGGTCGCACATGACCGCCCTGGAAAACATCATGGAAGCGCCGGTGCATGTGCTCGGCGTCCCCAAGGCCGAAGCCCGTGAAAAGGCCGAGCACTACCTGGCCAAAGTGGGCGTGGCCCATCGCAAGGATGCTTACCCGGGGCACATGTCCGGTGGTGAGCAGCAGCGTGTGGCGATTGCCCGGGCCCTGGCCATGGAGCCGGAAGTCATGCTGTTCGACGAGCCGACCTCGGCCCTCGACCCTGAGCTGGTAGGTGACGTGCTGAAAGTCATGCAGGCCCTGGCTCAGGAAGGTCGGACCATGGTGGTGGTGACTCACGAAATGGGCTTCGCCCGGGAAGTCTCCAATCAACTGGTATTCCTGCACAAAGGCGTGGTGGAAGAGAGCGGTAACCCGCGTGAAGTGCTGGTCAATCCGCAGTCGGAACGTTTGCAACAATTCCTCTCCGGTAGCCTCAAGTAATCGCTCCCGTTATGCACCAAATTAGGTCATGCTGCGCAGCGCGCGGCCGATGGTCTAATTTGGTTGCTGCCGCTTTCGGCCTCTAACACTGTTTTCGTTTTGGATTGCCCGCCATGACTGCCCATCGAATTGGTTTCCTGATTTGGCCCAGCACTAAAGCCTTGACGCTGGCGCTGGCTGAGGAGGCCTTGCGTGTTGCTCAGCGGGTGCATCCGGACGTGGTCTACGAGTTGTCTTTCCTGCAGGCCGAAGCGCCCGGCGAAGGTGCTTGGCAGCTGCCGGGTGAGCCTTGGGCCGGCAAGCTGGAAGGTTGTCAGAAGCTGTTCCTGCTGGCCGACGAGCCGCCAGCGAGCCTGGCGCCAGCCTTGAGCAGTGCGCTCAAGCAACTGGTGCGCGCCGGCTGTGTGATCGGTGGTTTGTCTGCCGGGGTCTATCCCTTGGCGCAGTTGGGCTTGCTGGACGGTTATCGCGCTGCGGTGCATTGGCGTTGGCAGGATGATTTTGCCGAGCGCTATCCCAAGGTGATCGCCACCAGCCATCTGTTCGACTGGGATCGGGATCGCCTGACCGCCTGCGGCGGCATGTCGGTGCTGGACCTGCTGCTGGCGGTGCTGGCCCGGGATCATGGGGCGGAACTGGCGGGCGCGGTGTCGGAAGAGTTGGTGGTGGAGCGCATCCGCGAGGGCGGCGAGCGCCAGCGAATTCCGTTGCAGAATCGTCTGGGTTCCAGCCACCCGAAGCTGACCCAGGCCGTGCTGCTGATGGAAGCCAATATCGAAGAGCCGCTGACCACCGACGAGATCGCCCAGCATGTCTGTGTGTCCCGCCGGCAGTTGGAGCGGATCTTCAAGCAGTACCTCAATCGTGTGCCGAGCCAGTATTACCTGGAGTTGCGCTTGAACAAGGCACGGCAGATGTTGATGCAGACCAGCAAGTCGATCATTCAGATCGGCCTGTCCTGCGGTTTCTCCTCAGGGCCCCATTTCTCCAGCGCCTACCGCAACTTTTTTGGCGCCACCCCGCGGGAAGACCGCAACCAGCGGCGCAGCAGCAGCCCGTTCGAACTCTCCTCCGTACCTGCCGAGCGCGGCTGATCTTCTTCTAGCTGGCGCCAGCGTGCCGGCGAAGGCGTCCTGACGGTCAACTTCTGGACCGGCGATACCGCTAACTACCTGAATAATTAGCTTGGGCGAATTGCCCGGTCACTCTGCCGCTGAGCCTGCGCGCAGTTTAAACTGCGCCTTTGCGACGCTATTTGTCGCATTGCCATAAACCCGCCTAAAACGGGGGTTGGCGCTATAAGAAGTTGTCGCTTGGCGGCAAGGCCGGGCTGAAAACTGTCCTTACAATCCCCCCATCGCTCGCCAGTTTCAGGCAGGCGTTCCTCTTCAGGAGACTCCGATGTCCGTTGAGCAAGCTCCGGTGCAACGCGCCGATTTCGACCAGGTTATGGTTCCCAACTATGCACCTGCAGCTTTTATTCCTGTGCGTGGCGCAGGGTCCCGAGTCTGGGACCAGTCGGGTCGGGAGCTGATCGATTTCGCCGGCGGCATCGCGGTCAACGTGCTGGGTCATGCGCACCCGGCGCTGGTTGGCGCATTGACCGAACAAGCCAACAAGCTGTGGCATGTGTCCAACGTATTCACCAACGAGCCGGCCCTGCGCCTGGCCCACAAGTTGATCGACGCCACCTTTGCTGAGCGTGCGTTCTTCTGTAACTCCGGCGCTGAAGCCAACGAAGCCGCTTTCAAGCTGGCTCGGCGTGTAGCCTTCGATCGTTTCGGCACTGAGAAGTACGAAATCATCGCCGCGCTCAACAGCTTCCACGGCCGCACCCTGTTCACCGTCAACGTCGGTGGCCAGTCGAAGTACTCCGACGGTTTCGGTCCTAAAATCACCGGCATCACCCACGTTCCTTATAACGACCTGGCCGCACTCAAAGCCGCCGTGTCGGACAAGACCTGCGCTGTGGTCCTGGAGCCGATCCAGGGTGAAGGCGGCGTGCTGCCGGCCGAGCTTGAATACCTGCAAGGCGCTCGTGAGCTGTGCAACGAGCACAACGCACTGCTGGTGTTCGACGAAGTGCAAACCGGCATGGGCCGCAGCGGCAAGCTGTTCGCCTACCAGCATTACGGCGTGACCCCGGACATTCTCACCAGCGCCAAGAGCCTGGGCGGCGGTTTCCCGATCGCCGCGATGCTGACCACCGAAGAGCTGGCCAAGCACCTGGTTGTCGGCACCCACGGCACGACTTACGGCGGCAACCCGCTGGCGTGTGCAGTGGCCGAAGCGGTGATCGACGTGATCAACACCCCTGAGGTGCTGAGCGGCGTCAACGCCAAGCACGACAAGTTCAAGACCCGCCTGCTGCAGATCGGTGAGAAGTACGGCCTGTTCAGCGAAGTGCGTGGCCTGGGCCTGCTGATCGGTTGCGTGCTGAGCGAAGCTTGGAAAGGCAAGGCCAAGGACGTGTTCAACGCCGCCGAGCGAGAAGGGTTGATGATTCTGCAAGCCGGCCCGGACGTGGTGCGTTTCGCCCCGAGCCTGGTGGTCACCGATGCGGACATCGATGCCGGTCTGGATCGCTTCGAGCGCGCCGTGGCCAGCCTGACCCAAGCCTGATTCAGGCCGTAACACCGCTCGGCGCCGATCCTCAACGGGCTGCGTCGAGCCACATTCCTGTGCCGGGCTGTCCCGGCATTTTTTTCCCTGAGTCGGACGTTTTCCGACCTGTTTCAAGTAAGGAGTGACACCATGCTGGTGATGCGCCCCGCGCAAATGGCTGATCTGGGCGAGGTACAGCGTCTGGCCGCAGACAGCCCGATTGGTGTCACCTCCTTGCCGGATGATGTCGGCCGCCTGAGCGACAAGATTGCCGCGTCCGAAGCCTCTTTCGCCGCCGAAGTGAGCTTCAACGGTGAAGAGAGCTACTTCTTCGTCCTTGAAGACACCGAAGCCGGCAAGCTGGTGGGCTGTTCGGCCATCGTTGCCTCGGCCGGCTACTCCGAGCCGTTCTACAGCTTCCGCAATGAAACCTTTGTGCACGCCTCCCGCGAGCTGAAGATTCATAACAAGATTCACGTGCTTTCCCAGTGCCATGACCTGACCGGCAACAGCTTGCTGACCAGCTTCTACGTGGTGCCGGAACTGGTGGGTTCGCCTTGGTCGGAGCTCAACTCCCGCGGGCGCCTGCTGTTCGTTGCCAGCCACCCCGAGCGTTTCGCCGATTCGGTGGTGACCGAGATCGTCGGTTACAGCGACGAGCACGGTGATTCGCCATTCTGGGATGCCATCGGGCGCAACTTCTTCGACCTCAACTACGCCGAGGCCGAGCGCCTGTGTGGCCTGAAAAGCCGCACCTTCCTCGCTGAATTGATGCCCCATTACCCGATCTACGTACCGTTGCTGCCGGACGCCGCCCAAGAGGCGATGGGCCAGGTGCACCCACGGGCCCAGATCACCTTCGACATCCTGATGCGCGAAGGCTTCGAGACCGATCATTACATCGACATTTTCGACGGTGGCCCGACCCTGCACGCACGGGTTTCCGGCATCCGCTCCATCGCCCAGAGCCGGGTGGTGCCGGTGAAAATCGGCGAGCTGGCCAAAGGCGGCGGACGTCAGTACCTGGTCTCCAACGCCCAGTTGCAGGATTACCGCGCCGTGCTGCTGGAGCTGGATTACGCCCCGGGCAAACCGGTGACCCTGGACCTGCAGGCGGCCGAGGCCTTGGGTGTCGGTGAGGGTGCCAGCGTGCGCCTGGTGGCTGTTTAACGCCGGCTTTAATGCCTGGAAAGTAGCGAGTTTCGCGGGGGCCGCCAGCGGCGCCCGTCTGAGGAGATAGCATGATTGTTCGTCCCGTACGCAGCAGCGATTTACCCGCTCTGATCGACCTGGCCCGCAGCACCGGTACCGGCCTCACCACCTTGCCGGCCAACGAAGAGCGCCTGACCCACCGGGTCGGCTGGGCGGAAAAAACCTTCCGTGGCGAAGCCGGGCGGGGCGATGCGGATTACCTGTTCGTGCTCGAAGACGACAACGGCCGTGTGGTGGGCATTTCCGCGATCGCCGGCGCCGTCGGCCTGCGTGAGCCCTGGTACAACTTCCGGGTCGGCCTGACCGTCAGCGCTTCCCAGGAGCTGAACATCTACCGCGAGATCCCGACGCTGTTCCTGGCCAACGACCTGACCGGCAACTCTGAATTGTGCTCGCTGTTCCTGCATGCCGATTACCGCACCGGCCTCAACGGCCGCATGCTGGCCAAGGCGCGGATGCTGTTTATCGCGGAATTCCCTCAGCTGTTCGGCAACAAGATCATCGCCGAGATGCGGGGCATGTCTGACGAATCCGGACGCTCGCCGTTCTGGGAAAGCCTGGGCCGGCACTTCTTCAAAATGGAGTTCAGCCAGGCCGACTACCTGACCGGGGTGGGCAACAAGGCGTTTATCGCCGAGCTGATGCCTAAATTCCCGCTGTACACCTGCTTCCTCTCCGAGGACGCGCGCAACGTGATCGGCAAGGTCCACACCGACACCGAACCGGCGCTGGCCATGCTCAAGAGCGAAGGTTTCAGCTACCAGGGTTATGTCGACATCTTCGACGCCGGCCCGGCGGTGGAATGCGAAACCGGCAAGATCCGTGCGATCCGTGACAGCCAGGCGCTGGTGCTGGCCATCGGCACCCCGGGCGATGACGCCACGCCATTCCTGATTCACAACCGCAAGCGCGAAGACTGCCGCATCACGGCCGCTCCGGCGCGTTTTGCCGCAGGCACCCTGGTGGTCGATCCGTTGACCGCCAAGCGCTTGCAACTCAACGCCGGCGATCAGGTCCGTGCGGTTCCGCTGTCTGCTACTCGGGAGTCGAAATAATGAGCACGCTGTACATTGCCGGCCAATGGCTGGCCGGTCAGGGCGAAGCCTTCAACTCGGTCAATCCGGTCACCCAGGCCGTTATCTGGAGTGGCAACGGTGCCACCGCCGATCAGGTAGACAGCGCCGTACAGGCCGCGCGCCAAGCCTTTCCGGAGTGGGCCAAGCGTTCCCTGGAAGAGCGCATCGGCGTGTTGGAAGCCTTTGCTGCCAGCCTGAAGAACCGTGCTGACGAACTGGCCCGTTGCATTGGCGAAGAGACCGGTAAACCCTTGTGGGAAGCCGCGACTGAAGTCACCAGCATGGTCAACAAGATTGCCATCTCGGTGCAGAGCTATCGTGAGCGTACCGGCGAGAAGAGCGGCCCCCTGGGCGACGCCACCGCTGTGTTGCGCCACAAGCCCCATGGCGTGGTTGCCGTGTTCGGCCCTTACAACTTCCCGGGCCACTTGCCCAACGGGCACATCGTTCCGGCATTGCTGGCGGGCAACAGCGTGCTGTTCAAGCCCAGCGAGTTGACGCCTAAAGTTGCCGAGCTGACGGTCCAGTGCTGGGTTGAAGCCGGCCTGCCGGCGGGTGTCCTGAACCTGCTGCAGGGGGCGCGGGAAACCGGCATCGCCCTGGCTGCCAACCCGGGCATCGACGGCCTGTTCTTCACCGGTTCCAGCCGCACCGGCAACCACCTGCACCACCAGTTCGCCGGGCGCCCGGACAAGATCCTGGCCCTGGAAATGGGCGGCAACAACCCGCTGGTGGTGGATCAGGTCGCGGACCTGGACGCAGCGGTCTACACCATTATTCAGTCGGCCTTTATCTCCGCCGGCCAGCGTTGCACCTGCGCACGCCGTCTGCTGGTGCCGCAGGGTGCCTGGGGCGACCAACTGCTGGCACGCCTGGTGGCGGTCAGTTCGACGATTGAAGTGGGTGCGTTCGATCAGCAGCCCGCACCGTTCATGGGTTCGGTGATCTCTCTGGGCGCGGCACGTGCCTTGATGGATGCCCAGGAACAGCTGCTGGCCAATGGCGCCGTGGCCTTGCTGGAAATGACCCAGCCACGGGCTCAGGCCGCGCTGTTGACCCCGGGCATCCTGGACGTCAGCGCTGTGGCTGAACGCCCTGATGAAGAATTGTTCGGGCCGTTGCTGCAGGTGATTCGCTACGTCGACTTCGACGGCGCGATTGCTGAAGCCAACAACACCCAATACGGCCTGGCGGCGGGCCTGCTCTCGGATTCCGAGGCGCGTTATCAGCAGTTCTGGCTGCAGAGCCGCGCCGGGATCGTCAACTGGAACAAGCAGTTGACCGGTGCGGCCAGCAGCGCGCCGTTCGGTGGCGTAGGCGCGTCGGGCAATCATCGGGCCAGTGCCTATTACGCGGCGGATTACTGCGCGTACCCGGTGGCTTCCCTGGAAACCCCGAGCCTGGTGCTGCCGAGTGCATTGACCCCGGGCGTGCGCCTGTCCTGATTTGAGTGTGCGGGGAGGCCGTTGTGGCCTCTTTGTCGGTAAGCCGATTCCTGTGGAGCCGGCTTGCCGGCGAACGAGTGCAATACGCTCGCCCTGTATAGATACCGATGCCTATAACAACAGATTCGTGGAGCCTCGCTGATGAAATCCTATGAAGTCAATTTCGACGGTCTAGTGGGGCCGACCCATAACTACGGCGGCCTGTCCTACGGCAACGTCGCGTCCCAGAGCAACAGCCAGCAGTCGTCAAACCCTCGGGAAGCGGCCTTGCAAGGCCTGGCGAAAATGAAAGCGCTGATGGAAATGGGCTTTCAGCAAGGCGTCCTGGCACCCCAGGAACGTCCAGATGTGGCGGCCTTGCGCAACCTGGGTTTTGCCGGCACCGACGCCCAAGTGATCCAGCAGGCGGCCAAGCAGGCCATGCCCCTGCTGGTGGCCAGTTGCTCGGCATCGAGCATGTGGGTGGCCAACGCCGCCACCGTTAGCCCGAGTGCCGACACCGCCGATGGCCGGGTGCATTTCACCGCTGCCAACCTGAACTGCAAGTACCACCGCAGCATCGAGCACCCGACCACCAGCCGCGTGCTGGGGGCGATGTTCGCTGACCAGAAACACTTCGCCCACCATGCGGCCTTGCCGGCGGTGGCGCAGTTCGGTGACGAAGGTGCAGCCAACCACACGCGCTTCTGCCGTGAGTACGGCCAGGCCGGTGTCGAGTTCTTTGTCTTTGGCCGCAGCGCCTTCGACAACCGTTTTCCGGCGCCGCAGAAGTACCCGGCCCGCCAGACTCTGGAAGCCTCGCAAGCCGTGGCACGCCTGCATGGCCTGAGCGAGCAGGGCGTGGTGTACGCCCAGCAGAACCCCTCGGTGATCGACCAGGGTGTGTTCCACAACGACGTGATCGCGGTCGGCAACGGCGAGGTGCTGTTCTACCACGAGGACGCGTTCCTCGAGACCGAGCACATGCTCGCCGAGTTGCAGGGCAAGCTGGCCCAGCGTGGCGGCAACTTCCAGGCGATCTGCGTGCCACGGGCCCAGGTCACGGTGGAAGATGCGGTGCGTTCTTACCTGTTCAACAGCCAGTTGCTGTCCCGTGCCGACGGTTCGATGTTGCTCATCGTGCCTGAGGAGTGCCGAGCCAACGAGCGGGTCTGGCAGTACCTGCAAAGCCTCACCAGCTCCGGCGGCCTGATCCGCGAGGTGAAGGTGTTCGACCTCAAGCAGAGCATGCAGAACGGCGGTGGCCCGGCGTGCCTGCGCCTGCGCGTGGCTCTCAACGAAACCGAGCTGGCGGCGGTCAACCCCGGGGTTATCATGACCGCGCCGTTGTACGACACCCTGACCCAATGGGTCGACAAGCACTACCGCGACCGTCTGAGCGAAAGCGATCTGGCGGACCCGCAATTGCTGCTTGAGTGCCGGACGGCATTGGATGAATTGACGCAAATCCTTAAACTGGGCGCGGTTTATCCATTCCAGATCAATTGAAAGCCCGCGCCCGCCTCATGTGAGTCGGGCGCGTCGCCTTCTCCCCAGATGAGAGCGTAATACATGAGCGATTCCCTGCAGCTGATCCTTGAAGACACCGACGGCACTCAACTGGAAACCTCCTGCACCCGCGTGGCGGTGCTGTGGCAAGGCAAGGAACTGTGGATCCAGCAAGACGCCGCGGCCAACTGCTGATCGGCGTGGACGTGGAAGAGGGCGACGCTGAATATGCCAACCTGCTGCTGCGTCCATTGGCGACTAATCTGGTCAGTCTGCAACTGGAAATGGAACCGGCCGACGCCGGTGACGATGATCACGTGCATGGCCCTGACTGCGGTCACGCCCACTAAGGAAGCTCGCTCTATGCTCGCCCTCGGCAAACTGCTTGAACTGACCCTCGCCGGTCGCGAACCGGCGGAGAAGACTCAACTGACTGTCGAAGGCGTGCGGATGCGCTGGTTGAGCGAGGGGGCGCTGGAAGTCCGGCCTCCCGAAGCTCGTGACAACGGCCTGGATCTGTTGTTGTCGGCAGGGATCCACGGCAACGAGACCGCGCCGATCGAGTTGCTCGATCGTTTATTGCATGACATTGCCCGTGGCGACCTCAAGCCCCGTGCACGCATTCTGTTTCTGTTCGGCAACCCCGAGGCCATGCGCCGCGGTGAGCGTTTTGTCGAGCAGGACGTCAACCGGCTGTTCAACGGCCGGCATGAGCAGAGCAGCGGTCCCGAAGCCCTGCGGGCTTGTGAACTGGAGCGGCTGGCGGCGAGCTTTTTCAGCCTGCCGAACCGCAACCGCCTGCATTACGACCTGCACACCGCCATTCGCGGTTCGAAGATCGAGCAGTTCGCCCTCTATCCGTGGAAAGAAGGTCGTCAGCATTCCCGTGCCGAGTTGGCGCGGCTGCGTGCGGCGGGCATGGAGGCGGTGCTGTTGCAGAACAAACCGTCCATCGTGTTCAGCTCATACACCTACGACAAGCTGGGGGCGGAAGCTTTCACCCTGGAGCTGGGCAAGGCTCGGCCTTTCGGGCAGAACCAGGGCGTTAACGTTGAACGCCTGGAAACCCGTCTTCAGCAGATCATCGAAGGCAATGAGCCGCCGTTGAGCGAAGAGAGCCTGGAGGGCTTGCAACTGTTCAGCGTGGCCCGCGAAATCATCAAGCACAGCGACAGCTTCCACCTGCACCTGCCGGCGGACATCGAGAACTTTTCCGAATTGGACGTGGGTTATCTGCTGGCCGAAGACATCGCCCAGACCCGCTGGATTGTGGAAGAAGAGGGCGCACGGATCATTTTCCCCAACCCTAAGGTGAAGAACGGTTTGCGTGCGGGGATTCTGATTGTGCCGAGCTCGGACGAGCAACTGGCCTGATCGCTGCCAAGCCGGCACCTACACCACAGGGTAGGTGCCGGCTTGCCGGCGATGCTGCTAACGCTTAAACCGCAACAGCGCGCGGCTCGTTACGACGCAGGGCGCGGGTCTTGTGCAGGGTGTCGGCGCAGGTTTTTGCCGCTTCCTGGCCCTTGTGCACGAAGTGCTCGAAGAAGAACTTCTGGTGTTCTTCGCCGGCATGGAAGTGATGGGGCGTGAGCACCACCGAGAACACCGGCACTTCGGTTTCCAACTGCACTTGCATCAGGCCGCTGATCACCGATTGGGCGACGAACTCGTGGCGGTAGATGCCGCCGTCCACCACCAGGCCTGCCGCGACGATGCCGCTGTAGCGACCGGACTTGGCCAGCAACTTGGCGTGCAGCGGGATTTCAAAGGCACCGCCGACTTCAAAGAAGTCGATGTCGCTTTCCTGGTAACCCTGGGCCAGCATCTCGGCAACAAAGCCTTTACGGCTCTGATCGACAATGTCTTTGTGCCAGCAAGCCTGGATAAAGGCGACGCGGTCGTTGGGGTGGTGTTTGCTCTTGCTATCGATTGCGGTGGGTTGCATCTGTTCTGACTCCTGTTTGTGTGAAAAACAGGGCGTTATGAATCGAATGGGATTTAAGGGTACGTGCCGGCCGATTGCGCGAGTATTCGCACGACTGCCCACGGACGGCCCTTTGGCGCCAATCCCGTTCTCTCTTCATCCGGACTATGACCGTCGGCCCCGGGATCACACCGGGTCTGCTGACCTTGTCGCCATTCACCGCCTAAGCCGTGCCTGCCACCAAGCGCTCGCGGGCTATGCGCATTGCGCGCAATTACCGCCGGTGGGGAGTTGCACCCCGCCCTGAGAACGTTGCCACCGGATTATTCGGCGGCGGTGAGTTTTTAACACATATTTTTCAACGGCGCATGGGGGCTTTTGGATGATGCCCATCGATTTTTTCGCTATTTGCGCAGATTTTTCCCCTTGGAGCCTTGATTAATGCGGGGTGCGACCGTAGAAATTCAGCTCGAAAGGGATGTTCCCTACTAGGCAGGACCTTGGTGTCCCCATGATGAGGCCGGATTTTCATGAGTGTGATCGATCTTCGTAGCGACACGGTGACTCAGCCCAGCGCAGGGATGCTCGATGCCATGGCCACGGCCGTGACCGGGGATGACGTGTACGGCGAAGACCCGACGGTCAACCGTCTGGAGGCCGAGTTGGCCCGGCGCCTGGGCTTTGCGGCCGCGCTGTTCGTGCCGTCCGGGACGATGAGCAACCTGCTGGGCTTGATGGCCCATTGCGAGCGCGGCGAGGAATACATCGTCGGTCAGCAGGCCCACACCTATAAATATGAAGCGGGTGGCGCGGCCGTGCTCGGCTCGATCCAGCCGCAACCCCTGGACGTCCAGGTGGATGGCTCGTTGGACCTGGCCCAGGTGGCCGCCGCGATCAAGCCGGACGACTTTCATTTTGCCCGGACCCGCTTGCTGGCCCTGGAAAACACCATGCAAGGCAAAGTGCTGCCATTGTCCTACCTGGCCCAGGCACGGGCCTTTACCCGTGAACATGGCTTGGCCCTGCACCTGGACGGCGCGCGGCTGTACAACGCGGCGGTGAAACTGAACGTGGATGCCCGGGAGATTACCCAGCACTTCGACTCGGTCTCGGTGTGCCTGTCCAAGGGCTTGGGCGCGCCCGTGGGTTCGGTGCTCTGCGGTTCCCCCGAGTTGATCGCCAAGCCCGGCGCCTGCGCAAGATGGTAGGCGGTGGCATGCGCCAGGCCGGGATTCTCGCAGCGGCGGGGCTGTATGCCCTGGATCACCAGGTGCAGCGCTTGGCCGATGACCACGCCAACGCCCAAGTGCTGGCTGAAGGGCTGCGTGACGCGGGTTACCAGGTCGAGCCGGTGCAGACCAACATGGTCTACGTGCAGATGGGCGATCGGGCCGAGGCCATCAAGGCCTTTGCCGCAGAGCGGGGGATCAAGCTCAGTGCGGCATCGCGCCTGCGTCTGGTCACCCATATGGACGTCAGCCGTGGGCAAATCGAGCAGGTGATCGCGACTTTCGTCGACTTTTCCCGCCACTGACCGTGTTAGCCGTCCAATTGACTGTGTGTATCGTACAAACACGCTGTACCAAGTGATTAACGCCGATATAATGCCGCCCTTTGCCGTCGTTTCGTCTATTGACGTTGCGCACAGGCCTTTGGCCGCAGTCTCCGTGGAAGAACCTAATGAAAAGCGCAGAAATCCGTGAAGCCTTCCTTCGCTTCTTCGAAGAGCAAGGCCACACCCGTGTAGCCTCCAGCTCTTTGATTCCGGGCAATGACCCTACCCTGCTGTTCACCAACGCGGGGATGAACCAGTTCAAGGATTGCTTCCTGGGCCAGGAAAAGCGCGCCTATACCCGCGCTGTCAGCAGCCAGAAGTGCGTACGCGCCGGTGGCAAGCACAACGACCTGGAAAACGTCGGCTACACCGCCCGTCACCACACCTTCTTCGAAATGCTGGGCAACTTCAGCTTCGGTGATTACTTCAAGCAAGACGCGATCAACTTCGCCTGGACCTTCCTTACCGGCGTGCTGAAGCTGCCGAAGGAAAAACTCTGGGTCACGGTCTACGCCAGCGATGACGAGGCCTACGACATCTGGACCAAACAGGTGGGTGTGCCGGCCGAGCGCATGGTGCGCATCGGTGACAACAAAGGCGCGCCTTACGCGTCCGACAACTTCTGGACCATGGGCGATACCGGCCCGTGCGGCCCATGCACCGAGATTTTCTACGATCACGGCGCCGACATCTGGGGCGGCCCGCCAGGCTCGCCGGAAGAAGACGGCGACCGTTACATCGAGATCTGGAACAACGTATTCATGCAGTTCAACCGCACCGCCGATGGCGTGTTGCATCCGTTGCCAGCGCCGTCGGTCGACACCGGCATGGGCCTGGAGCGGATCAGTGCGGTGATGCAGCACGTTCACTCCAACTATGAAATCGACCTGTTCCAAAGCCTGCTGAACGCTGCGGCCAAGGCCATCGGTTGCAGCAATGATGCCCAGGCGTCGTTGAAAGTAGTGGCTGACCACATCCGTTCCTGTGGCTTCCTGATTGCCGATGGCGTGCTGCCGTCCAACGAAGGCCGTGGCTACGTGCTGCGCCGGATCATTCGTCGTGCTTGCCGCCATGGCAACAAGCTGGGCGCCAAGGGCAGTTTCTTCTATCAGATCGTCGCCGCGCTGGTGGCCGAGATGGGCGAGGCCTTCCCTGAGCTGAAATCCCAGCAGGCGCATATCGAGCGCGTGCTCAAGGCTGAAGAAGAACAGTTCGCCAAGACCCTGGAGCAGGGCCTGAAGATCCTCGAGCAGGACCTGGCCGAGCTTAAAGGCGACGTGGTGCCGGGCGACGTGGTGTTCAAGCTCTACGACACCTACGGTTTCCCTATGGACCTGACCGGCGACATCGCCCGTGAACGCAGCCTGACCCTCGACGAGGCCGGCTTTGAGCGCGAGATGGAAGCCCAGCGTGTGCGCGCCCGTTCCGCCAGCTCCTTCGGCATGGACTACAACAGTCTGGTCAAGGTCGATGTGGCTACCGAGTTCACCGGCTATCACGCCACCAGTGGTTCGGCCAAAGTGGTCGCCCTCTATAAAGAAGGGCAATCGGTCGACGTGCTCAGCGAAGGTGAAGAAGGGGTCGTGGTCCTGGACCAGACGCCGTTCTACGCTGAATCCGGTGGTCAGATCGGTGACTGCGGTTACCTGCAGGCCGGCAACGCGCGTTTCGACGTGCGCGACACCACTAAAACCGGCGGCGCGTTCCTGCACCACGGTGTGTTGGCGTCGGGCAGCCTGGTTGTTGGCGCACCGGTAGACGCCCAGGTGGCTGCTGAGGTGCGTCACGCGACTTCGCTGAACCACTCGGCCACTCACTTGCTGCATGCCGCATTGCGCCAGGTACTGGGGGAGCACGTGCAGCAGAAGGGCTCCCTGGTGGACAGCCAGCGCTTGCGCTTTGACTTCAGCCATTTTGAAGCCATCAAGCCGGAGCAGCTCAAGGCCCTGGAAGACATCGTCAACACCGAGATTCGCAAGAACTCCACGGTGGAAACCGAAGAGACCGATATCGAAACCGCCAAGCAAAAAGGCGCCATGGCGCTGTTCGGCGAGAAGTACGGCGACAACGTGCGTGTACTGAGCATGGGCGGCGACTTCTCGGTCGAGCTGTGCGGTGGTATTCACGCCAACCGTACCGGCGACATCGGCCTGCTGAAAATCATCAGCGAAGGTGGTGTGGCGTCCGGCGTACGCCGTATTGAAGCGGTCACCGGCGCTGCGGCGCTGGCCTACCTGAACGCTGCGGAAGAACAACTCAAGGAAGCGGCCAGCCTGGTCAAGGGCAGCCGTGACAACCTGATCGACAAGCTCTCGGCCGTGCTGGAGCGCAACCGTCTGCTGGAGAAACAACTCGAGCAGCTGCAAGCCAAAGCGGCCAGTGCCGCCGGTGACGACCTGTCGGCTTCGGCCCAGGACGTCAAAGGCGTGAAAGTGCTGGCGGCACGCTTGGACGGTCAAGATGGCAAGGCGCTGTTGGCGCTGGTCGATCAGTTGAAAAACAAACTCGGTCGCGCAGTGATCCTGCTCGGCAGTGTCCATGAGGAAAAGGTCGTTCTGGTTGCAGGCGTAACCAAAGACCTGACTGGCCAACTCAAAGCCGGTGATTTGATGAAGCAAGCCGCTGCGGCAGTGGGCGGGAAGGGCGGTGGTCGTCCAGACATGGCACAGGGCGGTGGTGTTGACGCTGCCGCGCTGGATGCCGCGCTGGCGCTGACCGTACCTTTTGTCGAGCAGGGCATTTAAGGCTCCAGGCCGGGCCCGTCGTCTAGTGGCGGGCTACTTGCCCTGTGCAGTTTGATTGTTTAATAGGCGCCCCTTTACGGGCTGAGGCGGCTTAGAAAATGGCTTTGATCGTACAGAAATTTGGAGGCACCTCGGTCGGCTCTGTCGAGAGAATCGAACAGGTTGCCGACAAGGTTAAGAAGTTCCGCGAAGCCGGTACTGACCTGGTGGTTGTACTGTCTGCCATGAGTGGCGAGACCAACCGTCTGATCGATCTTGCCAAGCAAATCAGTGGCGAAGACAAACCGGTTCCCCGTGAACTGGACGTGATCGTTTCCACGGGTGAGCAGGTGACCATCGCCTTGCTGGCCATGGCGCTGATCAAGCGCGGTGTGCCGGCGGTTTCCTATACCGGCAACCAGGTGCGGATTCTGACGGACAGTGCGCACAACAAAGCGCGGATCCTGCAGATCGACGATCAGCGGATTCGTGCCGACCTGAAGGCCGGTCGAGTGGTTGTGGTCGCCGGGTTCCAGGGCGTTGACGAGAACGGCAACATCACCACCCTGGGTCGTGGCGGCTCAGACACCACCGGTGTGGCCCTGGCGGCGGCCTTAAAGGCTGACGAGTGCCAGATCTACACCGATGTGGACGGGGTCTACACCACCGACCCACGGGTAGTGGCCAAGGCTCAGCGCCTGGACAAGATCACCTTCGAAGAGATGCTGGAAATGGCCAGCCTCGGTTCCAAGGTGCTGCAGATCCGTGCGGTTGAATTCGCCGGCAAGTACAACGTTCCGCTGCGCGTGTTGCACAGCTTCCAGGAGGGTCCGGGCACCCTCATTACTATTGATGAAGAGGAATCCATGGAACAGCCGATCATTTCCGGCATCGCTTTCAACCGCGATGAAGCCAAGCTGACTATCCGTGGCGTGCCAGATCACCCTGGCGTGGCCTTCAAGATCCTGGGGCCTATCAGCGGCGCCAACATCGAAGTCGACATGATCGTGCAGAACGTGGCGCACGATAACACCACCGACTTCACCTTCACCGTGCATCGCAACGACTACGTGGCCGCACAGACCGTGCTGGAAAACACCGCTCGCGAGATCGGTGCCCGTGAAGTCGTCGGTGACGTGGATATCGCCAAGGTATCGATCGTAGGTGTTGGCATGCGCTCTCACGCAGGCGTTGCCAGCCGTATGTTCGAAGCCCTGGCGAAGGAAAGCATCAACATCCAGATGATCTCGACGTCGGAAATCAAGGTTTCCGTGGTGATCGAAGAGAAGTACCTGGAACTGGCTGTGCGCGCTCTGCACACGGCTTTCGAACTGGACGCTCCTGCCCGCCAGGGCGAGTGATGCGTTGAGCAAAGGGCGCGGTCTGACCGCGCCCTTTGTCGTTTTTGATCGGCGTGACGGAAATCTGTTCTTTTGTCCGCGCTAGTCAATACTAAGGCGTGTAGGGCTAGGGCCATTGTGCTTGTAGTCCGACACCCTTTTTTTTTGCAGACTGTTGTCCCTGAAATGTAATGCGTGAGGAGAAAGGTATGCTGATTCTGACTCGTCGGTGTGCAGAAAGCCTGATTATTGGTGATGGCGAAATCACCGTGACCGTGCTCGGCGTCAAAGGTAATCAAGTGCGTATTGGTGTCAACGCCCCCAAGGAAGTGGCCGTTCACCGTGAGGAAATCTACCTGCGGATCAAGAAAGAGAAGGACGAAGAACCAAGCCATTAATTTTTATCGTTTTTTATGTTTGCAAACGGGGATAAAGGTGGTTAATATACGCCCCGTGTTGCGGAGAGCTGGCCGAGTGGCCGAAGGCGCTCCCCTGCTAAGGGAGTACACCTCAAAAGGGTGTCGGGGGTTCGAATCCCCCGTTCTCCGCCATTATTTGCGTAGTACGTTGTAATCTGGCTTCTTCGGTAAGTTGTTGAAATTACTAGAAAAAGTGCTTTACAAAAAGATTTAACGGCCTATAATGCGCGGCAACAAATGCACTCGTAGCTCAGCTGGATAGAGTACTCGGCTACGAACCGAGCGGTCACAGGTTCGAATCCTGTCGAGTGCACCATTTAAGAGTTGTATGCAGTAATGCAGATAACTTGCTTCAACCAGTTGTGGTCTGGTCTAAAAACACAAATGCACTCGTAGCTCAGCTGGATAGAGTACTCGGCTACGAACCGAGCGGTCACAGGTTCGAATCCTGTCGAGTGCACCAAACACCAAAAAGCCCGCATCTGATGCGGGCTTTTTGCTTTCTGCCGTTTGTACTTTTTCCTCTCCCTTCTTAACCTCCCCCTTACTTGAACGTTACCTGCGCGGCAGCTGTCGTAATGGGCGTGTACTTGTCTTCGTCCGGCAACCCTATGCGGCAGTCGGAACGATTCGCTAGGGGGTGTCGGTTTGCCTGGATCTTTTTTCCGCACCCGTGTGTTTTCTTTTTCGGATGATGCGTCGCAGATTCATAGATTCGGCTTCTGTTCAGCTTTGTGCTGCAAGCGCTTGTTCTTGCCACGGTTTTTTAACGTTTAAAGCTGCCAAGCGGTGTATGATTGCGCCCGTCAGCCCCGCCGGGGCTTGTGGAATACCTCCATGGACTTACCCAGTAGTTGCTCATTACCTCGTTTTCACAATCATGAATTGACTGATTGATCCTTCCGGCGTGCTCCTCTGCTGGGAGAGGAGTTCGCCTATGACCGAAGTAGTAGAAGTAAAAAAGACCCAAGAAAGCTTGCAGGACCGTCTGGCTCAAGTCATTGAGCTGTTGCAGCGCCAGCGAGTGGTCGAAGACCTGACTCATCGCCAGGAAGGCCATCACCAGGACCGGGTAGAAAACCTGGTTCACCGGCAAAATCTCGTCGAGCTGCAACGCAAACTCGATGACCTGCACTCCGCCGACGTTGCCTACATTCTCGAAGCCTTGCCCCTGGACGAGCGTCTGACCGTCTGGCAACTGGTCAAGGCTGAGCGTGACGGCGACATCCTCCTCGAAGTATCCGACTCCGTACGTGAAACCCTGATCGCCGACATGGACGATCACGAGCTCCTGGCTGCTGCCAAGGAGATGGATGCCGACGAACTCGCTGACTTGGCCCCTGAGCTGCCGCGAGACGTCGTCCACGAGTTGATGGAGGCCCTGGACAGCCAGCAGCGTGAGCGTGTGCGTTCTGCTTTGTCCTATGACGACGAGCAAGTCGGCGCCCTGATGGACTTCGAGATGGTAACCATCCGCGAAGACGTCAGCCTGGAAGTGGTGTTGCGCTACCTACGCCGTCTTAAAGAGTTGCCGGGCCACACTGACAAATTGTTTGTGGTGGATTACGACGGCGTGCTCAAGGGCGTGTTGCCAATCAAGCGCCTGCTGGTCAATGACCCGGACAAGCAAGTCTCGGAAGTCATGGCCAGCGACCCGGTGAGTTTCCACCCCGACGAAGACGCCTACGACGCGGCCCAGGCTTTTGAGCGTTATGACTTGATTTCGGCCCCGGTGGTCGACAAAAACGACAAGTTGATCGGCCGTTTGACCATCGACGAAATGGTCGACCTGATCCGTGAGGAAAGTGAAACTGAAGTCCTCAACATGGCCGGTCTGCGGGAAGAGGAAGATATCTTTGCCTCGGTCTGGAAATCCCTGCGTAACCGTTGGGCCTGGCTGGCCGTCAATCTGATTACTGCCTTCGTTGCATCGCGGGTGATCGGCTTGTTCGAAGGCTCCATCGAGAAGCTGGTCGCCTTGGCGGCGCTGATGCCGATCGTGGCGGGTATTGGCGGTAACTCGGGCAACCAGACCATCACCATGATCGTGCGCGCCATGGCGCTGGACCAAGTCAGCACCGGCAACACCTCTCGCTTGATGCGCAAGGAACTGGCAGTCGGCCTGATTAACGGCTTGGTCTGGGGGGGTGTGATTGGTGTCGTGGCTTACCTGTTGTACGGCAGCTGGTCGCTGGGTGTGGTAATGACTGCGGCAATGACCCTCAATCTCCTGCTGGCGGCCTTGATGGGGGTGTTGATCCCGATGACCTTGGCTCGCCTGGGGCGCGATCCGGCGATGGGGGCCAGCGTGATGATCACTGCCATGACCGACAGCGGCGGCTTTTTCATCTTCCTCGGGCTGGCGACGATCTTCCTGCTTTGAGTGCCTGGCGTAGCCTGATGGGCTGCGCCATTCCTTTATTGATGCCAGACGAAGAAGCGCCCTTGTGGCGCTTCTTTGGCAAATGGCGGGCAAAAAAAAGCCAGCACTAGGCTGGCTTTAGCTTTCGGGATGTAATCAGGTGGCGTCTGCGGCCATTTCGGCGTCATGAGCAATCAGCGAAACCAAAGCGTTTTGCTGACGATGGGAGAGTTGACGGAAACGTTGAAGCAGTTCGCGTTCATGCAAAGACAGCTCTGGGCTGTCCAGGCGCATGCTGAGCTCTTCACCCAAGGCACCTTCCTGAATAAGACTTTGTTCCAGGCGCGCGATGATTTCGGAGTTCATGCTGCGGTGATGATTGCGAGCCACCTCGGCAATGCGTTCACGCATCCCGTCGGGTAGACGTACGACGAACTTGTCAGCCGTACGGCTGGAATAAATTGCCTGTTTCAATGGGCGCATATTTTTAACCGGTTAGTTCAGGGGAGCGGTTCTCGGGATTGGCCGCAGGATGTCAGTTAGGACAAGCGTTGCTGCCAAATGTTCAACCTGAATTGCTAAGAGGCCCGCATCATGCCTCAAAGTTGCCAGATCCTTGGCGTCAATTCTGTGACAAATATTGAACTGGATAAAGGCGTTATGCCAGCACCAATTATCAGAAATGCGGACTGGTTTGAAAAGCTCGCTTTAGTCCGCTGATCTGGCCGCATCCCGCTGCTCCACAGAAGGTGTCACTGCTTGCGCCAAGGCGCAGGCTATGCGGATTCTTACGTTGCTCCCTACCTGTTAGAGAATAGTGGCAAATGGCCGATTTACTAGGTGTGTATCTCAGGACGGTTAACCATGCCCGGTAGACTGATCTATCTGATGGGGCCCTCCGGTGCGGGCAAGGACAGCTTGATCGATGCCGCCCGCCCGTCGCTGCAGCAGATGTGCTGCCACGTGGCCCAGCGGGTTATCACCCGTTCGGCAGAGTCGGTGGGGGAGGCGGCACAAGAGGTTTCTGCTGCTGAATTTCAGCGCATGGCCGAGCAAGGTGAGTTTGCTTTGTCCTGGCACGCCAATGGGCTGGGTTACGGCATTCCCATGCAAGTGGATCGCTGGCTGGCAGAAGGCGTGCATGTGCTGGTCAACGGCTCCAGGGCTCATCTGCAGCAGGCTCGGCTGCGCTACCCCTTGTTGTTGCCCGTTGTCTTGACGGTGGATGGCGAGGTCTTGCGCCAACGATTGATTGCTCGTGGTCGGGAAAGTGCTGTGGACATCGAGGCCAGGTTGCAGCGCAACCAAAGGTTTGTCGGCGTGACTCAGGCCGAAGCCGAGGCTATTGAGCAAGTGGACAACTCAGGCGAGCTGGCCACGGCAGTGAGGAGTTTTCTGCAGATATTGCGTCGTGCCGGCGTCAGCGCAGTACCGGGTCAAATTTAATCCTGCGGCCAATCATCAAGGCCAGTACGAAGAAGCTGAAAAACACCCCGCAGGCAATCAGCGGCACGTTGCCGGTACTCGCTTGCGGCAGCACAAAACTCAGGAGGCCGCTCAAGAGGGCGAGGGCCAGCAGGCTTTTGGTGAGAAGGGGCATGATGGCTTCCTATTTGGCAGGGTCAGCGGTCTTAAAATACCCAGCTTGCAGATCGTGGAGTCGCTGTGGGTGCCGGTGACTGTTTTTGCGTCACTCGGGTTTCCATGCCGACGCCCGTCTGGCTATTCATCACGGCCAGTTGCGGCGCTTGGCGCTGGGTGTATTGCGAGACGTTGGCGGCGGCTTGAACGGCATGGTTATCGGGTTGAAATTGAAAAACCAGCAGCACGGTGATGGCGATAGCGTTCAGTAAAAAGAGTGTGCTGCTCATGGGACTTGTCTCCGCTGTTGTTTTGCAGAGTTAATAAGCAGCGCCCATGCCAATCGATATTCTATTTAAAAATACTTTTAAAACAATGACTTATATTGTTTTTCTGAAGGTGGTTTATTGCATTTTGCAATGATGGCTTTTTGCGGTGATGCAATTTGCACGACTGCCATCCCGATCAAGCTGGCCGGGCCTTTGCGCCGTTATAAAAAGCCCTATGGATCACATGACAAATTCAGGCATGCCCGTTAACATGCACGCCGTCCTTCGCGCCGTGTCCTCCATGGCGCTTGCGGCCTTGTCTCAGTAGCTCAATTGGATAGAGCATCCCCCTCCTAAGGGGAAGGTTGGCAGTTCGAACCTGCCCTGGGACACCAAATATTTCGGCCTTTCCGGCCATTCCCCTGGCTACTGCGTTTATCGATGACAGCTACGTGGCAGCAGGAGAATAAATAAAGCCCCTTTCAGGATGACCTGGAGGGGCTTTTTCGTATTCACCGTTCAAGGAAGATGCTGATGGAAGGCCGGCGGGAATTCTTATTCAGTGCTGCAAAAGCGGCTGCCCCCCTGTTGCCCTCTATTCAGATCTGACCTACACAACAAGGCCATATGGAAATGAGAATATTATTCATCGCTTCGTTAGGGGTTTTATCGCTGATACAAGCACCCTTGTCCTTTGCGGAGAATGCGAATGGGAAAAACATCTATTTGCAGCGATGCGTCATGTGCCACGGGGCGGACCTCAAAGGCACAGGGCCATTGGCTAATAAAAGCAATCCTCCTACGCCTGATTTGAGAACCGTTGCGTTCAAGAAGCGGCTGAATGATTATCCCGGCGTCATTGTGTCGTCGATAATACTCCGTCCCAATGGCGACTTGATTCCAAGAACATTGAAGGAAAATGGTGTGAAAGTGCCGCCGTTCTCCTGGAAGGTTCAGGATTTTCGCGATTTGAATCAATACATGAGTGACGTAATTTCAAAAGGTCGATGATTTGAGTTAAGAGTTGGCTGCAAATAAATTTTCCGACTAAGAGCTGATGGGGTGTCAGCTGTGAATCGCCATTGTTAATCACTATGAGCGGCCGAGCGTGGCCACTGTTGGTTCAGTCTGAAAGAAAAAGGGCGCCCACTTAGAGGGCGCCCTTTTTCCATATTCAACCTGTATTTTTTGCGGCTTCGATTAACGATCTGCCTTGCAGGTCACTCATGCCGTATGTAAACAACCCCACTTGCTTGGCAGGGCTTCAATCTTGCCATCCACCGCTATTCAGTCGCCCTTGGGCTGAACGCTGGCAGTTCGTGCCATGGCTGGCCGGCCCAGGCGCCGGTTTTGGGGGTTAACAGGGTGTTGAGGCTGGCTTCGCTGAAGGTTTTGCCCAGGGAGTCGGCCCTGAAGGCGGCCACCCATTGCCGGCGCCCGAGGATATAGGCCTCGCCGAACGCTTCCCAACCGTCGAAGCAGTCCTGGGCCCGTTGGGCGTTGAGCAGCAGCACGCGCCAGCCGGCTTCGGCTTCGATCCAGTTCATGAGCATGGCGCAACGTACGAAGAAGGCGCTGCGTACGCAGGCAAATGCCATGGCGGCCCGCGGGTCGTCGGTGGCGGACAGGTTTTGCAGGTCGATGCGAAACCAGTGCCGTTCCAGGGTGGTGTTGAAGTGTTCGCGCACTTCGTCGTCTGTCGCGTTGTTGCGAAAGCCGCCCTGGTGCAGCAGGGGCGCCCTTAGGGACAGCTTGGCGGTGTCTGCGAAATGGTCGGTGCCAGGGTCGAAAAAACCGGTCATTCCGGTGGCATCGACCATGGGCTGGGCCAGGGTGAGGGCCCATTGCTTGCGTGGCGAGAAGGATGACGTGCTGGTGTTGCGCTTGCGGCGCCAGTACCAGATGCCAAACCACGTCGCGAACAGGATCACTAGGGGAGTCATTGGGTCTGCCTCAGGAGTTGCGGGCCTGCCAGGCGCTGATTTCTTCGGCCTGCTGCGGCGACATGTCCGCCCATTGCACACCTTCGGTGGTGTACAGGGGATCGTCCGGCAGGCGTGGTGGCCAGGGGCTTTTGTTGAAAATGTGCCGGGTGGCGTATTTGACCGACGCAGCCCGGGGCGCCACTTGCTGCAGCAGGTCGGATTGGCGCGCGGCGACTAGCCACTCGACCATCGCCGACGGTGCGTCCAGTCGATAGAAAAGTTGCGGGTAACGCGCCACCAGTTGGGTTTGAGCCGCTGGATCAGTTACGTCTTCGATGCGCCGCCAGCCGGCGTCGGTGCGCACAATGCCGATAGCGACGCAGTCGGCCGGCGTTTGCCCATCGGTGCCCAAGGTGTTCAGGCAGGTGAGCAGGTCCTGGAAGTAGCGTTCGATGGGCGGGCGGTTCTGCTTGCCTTTGACTTGCTCCACCGTCAGCGAACCATCGGCCTGCACGATCAGGCTGATGGTGATGTGGGGCTGGCCCTGGGCGTCGCGCAGGCTGAACACACGCATGTGCTGTTGTTCCACTGACTCGGCGTAGCGCTCGCCGTAGCCGCCGCTCAAGCCTTTGCGGTCAGCGAATTGCCCGAGACAGTGGCGCATCACGTAGCTTTCAAAGGCCATCTCGGCGCGCAGATGGGGGCTGTCGTGGATCAGTTCCAGCAGAACGTGGTCGGTCGCCGCAACCGCCACGCGCAGGGCGTCGGGCTGGCTTTGGCGCCAGCCTTGCTCGACCCGGGCGGCCATTTGCGCGTGTTCCTTTTCCCACAGCGCCAAGGCTTGCGGGCAGTTGATGCGGTCGAGTTTGCCCGCCAGGGCCGTGCCGCTGCGCGACGTCAGGAACTCCACCAGCAACGCTTCTTGTTGCAGCAGGGCTGGGCACTGCGGATCGACCCAGACCAAGGGCGCGGCGGCTGGAGCCTCGTGCACCGAGTTTTTGGCCAGGTTATTGAAGTGCCCGGCAACCCACGGTGGCAAGGCGTCCGAGCCCAGTGCCGTGGTTGCGTCCTCAAGGCTCTGGATGCTTCGGGCCGGTTCAAAGTTGCCCACCAGGTGCCGATAGAAATGGTTCAGCAACCATTGGCGCACCGGCCCCTCGTCGCCCCGGGCCTGGCTGCGCTCAAGAATGCCGCGCTTCAGTTCGTCGGCATTCAGGGCGTTGCGTGGGGCGTAGCCCGAGGTTCGTTTGTCGGGGCTTACTTCCATATCTGCCACCAGCTTTTGCCCGCCGGTTTCTCTGGCGCCTGGAGTTCCGCCAGGGTGGTTTGGATCCAGCCCCGGCAGCGCACGTCGTAGTCCACGTCGGGGGCGCACAGCGCCAGGGTCCGATGGCAATAGTCGATCGCTTCGTCGTTGCGCCCCAGGGCCTTGAATATGTAGACCGCCGAGGACATCAGCGAATTGTCTTGCAGCCTGTGCACATGGGGCTCGTAGCGCAGCCACAGACCGTAGGCGTTCTCCGGGTTGGCGTGGGCCAGGTAGCGGGCCACTTGCAGGCGTGCGAACAGCGACGCAACGCTCAACTGCCCGTCGCTGATGCCTTGGTCTTCCTGCCACTTGAGTGCGCGCTCAAGCCAGATCGGGATCTCCCCGTCCCGATCCATCTGGTACAGGGCGTAGACCACGCTCTGCAGGTAGTCGTCCGGGGTGTGACGGCTGTAGCCGTATTCCCTGGCGTAATGCCACAGCTGCTCTGCTGCATCGACGATGCCCGGGTTGTCTTCAAGGCCGATACGGTTGCTGAGCAGGCCTTGGTAGTGCTCGGCGAAGGAGCTGGCGGCGATGCCTCGCAGGTGCAGCTCGATGGCTTCCTGGTACAGATTCTGCCCGTTGTAGAAGCGGTAGTTGATGGCCAGGTTGTTGCAGAGCATGGAGTAGAGGTGGGCGCAGGCGTCGAACGGGTGCCCGCGGCCGGTGCTGAAGTAGCGCTCCATATTGGCCTGGCCCTGTTCATAGACGGCTTTTTGCGCGTACCTCAACAACGTATAGGCTTGGTCTCTGGTCTCTTCAGTCAGCGTCTCTGTTTCTTTTTCCACCAAGTCGTCAATCGAGGCGGCGTAGTTGTAGGCATACATGCCGCTGGGCAGGGTTGGAACCGGCAGTTGCAGTGCCTCGATCAGCCCCAGGGTCTTTACCTGAGCGCAGAACAGGGCGTAGGCGCTGCGATTGTCCTGCATGCGCCCGGCCTGGATGGCGCCCTGCAACAGCGCGAGTTCTGTGGCGGCATCGATCGCGCCGATACCGGCGTCATACACGGCGGTCAGCCGGGTGATCCATGGGTGCTCCGGCGAGCGTCGTTGCGCCTCCGCCCTGGCCTCGGCAAACACGTTGTCCAGATGGGCTTGCGGGTCTTCCATGGAACGGTACAGCGCATCCAGCAGCG
Source organism: Pseudomonas morbosilactucae (assembly GCF_023241665.1). Classification (NCBI taxonomy): domain Bacteria; kingdom Pseudomonadati; phylum Pseudomonadota; class Gammaproteobacteria; order Pseudomonadales; family Pseudomonadaceae; genus Pseudomonas; species Pseudomonas morbosilactucae. Next base: position 366,876 of record NZ_JALQCX010000011.1, on the reverse strand, counting down.
GGGTTGGGGCCGGGACCGATGTGTCGATTTCCGGGAGTGCGACAAGGAAGTTCTGCAGCACTTCATGGTCGTTGCAGGCACGCATCACACACAGGGGCCACCAGACCGACGGGTCGTCCGTCTGATGCAAGCGTTCATGAACCAGGCGTGCGGTGCCTGGCCACATCTCGCCGCGCATTTCATAGATGTCGATGAAGGCGCGATGCCCGGCAGCGTCAACCTGGCGGTTTTCCATAAGCCAGGGCAGTTCGTATTCGATGAAGTTGTCGCCGCCGTCGGAGTCCAGGCTCAGGGCTGCGCTGGTGCAGATTTTCAATGCTGCCGGTAGATCGCCCAAGGCGTGCTGGGCACGTGCCGTTAGGCGTGCTAGGCGCACGTCCCACTCTCGACGCTGGGGCAGCGACAGGCCGGCGGTCAGTTGGGTGACGGGTTGTTCGAACAGCGCCAGGCGCAGGGGGATGATTTCGATCAGCGAGTTGCCCAGCCAGACCCAGTCATTGGCATCGACATCTTGCTCGGGGCCGGACGCACGCAGAGCGCTGACCGCCTCCAGGGCAGCTTCGCGGGCTTCTTCAGGGCGTTCGTGGCGCCACAGCACCAGGGATCGGCGTCGATGGCGGTCAGTCGCGTCCCAGGATCGCAGTAGCTCACGGGCCGGATTGATCAGGGTCAGGGCGTAGCGTGCGTCGATGGTTTTCAGAGCGACCTCGAGGCTGCCCTGTTCCAGTTCATTGAAGATTCGGTGCCGACGATAGTGCTCGATGTCGAAGTCCAGTGGCGCGCCCGCCGTGGGGTCCAGGGACTCGAGCACCTTGAGGATTTCGCTGTCTTGATCGAGGAAGTTGGCCACCCGCAGGCGCAGGATGTTCAGGTTCATCTGCAGTTCGCCGCGGGCCGTGGAGGGGACGACGGCCAGCAGGGCATCGCCGTCCTGGTCAAGTACGGCGCGGGCTGCGGTGGCATCGCCGGCGTTCATCCACAGTGAGTGCAGGCGGTCGATCGAAACCAGGGAGTCGGCTCGCAGTGGTTGGGCGCGCAGTTGGGCCAGCAGGGGTTCGCTGCCCTGGTCTTCGGCCTCAAGGCGGTCCATGAATTGTTCCAGTTCGATGCCGCCGATCGCACGACTGTGGTCAGTCATTGTTAACTCCATTTGGTCATGACTTGTGCATTGCCTGCGCTCGACATCGGCTCCACAACCAGGTGTGTGAAGTGAGGTAGCCGGTCCTGGCAACGAGGCGCTGCAAACTATCAGTTGATGTTTCAAAATCCAAGGTGTGAGGCGCGGTCTTGATAGCGTTCGCGGGACAGCCCTGCTGTGGAGGGTTCAAGGGGCAGTCACTAAGCCGTGAATTGCTGCAACGCGTCTATAAGGGAATCCCGTAGTCGGCCGATAACCCCAAGGGCGGCTGTGTTCGTCGATCGGGCAGCCCCCGTGCCCCGGGTGTGCCGGGTGCATCACAGGTTTACAGGAAAGTGCTTGATAGCCCCTTGCCAGCAGTTATTATCTGCGCGCCGAAAAATGGGCTGCGAAGCTGAGCGGGTTATTGCACTGGCCTTTGGTTTCATCTTCTTAATTGCCTGGAATCTTCGATGCTGGCGTACCACCAAAAAAGCTTTTTGATCGTCGATGATTTCTCGGACTTCCGTAGCTCGGTCCGCTCGATGTTGCGTGAGCTGGGCGTCAAGGACGTGGACACCGCCGACAGCGGTGAGCAGGCGCTGCGCATGTGTGCGCAGAAGCGCTATGACTTCATCCTGCAGGATTACCACCTGGGCGATGGCAAGAAGAACGGCCAGCAGGTGCTCGAAGACCTGATGCTGGAAAAGCTCATCAGCCACGAAAGCGTGTTCCTGATGGTCACGGCCGAAAGCAGCCAGGCCATGGTACTCAGTGCCCTAGAGCATGAGCCGGATGCGTACCTGACCAAACCCTTCAACCGTTCCGGCCTGGCGCAGCGCCTGGAGCGTCTGCAACAGCGCAAGACCTTGCTGCAGCCGATCCTGCAGGCGCTGGATCGCGGCAAGCCGGTCGAAGTGCTCAATGCCTGTATCGCCCTGTGCAAGCAGGACCCGCGTTATGCGCCGTTGTGCCTACGCTATCGTGCCGACGCGCTGCGGGACATGAATCAGAACGAGACCCTCGAGCGCCTCTACAACACCATCCTGGCCGATCGGCCATTGCCCTGGGCTTTCGTCGGCCTGGGCCGCCTGCTGGTCAAGCGCGGGCAGATGGGTGAGGCCAAGGCAGTCTATGAAAAGGCCTTGAAGGTCTTCCCGATGATGCCGGGGTTGTATGACGGTCTGGCCGACGTGCTGGTTGCCGAGGGCGACGCCAAGCGTGCCCAGCGGGTGCTGGAAGAGGCGGTGCGCCTGTCGCCGTTGGCCGTGCGCCGCCAGGCCCTGCTGGGTAAGTTGGCGATGACCAACGAAGACTTCGACACCGCTTCCAGGGCCTATCGCCAGGCGGTCAGCCAAGGCGCGCAGTCACGCTTCAAAGACCCGGAAAGCAACCTCGGCCTGGCCCATGCACTGATCAGCAAGGGCAGCGAAAAGGGCCTGGATACCCGCACGCGCCTGGAAATCAACACCACCCTCAGCGCCGTGGCCAAGGAAAACCCCAGCGACCCGGGGTTGCAGATCCGTGCGCGGCTGATGAAGGCGACCAGCTTGTTGCTCAACGACGCCGAGACGGCCGAAAAGCTCACCGAGCAGGCCATGATGCGCCTGGACGGCATGGAGCAGTTCATGAGCCCCGAGGCCGCGTTGTTGGTGGCCAAGCAGCTGCAAATGCTGGGGCAGGCCAGCGCCGGTGCCTCGATGTTGAAGAACTGTGCGGAAATCTACGGTGACGATCCCAAGGTCATGCAGGGGATCGCCAAGCTCACCGACGACCCGGAGATTCTCAGTTCCTCCAACGCGGCCGCCGATCTCAACCGCCAGGGTGTGCGCAGCTACAAGGCCGGCACCCTGGATGAGGCGCGCGAGCTGTTCCGGCGCGCCCTGGCGATGCAACCGAAGAACATCAGTATTGCCCTGAACATGGCGCAATCGCTGTTGCATGGCATTGATGCCAGCCGCGACCAGGCACTGCTTGAAGAGTGCCAGGCCTGTTTGAAGACGGTTGGCATGATGCCCGATACCGATGCGCGTTATCCGCGCTACCAGAAGCTGCGAAGCAAGGCGTTCGGCGAATGAGTGATGACCAGCAGGCGCTAGATTTTTCGACGGTGATCGCGTCCACCGTGCACGACATGAAAAACTCCCTGACCATGCTGATGCAGGCCCATGCCCAGTGGCTGGCGCGCTTGCCCGATCCGCAGCAGCAATCTGCGGAGCAAGGGGTGATCGAGTTCGAGTTCGCCCACCTCAACGGCATGCTGGTGCAGCTGTTGGGTCTTTATAAGCTCGGGGTCAACCAGTTGCCTTTGCAGCCGGCCTATCACGAGCTGGATGACTTTATCGAAGCGCAACTGGTCGGCCACCAAGACGTCTTCAAGAGTCGGGGCATTGCCGTGACCTACGACGTCGACCCCTTGAGCCCCTTGGGCTTTTTCGACCGGGAGCTGATCGCCTCGGTGCTGGCCAACAGCATTAACAACGCCATCCGTTACGCCCGCCATGCGCTGTTGATCAGCGTGCACGATGAGGCCGGGCAAACGGTACTGACCATCAATGATGACGGTGAAGGTTACCCGGCGCAGATGATCGAGCGTCAGGCCGATTATGTGCAGGGCATCAATCACAGCAGTGGCAGCACGGGCCTGGGTCTGTACTTTGCCGGGCGGATTGCCGCGCTGCACCAGCGCAACGGCGTGTGCGGCCACACCGAAATCAGCAATGGCGGCCCCCTGGGCGGCGCGTTGTTCAAGCTCTACTTGCCCTGAGCCAAGGGCGCGCTGGCGCCCTGGTCATCGAGGTTGAAGCCCGTCCGTTTTTCAGTGATCTGCTGTGGTTGTCAGGCGGGTTCAGGCCGTGTCCGGCTTGGGCCTTTTGCCGCTGCGTCGAGGTTGAATGAGCGGCCTAGAAAAGCCGCGAATTATATTCAAGGCCCTGCTTGAAATACTGAACGGGTGGTGCGTATTTTGTACAGGTCGCCGTTATCGGCTCGTACAACAACAAGGATTGAGTCATGACAACCGATGGCCACGCTTCACTCGCGCAGCGATTGACGGGCATTGATGAGATTGAATGTGTCACCGCGGATCTCAATGGAGTGCCGCGGGGCAAAGTAATGACTGCCGAAGGGTTCCTTGAGGGGCGACGCCTGCAATTGGCCCGCGGCGTGCTGCTGCAATGCATCATGGGCGGTTATCCGCCGGCACGGTTCTACGGCAGCGACGACGGCGACCTGGCCCTTACTGCTGACCCGCAACAGATTCATCGGTTGCCCTGGAGCCAGCCGCCACGGGCCCTGGCCATTTGCGATGCGGACGAGTTGAGTGGCGAGAGTTCGCCGCTGTCCACTCGCGGCCAGCTCAAGGCCGTGGTGGCTCGTTATGCCGCCCTTGGCTTGGCGCCGGTGGTGGCCACCGAGCTGGAATTTTTCGTGTTTGCCCCCAACCCCGACCCGACCCAGGCCTTTGTCCCGCCAACCGGGCTGGATGGGCGCCGCGAGGACGGGCACTCGGCTTTCAGTATCAGCTCTAACAACGGGCTGCGACCTTTCTTCAACGAGGTCTACGAGTGCATGGCGGCCCTGGGGCTGCCTCGCGACACCTTTATGCACGAGATGGGCGTCAGCCAGTTCGAGATCAACCTGCTTCACGGCGATCCGGTATTGCTGGCGGACCAGACTTTCCTCTTCAAGCACCTGCTCAAGGAAGTGGCGCTCAAACACGGGCTGACCGTGGTATGCATGGCCAAGCCGCTGGCCCATACGCCAGGCAGTTCGATGCACATTCACCAGAGCGTGGTGGAGATCGGCACCGGGCGTAACGTGTTCAGTGACGAGGATGGGCAGCCGACGGCAATGTTCCGCCACTTTATCGGTGGTCAGCAGGCGGGCATGGCCGACTTCACCGCGTTGTTTGCGCCGAACGTCAATTCTTATCAGCGCTTGTGCCATCCTTACGCATCGCCAAACAATGCCTGCTGGTCCCACGATAATCGGGCTGCCGGGCTGCGGATTCCCGCCAGTTCCCCGGCGGCACGACGGGTGGAGAATCGCTTGCCGGGGGCCGACGCCAACCCGTACCTGGCGATTGCCGCGAGCCTGGCGGCAGGGTTGTACGGGATCGAGAACCGCTTGGAGCCGGCGGCAGCGATCCAGGGTGAATTCGAGGTGCCGGACAGTTTGTCGCTGCCTTGTACCTTGCATGCGGCTCTGGAGCGTCTGAAGCGTAGCCAGTTGGCCAGGGAACTGTTCGGCAACGAGTTCATCGAAGGCTACATCGCTTCGAAGACCATGGAGTTGAACAGCTTCTTTAATGAAATCACTCCCTGGGAGCGGCGCGTTTTAGCAGCCCAGGCTTAACCGAACCGTCGCCGTCGGGCTATCTTTCAGAGGGCCCGATACCCAATTCAAGGAGCCGCTCGGAACGCCGATGCGCCAAATCTGGAAATCCTTTCGAGCGCTGTATTTCGCCTCGCTGATGATGCTTATCGGCTCTGGCCTGCTCAGCACCTACCTGGCCCTGCGCCTGGCTGCCGATCATGTGGATGGGCTGTGGGTCGGTGCGCTGATGGCCGCCAACTACTTCGGCCTGGTGCTGGGGGGCAAGATCGGCCACCGGCTGATTGCCCGGGTCGGGCACATTCGTGCCTACGCCACCTGTGCCGGTATTGTCGGCGCGGCGGTCCTGGGGCATGGCCTGGTCGACTGGCTGCCGGCCTGGCTGGTGCTGCGGATGATTGTCGGCCTGGGCATGATGTGCCAGTACATGGTGATCGAGAGCTGGCTCAACGAGCAGGCCGATGCCAATCAGCGGGGTCTGGTGTTCAGCGGCTACATGATTGCCTCGTACCTGGGGTTGGTCCTGGGGCAACTGATTCTCGTCATGCACCCGGCCCTGGGACTGGAGCTGCTGATGCTGGTGGCCCTGTGCTTTGCCCTGTGCCTGGTGCCGGTGGCCATGACTCGGCGGATTCACCCGGCGCCCCTGCATCCGGCGCCGATGGAGCCGCGGTTCTTTATCAAGCGCGTGCCCCAGTCCCTCAGCACCGTGCTGGGCTCCGGGCTGATCGTCGGTTCGTTCTACGGCCTGGCACCGCTCTACGCGTCGCAGCAAGGGCTGAGCACCGAGCAGGTCGGCCTGTTCATGGGGAGCTGCATTTTCGCCGGCCTGGTGGTGCAGTGGCCTTTGGGCTGGCTGTCGGACCGTTATGACCGGGCGATGCTGATTCGCAGTTTTGCCCTGTTCTTGGCGGTGGTGGCATTGCCCTTGGCGGTGTTGCCCAGTGTGCCGCTGGAGGTTCTGTTCATCCTCGGCTTTCTCTGTTCATTGGTGCAGTTTTGCCTGTACCCGCTGGCGGTGGCGTTTTCCAATGACCATGTCGAGAGTGATCGGCGGGTCTCGCTGACGGCGATGCTGCTGGTGACTTATGGCGTGGGGGCCAGTATCGGGCCGTTGGCGGCCGGGGTGTTGATGAAGCTGTTTGGCAGCCAGATGCTGTACGCGTTCTTCAGCTTCTTTGCCTTGGTCCTGGTCTGGCGTATCCGGCCGAAGGCCGTGACCAACCTGCACCAGGTCGATGATGCGCCGTTGCACCACGTGGCGATGCCGGACAGCATGTCCAGCTCGCCGCTGGTGGCGGCCCTTGACCCGCGTGTCGATGAACAGGTGGTCCAGGAGCAGATGCAGACCAGTGTTGCGCCACAGGCCGAGTCTGAGTCCGAGGTGGATCCGGCAGTGGCGGCGCAGGCAGGCAGTGAAGTACCTGAGGGCGAGGCCGACGTCAGTCCGGAGGACACGGGTCCCGAGCACCTGAGCGGCGCCAGGCCTTAAACGCCGGCATAAAAAAACGGGCAGTCACCGCAAGGGACTGCCCGTTTTTTTGAGCTGCAAGGCGATCAGAAATCGTCTTTGTCGAAGCGCCGGGCTTCCCGTTGCAGTTGGTAGACGAAGCGCTCTACCTGACGTTGCACCAGGCCGCTCATGTTGTGAAAGCGTACGCCGGCGAAGGTGGTGTCGATTTTTTCTTCATGGTGCAGGTACCGCAGTTCTACCGGCGCGGTCATGCTGCCGAAGGGCAGGGCCGCGATAAAGCGTTCGTAGACTTGGCCCAGTTGCAGGCGGTCGGAAATGTCACCGTCGAAGCGCAGCTTGCAGCCGGTTGCGGAAATATCCAGCAGTTTGCCGTTGACCGGGTTTTTCAGTTTGTCGCCGCTGAGTTCGATATCCACCAGTTGGGCCAGCTTCAACGCGGCCCGGAAGGCATTGCGTCGCTGGTGGTAGACCACTTCATCGGGCAGGGTGCCGCGGTAGCAGCGGCCGCCATTGGACTCGTCGAGGGTCAAGGTACCGTTGCTGTCCCAGGCGATTCTTACGCCGTCATGGAAGCCTTCGACCTTGAACGGCTCGCCCGCCAGCATGAAGCGTTCGCCGTCCCGAGGAATCATCTCGTCGAGGGCAATCATGTTGGTGTCGCGATCCACATCCACCAGATAGCTTTGAAAGCGCTGGCTGCGTTCATGGAAAGTGATGATCAGAGGGTCGTGACTCTCCTGCAGCAGCCGCAGATTTGAGGCTATTTCCAAAGGGGTGGTGAGCACCTTCGGTGGCTGCGGAGCATCTTCCGCGTTTAAGGCGTTGAACACGGTTCATCAATCTCCAGACAAAATACGGCTACACGCAGAATGATATCATTCTGCCAGCATGTTTCGCGGCATGGTAGGGCGCGCTCATTTGGGGGGTCAAGCCTGACTGAGTGGGCGAGGCTTCGCAAGCTTGGCGGTTGACCCGCGAGCGTCATACAGGGCAGGAGGTTCGCCGCCGGTGAGAATCTTCAACTGATTGGCGGTCGTGGCTTGTTGAACCTGGATCGAGCGTCCATTGAGTTCGTTGGCCGCTTGGCAGTCGGCCAGCAATTGGGTCAGCACATCGCTCTGTTCGAGCAATTGGCTGCCGATCGAGGAGTGGCTGGCCAACTCTTCCAGACCGGCGCGAGTGGCCGGCAGGTTCAGGCTGGCAAGGAGCTCAGTGCGCTTGCGGCCATGCTGTTCCAGCAGAATGATCAGTGCCTGTTTTTGCGCCAGGATGTCCTCGAGCAGCAGCATGTCGCGGCCGTGCAAGGCGAGGGACTCGGTCCTCAGCAACTCAAGCAGTTGTTGGGCGGGAGCAAAGTCGTCAGTGATCAGTTGCAGTAAATTAGTGTCGTGCATGGCTGGCCTTGGGTTTTAAGCGTCCAAAAGCCTGGCGCAGGCCTTTGGCTAGCGCTGGGCTTCGAAGTTAAGCAGTTTGCTGGCTACACGGTTGCTATCGACCTTGTAGCTGCCATCGGCAATCGCTTGCTTCAACTCGGCCACACGGGCTTTGTCTACGGCAGGCTGATCGCGCAGCTTGTCAGTGATCTTCTGCAACTGTTGAGCCTCATTGCTGAGGTGTACCGATTCCCCGCTTTTGCTGGCACTGGCCGGTTCGGCGGAGGTAGTCAGCGACGTGGATTTACCGGTTTCGTCGGTTTCCTTGCTGGCGCTGGTACGCGTACTGCCGGTGAGTGAGGGGGAACTGTTCAGACGGCTGAAATCAATGACCATGATGGAAAAAACCTCTGGGTATTTGGACGCTTGCCATGTTTTCGGCAATACCCTGGAAAACTTTAGGCGCAATTGTCGATATGCCAACGGCCGCGGCTGCGGCCATGCGTGGGCCACAGTTTAGGGAAGGGCCGGGCTGAGCGCCAGTGATCTACATGGCAACTTCCACCTGCCCGGGGGCTGTGACCCGGGCCTTGATGATCCGCTGAGAGTTGAGGTTCTTGACCCGTATCTGCTCGCTCATGCCGCCATTGGACAGGGCTTCTCCCGGCATTCGTACATTCAATGTGCCGCTGCGCGCCGAAATCACCACCTGATCGCCCTTGCGCACCACCTCGGCCTGTTCCAGATGAACCAGGGTGATGAGTTGGTCGGCGACCATTGGTCGGACAAGTTTTTGCCCGATGGCCTGGTCCACCGAGGTCAAGTAGCCCTGGCTGATCAGGCTGATGTCCCGTTCGCGCAGGGCGACGTCATCGGGCTCGACGATGCCGGCACGTTTAAGGGGGCGGGTGGTGGTGACCACTTCGCGAAACAATTTGACCTGGGCCGGCACGAACACCGTCCATGGCGAAGCGCCTTCGCAGCGCACTTTGACCGTCACCCGGCCCAACGGCTGCGCCGGGCTTTCCAGGGTCGCTGTCAATTCCTTGTCACACGCCGGCATGTGCATGCGCGGGTCTAGCTGGTTGACTTGGATTTCGTAGCGTCCTGGCGTTTGACTGGTTGCCAGGTAGTCTTCTACGGTGAATTCAAGAAACCCTTGAGTGACGCCGATAAGGACATCAGGCAAGGTGAGCGAGTCAGCAACGGCAGGGCTGCCAAGGTTGAAACAGGCCAATGCCGACAGCCCGCAAAGCAATTTGCGGTAGTTTGATGTCAGGCGTCGGAAAAATGTCGTTTTTGCGTTCATAACCGTTAAAAAGCAAGCCCCGTGCCGTTTAGCAATGAGCGTGCGTCGGATCTTAAAGTCTTGGGGAGTCTGGGCATGGCTGGTGTAATGGATTCGGTAAACCAGCGCACGCAATTGGTAGGGCAGAATCGCCTGGAGCTGCTGCTGTTCCGTCTGGATGGCCAGCAGCTCTACGGGATCAACGTATTCAAGGTTCGCGAGGTGTTGCAATGCCCGAAGCTGACCTTGATGCCCAAATCCAGTCCTGTGGTGTGCGGTGTCGCGAATATTCGAGGAGCAACCATTCCGATCCTGGACCTGGCGATGGCCACGGGTTCCGGTGGGTTGAAGGACCTGAGCAATCCGTTCGTGATCATCACTGAGTACAACACCAAGACCCAGGGGTTTCTGGTGCGCTCGGTGGAACGCATTGTCAACATGAACTGGGAGGAGATCCATCCGCCGCCCAAGGGCACCGGACGCGATCACTACCTGACGGCGGTGACCCGGGTTGACAATCAGTTGGTGGAAATCATCGACGTCGAGAAGGTGCTGGCGGAAGTGGCGCCGACCTCGGAATCGATTTCCCTTGGCGTGGTCGATGTCGAGACCCAGAACAAGGCCGTGTCCTTGCGAGTGCTCACGGTCGACGACTCGTCGGTGGCGCGCAAGCAGGTCACCCGTTGCTTGCAGACGGTGGGCGTAGAAGTCGTGGCGCTGAACGACGGCCGGCAGGCCCTGGACTACCTGCGCAAGTTGGTGGATGAGGGCAAGCGGCCGGAAGAAGAGTTTTTGATGATGATCTCCGACATTGAAATGCCGGAGATGGACGGTTACACACTCACGGCCGAGATACGCAGCGACCCACGCATGCAAAAGCTGCACATCATCCTGCATACTTCGTTGTCAGGTGTATTCAATCAGGCCATGGTGAAGAAAGTCGGAGCCGATGACTTCCTCGCCAAATTCCGTCCTGATGACCTGGCATCCCGGGTAGTCGACCGGATCAAAGCAGCAGATATCAGCTAGGGGCATCGGCCCCTGGCGAACATACGATTTAAGAGGCGGCATCATTGTCTACGGGTAATTTGGATTTCGAACAGTTCCGGGTCTTCCTGGAAAAAGCCTGTGGGATCTTGCTGGGTGAGAACAAGCAATATCTGGTCTCGAGCCGTCTCAACAAACTGATGGAACAGCAAGGCATCAAGTCCTTGGGTGAGTTGGTGCAGCGTATCCAGACGCAGCCGCGCAGTGGTTTGCGTGAGCAGGTGGTGGATGCCATGACCACCAACGAAACCCTGTGGTTTCGTGATACCTATCCCTTCGAAGTGTTGAAGAACAAGGTCCTGCCGGAGGCCATCAAGGCCAGCCCGGGCCAGCGCTTGCGCATCTGGTCGGCGGCCTGTTCGTCGGGGCAGGAACCCTATTCCCTGTCCATGTCGATCGACGAGTTCGAACGGACCAACATGGGGCAGTTGAAGGGCGGGGTGCAGATTGTCGCCACGGACCTGTCCGGCACCATGTTGAACAACTGCAAGACCGGGGAGTACGACAGCCTGGCCATCGGCCGTGGTTTGTCGCCCGAGCGCTTGCAGCGTTACTTCGACCCGAAGGGGCCTGGCCGCTGGGTGGTCAAGGCGCCGATCAAGAGTCGGGTGGAGTTCCGCTCGTTCAACCTGCTGGACAGCTATGCCAGCCTGGGCAAGTTCGACATCGTGTTCTGTCGCAACGTGCTGATCTACTTCTCCGCCGAGGTGAAGAAGGACATCCTGCTGCGCATCCACAGCACCTTGAAGCCGGGCGGCTATCTGTTCCTGGGGGCTTCGGAAGCCCTCAACGGCTTGCCGGATCATTATCAGATGGTGCAATGCAGCCCTGGGATCATCTACCAGGCGAAGTGAGTTTTGCCGGGTAGCAGGTTGCATCCTTGAAAGGAGGTCTTCGGACCTCCTTTTTCATGGGCGTCATTCTTGTGTCTCCAAACGTCGGTTATGGCCGTTCTGTTGCCGCTTTGCCGCCGATTCGCGGAAATCCATTGCCGCTTTTCTGGCATTGCCGCCTTGCCGCCGGGCGCAAAGCCTTGATTTACGGGGTTTGGCTACTTGGCACGAGGCTTGCTATATCCAGATTACGAAAAATCAGGTCACCCAAAGGTTTCCCGACATGAGCATCAGCTTCGATAAAGCGCTCGGTATCCACGAAGAGGCTCTTGGCTTTCGCGCCAAGCGTGCCGAAGTCCTGGCCAACAACATCGCCAACGCCGACACCCCGAACTACAAGGCTCGGGATCTGGATTTCTCCGCCGTGCTCGCCGAGCAGAACGAGAAAGTCAAGAACGGCACCTTTGCCTTGAACATGACCAACAGCCGTCATATCGAGGCCGAAGGCATGGGCAATGGTGATGAGTCCCTGCTGTATCGCACGCCGATGCAGCCGTCGATCGACCAGAACACGGTGGACGCCCAGCTTGAGCAATCGAGCTACGCGGAGAACGCGGTCAACTTCCAGGCCAGCTTCACCCTGCTCAACAGCAAATTCAAAGGGCTGGTTTCAGCCCTGCGCGGAGAGTAATTCATGTCCCTTGCCAGTGTTTTCAATATCGCCGGTAGCGGCATGAGTGCCCAGACCACTCGCTTGAACACCGTCGCCAGTAACATCGCCAACGCCGAGACCGTCTCGTCGAGCATCGACCAGACCTACCGCGCTCGCCACCCGGTGTTCGCCACCATGTTCCAGGGTGCCCAGAGCGGCGGCAGCAACTCGCTGTTCCAGAACCAGGACGCTGCCGGCCAGGGTGTACAGGTGCTGGGTGTGGTCGAGGACGACAGCAATCTCGAAGCCCGCTACGAGCCAAACCATCCGTCTGCGGATGCCAAGGGTTACGTCTACTACCCCAACGTCAACGTGGTGGAAGAAATGGCCGACATGATTTCCGCCAGCCGTTCGTTCCAGACCAATGCGGAAATGATGAACACCGCCAAGACCATGATGCAGAAGGTCCTGACCCTCGGGCAGTGATAAGGGGCGACTCAGATGAGCATTACGGATACCACCAGCGGCTTGACCCTGAACCAGATTCTGGCGAACTCGTCGGTCACCACCACCAGCAGCAGCGCCGATGGCATTGCTGCGGCCACCAACAGCGCCACGGGCAGCAAGTCCCTGGGCAAGGACGCGTTCCTGCAACTGTTGGTGACCCAGCTGAAAAACCAGAACCCGCTGGACCCTCAGGACAACAGCGCATTCGTTTCGCAGTTGGCCCAGTTCAGTAGCCTGGAAGGCATCACTACCCTGAACGACTCGGTGACGGCGATTGCCGGCAACTACAAGTCGACCCAGGCCCTGCAGGCTTCGTCCCTGGTCGGGCGTTCGGTGATCGTGCAAACCGCCACCACCCAGGTCGACACCACCAAGAGCATGACCGGCACCATCGCCGTGCCGACCGGCGTGTCCGGGATCAAAGTGACCATCACCGACAAAGACGGCAACGCGGTGAAAACCATCGACATGGGCAGCCAGTCCTCCGGTTCCGCCAGCTTTGTCTGGGACGGCACCAAGACCGACGGCACCAAGGCGGATCCGGGCAATTACACCTTCAAGGCCAGCACCACCATCGATGGCACGGCGACCGACCTGGTCACCAACCTGCCGGCGACGGTCAACAGCGTCACCATCAGCCAGACCGGCGGTGAGTTGATGCTCAACCTGGCAGGCCAGAGCAGCGCTGTTGCCCTGTCCAAAGTACAGACCATTGGTATCTAGAGCCGACTAACCGGCACAAGGAGTGGAATATGTCTTTCAATATCGGCCTTAGCGGTCTCTATGCTGCCAACAAGCAACTGGACGTGACTGGCAACAACATCGCCAACGTCGCCACCACCGGCTTCAAATCCTCCCGTGCGGAATTCGCCGACGTCTACTCAGCCACCAAACTGGGCAGCGGCAGCAAAGTCATCGGCAACGGCGTACGCCTGGCCAACGTTTCCCAGCAGTTCAACCAGGGTGACGTAAACAACACCGGCAACGTGCTGGACATGGGTATCCAGGGCCAGGGCTTCTTTGTCATGAGTGACAACGGCTCCCTGACCTACACCCGTGCCGGTACCTTCAAGACCGACAAAGACGGCTACATCACCAACAGCGATGGCACTGCGCGTCTGCAAGGCTATGGCGTGGACGCCAACGGCAAGATCATCAACGGCGTGCTGACCGACCTGCGCATCGACACCTCGAACCTGGCGCCAAAAGCGACCACCACGATTTCGTCGACCATCAACCTCAACTCCAGTGCGGATGAGATTGATACCAGTCCTGTATTGCCGGCGACCTACACCTTCGATCCGACCAATACCGCTACTTACACCAAGTCGTTCAGTACCCCGATCTATGACAGCCAGGGCAACCAGCACACCATGGATCAGTACATGATCAAGTCGGGTCCCAACACCTGGCAGACCTACACCCTGATCGATGGTCGCAACCCGGACGGCACGGCCTTTACCATGGCCAATCAGTCGCCGATGACCATGAACTTCAACTCGTCGGGCAAGTTGGTTTCGATTGATCCTCCGGTGGCCCCAGCCGTTTCTCCGTACGCTGTGGACGGCACCAAGATCACCTTGGCGGCGGGCGACTGGACCCCAGGTACCGTGACCAACGGCGTATTCACCCCTAACGGTTCGACCGGTGCGACCGCGGGTATTGCCATCCAGATGAGCAACACCACCTCGTTCAACGCCGACACCGCGCGTTCGATCCCGGCTCAGGACGGTTACGCCACAGGTCAGATCACCAACCTGACCATCGACGGCAGCGGCGTGTTGCTGGCCAACTTCAGCAACAGCCAGACCAAGGCGATCGGCCAGATCTCCCTGGCCAGCTTCACCAACGAACAAGGCCTGCAGCCAGTAGGCGGCACCAGCTGGAAAGAAACCTTCGCTTCGGGTATCCCGGGCTACGACGCGCCACAAACCGGCACCTTGGGTTCGGTAGTGTCCAACTCCCTGGAAGAGTCCAACGTCAACCTGACCAACGAGCTGGTGGACCTGATCAAGGCCCAGAGCAACTACCAGGCCAACGCCAAGACCATCTCCACCCAGAGCACCATCATGCAGACCATCATTCAGATGACCTGATGCAGGTGGGCTGATCCTTCAGCCACGCTGGTTGTAAAAAGCCCCGCAGGTTCGCGCCTGCGGGGCTTTTTTTTTGCGTCGGCATCGGCGGCCGGCTCGACGATGGACTGAAGCACCCTGGGACGAATGCGGTTTGGCCAGCGCCTGATGGCGTATTGTCATCTTCGGCGTCTACAGTGCTGGCACCCGCCACCCATGAACGTGCCTGCATGAACCTTTTTCTTGATGCCCTACCGATGTTGATCTGTGGCATGACCTTCGCCTGGGTCTGCCTGGGCTAGCCCCTGTGTGGCCTCAGGGCTCGAACTCCACGCTCAATGCCCGGCCGACGCTGCGCCCCAGGTCATCAGTGACGCGCAACTGATAACTGCCCGAGCGGGGCGGCCGCCAGTTCAGGCTGGCCTGGGGCGGGCCCTGGCCGATCAGGGTCTGGTCGGCAAACCAGTACAGGCGACGCGCGTCGCTGCCGGCGTTGGCGCTCAGGGCGATGCTTTCTTCCGGTCGCGACAGGCGCAAGTGGTAGGTCACCTGAGTCAGCGGTGAGCGGATTTGCGGTGCTTCGTTCTGATCGCCCAGGCCTTCGGGCTGGCAGGCCTGGGGCACATTGGGCACCGGGCGTCGTGGCAGGCCGGCGGCGCGAAACAGCCGGCGCAGATCGCTGGGCCAGAACTCGAACACTTCCTCGCGGGTGTACTGCGGCTCGAAGGGCGGGCAGGCGGCCTTGCCGGTGCGGGTGTCGATCAGCACCGGGCGATGCAGGCTCGACACGCGGATCGGTGACACGCCGGGGATGTACCAGGTCTTGCGGGTTTGCGGGCACCAGCGGTTGGGCAGCTCGCCCGAGGCGCTGCAGACCTGGATCCGGGTCAGCCCGGACGGCGGCTTGTCTGCGCGTTCGGCGACATTGGGCAAGGCCAGCGGCAGGGCGTCGGCGATCCTGAAGAACAGCGGTGCGGCGGTCTTGGCACCAATGAACTGCGGGTTGGGCCGGCCATCGAAATTACCCACCCACACCACCAGTACGTAAGGCCCGACCAGGCCGGCGCTCCAGGCGTCATGAAAGCCCCAGGAGGTTCCGGTCTTCCAGGCCGTGCGCCAGTGCCGCCCGCGAGGGTCGGCCGGCAGTCCGTCCGGGCGCGGGTTGTGGCGCAACATGTCGCGCACCATAAAGCTGGCTTGTGGGCTGAGCAGGGCATCGCCGCTGCCGGTCGGCTGCTGGCTCAGGTAGCGCAGCGGGCGCAAGTGGCCGTCGCCCGCCAGCATCAAGTACAGGCGCGCCAATTCTTCCATGCTCATTTCACCGCCGCCCAGGGCCAGGGCGAGGCCGTAATGCCCCGGTGCGCGCAGGCCCTTGACCCCCGAGCGTTGCAGCAGGTCGTACAAGGTCGGGGTTTTCAGCTGGCTGGCCAGCCACACCGCCGGGATGTTGCGACTGCGGATGAGCGCATCCCGCGCGTTCAGCGGGCCGATGAAACTGCCGTCGAAGTTCTCCGGCTGGAAATAACCGAAGTGGCTCGGCATGTCCTTGAGGATGCTCATGGGGTGGATCAGCCCCTGATCGATCGCCAACCCGTAGAGAAATGGCTTGAGGGTCGAGCCCGGTGACCGCCGTGCCAGCACCCCATTGACCTGACCCTGGATCGGCCGCGAAAAGTAATCGGCCGAACCGACCAGGGCTTTGACGCTCTGGTCGCGAGTGTCGAGCAGGATGGCAGTAGCGTTTTCCACCCCCAGCTCGCGCTTCTCGCCGATATAGCCCTGGATCAGCCGCTCCAGCAGGCGTTGCAGGGGCAGGTTGAGGGTGCTGTGCAGTTCATTCCCGGCATGGGCAGCCAGCAGTTGTTCACTCAGGTGCGGGGCGAGAAACGGCAGTTGCTGGCGGCTACGGGCCTCCAGGGGTAACGCCAGCAGGCTCTGGTTGCGTGGGTCATCCGGATAGGCCTCGCGCCAGGCATCCATCAGGCGCAATCGCGCCTGTTGCAGGTCGTCGGTGAAGGCGGCACGGCGAGTGGGTTGCTGGGGAATCACTGCCAGGGCTAGGGCTTGCGACAATGACAACTGATCCGCCGGTTTGCCGAAGTAGATGCGGCTGGCGGCTTCGGCGCCCTCGATATTGCCGCCCATGGGCGCCAGGTTCAGGTAGGCCTCGAGGATGTCGTGCTTGCTGTAGCGCGCCTCCAGCCACAGGGCGAGGGCCATCTGTTGCAGCTTGCCGGGTACGCGTCGGGTGTTGAGGTCATACAGGCGCCGCGCCAGTTGCATGCTCAGGGTCGAGCCGCCCTGGCGCAGGCCACCGCTGTAAGTGGCCAGCGCGGCGCGCAAAAGCGCCGGTGGGTTGATCCCCGGGTGGTAGTAGAAGTTGCGGTCTTCCTTGAGCAGCAGGGCCTGGACCAATGACGGCGAAATACGCTCCAGGGGCAGCCACAGGCGGTACTGGCCATCGCTGGCCAACGTCATGCGCAGCAGCGTTCCGTCCTCGGCCAGCACCACCCGGGAAGTGGGTGCGGCCTCTTGCAACGGTGCATGGGGCCACAGGCGCAACAGCAGCAGGCCGAGCACCGCCAGCAGCAGGCCCTTGAGCAGGGTTTTCCAGTGCCGGCTCAAGGGGCGCCGTGGCTCACGGCTTGACGATTTCAAGCTGGCCTACCTTGCCACGGCCTTGCAGGGTGGTCTGGTAGAGCCCTTCCGCATAGGCCGGTGGCGTGTTGAAGGTGCCGGCGTTGGTGGCGCGCACGCGGTAGACAAAGGTCGCGGCATCGCGCAGCACAGTGCCGTAGAACACCACGCGGTCATCGCGGACGTCCATGTACTCCGGCTGCCAGTTGCTCAGCTCGCTTTCACCGACCGGAGCTTGCCAGGCGCCATCGTCCTCTTCGCCGGATGCCTCCTCGTCCTGGTTTTCATTGTCGTTCTGCTTCGGCTGGGGTGGCAGGCGATACACCGGTTCGACGCCCCCTGGCAGCAGGTCGACCACCGCCACTTGCTGCACCTGATCGTGCTCGGTGGCACGCAGGCGCAGGCGCACCAGGAACTCATCGCCGACGCTGACCTGACTGACCGGCTGGCCCTTGAGGTCGAGGTAGTCGTGGATCACTTCCAGGCCGTTGCTCAGTGCCTGGGTATTGGCGCCGCGATCGAAACCGGCCTCGCTGAGCATGTAGAACGCGGCAGGGCCCGAGGTTTTTTCCAGCAGCAGTTTTTCGGTAGTGGCCGGCACGGCGCTGCGCGGAGGCTGGCCGACCATGCTCAGCAACTGCTGGGACTTGTCGCTGAGCCAGGCGCTGGCCTTGAGGTGCATGCCGGTCTCGGCGCGCTGCCCGTAGTTGTCCAGCGCGCGCAGCAACAGCGCCGCCGACAGCGAGTTGTAGCGCTGCTCGTTGAGGCGCTTGCCGAGTTTGTCCAACAGCGCCAGCGGCACATCGTCCACCTGGGTGGGGAAGTGTTTGCTCAACAGGTGCAGGTGTTCGGCATCGTGCACCAGCGGGTCGTAGTACAGGCCGTCACCGTCCCAACGGTCGTTCAGGGTGCGCCAAGGGATCTTGCGGAACAGTGGGTCGGCCAACCGGTCCTGTTTGAGCAGCTTGTAGCTGGCCGCCAGATACGCCGCGCCCAGGTCGTTGTGCCAGGTATCGCGGTGATAGGTTTCGTAGCGTTCGCGGATATCGCTCAGGGCGCTGCTCACCAGAATCCCCTGGCGGCTCAGCAGGTAGCTGGCGTAGGCGCGGTTGCGCAACTCTTGCAGGCCTTCGCTGGGGCCGTTGGCGATATCGCTCAGGTAGGCGTTGGCGCGTTCCAGCAAGTCGTTGGGCACAGCCAGGCCACGTTCGCGGGCTTCGATCAGGAAATCGGTGGCGTAAAGACTGGCGTAGGGCGTGACCTGTGGGTTGGCCGCCCACAAGCCGAAACCGCCGGCCTGGTTCTGCCGCTGGCGCAGGACCCGCAGCAGGCCGTCGAAGCCCTGTGTGGCTTGCGGGTCACGCCAGATCAGGCCAGGCATCGCCTTGGACACCAACTGCTCGGTGCAGGCATAGGCGTAGTCGTCCAGGTAGTGTTTCAGGCCGTCGGCCCAGACCAGCGGCGAGGCGGCGACACCCAGTTGCACGTTGCGCAGTTCGCTGAACAGATTGCGGCTCGGCAGCAACTCCTGGCTGGCGCCTTCGAAGCGACCCAGGGTCAGGGCCACCCGGTGTTCGCTCAGGGGGCGAACCGAGGTGGTTTCCGCCACCTGAATGCGTTTGCCGTCGGGCAGTGTCGCGATAAAGCGCAGGTCGGCGGAACCGAGGTTTTCCAGGACCTTGATACGAAACTCTGCCACGCCTTCCTTGCGCGGTTGCAACTGCAGGGTACTGCCGGGTTCACCTTCGACCTGCAGCCCGGCACTGGTGTGCAGCTCGAACTTCACCGCCGTATCGGCCTCAAGGTTGCTGAAGACCCCGGCGCTGACGCTGAAGACATCGCCAGGGGCGACAAAGGCTGGCACGTTCGGGGTGATGACCAGCGGGCCACGTACCTCGGTCGCGCCTTCGCTGACGCCGATGCTGTTGGCGTCCACCGCCACGGCGAACAGGCGCAGTTTGCCGTTGAAATGGTCCGGCAGTTGATAGTGCAGCACGCTTTCGCCGGCCGGCAGGTCCACCAAGCCCGACCACCAGGCCACCGGTGGCTGGTGCTTGCGCTTGAACGGATTGAGGTGCGAGGCCAGGGCATTTTCGGTATCGCCACCCGGTGCGGCGCCACTGAGCAGGCGGCTGAACTCCGGCAGGATCAGGTCGAGGATCTGGCTGGTGCCGACTTCCAGGGCACGTTTCTGGAAGAAGTGGCCCAGCGGGTCGGGTGCCTGATAGCGTGCGACTTGCAGGATGCCCTCGTCGACTGCGTACACCACGGCGCGGGTCGGCCGGTCGTTGCTGACCTTGATGTCCAGCACCTGGCCCGGTTCGATGTGCGCCGGGCCTTCGACTTTAAGCGGCATGCGCCGGGCGTCGAGGTTGATGCTGAAGGGCACCACGCCATAGGACAGCGGGCTCATGTAGACCTCGGACGAGCCGATGTCGCGCACGAACTGCACGTTGATGTAGGCGTTGCCTTCCAGGCCCTTGGGCACCCGGATGTGCTGCACGCTGTTGGTGCTTTCGGCCTTGAACCACTGCTGGCTGTAGACTTTGTCGCGCTCGATGGTGATCAGCCCGGCGCCGACGTAGGGCGCGCGGATGCTGATGGCAATTTCTTCGCCGCTGGCGTAGCTGCGTTTATCCAGGCGCAGTTGCAGCTCGGCATTGCGCTCCAGAGAGCGCGAGGTGTTGCCCTGGCCGGCGACGCTGTAGTCGATCTGGTTCAGCAGGTTGCCGTTGGCGTCCTTGAGTCGCAGGGTGAAATCGCCGGGCGTCTGGGTATCCAGCACCTGGATCGCGCCGTGTTCGGTGAGGGTCAGCGGCGAGGCTGGGCGGGCGCTGTCCTTGATGCGCGATTGGTACTTGTAGGTGCCATTGACCTGCTTGACCAACACCGACACGTAGCGGTGCTCGATCACTTCGCTGACCAGGCCTTCGACCGCACGCGGGTTGAGGTCCGGGCCAACGGCCAGCCATTGCACCTGGCGCGCCGCGCCCTTGGCGACATACGACAGCGGGTCGTCACTTTTCACCCCGACCAGGTAGGGCGCCGAAGACACCAACAGCGAACTTTGTGCGGCGACATTGCGTCCGCCCTCGGCCTCGTAGACCTGGGCCAGGACCTGCAAACGATAGGTGCTGTTGGCGAAACGCTTGAGGTCCAGGTCGAGCTCCGCCTGGCCGTTGTCGTCGGCGCTGGTTTCAGCCAAGTCTTCGCTGCTTGGTTCGGTCAGCGAGTCGTTGAGGCGGAAGCGGTAATCCGGGTAACGCTCGAAGCCGGCCAATGCCGGGTTCAGCGACAGGCTGGCGGTAATCCGCCGTCCTGCCGCGGGCGCGCCGAACAGATGCTGGGCGCTGACCCTGGCCTGTACCTGGTCTGGGGCGATCCAGCCCGCCACTGGCGTGTCGTGCAGGCTCAGGCTGACCTTCATGCGGTCGGGCTCGAAGTCGCGGACCTTGAAGTTGACGCTGCCCAGGTGGGTGCGCAGTTGCTTGTCGCCAATCAATTGCAGGGTCGCGGTGTAGTCGCCGGCTGGCGCCGTTTCGCTGCTGGCAAAGTCGAAACGCTCAAAACCGCTGGCGGACAGGGTCAAGGGTTCGCGAATAACCGTCAGGCCCCGTGGGTCGCTGATCAGCAGCTCGACCGGCAGGCCCTTCAGGGCGCCTTTCCAGTCGCCGCTGCGTACGATCATGCCCAGGTGCGCCGTCTCGCCCGGGCGGTACAGGCCACGGTCGCTGAACAGGTAGGCGCTCAAGCGGTTGCTCGCGCCGTCTTCCTGCAGACCGCCGACATCGAAGCGCGACAGGTCCAGCTGTTGCGACTGACGGGCAATTGGCAGGAACGACTGATCGTTGCCCCGGGTGACCACGTACATCAACGGAGTTTTCTCGCGCCGCAGTTCGTCGAGCTTGGCGAAGTGTGCATGCCCTTGGGCGTCAGTCTTGCCACTGCTGACCGCCAGGCCGTTGCGGCCGATGATCTCTACCTGGGCCTCGGCGACCGGCAGGCCGCTGTCGATCGATTGCACGTAGAGGTCGTGGCTGCCGTCGCTGGAGCGCTTGGCGATGATGCCAAGGTCGGTGACCACGATAAAACGCAGGTCGTTGGTCGCGCTTTGCGCGTAGCCGTCGAAGGTGCGCTGGCTCGGTTGGTCCTGAGCACTGAGCTTGAGCACAAAGATCCCGCGGCGCCCGCCGTTGGCGCTGAGGTAGCTGGCAAGGTCGACGTTGTCGTACAGGGTCTTGGACGGGTCGCTGCCCGGCAGCGCGATGTCCAGGGACTGGCGTTCGACCATGCGATCGAAATAGTCGTTGGCAAAGTTGGGGCGGGCAAAGCTGCCGCTGCTCTGGTCGACCAGATGCTGCAGTTGATTGGGCAGAACCCGGGCGATCTCCACATGGGCGCCAGGCACGCCGCGGGCCATGAAGCCCACGCGTTTTTCACCGTTGAGGCTGAGCAGCGCGCCATCGGAGAGAAAGCGCAGGGTGCGTGGGTGCGCCGGCATGCTCAGCAGCGCGGTCGTAGGGTCCTTCGCCAAATAGCCGCCAAGGGCCTCGATGCGCGCCGGGATCTGCACGTACAGGGTGCGTCCGGCGGGCGCCTTGAACTTGAAGGCGTGCTGGGTATTGAGCGGCTCGACACTGGGCACGTGGCTGAGTGGAACCGGCGTCGAGCGGGCCAGCAGGGCTTCGTCGACATCCTTGGTGTACCAGGGTTCGAGTTCGTCCTCGGGTTTTTCCGGCAGCAGCCAGGCCTTGACCTTGCCGGCAATCGCCTCGTCGGCCAGGGCGTTGGAGCTGTTGAACATCAGCACCGGCTCGGGTTCGCCGCGATCGTTATCGGCAAAGGTGATTTCGCTGTTGCTGAACGTCAGCCGATAGCGGCCGGGCACCGTCACCGAGCGGGTTTGCGCAGAGGGGCTGGCATTGCCGCCGTGCTGGGCCTTGACCCCTTCGGCGAGGGTCAGGCTGATCTGCGTATTCTCCAGTGGCGTGGCCAGTGCCGGGGAGTGGATGTAGGCCTCCAGCTTGAAGTCGTTGAAGCTGATCTCGGGCAGGTTTGCGGCTTTTTCATCGCGGTATTGCAGGCCTTTGCCCAGGGCGAAACTGATCCGCTTGCGCACGCTGTCTTCGTCCACCGGGTGGGTGAACCTGACAGTGGCGACCTGCTGTTTCAGGCTGGGGTTGATCGGGTCTTGGTACAGCTCGCTCTGGATCAGGCTGGCACTGAACGAGCGTGTGGAGAATTTATTGCTGTATTGGTTGAGCAGCACGCCGTCGGCCAGCAGTTTTTTCCTGGCCAGCTCGACCTGGTACTCGGTGTCGATCGGCCAGTCCTGCTCGGGGGTGAATTGCAGGGTACGGTCCTCGACCCAGCGCCAGGTGCCCTTGACTGCCGGGCTCAGGGTGATACCGGCAGTCACTGTCTGATTAATGGCCTCCAGTGGCGCCACCGATTCGCGGAACTGGATGCGCAGGCTATCGATGGCCAGGGGTTGCCGGGTGTAGTCGGTCAGGCTGGGGGCCTGCACGCTGTAGGTCACGGTGTGCGGTTGCGGCAGGTTGGTGTACCAGTGCCAGCCATACAGGCCGGCGCCGCCCAATACGGCCAGGGTCGCGACAGCGGCGGCGAATTGCCGTGGGTAAGCCTGGATCTTGCGGCCGACGGCGTTCAGGCCGCGCCCCAGTGCAGGGATCAGTGCGCGCAGCCAGTAGGGTGGGCGCCATTGGCCGAGCAGGTGCTTGGCGAGCCACAGGGTCAACCCGAACAACAGGCGTGTCACGGTTGATAAAACGCCGAAAAGGCGACGCGCTGCGTCCCTGCACCTGGCAAACATTGCAAACGATCCTTGTAGTTGAATGGCGCGCCATCTTACACCTGAACACCCCGTGCCACGCGGCGCTTTCAGTGGCTGGCACAGGTAAAGGCCGGGCAAAAGAAAACCCCCGATAAACCGGAGGTCTATCGGGGGTTCGAATAAGCGCCTGGCGGCGCTTATCGGCTCAGCTTATTGGCAGGCTTCGCAATCCGGCTCGTCGATGGCGCAAGCCTTCGGCACTGGAGCAGGACCGGCTGGCGCAGCCAGGACCGAGTCGTCACCGTGGTTGCCACCGCTGGAAACAGCGTTCAGCTTGCCGGTGTTGATGGTGGACTTCTCGGTGCTGGTGGCGGCCAGGGCACGGAGGTAGTAAGTGGTTTTCAGGCCACGGTACCAAGCCATGCGGTAGGTCACGTCCAGCTTCTTGCCCGAGGCGCCGGCGATGTACAGGTTCAGCGACTGAGCCTGGTCGATCCACTTCTGGCGACGGCTGGCAGCGTCGACGATCCACTTGGTTTCCACTTCGAAGGCGGTCGCATAGAGCTCTTTGAGTTCTTGCGGGATGCGCTCGATCTGCTGCACCGAACCGTCGTAGTACTTCAGGTCGTTGATCATGACCGAGTCCCACAGGCCGCGAGCCTTGAGGTCGCGAACCAGGTACGGGTTGATCACGGTGAATTCGCCCGACAGGTTCGATTTCACGTAGAGGTTCTGGTAGGTCGGTTCGATCGACTGCGATACGCCGGTGATGTTGGCGATGGTCGCGGTCGGGGCGATGGCCATGATGTTGGAGTTACGAATGCCTTTCTGCACACGGGCACGTACCGGCGCCCAGTCCAGGGATTCGTTGAGGTCCACATCGATGTACTTCTGGCCACGGGCTTCGATCAGGATCTGTTGCGAATCCAGCGGCAGGATGCCTTTGGACCACAGCGAACCCTGGAACGTCTCGTAGGCGCCGCGCTCGTCGGCCAGGTCGCAGGAAGCCTGGATCGCGTAGTAGCTGACCGCTTCCATGGACTTGTCGGCGAACTCGACGGCAGCGTCGGAACCGTAGGCGATGTGCTGCAGGTACAGCGCGTCCTGGAAGCCCATGATGCCCAGGCCGACCGGACGGTGCTTGAAGTTGGAGTTCTTCGCTTGCGGCACCGAGTAGTAGTTGATGTCGATCACGTTATCGAGCATGCGCACGGCGGTGTTCACGGTGCGTTCCAGCTTGGCGGTGTCCAGCTTGCCGTTGACGATGTGGTTCGGCAGGTTGATCGAGCCCAGGTTGCAAACGGCGATCTCGTCCTTGTTGGTGTTCAAGGTGATCTCGGTGCACAGGTTCGAACTGTGGACCACGCCCACGTGCTGCTGCGGGCTGCGCAGGTTGCACGGGTCTTTGAAGGTCAGCCATGGGTGGCCGGTTTCAAACAGCATGGAGAGCATTTTGCGCCACAGGTCTTTGGCCTGGATGGTCTTGAACAGCTTGACCTTGCCCGGGTACTCGGTCAGGGCTTCGTAGTACTCGTAGCGCTCTTCGAAGGCCTTGCCGGTCAGGTCGTGCAGGTCTGGTACTTCGGACGGCGAGAACAGGGTCCACTTGCCGTCATCGAAGACACGCTTCATGAACAGGTCAGGGATCCAGTTGGCGGTGTTCATGTCGTGGGTACGACGACGATCATCACCGGTGTTCTTGCGCAGCTCGATGAACTCTTCGATGTCCATGTGCCAGGTTTCCAGGTAGGCACACACAGCGCCTTTGCGCTTGCCACCCTGGTTAACGGCAACGGCAGTGTCGTTGACCACTTTCAGGAACGGTACGACGCCTTGGGATTTGCCGTTGGTGCCCTTGATGTACGAGCCCAGCGCACGAACCGGCGTCCAATCGTTGCCCAGGCCGCCAGCGAATTTCGACAGCATGGCGTTGTCGTGGATGGCGCCGTAGATGCCCGACAGGTCGTCCGGAACGGTGGTCAGGTAGCAGCTCGACAGCTGTGGACGCAGGGTACCGGCGTTGAACAGGGTCGGGGTCGAAGCCATGTAGTCGAAGGACGACAACAGGTTATAGAACTCGATGGCACGGTCTTCACGCTGCTTTTCTTCGATCGCCAGGCCCATGGCCACGCGCATAAAGAAGATCTGCGGCAGTTCGAAGCGGATACCGTCCTTGTGGATGAAGTAACGGTCGTACAGGGTTTGCAGGCCCAGGTAGGTGAACTGCTGGTCGCGCTCGTGGTTGATCGCCTTGCCGAGTTTTTCCAGGTCGAATTCAGCCAGCACCGGGTTCAGCAGTTCGAACTCGATACCCTTGGCGACGTAAGCCGGCAGCGCCTTGGCGTACAGGTCGGCCATTTCGTGGTGGGTGGCGCTTTCGGCCACTTCGAGGAAGCTCAGGCCTTCGGCACGCAGGGTGTCCATCAGCAGGCGGGCGGTCACGAACGAGTAGTTCGGCTCGCGCTCAACCAAGGTGCGGGCAGTCATCACCAGGGCGGTGTTGACGTCTTTCAGGGCCACGCCGTCGTAGAGGTTCTTCAGGGTTTCGCGCTGGATCAGGTCGCCGTCGACTTCTTCCAGGCCTTCGCAGGCTTCGCTGACGATGGTGTTCAGGCGGCCCATGTCCAGGGGCGCGAAGCTACCATCGGTGCGGGTGATGCGGATCGATGGGTGAGCTTGTACCGGCTCGTCGGTGCTGGAGCGGGTGGCGCGCTCTTTGGCGCGCGAGTCACGGTAGATCACGTAGTCGCGAGCGACTTTCTGCTCGCCGGCGCGCATCAGGGCCAGTTCGACCTGGTCCTGGATTTCTTCGATGTGGATGGTGCCGCCCGAAGGCATGCGACGCTTGAAGGTCGCGGTGACTTGTTCGGTCAGGCGGGCAACGGTGTCGTGGATTCGCGACGAAGCGGCAGCGGTGCCGCCTTCAACTGCAAGGAACGCTTTGGTGATGGCGACGGTGATCTTGTCATCGGTGTAAGGAACGACAGTGCCGTTACGCTTGATCACGCGCAATTGGCCAGGCGCAGTGGCAGACAGATCCAGATTTGAATCAGCAGCCAGCGGCGCGTTGGCCGGCGAGTTCTCGCGAGTTGTGTCGGTTTGCATGGGTGTCTCCACGTTCTCTATGTTTGATTGGGCACCATCTGGGTGCCCACCGTTCCGTCCTGAAGCACTACAACCGGCGTAAACCGGGCATAACCACTTCGGGACAGATCAGGAAGGGGGCTTGTGGCGCCGCTTCCATGCCGAAGTCTTGGGTGGCGAGCGCAAGGCTCGCGACCTTTTCCTGGTGGGTGACAGTCTGTTGCTGCAACACCCGTACCGTTTTCCTCTGTATAGAGTAGAAAACGCTGCCATCCGCAGGCGCGGTCTTGGTCTTCTAAAAGAGCGATTGGTTCACCAAACAGGAGCAAGAAAAGGGCTTGAGTTTCTTGTCTGATTTGTGTTTGGTCTTTTGGAGTAAAACCCTACATGTAGGGTTTTTTTTGCGACGGGCTACAAGATAATGCGTTTTGGGGAGCGATTGCAACGCACAGCCTGTGGATAAGGTTGTGTGTAAATTGTGTATGGAACCGGCAAAGCTCATGTAGGCCGCAGCCCTCCTGCACATAACCGTTTGTCACCGTTTTTTACCGTGAAAAAAAGCCGGGTGCGGATTTTTGCGGGCGCGAACCCTATCACAAAAAAATGCCCTGACTGAACCGATTTACCTGCTTGTGTGTGCCAGGGCCGCCGTTGCTACAATCCCCCGCGCTTTATCCCCTGTTATGCACCGGCTTCATGACAACAAGACGGGGGCTGCTTTCCTCATCCGTTTGGGCAAATAAGAGGTCGACCGTGGAGCAAGAAGCCTGGCAGGTATTGATTGTCGAAGACGACCAGCGTCTGGCCGAGCTGACCCGCGAGTACCTGGAGAGCAATGGCTTGCGGGTGTCGATCGAGGGCAATGGCGCTCTGGCGGCGGCGCGGATCATTGCCGAGCAGCCGGACCTGGTGATCCTCGACCTGATGTTGCCGGGTGAGGATGGCTTGAGCATTTGCCGCAAGGTGCGTGATCGCTACCTGGGCTCGATCCTCATGCTCACCGCGCGCACCGATGACCTGGACCAGATCCAGGGCCTGGACCTGGGCGCTGACGACTATGTGTGCAAGCCGGTGCGCCCGCGTTTGTTGCTGGCGCGGATCCAGGCCCTGTTGCGTCGCAGCGAAGTGCCGGAAGCCAACGTACGGCGCTTGCAGTTCGGCCCCTTGGTGGTGGACAGCGCCCTGCGTGAAGCCTGGTTGCAGGAGCGCAGCATCGAGCTGACCAGTGCCGAGTTCGACTTGCTCTGGCTGCTGGTGGCCAATGCCGGGCGCATCCTCTCCCGGGAAGAAATCTTCACCGCCTTGCGGGGCATCGGTTACGACGGCCAGGACCGCTCCATCGACGTGCGCATTTCCCGTATCCGCCCGAAGATCGGCGATGACCCGGAGCACCCGCGGCTGATCAAGACCATCCGCAGCAAGGGTTACCTGTTCGTCCCTGAAGCCTTTGCCGACCTGCCCCTGTGAATTCGATTTTCCTGCGCATCTATGGCGGCATGTGCGCTGCGCTGATCCTGGTGGCCTTGCTCGGGGTGCTGGCGTTGCACCTGCTGAACCAGGTACGCAGCGAGCAGTACCGCGAGCGCCTGGCCCACGGCACCTTTTCCCTGATGGCCGATAACTTGCAACCGATGAGCGACATTGAGCGTCGGCGGGCCCTGGCGGTGTGGGAGCGGTTGCTGGGCATTCCCCTGGCGTTGAAAACCTTCAGCCAGACCGATCTCGACCTTGGCCAGCGCAACCGTGTGCTGCGCGGGCAGGCGCTGGTTGAGCAGACAGGCCCCTATGCGGCCCGGGTCTATCGCCTGGTCAGCGAGAAGGAGTCGTTGTTGCTCACCGGCGAAGTGCTGCAAATCAGCGAGCAATTGGCCCGGGCCACCATCTATCTGCTGGCCGATGAGTTGGTGCGCTACCCGGTGGCTGAACAGCCCGGGCGTCTGGCGGCCCTCAAGGAGAGCAAGGGCTTTGGTTTCGACATGCACCTGCTGCCCCTGGACCAGGCTGACATGGATGAGGACCAGCGGCGGAGGGTTGCCGAGGGCGATACGGTGATGGCGCTGGGCAAGGGCGGCGACTCCATTCGGGTGTTCGCCGGCATGGTCGGCACTCCCTGGGTCCTGGAAATCGGCCCGCTGTACCAGATGAATCCCTATCCACCCGAGTGGCTGGTGCTGATTGCCGTGCTGGGCCTGAGCCTGATCGGGCTAATCGTCTATCTGTTGGTGCGCCAGTTGGAGCGGCGCCTGCGCGGTCTGGAGTCGGCGGCTACGCTGATCGCCGAAGGCAGCCTGGACACCCGGGTTCCGGCCCGGGGCGTGGATTCGGTGGGGCGCCTGGCGGCGGCGTTCAATGGCATGGCCGAGCACCTGCAGCGGCTGCTGGCGATCCAGCGAGAACTGGTGCGGGCGGTGTCCCACGAACTGCGCACCCCGGTGGCGCGCCTGCGTTTCGGCCTGGAAATGATCGCCAGCGCCACCACCGCCCCCGCTCGAGAAAAGTACCTCGAAGGCATGGACAACGACATTCAGGACCTGGACCGCCTGGTGGACGAAATGCTCACCTATGCGCGGCTGGAGCAGGGCTCGCCGGCGCTGAATTTCCAGCGCATCGACCTCGATGCTTTGGTCAATCAGGTGATCAGCGAGTTGGCGCCGTTGCGCGCCACTGTCCAGGTGCAACGCGGGTTGTGTCTGTCCGCGGCGGATTGCGACGACGCGTGGGTCGAGGCCGAGCCGCGCTACTTGCACCGCGCCCTGCAAAACCTGGTGGGCAATGCCCTGCGGCATGCCGAATCACGGGTTTCCATCAGTTATCAGGTCGGACAAATACGCTGCCGGATCGATGTCGAGGATGACGGGCCGGGGGTGCCGGAAAGCGCCTGGGAAAAAATCTTCACCCCGTTCCTGCGCCTGGATGACAGTCGCACCCGAGCCTCGGGCGGCCATGGCCTGGGCCTTTCCATCGTGCGGCGGATCATTCACTGGCATGACGGTCGGGCGCTGATCAGCCGCAGCAAGAACCTGGGCGGTGCCTGTTTCAGCCTGAGCTGGCCCCGGCACCAGGAGAAACATCCCTAGCCGTCTTCGCGCCCATGACCGGAGCGGGCTAAGCCTTGATCGCCACCAGGCTCAGCAGTTGCCCTTCGTGCACGGCAAATTGCCCCTCCAGTTCGCTCCCCTGCCGCCACTCCGAGGACAGGTCCATCAGCAAGCGCAGGCGGACTTTGCCGTTGGGGTCCCAGCTCAGCACTTCGGCGTGTTCGAAGTAGAAACGCTGCTGCACGATGGGGTACAGGGCCTTGAACAGGCTTTCCTTGATCGAAAAGGTCAGGGTGACCAGCAGGGCCAGCTGGCTGTGGGGCCCGGCATGCAGGCGCTGCAACTCGGCCGGGATGAGAATTTCCCCTGCCAGGCGTTCGGCGCGCTCACTGTCGAGGAGGTTTTCCAGGTCCATGCCCAAACCTTGCCACTGCCGTTTGTAGCCGACGATGGCGGCTGCCCGGCCGGTGCTGTGGGTAATTGAACCGCAGACATGTTCGGGCCAGATCGGTGCCCGGTCTTCACCGATGGCCGGGATGCAGTCGAGATTGTCCAGTTGCCGCAGGGCCGCCCGGGCGCACAAGCGACCGGCAAGGAACTCTGCCTGGCGCTTGGCCACCGAGCGCTGAATGCTCGCCGGCGGCGCGATCGCGCAGCGCTGGAAATCGTCCTGCGCCAGCAGCGCGGGATTGAAGTGAGTACTCAACAGGCACGTGCCGGGAAGGGCTTCGGGCAGTGGCCAGTGAGCGTCCAGTGGGGTGCAGCAGGCAGGGAGGGCATTCATGAGGGCATTTTGCCGGGTTGCGCGGGCCGAGGGTAGCCTCGTCTGGTTCTCGCCCGCGCGGGCGGCTCAGGGGCTTGGGTTCAGTTGAACAGTGTTTTGAAGAACGCCTGCATGTCTGCCCAGGAGCGCTGGTCGGCGGCCTGGTTGTAGCCAATGTCCGGCCCGCCGTGTTCGCCGTGGCTCAGGCGGTCGGCATCAGGGTTGCTGAAACCGTGCTTGGCACCTTCCAGACTGACGAAGCGGTAGTCGGCGCCTGCCTTGTCCATCTCGGCCTTGAAAGCGCTGACGTTGTCGGCGGTGACCATGCTGTCCAGGGCGCCATGTTCCACCAGGATCTTGGCCTTGACGCTGCCGGGGCTGGCGGGCGTGCTGGTGACCAGGGCCCCGTGGAAACTCACCACGCCGGCCAGGGGGACGCCCTGGCGAGCGGCGTCGAGCACCACCTTGCCACCAAAGCAGTACCCGATGGCGGCCAGCTTGTTGGGGTCGGTCTGGGGCTGTTGCTTGAGCAGCGCCAGGCCGGCATTGAAGCGCGCACTGGCGGCTGCGCTGTCTTTCAACGCGGCTTGCATAAAGGCCATGGCGTCTTTCGGGTGCTCGGTATTTTTGCCTTCGCCGTACATGTCGATGGCCAGGGCGCTGTAGCCCAGGGCGGCGAGGTCCCGCGCGCGACGCTTGGCGTAATCGTTCAGCCCCCACCACTCATGCACGACCACAATCCCGGGGCGGGCGCCTTTAAGGCTGTCGTCATAGGCGTAGTAACCGATCAACTGGGTGCCGTCCGAGCTTTGATAGGGCATTTCCTGAGTCTTGATGGCAGCCTGGCTCCATCCACTGATGGCCAGTAACAGGCAGGCGAGGAATGCACGCATGGTCGTTTCTCCGGTGAAAAAGATTTCACACAGCCTAGTCGATCTGGTTCAGGGCAGGTTCAGAGACCGTTCAGGGGCAGTTCAGCGCCAGGTGTTTAACCTTGCGCCGTACCCAAAAGCCTAGAGCGCAAAAGGAAACTTCCTATGAACGCACTGAAAAAACTGATTCTTGCCTTCACCGTGGTGGGCGCCAGCACCGCTGCACAAGCCGCCGACGATACCTTTGCCAGCCTGACCCTCGGCCAGACCAGCGACAAAGTGAAAAAATCCACCCAGCTCAACAACAACCTCGGCCACCCCAATGCCGATGGGGTCATCGCTAAAGATTCGACCTGGGGCCTGCGCCTCGGCCAGCAAAACGACCTGTCGCGTTACTACGCCACCTATGACTACGTTTCCGGATCGCACAATGGCATTAAACTGCGCCAGCAAAATCTGTTGGGCAGTTACGATCGATTCCTGCCGATCACCAGCAGCACCAAGCTGTTTGGCGGTGCCAGCGCCGGCTTGACCAAACTGACCCAGGAATCGCCCGGTTTCAGCCGCGACAGTGATATCGGCTACGCCGTGGGCTTCCAGGCCGGTGTGTTGCAGCAAGTGGCGCAAAACACTTCGGTGGAGCTTGGCTACCGTTATCTGCGCAGCAACGCGGCCACCGAGATGAGCGAGCGCGGCGGCAGCAAGCAGGGTTCGTTGAGCCTCACCAGCAGCGCTCAGACCTATCTGTCGGCCAACTACGCGTTCTAGACTCGCGTAGTGGCTGCTGGACGACGCCGGATCTTGCCTTGGGGCAGATCCGGCGTTGGCGTGTATGCAAGCAGGGCGCAGGGTTGCCCGCAAAGATGATGAATGTTGCCTGGGAGAGGGTTATGAAACTGCTGGTCGTTGAAGATGAGGCGCTGCTGCGTCATCACTTGCAAACCCGGCTGACCGACAGCGGTCATGTGGTCGAGTCCGTAGCCAATGCGGAGGAGGCCCTGTATCAGACCGAGCAGTTCAACCATGACCTGGCGGTGATCGACCTGGGGCTGCCGGGCATGGGCGGCCTGGACCTGATCCGCCAGTTGCGTGCCCGGGGCAAGACGTTTCCGATCCTGATCCTCACTGCACGCGGCAACTGGCAGGACAAGGTCGAAGGCCTGGCCGCCGGGGCCGACGACTATGTGGTCAAGCCGTTCCAGTTCGAGGAGCTGGATGCGCGCCTCAATGCCCTGCTGCGTCGCTCCAGTGGCTTTACCCATTCCACCATCACCGCCGGGCCCTTGCTGCTCGACCTCAACCGCAAGCAGGCCTCGCTGGACGAACAGCCCCTGGCGCTGACGGCCTATGAGTACCGGATCCTTGAATACCTGATGCGTCATCACCAGCAAGTGGTGGCCAAGGACCGGCTGATGGAGCAGCTCTACCCGGATGATGATGAGCGCGATCCCAATGTGATCGAGGTCTTGGTGGGGCGCCTGCGGCGCAAGCTGGAGGCACCTTCGGGGTTTAAACCGATCGATACCGTGCGTGGCCTGGGTTATTTGTTCAATGAGCGCTGCCGATGATTCGATCGCTGCGTTTGCGCCTGATGCTGGCCGCCACCACCCTGGCGGTACTGTTTATGCTGGCGTTGCTGCCGGCCATGCAAGGCGCCTTCAGCCTGGCGTTGCAGGACTCCATCGAGCAGCGCCTGGCGTCTGATGTCACCACCTTGATCTCCGCCGCTCGGATTGAAAACAACCACCTGCAGATGCCCGCGCAGTTGCCCGATGAGCGTTTCAACCTGGCGGACAGCCGCCTGCTGGGCTACATCTACGACCGCGACGGCAAGCTGGTGTGGCGCTCGCGGGCGACCAAGGAAGAGAACATCAACTACAAGCCGCGCTATGACGGGCGTGGCAATGAGTTTGCGCGGATCCACGAAGTCGATGGGCAGGAATACTTTGTCTACGACGTCGAGATCAAGCTGCTGGGCGGCAAGAATGCGGCATTCAGCATCGTCGCCCTGCAACCGGTGCGCGAGTATGAACAGACTCTGGAAGGCGTGCGGGAAAACCTCTACCTGGGCTTTGGTGCCGCGCTGCTGGTGCTCCTGGCCCTGCTCTGGCTCGGTTTGACCTGGGGTTTGCAGGCGTTGCGTCGTTTGAGCCGGGAGCTGGACCAGATCGAAAGCGGCACCCGGGAAAGCCTCAGCGAGCAGCACCCCCGAGAGTTGCTGCGCCTGACCGGCTCGCTGAACCGCTTGCTGCACAGCGAGCGCGAGCAGCGCAGCCGTTATCGCGATTCCCTGGACGATTTGGCCCACAGCCTGAAAACGCCGCTGACGGTGTTGCAGGGTGTGAGCGAAGACATGGCCCAGCGGCCCGCCGAGCGTGAGCAGGCCTGGGTGCTGCAAAGCCAGATCGAGCGTATGAGCCAGCAGATCAGCTACCAATTGCAGCGGGCCAGCCTGCGCAAGAGCGGCCTGGTACGCCATCGGGTGCGTTTGCGCCCGGTGCTCAAGAGTCTTTGCGACACCCTGGACAAGGTTTACCGCGACAAGCAGGTCCAGGTGTCTTTCGATTTGCCGGAACGCTGTTATGTGCCGATCGAACACGGTGCTTTGCTGGAATTGCTGGGCAACTTGCTGGAAAACGCCTATCGCCTGTGCCTGGGCTCGGTGCGCATCAGTGTGCGCGACACCCTGGAGGGCGCTGAGATGTGTGTCGAGGATGACGGCCCGGGCGTGCCGGCAGACCAGCGGGCGCGAATTCTCCAGCGCGGTGAGCGCCTGGATCGCCAGCATCCGGGGCAGGGCATCGGCCTGGCAGTGGTCAAAGACATCATTGAAAGCTACGGCGCACAACTGACCCTGGGCGAATCGGTATTGGGCGGCGCGGCGTTCCGCATTCACTTTCCGCTGCGTTGACCCTGCGCTGGGCTATTGGGCTCAGTGTTCTCCGGCGCGATAGGCGCCGGGTGTCAGCCCGGTCCACTTCTTGAAGGCCCGGTGAAAGGCTGAAGGCTCGGAAAACCCCAGTTGTTCGGCGATCTGTTGCAACGACAGGTCGGCGCGCCCCAGGTGGTAGATGGCAATGTCCCGGCGCAGTTGATCCTTCAAACCCTGGAAACTCGCGCCTTCTTCGCGCAGATGACGGCGCAAGGTCTGGGGGCTGACGTGCAATTGCTGGGCGACGCTTTCCAGGTCTGGCCAGTGTTCGGTGTCGCGGCTCAGCAAGCGGCGCAAGCGACTGCTCAGGCTGTCGCCTTCGTCCGGGCGAGCGAGCAGGTCAGAGGGCGAGCGTTCAAGAAAATGCTTGAGGGTGCGTTCGTCCTGCAGCAGCGGCATGTCCAGGTAGCGCCGCTGGAATAGCAGGCTGCTGGAGGCACTGGCGAACTGCAGCGGGCAGGGGAACAGCAGCTCGTACTCGGCGGCGTGCTGAGGTTTCGGGTAACTGAAGCTGGCCTGCTCCAGGCGGATTCGCTGGCCGATCAGCCAACTGCCCAAGCGGTGCCAAATCAACAGCAGGCTCTCGCAGAGGAAGTGATCCGGGTCCCAAAGCTCGGAGTCATCCAGGCTCAAGCGGGCCATTTCCCCCTCGTACGTCAGACTCAACCGCGGTGCCTCTGGGAATAAGCTATAAAACAATAAGCCGCGCTTGAGCGCCTTTTCCAGGGTGCGGCAGTGAATCAGGGCATGGCACATCATGGCGAAGGTGCCGCGTCGGCTCGGGCCATGGCCGAAGCCCAGGTATTCATCGTCCAGCTCCAGCCACAGCTGTTGCAGCAGGCCGGCAAATTGTTCGGGAGCGATCCGCGCCTTCGGTTGGCTCAGCAGCTCGGCACTGATCCCCAGGCGCTGCAGCAGGGGGCCATAGTCATGGCCTCGGCGGCGCGCGCCACCCAGGGCAGCGCGGGCAAAGTGACTGGCGATGGTGCGTTCGCGCATGAAGGTCGGTCCGTCCATTGAGTCGCGGATGTTAGCCAGCGCGACAGGGAGCAACAAGGCGGATATCCGCCAAATTGTAGAACGATCAGTGGCAGGTTGGCGGGAATCCGCCACCTCTGGCGCGTGGGCTGGAGGGGGCCAATGGGGCTGATAGCCTGATGTCTAAAGGCCTGTAGGATATTTCTGAACAATGGCACGAGCTTTGCGATAGAGCGAGTAGATCTGCCTGAGCGCAGCTCGACAAAACAAATCCCTCCAGTGCAGGAGGGTTCGCACTTTAGGCGTCGTGTGCATCGATGGATGGTGTACACCGAGGCTCTTGAGGAAACTTGCAATGACGACTCGTCAGCCCTTCTACAAAACCCTGTACTTCCAGGTGATCGTTGCCATCGCCATCGGCATCCTGCTCGGTCACTTCTATCCTCAGACCGGCGTGGCCTTGAAGCCGCTGGGTGACGGGTTCATCAAACTGATCAAAATGGTCATCGCCCCCATCATCTTCTGCACCGTGGTCAGCGGTATCGCTGGCATGCAGAGCATGAAATCGGTCGGCAAGACCGGCGGCTACGCGCTGCTGTACTTCGAAATCGTTTCCACTGTTGCCCTGCTGATCGGCCTGATCGTGGTCAACGTCGTGCAGCCGGGCAACGGCATGCACATCGACGTCGCCACCCTGGACGCTTCGAAAGTCGCTGCCTATGTGACTGCAGGCGCTGACCAGAGCATTGTCGGCTTCATCCTCAACGTGATTCCGTCGACCATCGTCGGCGCTTTCGCCACCGGCGACATCCTGCAAGTGCTGATGTTCTCGGTGATCTTCGGTTTCGCCCTGCATCGCCTGGGTGCCTACGGCAAGCCGGTGCTGGACTTCATCGATCGCTTCGCCCACGTGATGTTCAACATCATCAACATGATCATGAAACTGGCGCCTATCGGTGCGCTGGGTGCCATGGCCTTCACCATCGGCGCCTACGGCGTAGGTTCGCTGGTGCAGTTGGGTCAACTGATGATCTGCTTCTACATCACCTGCGTACTCTTTGTACTGGTGGTGCTGGGCGGTATCTGCCGCGCCCACGGTTTCAGCGTCTTGAAGCTGATCCGCTACATCCGTGAAGAGCTGTTGATCGTGCTGGGTACGTCCTCCTCGGAATCGGCACTGCCACGCATGCTGATCAAGATGGAGCGCCTGGGTGCCAAGAAGTCGGTGGTCGGCCTGGTGATCCCAACCGGTTACTCGTTCAACCTCGACGGTACCTCGATCTACCTGACCATGGCGGCCGTGTTCATCGCTCAAGCGACTGACACCCACATGGACATCACCCACCAGATCACCCTGTTGCTGGTGCTGCTGCTGTCCTCCAAGGGCGCTGCAGGCGTTACCGGTAGCGGCTTCATCGTGCTGGCAGCGACCCTGTCCGCCGTGGGCCACCTGCCGGTTGCCGGCCTGGCACTGATCCTGGGTATCGACCGCTTCATGTCCGAAGCCCGCGCCCTGACCAACCTGGTGGGCAACGCTGTGGCCACCCTGGTGGTTGCCAAGTGGGTCAAGGAACTGGACGAAGACAAGCTGCAGGTTGAGCTGGCTTCCGGTGGTCGTGGCATCTCCGACACCCGTGAAGAAGACGACCTTGGTGTTGCCGAAGGTCCGGCGCCAACCGTCAAGTAAGCAAGGCTGTACTAAAAAACCCGCTTCGGCGGGTTTTTTATCGCCTGGAATTTGAGCGCAATGGTCAGTCTGGCGGATGCATGGGGTAATTGCCGCTGGCGGCGCGGCTGCCTACTCTGTGGAACAGTCGATCCACAGAGGAGCAGCGTTATGCCGGGGCCGTTGGCATCACTCAAGGTTTTGGATTTTTCCACCCTGTTGCCGGGGCCGTTCGCCTCGTTGTTGTTGGCGGACATGGGGGCTGAGGTGCTGCGCATCGAATCGCCGAGTCGCACGGACCTGTTGCGGGTGCTGCCGCCCTACGACCAGGGGACTTCCGCCAGCCATGCCTATCTACACCGCAATAAACGCAGCCTGGCCCTGGACCTCAAGCAGCCGGCGGCACTGGAGGTGGTCAAGCAACTGGTAATGGAGCATGACATTGTCCTCGAGCAATTCCGCCCGGGGGTGATGGAGCGCCTGGGCCTGGGTTACGAGGCGTTGAAGGCGATCAACCCGCGGCTGATTTATGTCTCCATCACCGGCTACGGCCAGACCGGCCCCTATAAGGACCGCGCCGGGCACGACATCAACTACCTGGCACTGTCGGGGTTGGCCAGTTACACCGGGCGCCAAGACAGCGGGCCGCTGCCCTTGGGGATCCAGGCGGCGGACATTGCCGGTGGTTCGTTGCACGGGGTGATCGCCTTGCTGGCGGCGGTGATCGCCCGCCAGCATAGCGGTCAGGGTCAGCACCTGGACGTGAGCATGACCGACTGTGTGTTCAGCCTGCACGCCATGGCTGGCGCCGGTTACCTGGCCTGCGGCGTGGAGCCTGGAAGGGAAGACCAACTGCTCAATGGCGGCAGCTTTTATGACTACTACCGCAGCCGTGATGGCCGTTGGCTTTCGGTGGGCAGCCTGGAGCCGGGGTTTATGCAGGCGCTGTGTCAGGCCCTGGGGCGGCCGGAACTGTCGGTCTTGGGCCTGTCGCCCGAGCCGGTCCAGCAACAGGCGCTCAAGCAAGCCCTGCAGATCGAGTTTGAAAAGCACGATTTCGCCGAGCTCTGTGCCCTGTTTGCCCCCCTTGATGCTTGCGTCGAGCCGGTGCTGAGCCTGGCCGAAGCCCTGGCCCATCCCCAATTGCAGGCGCGAGAGTTGGTCCAGCAAGTGCCTCGTGGCGACGGCAGCAGCCAGGCGCAGATCGCCTGCCCGCTGAAGTTCTCCCAGGGCTTGCCGGCGCCTCGGCATATCGGTGCGGGCCTCGGCGCTCATAGCACGGAGGTATTGGCTGAGCTGGGCTACAGCCCTGAGCGCATCGAGGAATTGCGTGGGGCCAAGGTCATTGTCTAACCCGCAGATGGTTGGTGTTGCACCTGCCGGACGTCACTCCACCCGGGTTTCTCCGCTGAATACCAAGGTGTTCCGACAGCGTCGGCACAGGTAGCGCCGCCCCTGTTTCACCAGGTTGTGGCGTTGCCCCGAGAACGGGAAATCGCTGTCGGGGCAGGGGCAACGGTAGATGTAGCGGGCTACGCTGCGGCGCTTGACCTCGTAGGTGTGGCAGCGATTGGGCGGCAGCTCGTACACGCCGCGCATGATCAGTTGCCATTCTTCGCCATGGGGCTGAATACGTTCGCCGAACAGCTGGTGGGCAATCAGGTGGGCCACTTCATGGGCCACGGTCTGCTTGAGGAAGTCTTCGCTGTTTTCCCGGTACAGCTGGGGGTTGAAGCGCAGCAGGTTCTCGTGCAGATGGGCGACACCGGCTTTCTGACCGCGCAGCTTGAGGCTGACCACCGGGCGTTTGAAAGGGCGTTTGAAAAAGGATTCAGCGAGTTGGAAACAGTCTTCGACGCGGGTATTGAGTTGCTCGGGCATGCTTAACGGTTCTCCAGAGAGGGCGAGTATGCCGCAAATACCCGGTTTGCCGAATCGTTCAGGCGCCGAATGGTCATGTTCGATGACATGCACCCGCTGAAATTAGAAGGCCGCCTTGCGGCGGCCTGTATTGGCAGATTTATAGTTTTCGGAAGGCGTCAGTTGGTATACACAGGGCCGACGCCCAGGCCCCAGACGATCACGGTGAACGCCATGATCGCCACCAGCACCACCAGCCCTACGGCCAGCACTGAACTTGAGAACAGGAAACCCTCGTCCGCAGGAATGTTCATGAAGGTCGGTAGCCCTACATACAGCAGGTACACCGTGTAGCAGATGGCCGCCGTGCCGACGATCATCCCCAGCCACATATGGGGATACAGCGCCGCCAACCCGCCGACGAACAGCGGTGTCGCGGTGTAGGTGGCGAATGCGATGCAGCGCGCCAGGCTTGGGTTGGCATCGTAGGTGCGGGCCATCCAGTGGACAAACGCGCCCATGACCGCCACACCGCCGAGCATCGACAGGTACGACATGATGGTCATCCACAGTGCGCTTTCGGTGGTCAGCATGACCGGCGCCCGACTGCCGATGACCCAGCCAACCTGGGTGGTACCGATAAAGGCTGAAATCGCCGGGATCGCGGCGAGGACCAGGGTGTGGGTGAGGTACATGTGGCTGATGCTTTCTTCTTTGTCGCCACGAATTTCGCGCCATTCCTGGTCAGGGTGGGTGAAGAGTCCTACGACATGATGGATCATAGTCAGTCACTCCTGTTGTGTTGCCATCGCCCCCCAGTGGAGCGCCTACAGGCCAGCGGCCAAGTAAGGTAAAGGTCTGAACATTCATGCGACCTTATGTCGCAGTATAGAAGGGCTTGCCCAATAGGGGCGGGGCTCTTAGAGCAAATTGCGCTGTAAAACCGCCGCTTAATCGCCACCTGCATACCCCAGGCTGGCGGGCGCCCAGGCTTTTGCCGAACCGGGGTTTTTGCGTAAAATATCCGGCTTTTCGTCACACACCTCGCGGATTTCAAGCGCCATGGGCACTCTTACGGTCAACCAGAACAAACTGCAGAAACGCCTTCGCCGTCTGGCGGGGGAAGCGGTCGCCGATTTCAACATGATCGAAGACGGTGACAAGGTCATGGTTTGCCTGTCCGGCGGCAAGGACAGCTACACCATGCTTGATGTGTTGCTGCACCTGCAGAAGGTCGCGCCGATCAAGTTCGAGATCGTCGCCGTGAACATGGACCAGAAGCAGCCAGGGTTTCCCGAGCATGTGCTGCCGGCGTACCTCAAGGAATTGGGGATCGAATACCACATCGTCGAGAAGGACACGTACTCGGTGGTCAAGGAGCTGATCCCGGAAGGCAAGACCACCTGTTCACTGTGCTCGCGCCTGCGTCGCGGCACCCTGTACACCTTTGCCGACGAGATCGGGGCGACCAAGATGGCCCTTGGTCATCATCGCGATGACATCGTCGAAACCTTCTTCCTCAATATGTTCTACAACGGCTCGCTCAAGGCCATGCCGCCCAAGCTGCGTGCCGATGACGGGCGCAATGTGGTGATCCGTCCGCTGGCCTACTGCAACGAGAAGGACATCCAGGCCTATTCCGACTTCAAGCAGTTCCCGATCATCCCCTGCAACCTCTGCGGCTCTCAGGAAAATCTGCAGCGTCAGGTGGTCAAGGAGATGCTTCAGGAGTGGGAGCGCAAGACTCCGGGGCGCACCGAGAGTATTTTCCGCGGCCTACAGAATGTGATTCCGTCCCAATTGGCGGACCGCAACCTGTTCGACTTCAACAACCTGCGGATCGACGAAAGCGCGGCCTCGCGCTTCGTCAATGTGGTCAACCTCTAGGCCCTGACTCCGGCGCTGGAGGGGCTAGCAGCCCAGGCCAGGCATTGCCGGGGCCTGGCCCTGGGTTTGGCGGGGTTATCAGTGATTCACGGTGTAGGCCAGCATGGCTGACAGTTGGCACAGCGGGCGGCCGCTTTCCTGCTGCCACTGATTGAACACCTCTTGAACCAATGCCTGGTCGCGCTTGCTGCTGGGCACTTTGTCGACGATGTTCTGGGCGTTGAGGGCGGCCACCACGTCCCAGGTCGGGATGAAGGTGTCCTTGCCCACCATCCGCAGGAAGCGCGGCGCCGACAGACCGCCCATCTGGTTGCCGTGCTTGGCCAGGTACTGCCACAACCCGACGATATCGTCGCTCGGCCAGTCAGCGATGAACTGGCCGAAGCTACCGTGCTGTTTTTCCACATCGAGAATCATCTGCGCATTGCGCGGCACGCTCTTGAGCTTGCCCAGATGGCGGATGATGCGCGTGTCCTGCATCAGTCGCTCTAGGTGCTCGGCACCCATTAACACCACCTTTTCCGGGTCGAAGCCAAAGAACACTTCTTCGAAGGCCGGCCATTTGGCGTCCACCAGGCTGTGTTTCAAGCCTGCGCGAAACACCCGCAGGGCGAGGGTCGACAGGTAGCGATCAGCGCTTAGCGAGCGCAGGAACTCGGGGCTGGCCGGGCTCGGCAAGTGATCTTCCAGGGCCGCTTTGGAGCCGAAGCGGTTAAGACAGTATTCATTCAACCATTTGTAATCGTGCATGCCTGCTCCGAGAAAAGTCGTGGGTATCAGGGCGTCTGCCTGCCAGGCGGCAGCGGCGGTCAGCCCGGTGGCTGGCCGCGTCGCGACTCACGCCGGGCTGGCTGCGCCTTCGCCGGCCAGCTTGCGGTTGAGCTGGAAACGCCAGCGCACATACAGCAGGGCCGAGCAGAACAGCGCCAGGCTGGCGAGCATCTCCAGCAGGCCGAACAGATGACGGTTCGGGTCGTACGCGGCCAGGGCGCCCTTGATGAAGTACAGATTGACCACGAAACACATCCAGGAGTGCCCGCGGGCGCTGCCGGTCAGCATGCCGGGGGCCATCAACAGCAGGGGCACCAGCTCGACCAGCAGGATCACCCAGGGACGGGCGCCGTGCAGGTCGGCGACCCACAGGTAGTAGCCGGCCAGCAGGCCGATCAGGGTGAAGAAGCAGACCAGGCTCAGCACCCGGGCGATACGCACCCGGGGTTCCAGCCATTCCACCGTCGGCAGGACTTTCGGCTTCTTAGCCACGCTTGCTCTCCAGTAGCCCGGCGGTTTTGGCCAGGCGCAGACCCAGTGCCCGGCACAGGGCTATTTCATGTTCGTCCAGGGGGCTCTTGCCGTCGGCACCGGCATGGTGGCTGGCACCGTAGGGTGTGCCGCCGCCACGGGTGTCCAATAGGGCCGATTCACTGTAGGGCAGGCCGGTGATCAGCATGCCGTGGTGCAGCAGCGGCAGGATCATCGACAGCAGGGTGCTTTCCTGGCCGCCGTGCAGGCTGGCGGTGGAGGTGAACACGCCGGCGGGCTTGCCCACCAGGGCGCCCGTCAGCCACAGGTTGCTGGTGCCGTCGAGGAAGTACTTGAGTGGCGCCGCCATGTTGCCGAAACGGGTCGGGCTGCCCAGGGCCAGGCCCGAGCAGTGCTTGAGATCGTCGAGGCTGGCGTACAGTGCGCCGGCTTCGGGGATGCTCGGCGCCACGGCTTCGCACTCGCTGGAAATCGCCGGCACGGTGCGCAGGCGGGCCTCCATGCCACCTTGCTCGATGCCCCGGGCAATCTGCCGGGCCATCTCGTTGGTCGAGCCATTGCGGCTGTAATACAGCACCAGGATGTAGGGCGCGCTCACGGCAGGATCTCCAGCACGTTCTCCGGCGGCCGGCCGATGATGGCCTTGTCTGCAGTTTCGAGGATCGGCCGCTCCATGAGTTTTGGATGCTCGGCGATGGCGGCGATCAACTGGCTTTCACTGAGCTCGGTATCGGCCAGGTTCAGGGCCTTGTACTCGTCTTCGCCGCTGCGCAGCAGTTGCCGGGCGCTGATCCCGAGCTTGGCCAGCAGGCGTTGCAATTGCTCGGCATCCAGCGGGGTTTCCAGGTAACGGACCACGGTCGGGGCCAGGCCACGTTGCTCCAAAAGCTCCAGGGCGGCACGGGATTTCGAGCAACGCGGGTTGTGATAAAGCGTCAGATCGGTCATGAGCGGGTCGCATCTTGCGTAAGGTGGCGGCTATTCTACCTGCGCGGCGGGCCCTGCTGAACCGTGGGAGGCGATGGGTCGCAGCCGCAATAAGTTTCAGATCATTTTTCAGACAA
This sequence comes from Pseudomonas morbosilactucae, assembly GCF_023241665.1. Lineage (NCBI taxonomy): Bacteria > Pseudomonadati > Pseudomonadota > Gammaproteobacteria > Pseudomonadales > Pseudomonadaceae > Pseudomonas > Pseudomonas morbosilactucae. The sequence goes on along the minus strand of NZ_JALQCX010000011.1, from coordinate 324,337 downwards.
GGAACAGCGCATGACAAGGCAACTGGCGGCGGCACTGGCGATTTTCGGCACCTTGCTGCTGAGCGGCTGCGGCAACGATTACGGGGTCGACCAGCATGGCCAGAAGGTCTCGGCCGAGCGCGTGGACAAGCATTGGCTGGTGCTCAACTACTGGGCGGAGTGGTGCGGCCCGTGCCGGACCGAGATTCCCGAGCTCAATGCCCTGAGCGAACAGCTCAAGGGGCAGCCGGTTACGGTGCTGGGGGTCAATTTCGATAATGTGCAGGGCGAGGAATTGAAAAGCGTCAGTGAAAAACTGGGCATCAAATTCACCGTACTGGCCCAGGACCCTGCGGAACACTTCGAGCTGCCGCGCAGTGAAGCGCTACCCGTGACCTTCATCATTGATGACAAGGGCAAGGTGCGTGAGCAGTTGATGGGTGAGCAGACGGCCGCCGGAGTGACTGCCAAGCTGCAGGCGCTGCGTAGCGCCCAATGACCTTTCGCCGTCAGCCGCCCTGGGTGAATCCCTGGGGTGGCTGACGGCGAATGTTCTTCAACCTTCTTCGAGCCACCAGCGCAGCGGCTTGCCTTCGGCTGGCCAGAAACGCAGTTGGTCGATCGGCGAGATGTCCCAGCGTTGCACCCCTTGCAGGGCTTGCAGGAACCGCCGCTCTTGCTCCATCAGGGCCGGGGCGCACAGTTTGCGGGTGCTGCCGACCTTGCCGAAGCTGAGGCTGTCGCCGTCCAGGTTGTACGGTGCGAACCAATGATTGCAGCCGCCATTGCCATAGGCGCGGCCATCGGCGCCCAGGGTGATGGTCAGGTGGCTGTTGTCGATCAAGGGCCGTGCGCCGATCCACTCCAGCACATAGCTGCGGTCCTGTTGCGGCTTGACCGGCTCGGCGGCACAGCCGAAAAGGCTGAGGCCTAGGGCCGTGGCGAGTAACAGGCGTTTCATGAGGCCGCTCGCTGGCATTTCGGGCAGCGATGGTGTTCACCTTCGCTGGCCCAGCCCAACTCGGCGATTCGCGCGCTGGCGGCCGGTTTCTGGGCCTTGTTGCCAAGCTTGGCGTCCACCGCGAACTCGAAGTTCAGTTGGGCTTCGCAGCTGTTGCAGTTGACTTGCCACTGGTGAATCGCCAGTTCGCCAAATACCGGGCCGCGAGCCACGGCCACCCATTGCCCCACCGGGTTGATCAGGTGGCGCACCGTTTCCACGGTCAGGCGCATGGACAGGTCCTTGCTGCCCTTGAGGGTGACGATCAGCACGTCGTCGTTGCGGATCGAGCCGCCGTTGCCGGTGACTTGATAGCGGCCCGGTACCAGGGCGCGGCATTCAATAAGGGTGTGTTGCGGGTTCATCAGGCTGTAGCGGAAATCGTGTTCGACCATGGGTCCTCCAAATCTGCGGCGTATGCTAGCACGCGCCTCCGTGCCTAAGGTTGCAGCCAGGCGACCTTCGATCAGCCCGGCGCGGCAGGCTCAGCCATGCACCAGGTTCTGCGCCTGGCCCGCGGCCCAGGCGGCGATGTTGTGCAGGGTGGTCTCGGCAATGGCGGCCAGGGCCTCACGAGTCAGGAAGGCCTGGTGCGCGGTGATGATCACATTGGGAAAGGTCAGCAGGCGGGCCAGCACATCGTCCTGCAACGGCAGGTCGGAGCGGTCCTCGAAAAACAGCTGGGCCTCTTCTTCATAGACGTCCAGGCCCAGGTAGCCCAATTGACCGTCCTTCAGGGCGTCGATCAGCGCCGGGGTGTCCACCAGGCCGCCGCGTCCGGTATTGATCAGCATCGCCCCGGGTTGCATGTGGGCCAGGCTCTGGCGGTTGATCAGGTGCTTGTTGTCGGCGGTGAGGGGGCAATGCAGGCTGATGATCTGCGATTGCGCCAACAGCTCCGGCAGCTCCAGGTAGCGGGCGCCGAGGGCCTGGACTTCAGGGTTAGGGTAGGGATCGTAGGCCAGCAACTGGCAGCCGAAGCCGGCCATGATCCTGGCGAAGGTGGCGCCGATCTGCCCGGTGCCGACGATGCCCACGGTTTTGCCCACCAGGTCGAAACCGGTCAGCCCATGCAGGGTGAAATCGCCCTCGCGGGTGCGGTTGTAGGCGCGGTGCAGGCGTCGGTTCAAGGCCAGGATCAGGGCCACGGCGTGTTCGGCCACCGCGTGGGGCGAGTAAGCCGGCACCCTGACCACACTCAGCCCCAGGCGTTTGGCGGCCAGCAAGTCGACGTGGTTGTAGCCGGCCGAGCGCAGGGCGATCAGGCGGGTTCCGCCGGCCGCGAGTTGTTCCAGTACCGGGGCACTTAAATCATCATTGATAAAGGCGCAGACCACTTCATGGCGCTCGGCCAGGGCGACCGTGTCCAGGCTCAGGCGCGCGTCTTGAAACTGCAAGACGATGCCCGGCGGTTGCTCGGCCGCGAGAAAGCTGTCGCGGTCATAGGTCTGGCTGCTGAAGAGGATCGTGCGCATGTGTTCATCCTTGTCACGTGAGGGGGCCACAGCATGCCGGTGCCCGGTTGCACCGGCATTGCCATGGGTCATCAGGCGTTGATCCGGGCCTCGCTCGCCAGGCGCTGGATGGCCTTGTCCAGCTCATCCAGGGCTGCTGGGGCCTTGATGTCTTCTTGCTTGAGCAAGGTCTCGCTGCGCTGGCAGGCGGCGCGCAATTGCGGTACGCCACAGTAGCGCGTGGCCCCGTGCAGGCGGTGCACGCGTTCGATCAGGGCATTGTGGTTGCCGGTGCTGCGGGCGTTGCGAATGGCTTCGCGGTCGGCCTCCAGCGAGGCCAGCAACATGGCCAGCATGTCCGCCGCCAGATCGGCCTTGCCGGCCGCCAAGCGCAAGCCTTCCTCGGGGTCCAGCACCAGCAGTTCGGAACCGCTGCCGTGGAATTCGCTGGTGCGCTCCGGGCCCTGGTTGCGCAGGGCCAGGCCGGTCCACTTCAGTACTACCTGGGCCAGTTGCCGCTCACTGATGGGTTTGGTCAGGTAGTCATCCATGCCGCTTTGCAACAGGGCGCGTTTCTCGTTGGCCATGGCGTGGGCGGTGAGGGCGACGATAGGCAACGGAGTGCCGTGGCGCTCGCTTTCCCACTGGCGGATCGCCTCGGTACTCTGGCGACCGTCCATGCCCGGCATCTGCACGTCCATCATCACCAGGTCGAAAGATTCGGTCTGGATCGCCTTGAGTGCGGCATAGCCGCTGTCCACCGCCAGCACCTTGGCCCCCATGTCTTCCAGCAGGGTCTGCACCAGCAGCAGGTTGGCCGGGTTGTCATCGACGCACAGCACTCGCGGGGCGCGGCTGGACAGGGGCTCACCCGGCTCGTTGCGCACCTGGCGCGGGATCACCAGATCGGAGAGGGCGCGTCGCAGTTTGCGGGTGCAGGCGGGCTTGGCCTGCAACTGGCTGTGGGGGTTGGGCACCGTCAACTGGAACAGCGTTTGCTCAGTGGTTGGGCACAGCACCAGGACTTTGCAGCCCAGGTGTTCCAGGTCCCAGATGTGCTGGCTCAGGCGCTCGGGCGGCATGTCGTTGCTGGTGATGCCCAGCACCGCCAGGTCGATGGCCTGATCGGTCTGATGCACCCCGGTGATGCCATTGGCCAGGGCTTCCAGGGTGTTGAACGGGATGACGTCCAGGCCGCAGTCTTCCAGCTGGTGTTGCAGCGCCTGGCGGGCCAGTTCGTGATTCTCCAGGACCGCCACTCGACGTCCCAGCAGCGGCGGGGCGGGCAGGTCTTCGGCATCGTCGCGGGTTTTGGGCAGGCTGAGGCTGATCCAGAATTCGGAGCCTTCGCCCGGGGTGCTGTCGACGCCGATCTCGCCACCCATCTGTTCGATCAGACGCTTGGAAATCACCAGGCCCAGGCCAGTGCCGCCGGGTTGGCGCGACAGGGAATTGTCGGCCTGGCTGAAGGCCTGGAACAGGGCGCGCACGTCCTGGCTGGACAAACCGATGCCGGTGTCCTGGATGCTGATGCGCAGTTGCACGCTGTCCTCATGCTCTTCTTCGAGCATGGCGCGGGCGACGATGGTGCCTTCGCGGGTGAACTTGATGGCGTTGCTCACCAGGTTGGTAAGGATCTGCCGCAGGCGCAGCGGGTCGCCCACCAGGGACAGCGGCGTATCGCGGTAGACCAGGCTCACCAGTTCCAGCTGCTTGGCGTGGGCGGCCGGTGCGAGGATGGTCAGGGTGTCTTGCAACAGGTCCCGTAGGTTGAAGGGGATGCTGTCGAGCACCAGCTTGCCGGCTTCGATTTTCGAGAAATCGAGGATTTCGTTGATGATCCCCAGCAGGTTGTCGGCGGACTTTTCGATGGTGCCCAGGTAATCCAGCTGGCGTGGGGTCAATTCACTTTTCTGCAACAGGTGGGTGAAGCCCAGGATGCCGTTGAGCGGAGTGCGGATTTCATGGCTCATGTTGGCCAGGAATTCCGACTTGATGCGGCTGGCCTCCAGGGCCTCCTTGCGCGCCAGGTCCAGTTCGATGTTCTGGATCTCAATGGTTTCCAGGTTCTGGCGCACGTCTTCCGTGGCCTGGTCGATGCTGTGCTGCAATTCTTCCTGGGCGTTTTGCAGGGTGCTGGCCATGCGGTTGATGCCGGACGCCAACTCGTCGAGCACCTGGCTGCCCAGGGGCGGCAGGCGGGTTTGCAGGTTGCCGTCCTTGAGTTGGGCCACCGCCTGGCTGATTTTATTCAGCGGGTCGTTGATGGTGCGGCCCATGCGCAGGGCCAGCAGCGCGGTGCAGGCCAGCCCGGCGATGATCAGCAGCAGGCTGGCAAACAGGCTGCGGTACCCGCGCAGCAGCATGCCGCTGTGGGACAACTCCAGTTCCACCCAGCCCAGCAGGCGATCGGCTTCATCGGGAATCAGCTCGCCGGCCAGGTTGCGGTGCCGGCCGAATACCGGCAGCAGGTAACGGGTCGCATCGCTGCCAGTGCGCTGCATCATGTGGTTGCCGTTACCCAGCGGTGGCTGATTGAGCATGCTCGGGCCGGCATGGGCCAGGAGCGTGCGATCGGCGGCGAGAAAAGACACGGCGCGCACGTCCTGCTGTTCCAGGGACTGAGTGGCGATGCGCTCCAGCACGTCGGCATTTTTGTTACCCATGGCCGGGGCCACCAGGGGCGCCAGTTGTTCGGCAATCATTTCACCGCGTTGCAGAAGTTGGGTTTGCAGGTCCGAGAGCTGCATCCAGGTGAAGTAGCCACCCAGCACCACGGCCATCAGGCTGGTTGGCAGCAAGGTCAGCAACAGCACGCGGCCTTTAATCCCCAGTTTCTTAAGCACCCAACTCTCCCGCTACCACAGTGTTTTCAAAGGATTGGCAGGCTTCGCATCCTGCGCCACCTGCGCAGTGTAGCGATTTGCGGGGGCGTGATCCCGGCAAATTGATCCGGGGTGGCCGCTACCGGCGGGCGGTTTGTCCGGGTGCGACCCCGGCACCGGTTGATCGCTTTCGGGCAATCACGAATAATCGCGTAATTGAGAATGACTTGCAGAAGCTAATGACACCCGTACCTATTGGTCAGCCCCGTATCCTGGCGATTGAAGATGATCTGGTGCTCGGCGCCTACGTGCACGAGCAATTGGTTCACTGTGGTTTTGACGTGACTTGGTGCCAGAACGGCCAGGAAGGCCTGGGGCTGGCCCGCCGTGAAGCGTTCGACGTGGTGTTGATGGACATCCTGCTGCCAGGCATGAACGGCTTGGCGGTGCTCACCCATTTGCGCCAGAGCCATTCCACCCCCGTGTTGCTGATGTCGGCCCTGGGCGCGGAGGCCGATCGCATCAGCGGCTTTCGCCTGGGCGCCGACGACTACCTGCCCAAGCCCTTCAGCATGGCCGAGTTGCGGGTGCGTATCGAAGCCATTCTGCGGCGCGTGGCCCTGGATCGTCGGCCCATGCCGCTGCCGTTGCCCATTCATGCGCAAAGCCTCCGTTTTGACGATGAGCTGTGCGACGTGTACTTCGCCGAACAGTGGGCCGGGCTGACCCGCAGCGAATACCGTCTGCTGGAAACCCTGCACCGCAGCAGCGAAGAGGTGCTCAGCAAAGCCTTCCTTTATCAGCATGTGCTGCAGCGCGGTTATGCGCCCCACGACCGCAGCCTGGACATGCACGTCAGCCAGATTCGTCGCAAGCTCAAGGCGGTCGGCTATGCCGAGCGTGAAGTGCGCACAGTCTGGGGCAAGGGTTATGTGCTGAGTGCCGTCGATGAAATGCTCTGATTTGCCCGGCAGGCATTCGCTGTTCTGGAAGCTGGCGTTTCTCTTGGTGGGCTTTTGCCTGCTGATGATCTGGCTGAGCTGGTCCTGGGGACGTTATGTGGAGCAGCGCAACCTCTACCTCTCCGATGATGCCCATCGCACCCTGAACCGTTACGCGCAAGCGGCGGAGCAAGCCTGGAATCGCAGTGGCCGTGACGGCGTCGACGCCTGGCTGCAGCGCATGAGCCAGCGGGAAAGCACCTGGATCGGCGTCATCGGCGGCGACCTGCAGTCCCTGGGTAATCAGCCGCTGCGCTGGCAGGACGTGCAGCGCCTGACCTTCTTGCGGGGCATCGATTGGCCGGTGAGTCGGCACACCCGCGGTTTGCCCTGGCTGAAAATCCCCTTCCCCGATGACCCGTCCGCGGGCAGCCTGGTGATCGAACTGCCCCAGCGTTTTATGCCTGGGCGTTATCGGGTGTTTTGGCAGGCCATCACCAACGGAGTGATTCCCGGGGTCTTTACCCTGTTGCTGTGCGTGGGCCTCTACCGTCTGCTGGTGGTGCCTCTCAATCAACTGCGTGAGCAGGCCAACGCCTGGCGGGCCGAGCAGTTGACGGCACGCGTGTCCCATCAAACCACTCAGCGCAAGGATGAACTGGGCGAACTGGGGCGGGCCTTCGACCAGATGTCCGAGCGCCTGCAAAGCACGGTGCTGGTGCAGCAGCAGTTGTTGCGCGACCTGTCCCATGAATTGCGCACGCCCCTGAGCCGCCTACGGGTGGCCTGCGATGGCGAACAGAGCCTGCCGGCCTTGCGTGAGCGCCTGGGGCGTGAGGTGGATGGCATGCAGCGCCTGGTGGAAGACAGCCTGCAACTGGCCTGGCTGGACACCGAGCGTGCGCCGCTGGCCGAAGAACGGATCCAGGTCCAGGCCCTGTGGGAAATGCTCAGCGAGAACGCCTGCTTTGAAAGCGGCTGGTCGCCGGGGCAACTGAGCTGTGAACTGGACGCGTCCTGCTGGGTGCGCGGCCACCTGAATACCCTGGCCCAGGCCTTGGAAAATATCCTGCGCAACGCCATTCGCCATTCACCGCCGGGGGGCGTGGTCAGCCTGGGCGGTTGCCGGGACGGCCAATACTGGAACCTGTGGCTGGATGACCAAGGGCCGGGGGTGGCCGAGGAAGAGTTGGAGCGAATCTTCGCTCCCTTTACCCGCCTGGATGGCTCGCGCCCGGGCAATGGCGGTTTCGGTCTGGGCCTGAGCATTGCGCGCAATGCGGTGCAGCGCCAGGGTGGGTATCTGTGGGCCGAGAACACCGGCCATGGGCTGCGCCTGCACATGCGCCTGCTTGCCGCTGATGCCTAGGCGCAGGCTTATTAGTGAGAGGTTTTTTGCTTATATCTTTCAGCGATAAGTCCCGCACTTTGCGTGATATGGCCGTCGCACGTTTGCCGGTATGATAGGCGCCCCCGCAGTCTGGATTGCGAATACGCCATGACCTTGCAGTACCCCACCATCGCCGATTGCGTCGGCAACACTCCGCTGGTTCGTTTACAGCGCCTGCCCGGCGCCACCAGCAACACCCTGCTGCTCAAGCTCGAGGGTAATAACCCGGCGGGTTCGGTCAAAGACCGTCCGGCACTGTCGATGATTACCCGCGCCGAGTTGCGTGGGCAGATCCAGGCGGGCGACACCCTGATTGAAGCGACCTCGGGCAACACCGGCATCGCCCTGGCCATGGCTGCGGCGATCAAGGGTTACAAAATGATCCTGATCATGCCTGACAACTCCAGTGCCGAGCGCAAGGCGGCCATGACTGCTTATGGCGCCGAGCTGATCCTGGTCAGCCAGGAAGAGGGCATGGAAGGGGCCCGGGACCTGGCCGAGCGCATGCAGGCCGAAGGTCGCGGCAAGGTGCTCGACCAGTTCGCCAATGGCGATAATCCGGAAGCCCACTACACCGGTACCGGCCCGGAAATCTGGCGCCAGACTCAAGGTGGCATCACCCACTTCATCAGCTCCATGGGCACCACCGGCACCATCATGGGCACCTCGCGCTACCTGAAAGAACAGAACCCCGAGGTGCAGATCGTCGGTCTGCAACCCATGGAAGGTTCGGCCATCCCCGGCATCCGCCGCTGGCCCGAGGAATACCTGCCGAAAATCTATCAGGCCAGCCGCGTCGATCGCATTGTCGATATGGCCCAGAGCGAAGCCGAAGACGTGACCCGGCGCCTGGCCCGTGAAGAAGGCATCTTCTGCGGCGTCTCTTCGGGCGGTGCGGTGGCGGCCATGTTGCGCCTGTCCCGCGAGCTGGAAAACGCAGTCATGGTGGCGATCATCTGCGACCGTGGCGATCGTTACCTGTCGACCGGCATTTTCGATGCGCCCAACTGATGGCTAAGCACGAGAGAGGCCTGCGCTTCCAGCCTTCGGGCGGTAGCCGGGCCCCGCAGATCCCCGTCGGTAAAAAACAGCGCCTGAGCATTGAGCGTCTGGCCAACGATGGGCGCGGCATTGCCTTCCTGGAAGGCCGTACCTGGTTCGTCACCGGCGCCCTGGCGGGTGAAGAGGTCGAAGCCCGAGTGCTGGGTGCCCATGCCAAGGTGGTGGAAGCCCGCGCCGAACGGATCTTCAGTGCCAGTGATTTGCGGCGCCCCGCGCCCTGTGCCCACGCCGGCCGCTGTGGTGGCTGCAGCGTGCAGCACCTGCCCCACGACGAACAGCTTGCCCTGAAACAGCGCATGCTCGCCGAGCAATTGTCGCGGGTGGCCGGGGTTGAACCCGAGGAGTGGGCGGCGCCTTTGAGCGGCCCCGAGTTCGGTTATCGACGGCGCGCCCGCGTAGCCGTGTGGTGGGACGCCAAGGGCAAGAAGCTTGAGGTGGGATTCCGTGCCGCCAGCAGCCAGGACATCATCGCCATCGACGACTGCCCGGTGCTGGTACAGGCATTGCAACCGATCATGAGCCGTTTGCCGGCCATGCTGCGACGCCTGAGCAAACCTCAGGCCCTGGGGCATGTGGAGCTGTTCAGCGGTTCGGCGATTGCCGTGCTGTTGCGGCACATGGCCCCGTTGTCCGAGGCGGACCTGACCATCCTCAAGGAATTCTGTGCCTTTCATGAGGCCCAGCTGTGGTTGCACGGTGAAGGTGAGCCGCAACCGGTGGACCCGAGCCAGCCCCTGGGCTATCGCCTGGAGTCCTGGAACCTGCAACTGGCCTATCGGCCGGGGGATTTCGTGCAGGTCAATGCCGGGGTCAATGAAGCCATGGTCGCCCAGGCCCTGAACTGGCTGGCGCCTCAGGCGTATGAGCGGGTACTGGATCTGTTTTGCGGGCTGGGCAACTTTGCCCTGCCCCTGGCCCAGGCTGTGCAGCATGTGGTGGCGGTGGAAGGCGTGGCAACCATGGTGGCCCGTGCTGCAGACAATGCGGCTAGTAATAATTTGCATAACACGCAGTTTTTTCAGGCCGATTTATCCCAGCCCCTGGGGGCTGCCGAATGGGCCAGCGAGGGCTTTTCTGCGGTACTCTTGGACCCACCCCGCGACGGTGCTTTCGAGGTGGTTCGCCAGCTTGCGAGCCTCGGCGCCAAGCGGTTGGTTTATGTGTCATGCAACCCTGCAACTTTGGCGCGTGACACGGTCGAATTGGTCAAACAGGGCTATCGGTTAAAACGTGCCGGGATCCTCGATATGTTTCCTCAGACGGCGCATGTCGAAGCCATGGCGTTATTTGAAGCAAGCTAGGATGGCTTGTCTAATCCGACTGGCCCGCCAGGCAACGTTCGTAGGCCCTGCGAGCAGGCACTGGCAACGAAGGTCAGCGATTTGACGCATTGAATGTGCGTCGTAGGGAAGGTAAAGCAACATGGTACAGGTGAGAGCGCACCAGCCGATCAACACCGACGGCAGTATCAATCTCGAGGCATGGCTCGATCATGCGGTCAGCGTCGACATCGCGCTGGACCGTGAAGCCTTGAAGGAGGCCTGCGAGTTCGCTCGTGAGGCCGAGCAACAACACAATGCGGCGAAGAATCTCTGGGCCGAAGGCACGTCGAGTTTTCGCACGGGGCTGGAGATCGCCGAGATTCTCGCGGACCTCAAGCTGGACCAGGATTCGCTGCTGGCCGCGGTACTTTACCGTGGCGTGCGTGAAGGCCAGATCCAGTTGCCGGCGGTCAGCCAGCGTTTTGGTCCGGTGGTCGCCAAGCTGATCGACGGCGTGCTGCGCATGGCCGCCATCAGTGCCAGCCTCAGCCCTCGCCAGTCCCTGGTGCTGGGCACCCAGGCCCAGGTGGAAAACCTGCGCAAAATGCTGGTGGCGATGGTCGACGACGTACGCGTGGCGCTGATCAAGCTGGCCGAACGCACCTGCGCGATTCGTGCGGTGAAAACCGCCGACGACGAGAAGCGCAACCGGGTTGCCCGTGAGGTGTTCGACATTTACGCGCCCCTGGCTCACCGCCTGGGGATCGGCCATATCAAGTGGGAGCTGGAGGACCTGTCCTTCCGCTATCTGGAGCCAGACCAGTACAAACAGATCGCCAAGCTGCTGCACGAGCGGCGCCTGGACCGCGAGCGCTTTATCAGCGACGTGATGAACCAGTTGCAGAACGAGTTGCAGGCCACCGGCGTGGACGCGGACATCAGCGGCCGGGCCAAGCACATCTATTCCATCTGGCGCAAAATGCAGCGCAAGGGGCTGGAGTTCAGCCAGATCTACGACGTGCGCGCTGTGCGGGTGCTGGTGCCGGAAATGCGCGATTGCTACACCGCGCTGGGGATCGTCCACACCCTGTGGCGGCACATCCCCAAGGAATTTGACGACTACATCGCCAACCCCAAGGAAAACGGCTACCGCTCGCTGCACACCGCGGTGATCGGTCCCGAGGGCAAGGTGCTGGAAGTGCAGATCCGTACCCACGCCATGCACGAAGAGGCGGAGTTGGGGGTCTGTGCGCACTGGAAGTACAAGGGCACCGACGTCAAATCCGGTTCCAATCATTACGAAGAGAAGATCTCCTGGCTGCGGCAAGTGCTGGAATGGCACGAGGAGCTGGGCGACATCGGCGGCCTGGCCGAGCAGTTGCGGGTGGATATCGAGCCGGACCGGGTGTACATCTTCACCCCTGATGGCCACGCGATCGATTTGCCCAAGGGCGCCACGCCGCTGGACTTCGCTTACCGGGTGCACACCGAGATCGGCCACAACTGCCGGGGCGCGAAGATCAACGGGCGCATCGTGCCGCTCAACTACAGCCTGCAGACCGGCGAGCAGGTGGAGATCATCACCAGCAAGCACGGCACGCCTAGCCGTGACTGGCTGAACCCGAACCTGGGCTACGTCACCACGTCCCGAGCGCGGGCGAAGATCGTCCACTGGTTCAAGTTGCAGGCGCGGGACCAGAACGTCGCTGCCGGCAAGACCCTGCTTGAGCGCGAGCTCAATCGCCTGGGCTTGCCTCAGGTGGACTTCGACAAGTTGGCCGAAAAGGCCAACATGAAAACCGCCGAGGACATGTTTGCCGCCCTGGGGGCCGGTGACCTGCGTCTGGCACAACTGGTCAACCTGGCCCAGCAACTGGTCGAGCCAGAGCGTGGCAACGAGCAACTGGAACTGATTCCACGCAAGGCCGCCGGTTACAAGCCGGGCAAGCGCGGGGATATCCAGATCCAGGGCGTGGGCAACCTGATGACCCAGATGGCCGGCTGCTGCCAGCCGCTGCCCGGGGACGCCATCGTCGGTTACATCACCCAGGGGCGTGGCGTGAGCATTCACCGTCAGGACTGCGCCTCGGTGTTGCAATTGGGCGGGCGCGAGCCCGAGCGGATCATCCAGGTCAGTTGGGGCCCGGTGCCGGTGTTGACCTACCCGGTGGACATCATCATCCGCGCCTACGACCGTTCCGGTCTGCTGCGAGATGTGTCCCAAGTGTTGCTCAACGAGCGGATCAACGTGCTGGCGGTCAACACCCGCTCGAACAAAGAGGACAACACCGCGTTGATGTCCCTGACCATCGAGATTCCGGGGCTGGACGCGTTGGGGCGGTTGTTGGGGCGTATTTCCCAGTTGCCGAACATCATCGAGACCCGTCGCAACCGGACGCCGTAGCCATCCTCTGTGGCCGTTGTCGCACTCCGCGACGACGGCCATGGCCATGCCTGTGAAATGGATCAATCGATGTACAGCCTTGAAGACCTGCTGCACCTCATGGCACGCCTGCGCGACCCGCAATACGGCTGCCCTTGGGACATCAAGCAAACCTACGCCAGCATCGTCCCCCACACCCTTGAAGAAGCCTACGAAGTCGCCGATGCCATTGAGCGCGGGGATTTTGATCACCTGCAGGGTGAGCTGGGCGACCTGCTGTTCCAAGTGGTGTATTACAGCCAGTTGGCCCGGGAAGAGGGGCGTTTCGAATTCGACGGGGTGGTCGACAGCATTACCCGCAAGCTGATCCGTCGCCATCCCCATGTGTTTCCCACTGGGGACCTGTACGCGCCGCTGGACATTGCGCGGCTCGACGAGGAGCAGGTCAAGCAGCGCTGGGAGGAGATCAAGGCCGAGGAGCGCGCCGAGAAATCCGAGGCGCCGCTGCAGTTGTCCTTGCTCGACGATGTGCCCACGGCGTTGCCGGCCTTGTCGCGCACCGCCAAGTTGCAGAAGCGTGCGGCCCAGGTCGGGTTTGACTGGCCCCATGCATTGCCAGTGGTGGACAAGGTCCGGGAAGAGCTCGATGAAGTATTGGAGGCCATGGCCTCCAATGACCCGGCCGGGGTCAGCGATGAGTTGGGGGACTTGCTGTTTTCCGTGGTCAATCTGGCCCGGCACCTCAAGGTGGACCCGGAGACGGCCTTGCGCGGCGCCAACGCCAAGTTCGAAAGACGTTTCCGATTTATCGAGCAGGCATTGCGTGACACCCGCCGCCCAATAGAAGATTGCACCCTCGAAGAGTTGGACGCCCTGTGGGGTGAAGCCAAACGCCAGGAAAAGAATTTGCCCAGCTGTGGCTGAGGCCGTTGCCTAAGTGAGTAAGCATCATGAGCATTTCCCTTCGCGACCAGTTGCTCAAAGCAGGGTTGGTCAACCAAAAGCAGGCCAAGCAGGTCAGCAAAGACAAACAGAAGCAGCAGCGCCTGGCCCACAAGGGGCAGATCGAGCTGGATGATTCCCAGCAGCGCGCGGCCCAGGAGGCCATGGCCGAGAAGGTCAAGCGCGACCAAGAGCTCAACCGCCAGCAGCAGGAGAAGGCCGAGCAGAAGGCCCGCACCGCCCAGATCAAGCAACTGATCGAGGTGTCGCGCCTGCCCAAGCTGACCACCGAGGACTACTACAACTTCGTCGACGACAAGAAGGTCAAGCGTCTGTCGGTGAACACCCTGATGCGCAACAAGCTGAGCAGCGGCTCGCTGGCTATCGTGCATCACGGTGGCGGTTACGAAGTGATCCCCCGTGAGGCGGCGCTGAAGATCCAGGAGCGCGACCCACGACGTATCGTGCAGCTCAACGAGCCAACCGAGGCGCCGGACGAGGACGATCCGTACGCGGCCTACCAGATCCCTGACGATCTGATGTGGTAAAACGACAAACCCCGCTTATCAGCGGGGTTTGTGCTTTCAAGTCGGTGATTATTGAGTCTGGCTGGCGCGGTTTTGCTCTTGCAGCTCCAGCTCGGCCTTGTAGCTGTGGGCATCGCTCTCGGAGTGGAACATGCCGACCAGCAAGTCTTGTTGATGCACATCCCAGATCCGTACACCCGCGGCTACGCCTTCATGGGACATGTGTGAATCGTCGCGTTCAGTCACTTTTACAGTCATCTGCTAGCTCCAATCTCTGTTGATCTGCAGCAAGGCGTGTGCAGGACTCCGTTATATGTTTTGTTAGCTGGCTAAGTAAATCGCCTGGATTTGCAACAGTCCTTTGCAGGATTTGCGACAGTGCTGCAGCCCGCGCAAACCGTGACATTTGGTCGCAGGCACGAAGGTTTCATGACAAAAGTTTCATCTTCAAGCTCGCTGCACGGGTATGTGCGAGGCAAAAAAAACGCCGCTTGCTCTGGAAGAGAAGCGGCGTTTTTCTTAACGAACGGACCGTGTTGCGTTAGCTGCCTTTGACGGCCTTGCCGTTGACGGTGCCGTTGAGGAGCATGATGTTGTACTCCTTGCCGTCGGTTTCGACCTGTTGCAGACGTACCAGCAGGTAGTCCCAATCTTTGGCGAACCACATCACTGTGATGCGTTTGCTTTGTGTCGGGTCGCGAACCCGCTCAACCTTGATCGCTTCGATCTGGCCAGCCTTGGTGTCGACTTTCTCGGTGCCCAGGACGCGGAAGTCATAGGTGTCGACTTCGCCGCCATCAACCACCTGGTAGCTCATGCTTTTCTTGCCGGCTGCCACGTCGTGCTGCAAGGCCAGTTGGTAGGTGGACTTATCCACCATGCCCCGGTTCAGTGGCAGCTTGACCGGGTCGCCACGATCGGTACCGGTGACCATCTTGGCGGTCCAGTCGAAGTCCAGGTCGGCTTTCTTGGCTTTGCCCAAGCCGCCGCGCTCGAAGTGGTAGGACTGCGGCAGGAGGGTGTCCTTGTCCAGGGTCAGGGTGCTTTCTTCACTCAGGCTGGCGATCATCATCGAGGCCTTGAAGCTGAGCTTCCAGGCGCCGTTGCTGGATTTTTCCAGACTACGTTCAGCCGTGCCGCTCATCGGCAGTTGTTTCCAGTCGGCGGTGTAGCTGGCGGAGAAAGGTTGAAGGTCTGCCGCCTGCACGAGGGGCAGGGCGAACAGAGCGCAAGCGAAGAGCAGGGCGCGACGCATAAAATCTCCTAGGTTCGAATCAAGTGGCCGCTGGCGGCCAGTAACTGACCATCCAGTAAAGCGCCCTGGTCGCCGAGGGTCAGTCGGCCTTCGGCAAACCAGCGTACGGCCAGGGGATAGATCTGGTGTTCCTGAACGTGTACCCGCTGCGCCAGACTCTGGGGCGAGTCGTGCAACTCTACCGGGATCACAGCCTGTACGACCAGAGGTCCGCCATCGAGTTCCTCGGTGACGAAGTGCACGCTGCAGCCGTGCTCCGTGTCGCCGGCCTCGAGGGCGCGCTGATGGGTGTGTAACCCTTTGTATTTGGGCAGCAGCGAAGGGTGGATATTCAGCAGGCGTCCTTGATAGTGGCGCACGAAATCAGCGCTGAGGATGCGCATGAATCCGGCGAGCACTACCAGCTTTGGGGCAAAGGTGTCGATCAGCTCGATCAGGGCGTGGTCGAAGGCCTCGCGGCCTTCGAATGCCTTGTGATCGAGGAAGCGGGTAGCGATTCCCGCGTCCTGGGCGCGCTGCAGTCCATAGGCGTCAGCGCGGTTGGAGATCACGGCAGCGATGCGGACCGGACTGTCGTCGGTCCGCGCGCTGTCGATCAGGGCTTGCAGGTTACTGCCGGTGCCCGACAGCAGCACCACAACATCACAGGTCGGCGACTTCCGCTCTTGCATCAGTGTGCCTTGAGGTTTTTCAGCTCGACTTGGGCAGCGCCTTCGGCCGCTGTAGCGATCTGGCCGATGACCCAAGGTTGTTCGCCGGCTTCACGCAGGGTGTTCAAGGCTATTTCAACGTGTTCCTGGGCTACGCAGATGACCATGCCTACGCCGCAGTTCAGGACGCGGTGCATTTCGTGCTCGTCGACGTTGCCTTGCTCTTGCAGCCAGTCGAAGACCGCCGGGCGCTGCCAGCTGGCGACGTCAACCACGGCCTGGGCACCTTTTGGCAGAACGCGTGGAATGTTGTCCAGCAAGCCGCCACCGGTGATGTGGGCCATGGCTTTGACCGCGCCGGTGTCCTTGATCAGCTTGAGCAGTGGCTTGACGTAGATGCGGGTCGGGGCCATCAGCAGCTCGGTCAGCGGCTTGCCGTCCAGCTGGATGTTTTCGATGTCGGCGCCTGCCACTTCGATGATCTTGCGGATCAGCGAGTAGCCGTTGGAGTGCGGGCCCGAGGAAGGCAGGGCCAGCAGGGCGTCGCCGGTGGCCACTTTGGAGCCGTCGATGATTTCCGATTTTTCCACGACGCCAACGCAGAAGCCGGCCAGGTCGTAGTCTTCGCCTTCGTACATGCCTGGCATTTCAGCGGTTTCGCCGCCCACCAGGGAGCAGCCGGACAGTTCGCAGCCGGCGCCGATGCCGGTCACGACCTGGGCAGCGGTGTCGACGTTGAGTTTGCCGGTGGCGTAGTAGTCGAGGAAGAACAGCGGTTCGGCGCCGCAGACCACCAGGTCATTCACGCACATGGCCACCAGGTCGATGCCGATGCTGTCGTGTTTGTTCAGGTTCAGGGCCAGGCGCAGCTTGGTGCCGACGCCGTCGGTGCCAGAGACCAGAACAGGTTGTTTGTAGCCGGCCGGGATTTCGCAGAGGGCGCCGAAACCGCCCAGGCCGCCCATGACTTCCGGGCGCGCAGTGCGCTTGGCCACGCTCTTGATGCGTTCGACCAATGCTTCACCGGCGTCGATGTCTACACCGGCGTCTTTGTAGCTCAGGGAGGGTTGCTTGCTCATGATCCAGGCCTTTAGGGGGGATTCAGGGGGTATCGACCGAACCCAGTGAGACCGCCGAACCAGTGCAGGCGGGATCGCCGCTTGCGAGTTTCAGGGTGCCCAGCTGTTGCCGGTCTGCGAAGGCGCGCGATTTTATCAGGCTTGAGGGGCAGCGGCCATCCTCGGGCCGACGGGCAGGGGCATATCCCGGCAAAAAAACTGTATTTGCTTGTATTGCCAGTCTCCTGCCGCGTCCTAAAAGGTATAGCCTCTAACCGGCTATCGTTATGACAGCACGAAATCTTTCAGCGGACCTGTGAATGTTTTGCCGGGCCGAGTGGTCACAGGCTTGCGCAACCCGCTTTACGGGTTCGGTTTCAATGGTTTTTGTCGTCGGGAATTCTCCATGCGTCTGGGTCAATTTTTAGTTGTGGGCTGTTTGTCATTGGTCAGCCTGGCGAGTCACGCCGAAACCCTCAATGGCCTTTATCAAGTGCGCGAGCCTGTCAGCAGTCAGGCCCCTGAAGAGCGCGATCAGGCAACCCAGCGTGCCGTGGAAACCCTGGTGCTGCGCCTGACCGGCGATGCCAAGGCTGCCCAGGGGCCGGGCCTGGCAGCGATCCGCAAGGACCCACAGCAGATCATCAGTCAATACGGTTACGACGCCGGGCCGCCGGAAAGTCTGCAAGTGGATTTCGACCCGGTCAGTACCGACCGTGCCTTGCGTCAAGCGGGGCTGTCGTTGTGGGGCAGCAATCGGCCGTCGATCCTCGCTTGGTGGTTGAGTGATTCGACTGAGGGCTCGAGCCTGGTGGGGGATGGTCAAGCCAGCGCTGCGCCGCTGCGGCGTGCCGCGCAGCATCGCGGGTTGCCGCTGCGCCTGCCGCTGGGTGACCTGAATGAGCAAATCGTGGCGACCGCGCCGAACCTTGAAGGGGCCGACCCTGCGCCATTGCATGACGCTTCCGAGCGCTACGGTGCCGACGCCTTGCTGGCGGTGCATGCGCGGGAAGAAGGTGGGCAATGGCAGGCCAAGTGGCGCCTGTGGCTGGGCGATCAGAAGGAACAGGGTTCCGTGCAGGGCGCCGATACCGCAGCCCTGGCCGATGCCGTGCTGTTGGCAGTGAGCCAGCGCCTGGCGCCGCGCTTTGTCACTAAGCCGGGGGCCTCAAGCGAGCAGTGGCTTGAGGTGCAGGGCATGACGCTGGAGCGTTACGCCACCTTGGGGCATCTGCTGGAGCCGTTTGGCGCGCAACTGCGCAGTGTGGATGGGGATCGCATTGTCTACCGCCTCAACGGCAGCCCTGAACAGCTGCGAGCGCAGTTGTCCCTAGCCAAGCTGCAGGAGGTGCCGCCCGGTGAAGCTGCTGCGCCTCCGGCCGAGGGGGAGGGGGCTGCGCCCGTCGCGGCACCAGCCGGGCAGTTGCATTTCCGTTGGTAGTGGTTTGTTTCCTTATATATAGAAGCGGGAGTGGTTCATGACCGATACGCGTCGTTGGGTCTGGTTGGGCGTGGTCGCCCTGTTTTGCGCGTTTGTGTACCTGTTGCATCCCATCCTCACGCCCTTCCTGGTGGCGCTGCTGTTGGCCTACCTGTTCGATCCCCTGGTGGATCGCCTGGAAAAGCTCGGTTTGTCGAGGACCTGGGGCGTGGTGGCAGTGTTCGCACTGTTTACCCTGATTGTCATGACCTTGCTGCTGGTGCTGGTGCCGATGCTGGCCAAGCAATTGGTCCGGCTCTATGAGCTGGCGCCGCAGATGCTCGACTGGTTGCAGCACACCGCGATGCCGTGGGCACAGTCCAAGCTGGGGCTGTCGGACGGCTTCTGGAAGTTCGACAAGGTCAAGGCTGCCATCAGTGAGCACATGGGCCAGACCACCGATATTGTCGGCGTGGTCCTGAGCCAGGCCACGGCGTCGAGCCTGGCCTTGATCGGCTGGCTGGCCAATCTGGTGTTGATCCCGGTGGTGAGCTTCTACCTGTTGCGTGACTGGGATCTGATGATGGCCAAGATCCGCAGCCTGTTGCCCCGTGACCGTGAAGAGCGCGTGGTGTCGCTGGCCGGAGAGTGCCATGAAGTGCTGGGCGCCTTTGTCCGCGGGCAACTGCTGGTGATGGTGGCGCTGGGCATGATCTACGCCGCAGGGCTGATGCTGGTGGGGCTGGAGTTGGGGCTGTTGATCGGTTTGATCGCGGGTCTGGCGGCCATCGTGCCTTATATGGGCTTTGTCATTGGCATTGGCGCGGCGTTGGTGGCCGGGCTGTTCCAGTTTGGTGGCGACCTGTACCCAATGATTGGCATCGTGGCGGTGTTCATGGTTGGCCAAGCGCTGGAAGGCATGGTGCTGACGCCGCTGTTGGTGGGCGACCGTATTGGCCTGCATCCGGTGGCGGTGATCTTCGCCATTCTGGCGGGGGGCGAGCTGTTCGGCTTTACCGGGGTCCTGCTGGCGTTGCCGGTGGCGGCCGTGATCATGGTGCTGGTACGTCACGTGCATGACTTGTACAAGCACTCGGATCTTTACAGTGGGGTTGAAGATCCTGATCTGTAACGGCTTTTGATCCTCCTGTGGGTGGCAGCCGGGCTTGGTCCCGGGTTGCCACGGTGGGCGTGGGGGCTGTCACATTTGCGCTCGGCCATTCTCCGGGTAGCCCTTGCAGCCAACGCAAACCTTTGATTTTGCTTGTGGTCTGCTGCATTGTGCGCCCGGCGTCACGGGTATAAACTTTGCAAACTTTACACAGAGGCCACTAACGGTTCGTTTCGAACTGTTCAGTCAGCATGAAACCGATTCAGCTGCCCCTAGGTGTGCGTCTGCGTGATGACGCCACCTTCATCAACTACTATCCAGGCGCCAATGCCGCTGCACTCGGCTATGTCGAGCGGCTTTGCGAAGCCGACGCCGGCTGGACCGAAAGTCTGATTTACCTCTGGGGCAAGGATGGGGTGGGGCGTACTCATTTGCTGCAGGCGGCGTGCCTGCGTTTCGAGCAGTTGGGTGAGCCGGCGGTGTATCTGCCTTTGGCGGAGCTTCTGGATCGCGGTATCGAGATTCTCGACAACCTAGAGCAGTACGAACTGGTCTGCCTGGACGATCTGCAAGCGGTGGCGGGCAAGGCGGATTGGGAAGAGGCACTGTTTCATCTGTTCAATCGCCTGCGCGACAGCGGCCGACGCTTGTTGATTGCAGCATCGACCTCGCCGCGGGAGCTGCCGGTCAAGCTGGCGGATTTGAAGTCCCGACTGACCCTGGCGCTGATTTTCCAGATGCGCCCGCTCTCCGATGAAGACAAATTACGTGCCTTGCAGTTACGCGCATCCCGTCGCGGCCTGCACCTGACCGACGAAGTCGGGCATTTTATTTTGACCCGTGGCACTCGCAGCATGAGCGCCTTGTTCGAGCTGCTTGAGCGCCTCGATCAGGCTTCATTGCAGGCGCAGCGCAAGCTGACGATTCCCTTCCTCAAAGAAACCCTGGGCTGGTAAAACCGCGGCCTCCAGCGATGTTTCGACATATTTCAGGCGTCAGAAAAATCGCTTCTGGAGAGGTTTCCAGAGGCGTTTTGCTAGAAAATGGGCTTAAAGCCTTAGATGCAAAGCAGAAACTCATAAGTCACATTTAGATCGATTGAATTTGCAAATGAGGGCGATAGGAGGCATAGTCGCGGCTTCTTTTATTTCAAGCCACGGTCGTGCCCATGCTAAATCGCTTCGCACCCCTCGTGCCTCTCGCACTCGTTACCCTGTTGTTTGGTTGCGCTTCTCACACTCCAGTGTCCCAGCAGCAACAAGCACCACAGGTTCAAACCAGCGTCAAAAATCAGTCTTCCCTGGTCTATCAGGAAGAAGTCGCCACTGAAAAAGAACTGGCTGAATTCGCTGATAACAAGCCTTATCAGTTGCCTGTTCTGGCCGATAGCATCCTCGAGCGTGGCATGTCCCTGATCGGTACCCGTTACCGTTTTGGCGGCTCCTCGGAAGCCGGCTTTGATTGCAGTGGTTTCATCGGTTATCTGTTCCGTGAAGAAGCCGGCATGAACCTGCCGCGCTCGACTCGGGAAATGATCAACGTCGACGCGCCATTGGTTGCCCGCAACAAGCTGCAACCGGGTGACCTGCTGTTCTTCGCTACCAATGGTCGCCGTGGTCGTGTCAGTCACGCCGGGATCTATCTGGGTGACGATCAGTTCATCCACTCCAGCAGCCGCCGTAGCGGTGGCGTTCGGGTAGACAGCCTGGGCGACACTTACTGGAGCAAGACCTTCATCGAAGCCAAGCGCGCACTGGCGATGGCACCGACCGTGGTCACCGCGCGCAAATAAGCAGGCATTTTGTAAGGCGAACTTAAAGTCTTACTTGAAGTTTGAAGCGTAGCCGCTAGAATTCTGATCTATTGTTGAAACTAACCGCGTAAGCCCTGCTTACGCGGTTTTGTTTTCAGCGCCACGGCAGAGAAAGCCGCATCCCGATCAGGATTGTTCAGCTTATGTCGACGTCGGCCCGCCTCGCATTCATTGTTCTCGCAGCGCTGCTCAGCGCCTGCGCCAGCCGTACACCGCCTCCGGCGCAAGTGGTACGCGCTCCCGTATTCAATCCTTCGCAAAACTTTTCTCCGGTCGCTGAAGACGTACTGTTTCGCGCCTTGGGCTTGGTGGGCACGCCTTATCGTTGGGGCGGCAACACCCCGGATTCGGGTTTCGATTGCAGCGGCCTGATCGGCTACGTGTACCGCGACGCCGCAGGCATCTCGCTGCCGCGCTCCACCCGGGAAATGATCGGTATGCAGGCCCCGGACGTGGGCAAGGATGCGTTGCAAACCGGCGACCTGATCTTTTTCGCCACCAATGGCGGCTCCCAGGTCAGCCATGCCGGCATCTACGTGGGCGAAGGCCGCTTTGTGCATGCCCCGGCCACCGGCGGTACGGTCAAGCTGGACAGTCTGTCCAAGGCCTATTGGCAAAAAGCCTATCTGAGTGCCAAGCGGGTGTTGCAGCCTGAGCATCTGGCGCGCATCCCCTAAGCGCCGTCCCTTGTCGAGGTAGCGATGACCGCCCGAACCCTCAGCCTCGACGACCCCCTCTATCAGTATCTGCTGGACGTCTCCTTGCGCGAGACGCCGTTGCTGCGTCGGCTGCGTGACGAAACCCAGGCCTTGCCCGAGGCTCGCTGGCAGGTGGCGCCGGAGCAGGGGCAATTTCTCGGGTTACTGGTCAAGTTGCTGGGCGCCCGGCGTTTGCTGGAAGTCGGGACGTTCACCGGTTACAGCGCGCTGTGTATGGCTCAGGCGCTGCCGGAAGGGGGCTCGTTGCTGTGTTGCGACTTGCCGGGAAACTACAATGCCACCGCCCAGGCGTATTGGCGGGAGGCTGGAGTCGCCGAGCGCATCGAATTGCGCCTGGCACCGGCCCTGGAAACCCTGGCCGTCCTGGAGGCCCAGGGCCAGGGCGCTACCTTCGACTTGATTTTTGTCGACGCCGACAAGGCCAACTATCCACTGTATCTGGAGAGCGCCCTGCGCCTGTTGCGCGAGGGCGGCTTGCTGCTGTTCGACAACACCTTGTGGAGCGGTCGGGTGCTGCGGGAGCAGCCCGACAGTGACGATACCCGCGCCATCCAACAGCTCAACCTCGCCCTGAAGGATGACCTGCGTGTCGACCTGTCCCTGCTCCCCTTGGGCGATGGCTTGACCTTGTGCCGCAAGCGTTGAGCCTAGGGTGCCTTACTGGCTGATACGCGCCAGATCGTGTTGCCCACATCGTCCGCCACCAGCAATGCACCCTGTTTATCCATGGCCACGCCCACCGGACGCCCCATGGCTTTTTCGTCGGCATTGAGGAACCCCGTCAGCAGGTCAATAGGTGCGCCCTGGGGCTTACCGTTGGCGAAGGGCACGAAGATCACTTTGTAGCCGCTGTGGGGTTGGCGATTCCATGAACCGTGCTGGCCGATAAAGGCCCCTTGAGTAAAGGGCGCCGGCAGTTGGCTGCCTTCTGCAAACGCCAGCCCCAGCGACGCGGTATGGGGCCCAACCGCGTAATCCGGGGCAATGGCTTTGGCCACCTGCTGCGGGTTCTGTGGCGTGACTCGCACATCCACGTGTTGTCCGTAATAGCTGAAAGGCCAGCCGTAGAACGCCCCATCTTGCACCGAGGTGATGTAGTCCGGCACCAGGTCGCTGCCGATCTCATCGCGCTCGTTGACCGCTGTCCACAACTGCCCGCTGTCGGGCTCCCACGCCAGGCCGTTGGGATTGCGCAGGCCTGAGGCGAAGATCCGTTGCTGGCCGCTGGCGCGGTCCACTTCCCAGATGGCCGCGCGGCCCTGTTCCTGGTCCAAGCCGTTTTCGCCAACGTTGCTGTTGGAGCCCACCGTGACGTACAGCTTGCTCCCGTCTTTGCTGGCAATGACGTTTTTGGTCCAGTGGTGGTTCAACGTGCCGCCGGGCAAGTCGACGACCTTGGTCGGCGCGACGCTGATTTGGGTATCGCCCGTTCGGTAGGGAAAGCGCAGCAGTCGATCGGTGTCGGCCACATACAGGTCGTTGCCCACCAGGGTCATGCCAAATGGTGAGTTGAGCTGATCGATCAATACCGTACGGGTTTCCGCCACGCCGTCGTGATCCTGGTCGCGCAGCAGGGTGATGCGGTTGGCGCTGGGCACTGCGGCACCCGCGCGGCCCATGACCTTGCCCATGACCCAGCCGCGAATGCCCTTGCTGTCATCGGGTTTGGACGGCGCATTGGTTTCCGCCACCAGCACGTCACCGTTGGGCAGCACATAGAGCCAGCGCGGGTGGTCCAGGCCTTCGGCAAAGGCGGAGACCTGGGTGCCGGGCGCCGCGATCGGCTTGGCGCCCTGGGGCCAGCCGATCGCCGGGGCGATGTTCAATGTCGGGATCAGGGTTTTGTTCGGCTCGGGCAAGGTTGGCGTGGGGCCGGTACCGTCGCTGACCTGCAGGCGCGCTGTTTCGCCGCAGGCGGCCAGGCCTGTGGCGACAGCGATCAATAGAAAGGTGTTGGGCTTGAACATGCGGGTTTCCCTATGCGTACACGAGGGGGTGTCTAGTCATAGAGGAACAGCGCTTACCGATGGTTCAAACCGTTCAGCGGGCCTCTTTGAACAGTACGGCGATACCTGGGTGGTAGTTGCCGGCCTCGTTGCGCAGCTTGCGGTAGGCGTAAGGGAAGTACCAGGCAACGGCGCAACTGTGTTCCTTCTGCAGGTCGTCGACCATGTCCTGGAGTTCTTCCGGGGTGGCGCTGTGCTGGGCCTTTTGCGGGGCGACAAACAGGCAGCCAAGCCGCAGGTCGCTGGCGTAGCTGATGCTTTTTGCGGCGCTGGTGGCGTCCAGCAAGGCTTGGGTCAGGTTGAGGTTGTTGACCCGTGGCCAGCGCTGGGTGGCCTGGATGTAGACGCGCTCGTCCTGGCTGGCAATGTAGAGGTCGGCGCGGCTGTTGCGATCGCCGTCTTCCTGCTGTTTTTTGCTCTGGGTCTGTTCCAGGGTGACCATTTCCGCCATCCAGGCTGCGGCAGACAGCAGGCCCAGGTTGGCGTGTTCGTCGAACCAGTACGGTGTTTCGTTATCGCCGCGCACCGCGTTGTAGCGGTCAATGCAATCGAACCAGCGCTCCAGCAGGGGGCGCAGGAATTCCAGTCGTGGATTGCTGATGGTCATGCCTTGCATCGAACTCACCCTTATTGTTTGTGATTGGTCTGGGTTTTTTGCCGTTATGGCTATTTGATATCACTGCTTCCAGTGTGGCACAAGATTGGCGTCATTTTATTGATCTGTGGTGTTCTCCACGTGTCGCCGACGGCCGGCTTTAATTGACGCTCCACCCCCAACCCTCTAACCTTCGCGACTTGTTTCAGGTGCTCTGTGGCCCACGGTCGACAGAGTGAAACAGGGAAGCCGGTGAGTGCACGTTCCTCCAGTGGAACGGGCGACGATTCCGGCGCTGCCCCCGCAACGGTAAATGAGTCAAGACTGCGCCTGATGCCACTGTGTCGAGATCGATGCGGGAAGGCGCGCGGTCCGGCAGTGATGCCCCTCATGAGCCCGGAGACCGGCCTGATCCATCCAACGGCATCACGGTGGGCGATGCCAGGCTTGCGCCTTCTATACCCTTTTTTCCTGCCCCCCGTTATCCAGCCCCAACGGAGAGCTGCCCCATGACTGAATCCCCCGATCGTGACGAACGCCATGTGGCGCGGATGTTGCGCAAAAAAGCCGTGATCGACGAACGCATCGCCAACTCGCCCAACGAGTGCGGTTTGCTGCTGGTGTTGACCGGCAATGGCAAAGGCAAGAGCAGCTCGGCTTTCGGCATGCTCGCGCGTTCCATGGGCCACGGCATGCAATGCGGCGTGGTGCAGTTCATCAAAGGCCGCAACAGCACCGGCGAGGAGTTGTTCTTCCGGCGTTTTCCCGAGCAAGTGCGCTTCCATGTGATGGGCGAAGGCTTTACTTGGGAGACCCAGGATCGCCAGCGTGATATCGCTGCCGCCGAGGCCGCGTGGGCTGTGTCCCGCGAGTTGCTGCGCAACCCGGCCATCGGCCTGGTGGTGCTCGACGAATTGAACATCGCCCTCAAGCACGGTTACCTCGACCTGGATCAGGTGCTCAGCGACTTGCAGGCCCGTCCGCCCATGCAGCATGTAGTGGTAACCGGCCGTGGTGCCAAGCCGGAGATGATCGAACTGGCCGATACCGTCACCGAAATGGGCGTGGTCAAGCACGCCTTCCAGGCCGGCATCAAGGCGCAGAAAGGGGTTGAACTGTGAGCGTCCCAGCATGAGTGAAGTTCGTCATTGCCCGGCGGTGTTGATCGCCGCACCGGCCTCCGGCCAGGGCAAGACCACCGTGACCGCTGCCCTGGCGCGCTTGCACCGTAACCAAGGGCGCAAGGTGCGGGTGTTCAAGTGCGGCCCGGACTTTCTTGACCCGATGATCCTTGAGCGCGCCAGTGGCGCACCGGTTTATCAGCTGGACATGTGGATGGTCGGCGAGCAGGAGAGCCGGCGTCTGTTGTGGGACGCCGCGGGCGAGGCCGATCTGATCCTGATCGAAGGGGTCATGGGGCTGTTCGACGGTACGCCGTCCAGCGCCGATCTGGCCCGGCACTTTGGCGTGCCGGTGCTGGGGGTGATCGATGGCACGGCCATGGCCCAGACGTTCGGTGCCCTGGCGTTGGGGTTGGCCCGTTATCAGCCCGATTTGCCGTTTGCCGGAGTGCTGGCCAACCGGGTCGGCACCCTGCGTCACGCGCAGTTGCTCGAAGGCAGCTTGACCGAAGGGCTGCGTTGGTATGGCGCGTTGTCCCGGGAGATCGGGATCGAATTGCCGAGCCGGCATCTGGGCCTGGTGCAGGCCAGCGAGCTGAATGATCTGGACGTGCGTTTGGACGCCGCGGCGCAAGCCCTGGCCAGCAGTTGCGAAGTGGCCCTGCCGCCGGCCGTGGCCTTTGCCGCGCCCCAGGTGCAGCCAGCCGAGCCGTTGCTGGAGGGGGTGCGGATCGCCGTCGCCCGTGACGAGGCTTTCGCCTTTACCTACGGCGCCAGCCTGGACCTGCTGCGGGCGATGGGGGCTGAACTGGCGTTTTTCTCGCCGATCCACGACCACCACCTGCCCGAAGCCGACAGCCTGTACCTGCCGGGGGGTTACCCGGAGTTGCATCATCAAGCGCTAGCGGCCAATGCCTCGATGCTGACGGCCATCCGCGCCCACCACGAAGCGGGCAAACCCTTGCTCGCAGAGTGCGGCGGCATGTTGTACCTGCTGGACTCCTTGACTGATGTCGAGGGCCAGCGTGCCGAATTGCTGGGGTTGCTGCCGGGTGACGCGGTGATGCAAAAGCGTCTGGCGGCCCTGGCCCTGCAGGCGGTCGAGCTGCCGGAAGGCGCATTGCGCGGGCACACCTATCACCATTCGCTGACCACCACCGAGCAGGTGCCCATCGCCCGTGGCCTGAGCCCCAATGGCGGGCGCGGCGCGGAAGCGGTGTATCGCGACGGTCGGATGACGGCTTCCTACGTGCATTTCTACTTTCCCTCCAATCCGGCTGCGGTGGCGGCCTTGCTGGCGCCTGACGCCCTTGTCAGCCGAGGGCGTGGCGAGTGACTGAGCTGGCTTTTTCCGAGGCAGAGCGTGAGGCGGTGTATCGCGCCATCGCCGAGCGCCGCGACATGCGTCATTTCACCGGTGGTGGCGTCGAGCCGGAGTTGTTGCGGCGCCTGCTGGAAGCAGCGCATCAGGCGCCCAGCGTCGGCTTGATGCAACCCTGGCGTTTTATCCGCATCAGCGATCGCGGGTTGCGCGGCCAGGTCCAGCAACTGGTGGAGGAGGAGCGGGTGCGCACCGCCGAAGCCTTGGGCGAACGCTCAGACGAGTTTATGAAGCTCAAGGTCGAAGGCATCAATGACTGCGCCGAGGTGCTGGTTGCGGCGTTGATGGATGACCGTGAGCGGCATATCTTCGGCCGCCGTACCTTGCCGGAAATGGACCTGGCGTCGCTGTCATGCGCGATCCAGAACCTGTGGCTGGCGGCCCGCGCCGAGGGCCTGGGCATGGGCTGGGTATCGCTATTCGAACCGCAAGCCCTGGCGGACCTGTTGGGCCTGCCCCCGGGGGCCAAGCCGCTGGCGGTGTTGTGCCTGGGGCCAGTAAGCGAATTTTATCCGGCGCCCATGCTGGTGCTGGAAGGCTGGGCGCAACCGCGTCCGCTGAATGAACTGTTGTTTGAGAATTACTGGGGAGTGGGTCAATGAGTGTGGCGTTGCTGAGTGTCGCCGGGGTCGCGCTGGATGCGCTGCTGGGCGAACCCAAGCGCTGGCATCCGCTGGTGGCGTTCGGCGCGTTGGCCGATCGTATCGAGCAACGTTTCAACTCAGGTGGCCGCGGCTGGCGCAGCCATGGCGTGACCGCCTGGGTGTTGGCGGTATTGCCCCTGACCTTGCTGGCCACGGCGCTGTCCTGGCTGCCCTATATCGGCTGGCTGGTGGAAATCCTGGCGCTGTATTGCGCCCTTGGCCTGCGCAGCCTGGGTGAACACGTGCAGCCGGTGGCCCAGGCCTTGCGCGGTGGTGACCTGGAGACGGCGCGGCAGCGGGTCGGTTATCTGGTCAGCCGGGAAACGAGCGAACTGGACGCCACCGACGTGGCCCGTGCCGCCACCGAATCGGTGCTGGAAAATGGCAGCGATGCGGTGTTCGCGGCGCTGTTCTGGTTTGCCGTAGCCGGTGCGCCAGGGGTGGTGTTGTACCGGTTGAGCAATACCCTGGATGCGATGTGGGGCTATCGCAATGAACGCTTTGAGCGTTTCGGCTGGGCGGCGGCCAAGATCGATGACCTGCTCAACTACATTCCGGCGCGTTTGGTGGCCCTGACCTACGCGTTGCTGGGCAAGACTCGCCTGGCCTTGAGTTGCTGGCGACGCCAGGGGCCGACCTGGGACAGCCCCAACGCCGGTCCGGTTATGGCCGCCGGCGCCGGTGCCCTGGGGGTTGAGCTGGGCGGCGCGGCCACCTACCACGGTGAGCTGCATCAGCGGCCGACGCTGGGTGAGGGGGCCGTGGCGGACGCCGATGCCATCGAGCGTGGTTGGCAACTGGTGCAGCGCGGGGTCTGGTTGTGGTTGTTGATCCTCTGCGTGGGGGCGGAATTCTATGCTTGAGCATGGCGGCCGGTTGCGCCAGGCGGCGCAGCAATACGGTATTGCCGAGGAGGCCTGGCTGGACCTGTCCAGCGGCCTCGCGCCCTGGCCCTTTGCAGTGCCGGACATTCCCCTGCGCGCCTGGGCTCGCCTGCCGGAAACCGATGACGGCCTGGAGCAGGCCGCGTGCGCCTATTACGGCGTGAGCCAGGTGTTGCCGGTGGCGGGCTCCCAGGCGGCGATTCAACTGCTGCCGCGCCTGCGGCGGCCGGGCAAGGTTGGCGTGCTGTCGCCTTGTTATGCCGAGCATGCCGAAGCCTGGCGGCGCAGCGGTTACATCGTGCGCGAAGTGCTGGAACAGGAAGTGGACTTTTTCCTCGACAGCCTGGACGTGTTGGTGGTGGTCAACCCGAACAACCCCACGGGGCTGAGCCTGTCGCCGCAGCGCCTGCTGGACTGGCACGCACGCCTGGCCCAGCGCGGCGGCTGGCTGGTGGTGGACGAGGCCTTTATGGATAACACCCCGCACCTGAGCCTGGCGGCCCATACCCAGCAGGTGGGGCTGATTGTGTTGCGCTCCTTTGGCAAGTTCTTCGGTCTGGCCGGGGTGCGCCTGGGGTTTGTCCTCGCGGAACGCAAGCTGCTCCGGTTGCTGGCCGAACAGGTCGGGCCTTGGGCGGTCAGCGGGCCGACTCGGGTACTGGGCCAGGCCTGCCTGCGCGACACCGAAGGGCAGCGACGCCAACGCCTGCGCACTGAAGAGGCGAGCCTACGCCTGGCCCAGATGCTGGCGCAGAACGGCTTGAAACCCCATGGCGGCTGCGCCTTGTTTCAGTGGCTGATCCACGCCGACGCCGAGCGCTTGCACGAATTTTTGGCGCAGCGCGGCATCCTCTTGCGCCTGTTCGTGCACAACAGCAGCCTGCGCTTTGGCCTGCCGGCCGACGAAGCCGATTGGGCGCGTCTTGAACAGGGGCTGCAAGCCTATTCCAAGGAGCATCCATGAGCACATTGATGGTCCAGGGCACCACCTCGGATGCCGGTAAAAGCACATTGGTGACGGCCCTGTGTCGCTGGCTGGTACGCCAGGGCGTGGCGGTGGTGCCGTTCAAACCGCAGAACATGGCCCTCAACAGTGCGGTCACTGCCGATGGCGGCGAGATCGGCCGGGCCCAGGCGGTGCAGGCTCAGGCGTCTTTCCTTGAGCCCCACACCGACATGAATCCGGTGCTGCTCAAACCTAACAGCGATACCGGGGCCCAGGTGATCATTCACGGGCGTGCCGTCACCAGCATGAATGCGGTGGCCTATCACGACTACAAAGCCATCGCCATGCAGGCTGTGCTGGCCTCTCACCAGCGCCTGAGCGCGACCTATCCGGTGGTGATGGTCGAAGGCGCCGGCTCGCCGGCGGAGATCAACCTGCGGGCCGGCGATATTGCCAACATGGGCTTTGCCGAGGCGGTGGATTGCCCGGTGCTGCTGATCGCCGATATCAATCGCGGCGGTGTGTTCGCCCACTTGGTCGGCACCCTGGAGTTGCTTTCGCCCAGCGAGCAGGCGCGGGTCAAAGGTTTCATCATCAACCGCTTCCGTGGCGATATTGCTTTACTGCAACCGGGGCTGGATTGGCTGGAAGCCAGGACCGGCAAACCGGTGATCGGCGTACTGCCCTACGTGCTGGACCTGCACCTGGAAGCCGAGGACGGCATCGACCAGCGCCAGGCCGACAAGGTCGAGCAGGTATTGAAGGTGGTGGTGCCCGTGCTGCCGCGCATCAGCAATCACACCGACTTCGATCCGCTGCGCCTGCACCCTCAGGTGGATTTGCAATTCGTCGGCCCCGGCCAGGACATCCCTCCCGCAGACCTGATCATTCTCCCCGGCTCCAAGAGCGTGCGTGGCGATCTGGCCTACCTGCGCGCCAATGGCTGGGAGACGGCGATTGCCCGGCACCTGCGCTACGGCGGCAAAGTGCTGGGAATCTGCGGCGGCTTGCAGATGCTGGGCCAGCAGGTGCATGACCCGCTGGGCCTGGAAGGGGCGGCCGGTTCCAGTGCCGGTCTGGGCCTGCTGGACTTTGAAACGGTGCTCGAAGAAGAGAAGCAACTGCGCAACGTTCGCGGACGCCTGGGCCTGGAGAGCGCCGAGGTCAGCGGCTATGAAATTCATGCCGGGGTCACCCGTGGGCCGGCCCTGGAGCGAGCCGCCGTGCACCTGGACGACGGTCGTTGCGACGGTGCCCAGAGCGTCGACGGGCAGATCTTCGGCACCTACCTGCATGGGCTGTTCGAGTCCCCGGCGGCCAGCAGCGCACTGTTGCGTTGGGCCGGCCTGGCCGAGGTGCAAACGGTTGACTACCACGGCTTGCGTGAGCGCGATATCGAGCGCCTGGCGGACCTGGTGGAGCAGCACCTGGATACCCGCTATTTGCGCGAACTCTGTGGGCTCCCGGCTTAGTAGAGCGGCGCTTCTTTTTCATTTCATAGGTGTCCCAGCATGCTGCAACTGATCCTCGGCGGTGCCCGTTCCGGCAAAAGTCGCCTGGCTGAACAACTGGCCCAGGGCACGGGCTTGGCGGTGACCTACATCGCCACCAGCCAGCCGCTGGATGGCGAGATGAGTGAGCGTGTTCGCCAGCATCGCCAGCGTCGTCCGGCGGACTGGGCCCTGATCGAAGAACCCCTGGCCCTGGCGCGGGTGCTGCAAGAAGCGGCTCGGCCCGATCAGTGCCTGCTGGTGGACTGCCTGACCCTATGGCTGACCAACCTGCTGATGCTCGAAGACCCGCAGCGACTGGCCGCCGAGCGTGACGCGTTGCTGCACGGCCTGGCTGAACTGCCGGGTGAAATTATTGTTGTCAGCAACGAGACCGGAATGGGTGTCGTGCCGCTGGGCGAATTGACTCGCCGCTATGTCGATGAAGCCGGTTGGTTGCATCAAGCCCTGGCCGAGCGTTGTCAGCGAGTGGTGCTGACGGTGGCCGGCCTGCCCCTGACTTTGAAAGGAACTGCGTTATGAATCACTCCTGGTGGCTGGAACCGTGCAAGGCCGTGGATATCCAGGTCCTTGAGCAAGCCGAAGCCCGTCAGCAGCAACTGACCAAGCCGGCCGGTTCCCTCGGGCAGCTGGAGCACCTGGCGGTGCAACTGGCCGGCTTGCAGGGGCGGCTGAAGCCGAGCCTGGAGCAGCTGTGGATCGCCATCTTTGCCGGCGATCACGGGGTGGTGGCGGAAGGGGTGTCGGCCTATCCGCAAGCGGTCACCGGGCAGATGCTGTTGAACTTTGTCAGCGGCGGCGCGGCCATCAGCGTTCTGGCGCGGCAGTTGGGTGCGCAGTTGGAGGTGGTCGACCTGGGGACGGTGACCCCTGACTTGAATCTGCCAGGGGTTCGGCACCTGAACCTGGGGGCCGGCACGGCCAATTTCACCCAAGGGCCGGCCATGACTCAGGCTCAGGGCGAACTGGCCCTGCAGGCTGGGCGTGATAGTGCGCGTCGGGCCCAGGCCGTCGGTGCCCAGTTGTTTATCGGCGGAGAGATGGGCATCGGCAACACCACGGCGGCCAGCGCCATTGCCTGCGCGTTGCTGGACATTCCGGTGGCGCAACTGGCGGGGCCGGGTACTGGCCTGAATGCCGCCGGGGTCAACCACAAGGCCCAGGTGATCGAGCGTGCGTTAGCGGTGCACGCGGCTCAGCGGGGTGACGTCCTGCAGACCTTGTTCAACCTCGGCGGCTTTGAAGTCGCGGCGTTGGTAGGGGCGTATCTGGCCTGTGCCCAGGAGGGCATCGCGGTGCTGGTGGATGGCTTTATCTGCAGCGTCGCGGCGTTGGTCGCCGTGCGCTTGAATCCGGCTTGCCGCCCTTGGCTGCTGTTCGGGCACCGTGGCGCAGAGCCGGGCCACCGGCATGTGCTGCAGACCCTTGAGGCTCAGCCGTTGCTGGATCTGGGGTTGCGCCTGGGCGAGGGCAGCGGCGCGGCGTTGGCGGTGCCGTTGCTGCGTCTGGCCTGCGACCTGCACGGGCAGATGGCGACCTTCGCCGAGGCGGCTGTGGCCGATCGTCCGGCATGACCTTGATTCTCGACCTGTTGCGCCATGGTGAGACCGAACTGGGTGGCGGCTTGCGTGGCAGCCTGGACGATGCGCTGACCGCCAAGGGCTGGGCGCAGATGCGCGACACCGTCGAGGGCCAGGGTCCCTGGGATCGCTTGGTGAGTTCGCCGCTGCAACGCTGTGCGCGTTTCGCCGATGAATTGGGGGGGCGTCTCGGTTTGCCAGTGACCCTGGAACCGGGCCTGCAGGAACTGCATTTCGGCGTCTGGGAGGGGCAAAGTGCGGCGTCCTTGATGGACACCGATGCAGAGGCGCTGGGCCGGTTCTGGGCCGATCCCTATGGCTTCACGCCGCCTCAAGGTGAGCCGGTGCTGGCTTTCTCCGAGCGGGTGCTGGCGGCGGTCGAGCGCTTGCGGCTGGCCTACGCGGGCGAGCGGGTCTTGCTGGTCAGCCATGGCGGGGTGATGCGCCTGTTGCTGGCCCGGGCCCGGGGCTTGCCTCGGGAGCAATTGCTGAATGTCGAGGTCGCTCACGGCGCGCTGTTCTCGTTGCGCGTTGGTGCCGATGGGTTGGTGAGCGAGGACGTCTGAGCATGTTGCCTTTCTGGATTGCCCTGCAGTTTCTCAGCAGCCTGCCCATTCGCTTGCCGGGCATGCCGAGCCTCAGGAACTGGGGCGCTCCTTGCTGTTCTATCCGTTGGTGGGGCTGCTGTTTGGCGCGCTGTTGTGGGCCTTGAACGCCTTGCTGGCTGGAGCTCCGGTGTTGCTGCATGCGGCGCTGTTGCTCGCTGCCTGGGTCTGGCTCAGCGGCGGGTTGCATCTGGATGGGTTGGCGGACAGCGCTGACGCCTGGCTGGGCGGTTTCGGTGATCGTGAGCGTACCTTGAGCATCATGAAGGACCCGCGCAGCGGCCCGATTGCCGTGATTACGTTGGTGCTGGTGCTGCTGCTCAAGTTCACGGCGCTGGTGGCCCTGATCGAGGGGCAACACGCTGAGGCCTTGTTGTTGGCGCCGCTGCTCGGTCGCAGTGCCTTGCTCGGGTTGTTTTTGACTACGCCGTACGTGCGC
Source organism: Pseudomonas morbosilactucae (assembly GCF_023241665.1). Taxonomy (NCBI): domain Bacteria; kingdom Pseudomonadati; phylum Pseudomonadota; class Gammaproteobacteria; order Pseudomonadales; family Pseudomonadaceae; genus Pseudomonas; species Pseudomonas morbosilactucae. Next base: position 290,834 of record NZ_JALQCX010000011.1, on the reverse strand, counting down.
TCTGGTGGCTTGGGGCAGGCTTTGGCGGATCACTTGCCGCGCCGTGCTGGTCGCCAGGTGCTGTTGCTCAGTGGTCTGGCCTGTGTGCTGATTGCCGGTTACCCGGGGCTGTTTGCCCTGGCCCTGGCCCTGGCGTTGTTCGGCTGGCTGCGCTGGCTGATGATGCAACGCCTGGCGGGCACCACGGGGGACACCGCAGGAGCCTTGCTGGAATTGCTTGAGGTGGCGGTATTGGTGGGGCTGGCGCTGCTGTAATTACGCGGTGCTCGTGACCCTGAAAAATCTTGCTTTCCGTTAATCGCGGGTATATACACGCACCATGCTTCCTTCCCAATGTTTGTGCATCAACCTGCGTCGCGCCGCCCGGGGTGTCAGCAGGCACTACGACGGCGCCCTCGACGGCTTCGGGATCAACGTCGCTCAATATTCCTTGCTGTGCAATCTGCAGCGATTGCAGGAGCCGAGCATCTCCAGCCTGGCGGAAGCCATGGGCCTGGACCGCAGCACCCTCGGGCGCAACTTGCGGGTGTTGGAGGGCGAAGGTTTGCTGACCCTGGCCGAGGGAGAGGACCAGCGTAATCGTATTGTCCGCCTCACGGCTGCGGGCGAGGAGCGGCTACAGGCCGCCTTGCCGGCTTGGGAGGCGGCCCAGGAGCGCCTGGTTGAGCGCCTGGGTGTGGAAAAACGCGAGGCCCTGTTGGCCTTGCTTAACGAACTGGCTTGACGCCCCTGCGTTTGCCTATAAGCGGGTATATACCCGCAAGCGGAGAATAAGAATGACATCGATGTGGCGTACCAGTGGCTGGGTTCTGCTCGGCAGTGCGTTGATCCTGGCCCTGTCCCTGGGGGTTAGGCACGGGTTTGGTTTGTTCCTGCCACCGATGAGCGCTCAGTTTGGCTGGGGGCGTGAAGTCTTTGCCTTCGCCATCGCCCTGCAAAACCTGATTTGGGGCCTGGCCCAACCCTTTACCGGCGCCCTGGCCGACCGCTTCGGGGCGGCCAAAGTGGTGTTGGTGGGCGGTGTGCTCTATGCCGTCGGCCTGTTGTTCATGGGCTTGGCCGACTCGCCGTTGTCCCTGTCCCTGAGTGCGGGCCTGTTGATTGGCATCGGCCTGTCCGGGACCTCGTTCTCGGTGATTCTCGGGGTGGTGGGGCGCGCGGTGCCGGCCGAGAAACGCAGCATGGGCATGGGTATTGCCAGCGCCGCGGGGTCTTTTGGCCAGTTCGCGATGTTGCCAGGCACCCTGGGTTTGATCGGCTGGCTCGGTTGGTCGAGCGCGTTGTTGGTCCTGGGCCTGTTGGTGGCGTTGATCGTGCCGCTGGTGAGCATGCTCAAGGACAAGCCATTGCCGGTCCTTGGGCATGAGCAGAGCCTCTCTCAGGCGCTGCGTGAGGCTTGTTCCCATTCGGGGTTCTGGCTGCTGGCCTTCGGCTTTTTTGTCTGTGGCTTCCAGGTGGTGTTTATTGGCGTGCACCTGCCGGCCTATCTGGTGGATCAGCATTTGCCGGCCACAGTGGGCACCACGGTGCTGGCGCTGATCGGTTTGTTCAATATCTTCGGCACCTACACCGCCGGCTGGCTGGGCGGGCGCATGTCCAAGCCGCGCCTGCTGACCGGCCTGTACTTGCTGCGCGCCGTGGTGATCGGCTTGTTCCTCTGGTTGCCAGTGACTCAGACCAGCGCTTACCTGTTCGGCATGGCCATGGGATTTCTCTGGCTGTCCACCGTGCCCCTGACCAATGGCACGGTGGCCACCCTGTTCGGTGTACGTAACCTGTCCATGCTCGGTGGCATTGTCTTTCTGTTCCATCAACTGGGTTCGTTTCTGGGTGGCTGGCTCGGTGGCGTGGTGTATGACCGCACCGGGAGTTACGACCTGATATGGCAGGTGGCGATTCTTCTGAGTCTGCTGGCGGCAGCCCTCAACTGGCCGGTGCGCGAGCGTCCGGTGGCGCGCCTGCAAGTGAGCGCGGCGTGAGGCGCAGCTTGTTCTGCGGCATCGCCCTGGCAGCGGTCATGGCGCTGCTGTGGCTGGCCTGGTGGGGCTGGCAGCGCGGTGGGTTGGCGCTGATGCAGTTGGGCATGGGCGCTTGCTAGACCGGCGAGGGGGCGAGTAACGTCATCCTTTGACGATCCTTCAAGGACACTGGACATGGTGATGCGCTGGTTTGTTGTTCCGACTGTGCTGGTTGCGTTTGCGACTTCGACCTGGGCGGCGGAATGCCCCTCGGTGCTGCAAGGCTCTGTGCAAAAGCTGCGGTCAAAAGAGTCCATTGACTTGTGCCAGCAGTTTGCGGGTAAGCCGCTGGTGGTGGTCAATACCGCGAGCTTTTGCGGCTTTGCCCCTCAATTCAAAGGCCTTGAGGCGCTGTACCAGCGTTACAAGGGCCAGGGGCTGGAGGTGTTGGGCGTGCCCTCCAATGACTTCAAGCAAGAGTCCAAGGATGGCGAGGAGACAGCCAAGGTCTGCTACGTCAATTACGGTGTGACCTTCACCATGACCGAGCCGCAAAAGGTCAAGGGTGATGACGCGGTTCACCTGTTCAAGGTCTTGGCCCAGCAGAGCAGCGCACCGAAGTGGAATTTTTACAAATACGTGGTGGATCGTCAGGGCAAGGTGATTGCCAGTTTCTCAAGCCTGACCAAGCCCGATGACCCCGCATTGATTGAAGCCGTGGAAAAAGCCCTGGCTTCACAACCCTAAGCTCGCCAGCACAGGCCTTTTGTAGGCGTCGGCTTGCCGGCGACGCCTTCCTCAATGACGCCCTCAGCCGACAACCAACAAAAAAAGCCCCGCATCCAAGGATGCGGGGCTTTTTCATTTGGCTGGCGAGCAGCGCTCACCCTCCACGTTAGAAGCGGTAGGTGGCCCCTACGCCAAAACCATTGGCGCTGTTTTTGTACTCGGAGCTGTAGTTTTGGTTGAGCTCGTTGCTGCCGCCAACCTTGACCTTTTCTTCCTTGAGGTAGGAATAGGCCACGTCGATGGTCAGGTCATCGGTTGGGCTCCAGCCGGCGCCCAGGCTGAAGATCGTGCGGTCACCGGTAGGAATGCGCGGCGAACGATCGGTGTTGTTGGTCGGCGCCTGGTCGAAGGTCAGGCCGGTACGCAGTACCCACTGCTTGTTCAACTGGTAGGAAGTACCAATGGCGTACGCCCAGGTGTCGTGCCAGTTCTGTTCTTCGGTGATGCTGTCCAGCCCAAGAATGGGGGCGAGGCCGCCGCCGGTGGTGGCGCTGACACCTTCGTTGTTGACGGTGATTTCTTTCAGTCGGCTCCAGCGGGTCCAGGTGGTACCGGCATAGAGTTTCCAGGCATCGTTCAGGTCCTGGGTGACCGAGAGGTCATAGGATTCCGGGGTTTCGATTTTCAGCGAAGCGTCGTAGCGGTTGCTTCTCAGGAGCAATGGGTTGGTGCCCGCGCCTGCGGTGACCTCGGTGTGGCCTTCCAGCTTGTAGTTGACCTTGGAGTGGTAGGTCAGGCCGACGCGAGTGGTGTCGGTGGCTTGCACCAGAACGCCGACGTTGAAGCCGTAACCGATGTCGTCACCCTTGATCTTCACGTTACCGTCGTTGGGCGAGGCAGGTGTGGTCAAGGCCGATTCCAGGGTCCCGGAAAGACGGTTGATGGTCGGGCCAAAACCTACCGAGACCTTGTCGTTGAAGGCGTAACTGACGGTCGGTTGGAAGGTCACGACTTTAACTTCGCTCTTGCTGCCGAAGTTACGGCCCTGGAAGTTGCTTTCGTAGTTGGTCACCAGGCCGAACGGTGCGTAAACACCTAGGCCGAAAGCCCAATGGTCGTCGATTGGCTTGACGTAGTAACCCATGGGTACGGCGGTGAACGGCACCATGTCGCCTTTGTTGGTCCCCGATTGGCTGCCGCTGGCATCATTGATGTCGGTGGAGGCGTCGATTGCCGCCAGGCCGCCAGTCACTTGTTGGCGTTTCAGGCGCGACATACCGGCCGGGTTGCCAAACACGGTGCTTGCATCATCGGCAGAGGAAGAGCGACCTGCGAAACCAGTACCCATCCCGCTGATGCTTTGTTCGTTGAGGGCAAAGCGCTCGCGAAGAGTTGGCTGGAGGCCAGGGCAACGGCGAGACTGATGGTGGATTTGAGCATTACTTTTTTCATTATTAGAACTCCTGGTGATCACCGGGGCGAAAATTACCAACATTTTGATCTCAGCGCTATAGGCGGAAACAGTTGATTTAGAGCGGTTTTGTAGGACAATCCGACCAAATTGGCGATTTTTCACCGATTTTAAAAAGGTCGATCAGCAGGCGAGTTGGCTTGGCGGCGAGACACAGGTTTGCCAGGCACAGGTGAAGTCCCTGAGACGTCCTTGTGGTTGAAAGGTCTTCCTCCAGATGCGGGCCATACCGATCAAATCGTCGGCGGCCGGGAGCGGAGTGTGCTGTTCTTCGATCAATAGCCAGGCGATGGCGGTGGCGTAACGCAGGTTGACAGTAAGTTCCAGGTGGGGCCCGTTGAGGAACGCATGCTGGCTGGCCAGCCCGCGTACCAGGCTGGCGCGCTCGGGGTCCAGGGCCAGGTAATGATCCCAGAGGGCTTGGTGGCGCAGTTCGGCGATGCGATACAGGCCATGGCCACGTCGATCATGCAGGGCGGAGCCCAGTGCGGATTGGCTGGCGGCGATGCCCAGCAATAAGCTTTCAGCGGTTTTGCTGTGGCTGCCCAGGTAAATCAGCGTCGGGCGGATGACATAGCGGCACAGTTCGCTGGCGGCGATACCCATAAAGCCCTCGAAGCGTGAAAGTGACCGGCGAGGTCTGGGGGGGGGCTTGGCAGCTGTGAGTCGGGTCAGGCTCGCCGGAAGCGGTGTGTGCCGCCTGAGTTGAAGTGTAGTGTCATATCTTTGATGTAAAGGTCTGTTTTTAAAATATTTCCGTCTTCTTGTTATAAGGCTTATAGCCGTTGGTGTTGTTCATTTGCCTTTGCATGCGCGAAATTCGGGCAAGAAAAAGCCCCGCTGTTCAGGCGAGGCTTTGAGGGGGTTCAGCGTTCTGGCGTGTTAGGCAACCAGTGCCTGACGCGTACGCTCGATGACCGCTTGCAGCGGTTCGGCGCTGGAATACTGGTCGGGGTACAGGCGTTCGCTGTGACGGGCGATACCGTGTTCGTTGACCAGGGTGAAGCTGAAGCAGCCTTTGCGAGCGGCCATGATCAGGCAGTTCATTGGAGCAAAAGCGTTGGTGAGGGTGCGAATGGCATCCTGAGTGTGGATTTGAGTCGACATAGTTATTAGGTGTTCCTACAAATGACACGGTTAAGAACCGTGCAACGTTAAAACGTTCCAGTAACGTCGACCACCATTGGTCTGACGAAGAACCCGACTGGAACAAAGCAGCCAGTGGCAAGCGCGTTAATAAGTGTGCGCTAAGGCTGGCAGGTAGGTACTTAGGAGGGCAGGCAGCACGACGGGGGCAAAGGTTCTGGGCCCCAGGTGAAGATCCTGATCAATTTGCAGGTTGGTTAGGTCAGAGTAAAAAAGACTTGGCGACGGCTCTTGAGAATTGCTCAAGGTGGCGTCTGCGTAAGTTTTACCTGGAAACCATCGAGGTGGTCGATCCCTTGTTGTCGATGCCGTTCCGCGTTGTCGGGAAGGGTATCGGGGGACTTTTTCGACCAGAATTGACTTTTCAGCTTGGTACAAACGGGGCGGATGATAACGGATCGAATCCTGGATGGGAAGGCCTGATGCAAAAGTATTTTTTTGAGCAGCCGATCAGGAATTTTCTCGTGCAGATGTGCGAAAGCCAGGCTGGCCTTAGGGTGTCGATCCGCATGGAGGTTGTCACCGTTGTTCTCCACAAATTGGGCAAAAAAATGCGCCCCTATAACGGCTGGAATGCCACTTGTGCACATTAGTTGCGCTGCCAGTGACCGGGTCGCCCTCGCGTATCCGGTTCCCTCCATTGCCTGCGCTGAAAATTTAAGTCAATGAAAAACATCGGTTTTTTTTACTGGTGAAAAAATCGTCAGTTTGACTGGGGGCCCCGTATCTTGGGGCTTTGAGGGCGTTGTGGAGGGGTTGTCCACTGAGTTATCCACAGCTTCTGTGGATTGTCCCGAGCGCTTGCTCTAGCACGGGCGTACCGGCTTTTTCTGACTTTACCCCAGCGAAAAAAGGAGTAGAGTGGCGCGCCTTCCGATCTGCCCCACAGTGCTTTATGAAGTTTCGCTCAGTATCACCATCTGTTACCGCAACGCCGTCCAGTGTTACCGAACCCAAGCGTTTTTCCATGCGTGTGGCTATGTGGCTGCTCGACAGCCCGCGCCTGGGTGAAAACCCCAATATCAAGCATTTTGCCGGTCGCCTGCTCAAGCAGCCGGCGCGGGAAGGGGTGGTCGCGGCGCAAAGCCGTTTGGGCCAGTTGATGTGTCGCGAATGCGGCAATGCCCGGGACCGCCGGATTGGTCATGACTTGTTGCGCCAGGCTGCCCGAGCGGGTGATCGACGTGCCCAACGCGAGCTGGGCCAGCTCGAAGACTGAGCTGTCCAAGGCGGGACGGCTTGGTTAACCTTCACACCTCATTTCACGGGCGGGAGTCGCTATGGCTATGGACTTGACCAGCATCTTGCTCGGTCTGGCTGGGGCAGCGCTGCCCTTGTTGATGCTGGCCTGGCAACTGCAACGCCGAGTGAGTTCTCGCCAAACCGAGTTGTCGCTGCTGGAAGAGCGTCTGGCCACGGCGCTTCTGGCTCAGGAAGGGCTGGCAGCGCAGTTGGATGCCTGCCGTGACGAAGTCAGTGACCTGAGCCAGGCCAACACCTTGAAGCAAGCCGACCTGGCCGCGATCCGCCGTGAAGTCGAACTGCTGCAGATCGACCGCGACAATGCCCGCGATGCCGCTCATGCCTGGAACCTCGAACGTGCCAGCAAAGAGGCTGAGCTGCGGCGCCTGGATGCCCAGGCGCGGCGCTCAGTGCCGAATTGCGCGAGCAGCAGGACAGCCACCAGCAACGTTTGACTGACCTGCAAGGCTCACGGGACGAGCTGCGTGCCCAGTTCGCTGAATTGGCTGGCAAGATTTTCGATGAGCGCGAGCAGCGTTTCGCCGAAACCAGCCAGCAGCGCCTGGGACAATTGCTGGACCCGCTCAAGGAACGCATCCAGTCCTTTGAAAAACGAGTCGAGGAAAGCTACCAGTCCGAGGCCCGGGAGCGTTTTTCCCTGGCCAAGGAACTGGAGCGCCTGCAGCAGTTGAACCTGCGGCTGAGCGACGAGGCGACCAACCTCACCCGCGCCCTGAAAGGGCAGAAGACTCAAGGCAACTGGGGCGAGTTGATCCTGGAGCGGGTGCTGGAGCACGCCGGTCTGGAGAAGGGCCGTGAGTACCAGACCCAGGTCAGCCTCAAAGGCCCGGATGGCGAGCGCTTCCAGCCGGACGTGCTGATCATGTTGCCCGGTGACAAGCAGGTGGTGGTGGACTCCAAAGTCAGCCTGACGGCCTATCAGCAATACGTCAGTGCCGATGATCCGGCGGTTTCCCAGGCGGCCCTGAAACAGCACGTGCTGTCGTTGCGCAATCACGTGAAGGGCTTGTCGGGCAAGGACTACAAGCGTCTGGAAGGCTTGCACAGCCTGGATTTCGTGCTGCTGTTCGTGCCCATCGAGGCGGCGTTTTCGGCGGCGCTGCAGGCCGAGCCGAATCTGTTTCAGGAAGCGTTCGATCGGCACATCGTGATTGTCAGCCCAACGACCTTGTTGGCGACTTTGCGAGTGATCGACAGCCTGTGGAAGCAGGAGCGGCAAAGTCAGAACGCGCGGGAGATCGCCGAGCGTGCCGGCTGGCTGTACGACAAGTTCGTGCTGTTTATCCAGGACCTGGATGAGGTCGGCAATCGACTGCAGCAACTGGATAAGGCATACAGCTCCGCACGAAATAAACTGACCGAAGGCCGCGGCAATCTCGTCAGTCGCAGTGAACAGCTCAAGTTGCTGGGCGCCCGTGCGAGCAAAAGCTTGCCCGCCGACCTGCTGGAACGGGCCATGACCGATGCCGATGGGCGCGAGCTCGAACTGCCGGAGTAAGCCGGCAGCGTAAACCCTCAGAGCGGCAGATGACGGCTCAACAGCGCCCGCAAGGCCGCCGGCTTCACCGGTTTGGCCAGGTAGTCGAGGCCCGCCGCGTGCACTTGAGCCACGGTTTCCGGATGCCCATCGGCGCTGATGACCACGCCGGGAACCGGCTCCCCGAGTTGGGTGCGTAGCCAGGCCATGATCTGGGTGCCGGTCTCGCCGTCGTCCAAGTGGTAATCCACCAGGGCCAGTTGCGGGCGAACGCCTTGGCTGAGGATCGCGGCACACTCTTCGCGATTGCGCGCGGTCCACACTTGGCAGCCCCAGCGGGTGAGCAAACTGTTCATGCCGATCAGGATGCTGTCTTCGTTATCCACACACAGCACCTGGCCGCCGTTGAGCGTCTGTCCCTTGGGCTGGACTGCTTTGCCCGGTGCTGCGTCGGGATTGAGCGCCAGAGGCACGCAGACACTGAACACACTGCCCTGGCCAGGCCATGAGCGCACTTGCAGCCCGTGGCCGAGTACACGGCACAGGCCGTCAGCGATCGCCAGGCCGAGCCCCAGGCCTTTTTCGGCACGGGTCTGGTGGCTGTCGAGGCGCTTGAACTCTTCAAAGATCACCTGCTGTTTATCCAGGGGTATCCCCGGTCCACGGTCCCAGACTTCCAGGCACAACTCTTCGCCACGACGACGAACCCCCAGCAGCACGGGGCCCTTGGCGTAGCGGAAGGCGTTGGTGAGGAAGTTCTGCAGGATCCGCCGCAGCAGCTTGATGTCGCTGTCGATCCGTAGGCGGCTGCCCCGCAGGCGGAATTTCAGGCCTTGCTCCTGGGCCTGGGCCTTGAACTCGGCGCCCAGGGTGTCGAACAGGTCGTTGAGTACAAAGGGTTTGCGCTCCGGGGTGATCTTGCCGTTCTCCAGGCGCGAGATGTCCAGCAGGTCGCTGATCAAGTCCTCGGCCGAGCGCAGGGAACTGTCCAGGTGGTGCACCAGTTGCTGGGCTTCCGCCGACAGGCCGTCATCCTGATGGGAGAGGGCGGCGGAAAACAGCCGGGCGGCGTTCAAGGGTTGCATCAGGTCATGGCTGACCGCCGCGAGGAAGCGGGTCTTGGACTGGTTCGCCGCCTCGGCAGTGCCCTTGGCGTCGGTCAGGGCGGCATTGAGTTGGGACAGTTCATGGGTGCGTTCGGCCACCCGTTGTTCCAGGCCTTCATTGGCTTCGGTAAGGGCTTGTTCGGCCTCTCGGAACGGGGTGATGTCGGTGAAACTCATGACAAAACCGCCGCCAGGCATGGGATTGCCGATCAGTTCGATAACGCGGCCATTGGGAAACAGACGCTCGGAGGTGTGGGCCCGCCCTTGGCGCATCCAGTGCAGGCGCCGGGCCACGTGGACCTCGGCTTCGCCTGGGCCGCAGAGGCCGCGCTCGGCGTTGTAGCGAATGATGTCGGCGATGGGCCGACCGACGCTGATCAGGCCTTCGGGGTAATTGAAGAGCTCCAGGTAGCGGCGGTTCCAGGCCACCAGTTTCAGCGACTGATCGACCACGCTGATGCCTTGGGTAATGTTTTCAATCGCCCCTTGCAGCAGGGCACGATTGAATTGCAGGACTTCCGAGGCTTCGTCGGCGATGCGCACCACATCTTCGAGCTGCATCTCCCGGCCTTCGATGGCGGCCTTGACCACGGCGCGGGTCGAGGAGGCGCCGAGCACGCCGGCCAGCAGCCGTTCGGTGTGGGCGATCCACTCGCCGTCGGCGTTCTGGTTCGGGTTGAAGCCCTTGCCTTGGCGGTAGGCGAAGCGGATGAAACTCTGGCGCGCCCGTTCTTCGCCGACGAAGCGCGCAGCGAGCTGCAGCAGATCGTCGATCTGCACCGCCAGCATCGAGCGGGAGTTGGGGCGGCCGCTGATTTCCTGACCGATGAATCGACCGGCCTGCCAGTGCTCAGAGACTCGGGTTCGCGAGAGCACCGAGACCCAGGCGAACAGGGTGAAGTTACCCGCTAGGGACAACACCACGCCCTGGGTCAGTGGGGTAATGGGCAGGTTTAGGGGGTTGCCGTGGAGCCAGGCCAGGCCCGGGAAGCTGTCCAGGGACCAACCCAGGCTGTGGGCGGCAATCGGCAGGACCAGGGTGTAGAACCAGAGAAAAGTACCGGTCGCCAGGCCGGCGAAGACGCCGCGGCGGTTGGCCTGCTTCCAGTACAGCGCACCGAGCATGGCCGGTGCCAGTTGGGTCACGGCGGCAAAGGCGATCTGGCCGATGGTGGCCAGGCTGGCGGTGGAACCCAGCAGGCGATAGCTGACGTAGGCCAGCAACAGAATCACCACGATGCTGACCCGACGCACCGAGAGCATCCAGTGGCGGAAGACTTCGAACGGGCGCTCGGCGTTTTTGCGCCGCAGCAGCCAAGGCAGCAGCATGTCGTTGGACACCATGGTCGACAGCGCCACGCTGGCCACGATCACCATGCCGGTAGCGGCCGAGGCGCCGCCGATAAATGCCAGCAAGGCCAGGGCTGGATGCGCCTGGGCCAGGGGCAGGCTGATGACGAACGAGTCCGGCAGCACACTGCTGGGCAGGAGCATTTGCCCGGCCAGGGCAATCGGCACCACAAACAGCGCGGCCAGGGCCAGGTAAGCGGGGAACACCCACTTGGCCAGGCGCAGGTCCTGGGGTTCGATGTTTTCGACCACGGTGACGTGAAATTGCCGGGGCAGGCAGATGATCGCCATCATCGCCACCCCGGTTTGCACCACCATGGAGGGCCAGTTGATGGTTTCCTTCCAGTATTGCTCCAGGCGCGGGGCGAGCATGGCCTGGCTGAAGAGGTCGTCGAAGCCGTCGTACAGGCCGTAGGTGACAAAGGCGCCGACGGCGAGAAAGGCGAACAGCTTGACCAGGGATTCAAAGGCAATGGCCAGCACCATGCCGCGGTGGTGTTCGGTAGCGTCGAGGTTGCGGGTGCCGAAGACAATGGTGAACAGCGCCAGGATCAGCGAGACGATCAGTGCCGTGTCCTGGGCGCGGGTGCCCATGGCGTCGGCGCCTGCCCCGATCAGCAGGTTGACCCCGAGCACGATGCCCTTGAGTTGCAGGGCAATGTACGGCAGCACCCCCACCAGGCAGATCAGCGCCACCACCACTGCCAGGGATTGGGATTTGCCATAGCGGGCGGCAATGAAGTCGGCGATGGAGGTGATGTTCTCCTGTTTGCTGATCATCACCATCTTCTGCAGGACCCACGGCGCGAACACCAGCAGCAGGATCGGGCCCAGGTAGATGGGGAGGAAGGCCCAGAGCTGTTCGGCGGCCTGGCCGACTGCGCCAAAGAAGGTCCAGCTGGTGCAATAGACGGCCAGGGATAGGCTGTAGACCCAAGCGCGTACCCGAGGCGGCAAGGGCGCACTGCGACGGTCACCGTAGAAGGCGATGGCGAACATGATGGCCATATAGGCCAGGGCAACGGCGGCGATCAGCCCGCTGGACAACGACATGGTAGCTCCGAACAGAAGACGTCCGGGCGCGGCAGCCCGGTGCGACAGTCTGGCACGATGCGTGGGCGGCGTCAGTGTCGACCAAGGTATTGCGTGGCCAGGTGTCGCAGGCTCAAAAACGCCCTGCAGAGCTTGGTTTTACCGGGTATTTATTCGGCCAGCGCCAGTTCGATCAGGGCGTGCAGTTCCTGCAGTTCCAGCGGGGTGCTGGCGAACAGGATGCGAAACACCGTGGGTGCCACCAGCAGGTTCAGCAGGCGGTCGACTGAGGGCAGGCCCGGTGCCGAGCCTTGATAGCGTTCGAGGATGATGTTCAGTTGCGCGCTGAGAATACTTACGCAGTAGCCGGGCGTGGCGCTGCATTGCACGTCGCGCATCATGTTGCGCCCGGGTTCGGAGCTCATTTCATCCAGGTATTGCTCGGCCCAGGCTTGCAGGTCGCCCCGCAGGCTGCCGGTATCGGCCGGCTCGCTGTCTGGGCGCATGCGCGCCAGGGCCACATCGGCCAGCAGCGCGGAGAGGTCGCCCCAGCGTCGATAAATGGTCGAGGGGGTCACGCCGGCACGGGTGGCGATCTGGGGAACGGTCAGGGTCGAGCGCTCCTGCTCATCGAGGAGTTCAAGGACTGCCGCGTGGATGGATTCCTGGACCCGGGCGCTGCGGCCGCCAGGGCGTAAACCTTCTTTAATCGCCATGGGGCCGAACCTTAACACAAAGAATTTGCTTTAAGCACAGGGCAGTAGCAGACTCCGCAAAAGCAAAATATTAGCTTTAGCGGAGCGTGCCCATGCCCAGTCCTACCGATATTCCCCAGCCCGGGCGCCACAGCCTGGTGTTTCTGGCCATCACCTTGCTCAGTTTTCTCGCGGCGTCCAGCGCGCCTACACCGCTGTATCACCTGTATCAAGAGCACCTGCAGTTCTCCTCTGCGACCTTGACCCTGATCTTCGGCGTCTACGCCATCAGCCTGCTGGCTGCCTTGCTGACGGTGGGCTCGCTGTCGGATTACCTGGGGCGGCGGCCGGTGATCTTTGTCGCCTTGCTCCTGAACATCCTGGCCATGCTGCTGTTTATCCATCAGGCCAGCGTGGCCTGGTTGCTGGCTGCGCGAATCATGCAAGGGTTCGCCACGGGCATGGCCACCAGTGTCCTGGGGGCGCCTTGCTCGACAGCGATCGTCGGCAGGGGCCGCTGATCAACAGTATTGCGCCGTTGCTGGGCATGGCCGTGGGTGCTTTGGGCGCCAGCGTGCTGGTGGAGTTTGCGCCGCTGCCGTTGCAACTGAGCTATTGGCTGCTGCTCGGTCTGTTTGTGGCCCAGGCGCTGTACGTCTGGCGCCTGCCGGAAAGTGTCAGCCCGCAACCCGGTGCGTGGGCCTCTTTGCGGCCCACGCTGCATGTGCCGCGGCAAGCGCGTCGTGCTTTGTGGCTGGCCTTGCCGGTGGATGTGGCGGTCTGGGCCGTGGGTGGTTTTTACCTGTCCCTTGCGCCGTCCCTGGTGCGGGCGGCCACCGGCTCCACTTCTAACCTGATCGGCGGGGCGTTGGTGGCAGTGCTGACCCTGAGCGGGGCATTGATGATTTTTTCCTTGCGCCATCGCCCGGCTGATCAGGTGTTGCGCCTCGGTGCCGGCCTGTTGGCCTTGGGTGTGCTGCTGATCCTGGGGGCCGTGCAAAGCGCCAGTCTGCCGGTGTTTTTCTTTGGCACCCTGGTGCTGGGCAGTGGTTTTGGCGCGGGGTTTCTTGGCGCCTTGCGCAGTGTGGTGCCCCTGGCCTTGCCCCATGAGCGCGCCGGCCTGATGTCGGCCTTTTATGTCTTGAGTTACCTGGCGTTCTGCTTGCCGGCGCTGCTGGCGGGCAGCCTGACCCGCAGCTTTGGCCTGATTGCTACCACCTATGGTTATGGCGCCGTGTTGCTGGTGTTGTCCCTGGGGGCCTTGCTGGGGCTGTTGCGCCAACGCCCGGCCAAGGTTTGCGAGGCGGCTGGTGGTTGAGCAATAAGGCTCAGCGGCCCTGAAACTGTGCCCGGTAGGCTGAAGGGGAAAGTCGCAAGGCAGCGTTGAAATGCTGGCGCAGCGACAGGGCGCTGCCAAAACCCGAGGCCAGCGCAATCGCGTCGATGCTTTGCTGGCTGCTTTCCAGCAAGCGCTGGGCATGGCTCAGGCGCTGGCCAAGCAACCATTGGCCCACGGTGGTGCCGGTGAGCTGGCGAAAGTGTCGGGTGAATGAACGTCGGCTCATGGCCACCCGCTGGGCCAGGGCGTCCAGCGAGTGAGGCTGGGTGAAATGCTGCCCCAGCCATTGCAGTAATTGCCCCATGCGGTCCTGCTCGCCACTCGCGGGGATCGGACGTTCGATAAATTGTGCTTGCCCGCCGCTGCGATGGGGCGCGATCACCAGGCGACGCGCGACTTTGTGGGTGCTGTGCGCGCCGCATAGTTGCTGCATCAAGTACAGGCAGCAATCCAGCCCGGCCGCAGTGCCGGCGGAGGTCAGCAGAGTGCCGGATTCGGCATACAGCACCTCGGCGTCCAGCAGCACCTTGGGGTACTTCGCGGCAAAGGCCTGGGCCCAGTTCCAATGGGTGGTGGCCTGGCAACCATCGAGCAGCCCGGTTTCCGCCAACACAAACGCCCCTAGGCACAACCCCACCAGGCGTGCACCGCGACGGTGGGCGGCGCAAAGGGCGTCGAGCAATGGCTGGGGCGGTCGCTCCAGGGTGTCACGCCAGGAGGGCATGATCACCACGTCGGCGTCCTGCAGTTGCTCCAGGCCATGGTGAACCTGGATGTCGAAGCCGGCGCTGGTGTGCAGTGGTCCAGATTCAAAGCCGCACACTCGGAGCTGGAAGCGCGGCATGTCGGCGCCTTGATGCTGTTCGTCGAAGACCAGGGTAGGCACTGAAAGGTGAAACGGGCTGATGCCGTTGAAGGCAATCACGGCGACGCGGATAAGAGAATCGGCGGGGGCGGTGGTCATGGGCAGGGACGGGGGGCGGGTCAATGAATTGGCCTGATTCTATCGAAGAATGTCTATCGGGCCACTTATTAAAATCCTTTGCCACGATCACCCTGAGCACTCGCTGACTTCTATCGGGTACTCACCATGCAGGCCGCTGTCTGTCTTCCTTTGTCACCCCCCTGGATCGCACCCTCACGATGGTTGGCTGGAGGTGGGGCATGAAGGTGATTCGCAGTCGGGAGTTCACGGGGGAGCGGGCCTGGGCGGCCCTGGATATAGCCAGCATCAACGGCATCAGCACGCGCCTGCACTGGACCGACGAGCCCTACCAATGGCACATCAACGATGGCCAGGAAGTGTTCGTGGTGCTCGATGGCCGAGTGCAGATGCGCTATCGCCAAGAGGGCCGGGAGCAGGCGCAGTGGCTGGAAGTGGGGGATATTTTCTACGCAGGGCCGGGCACCGAGCATGTGGCCTATCCCCAGGGCGTAGCGCGGGTCCTGGTGATTGAGACCGAAGGCAGCGTCTAGGATGGGTTATATCTGTAAAACAGATAACAGTTAGAGAAATTACCCGTTATATAGATATTCGATTCGGTTCTAGGATGGCTCCACCTCTTCCGAGGACAGGAGACGCACCATGACTTGCCCCAATCGTGTCAACGCCGGCCTTCGGCCGTTGAGCCATCTGCAGCACCCGCGAGAAGCCATTCGCCAATTCACCCCTAACTGGTTCGCTGCCACCATGGGCACCGGGGTCCTGGCCTTGGCGTTGGTCCAATTGCCCTCGCAGGCTCCCGGCCTGCGGGTGCTGGCCGAGGGGCTATGGTGGTTGACGATGGCCCTGTTCCTGCTGTTTTCCACTTTGTATGGCGCCCGTTGGTTGTTGTTCTTTGATGAGGCACGGCGGATTTTTGGCCACTCCACGGTCTCGATGTTCTTCGGCACCATCCCCATGGGCCTGGCGACCATCATCAATGGCTTTCTGTTGTTCGGGTTGCCGCGCTGGGGGGAGGGCGTAGTCCCTCTGGTGGAGGCGCTTTGGTGGCTGGATGTGGCAATGGCCGTGGCCTGTGGGGTGTTGATCCCGTTCATGATGTTCACCCGTCAGGAGCACAGCATTGATCAGATGACCGCCGTCTGGCTGTTGCCGGTGGTCGCCGCCGAGGTGGCGGCAGCCAGTGGTGGATTGCTCGCGCCCCATTTGCCGGACGTTCATTCACAGTTCGTAGTGTTGGTCACCAGTTACGTGTTGTGGGCTTTTTCCCTGCCTGTGGCTTTCAGCATCCTGACCATCCTCTTGCTGCGCATGGCGCTGCACAAGTTGCCCCATGAAAACATGGCGGCCTCGAGTTGGCTGGCGCTGGGGCCGATCGGTACCGGGGCGCTGGGCATGTTGTTGCTGGGCAGTGACGCGCCCCAGGTGTTTGCCGCCAATGGCTTGCCGGGCGTGGGCGAGATTGCCGCCGGGCTGGGCCTTGTGGCCGGTATCACCCTATGGGGCTTCGGCTTGTGGTGGATGTTGATCGCCGTGCTGATCACCTTGCGTTACCTGCGCGGCGGGATTCCCTTCAACCTCGGTTGGTGGGGGTTCACCTTCCCCCTGGGTGTCTACGCCCTGGCCACGCTGAAACTGGCCAGCACCCTGCACCTGATGTTTTTCAGTGTCTTTGGCAGCGTGTTGGTCCTGGCCCTGGGGCTGCTGTGGCTGGTGGTGGCCAAGCGCACTCTGCAAGGGGCCTATAAAGGCGAGTTGTTTGTGTCGCCGTGCATTGCCGGGTTAGGGAAATAATCGTTAAAGGTAGGTAAGGTGTGGCCTGGATCGACGAACGACATTCCAATTACAGCATCCACGCCACTCAGGGACATGGAAGATGAGTCACCCTTCGCAGTTCACCTTGCTTCGCACGCGGCGTTTCCTGCCGTTTTTCATCACCCAATCCCTTGGTGCGTTCAACGACAACATCTTCAAGCAATCGTTGATCCTCGCCATCCTCTACAAGCTGAGTATCGAAGGCGACCGTTCAATCTGGGTCAACCTCTGCGCCTTGTTGTTTATCCTGCCGTTTTTCCTGTTCTCGGCCCTGGCCGGGCAATTTGGCGAAAAGTTCGCCAAGGACGCGCTGATTCGCCTGATCAAGCTCGGCGAGATCGCGATCATGGCGGTGGGCGCGGTGGGGTTCGTCTTTGATCACCTGTCGCTGATGCTGGTGGCGTTGTTTGCCATGGGTACCCACTCGGCGCTGTTCGGGCCGGTCAAGTATTCGATCCTGCCCCAGGCCTTGCACGAAGAGGAGTTGGTAGGCGGCAATGGTCTGGTGGAAATGGGCACCTTCCTGGCGATCCTGGCCGGTACCATCGGCGCGGGCATCATGATGTCCTCGGCTCACTACGCGCCGATCGTTTCCACGGCCATTATCGGCGTCGCTGTGCTGGGCTACCTGGCCAGCCGCAGCATCCCCCGAGCTGCGGCGGCGACCCCGGAAATGCGCCTGAACTGGAACATCTTCAGCCAGTCCTGGGCGACCTTGCGCCTGGGCTTGGGGCAAACCCCGGCGGTGTCGCGCTCGATTGTCGGCAACTCCTGGTTCTGGTTTGTCGGGGCAATCTACCTGACCCAGATCCCGGCCTATGCCAAGGAGTGGATGCACGGCGACGAGACCGTGGTGACCCTTATTCTGACTGTGTTCTCGGTGGGCATTGCCGCCGGCTCCATGCTGTGCGAGCGGCTGTCGGGGCGCAAAGTAGAAATCGGCCTGGTGCCGTTTGGCTCATTCGGCCTGACGGTGTTCGGTCTCCTGCTGTGGTGGCATTCGGGGGGGATTCCGGTCAGCGCCGAAGGCCATAGCTGGCTCCAGGTGCTGACCTTCGGCCATGCGTGGTGGGTGCTGTTCGATGTGCTGGGGCTGGGGATTTTCGGCGGCTTCTACATCGTGCCGCTGTATGCCCTGATTCAGTCGCGTACCCCGGAGAACGAGCGGGCCCGGGTGATCGCCGCCAACAACATTCTCAATGCGTTGTTCATGGTGGTCTCGGCGATTGTTTCGATCGTCCTGCTGAGCATGGCCAAGCTGACGATTCCCCATCTGTTCCTGGTGGTGTCGCTGCTCAACATCGCGGTCAACGTCTACATCTTCAAGGTCGTGCCCGAGTTCAGCATGCGCTTCATGATCTGGCTGCTCAGCCATTCCATGTACCGCGTCGAGCACCGCAACCTGGAGCAGATTCCCGATGAAGGTGCGGCCTTACTGGTGTGCAACCACGTGTCCTTTGTCGATGCCTTGCTGATCGGTGGCGCGGTGCGTCGGCCGATTCGCTTCGTGATGTATTACAAGATTTACAACCTGCCGGTGCTGAACTTCATCTTCCGCACCGCCGGGACCATTCCCATTGCCGGACGTCATGAAGACATCCAGATCTACGAAAAAGCCTTCCAGCGGATTGCCCAGTACCTGCAGGACGGCGAACTGGTGTGCATCTTCCCCGAAGGCAAGCTGACCGTGGACGGTGAGATCAATGAGTTCAAGGGCGGGTTGACACGGATCCTCCAGGAAACACCGGTGCCGGTGATTCCCCTGGCGTTGCAAGGTTTGTGGGGCAGTTTCTTCAGCCGTGATCCGGCCAAGGGGCTGTTCCATCGCATCTGGTCGCGAGTGACCCTGGTGGCCGGCCCTGCGGTCGCTGTGGAAGCGGCCGAACCTGCGCAGTTGCAAGCGCTGGTGGGCGAGTTGCGGGGTAAGGCTCGCTAGGCTGTTTGTGACGGATACAAAAGCGCCCGCAAGATTGCGGGCGTTTTTTATGTTCGCTGGCTGAGCGTCAACTGGCGCTGACTTTCAAGCCCACCAGGCCGGCGACGATCAGCGCCACGCTGGCCAGGCGCATCAGAGCCATGGATTCGCCGAACAGAATGATCCCGGCGATGACCGTGCCGATGGCGCCGACCCCGGTCCAGATGGCGTAGGCGGTGCCCAGGGGCAGGTCGCGCATCGCCAGGCCCAGCAAGCCGAGGCTGATGGCCATGGCAATAATGGTCAGGGCCGTGGGCAGCGGGCGGGTAAAACCGTCGGTGTATTTCAGGCCGATGGCCCAGCCCACTTCAAACAAACCGGCAAAAAACAGAATGATCCAGGACATAAAGACCTCATCAATTGACGGGGCCGTCCCCAACATGAATGACTCGATCGAGCCGCGAGGTCGTCCTCGCGGTGCGCAGTGTAGTGCTCGCGGCTAACCGAGTGGTCAACTTTTTGCTCAGTCGGCGGCTGGGTGTGTTTCCAGTTTTTTCTCGGCGTTCTCACTCATCCGGCGGAAGTAAGTGGACAGCAAGGCCCCGGAAATATTGTGCCAAACGCTGAACAGGGCGCTGGGCACCGCCGCCAATGGCGAGAAGTGAGCGCTGGCCAGGGCGGCCCCCAAACCGGAGTTCTGCATGCCGACTTCCAGGGCCAGGGACTTGCGCTGGGCCAGGGGCAGCTTGAACACTCGGCCGGTGAAGTAGCCCAGCAGGTAACCAAAGCTGTTGTGCAGCATCACCACGGCCATGATCAGCAGGCCGGATTCGGCGATCTTCGCTTGGCTGGCGGCCACTACGGCGGTGACGATGATGACGATGCTCACCACCGAGACCAGCGGCAGCACATCCACCGCGTGGCGTACCCGCTCACCGAGCAACCGCTGGGCGACCACCCCAAGCACTATCGGCAGCAGCACCACTTGCAGGATCGACCAGAACAGCTCCATGAACGACACCGGCAACCAGGCCGAGGCCAGCAGCCAGATCAGCGCCGGCGTCAGCAGCGGAGCCAGTAGGGTGGTGACAGCGGCGATGGCCACGGACAGCGCCAGGTCGCCCCGAGCCAGCCAGGTCATGACGTTGGATGAAGTGCCGCTTGGGCAGCAGCCGACCAGGATCACCCCGACGGCGATTTCCGGTGGCAGGTGAAAGGCCTGGCACAGCAACCAGGCGACGCCCGGCATGATCACGAAATGCGCGACCACGCCCAAGGCCACGCGCCATGGGTGGCGGGCCACCTCGGCGAAATCTTCAAGTTTCAGGGTCAGCCCCATGCCAAACATCACCAGGCCTAACAGCGGCACGATGGCGCCTTTGAGGCCGATGAACCAGTGGGGCTGGAGGAAGGCGACCACAGCGAAAATCAGTACCCAGTAAGCGAAGGTGTTGCCGACGAAGCGGCTCAATGCAGCCAATGCGCGCATGACCTGTTCCTTGTTATGTGAAAACGCCACCCAAGGCAGGTGGCGTCTATCGGTAGAAGCTGTAGGCACTGGCTTGCCAGCGATCCAGGCGACAAGGTCTGTCAGGAGCCCTTCATCGCAGGCAAGTCAGCCCAGCAGGTTCTCAGATCCCTTGGGGCGTTTCTTCGCCACCCAGGGCTTCAACCAACGCCGGCAAGAAGTCGCCGAAGGTCAGCATCATCAGGGTGAAGCTGGCATCCAGTTGGCCGAGGGCTTCATCGCCACCGTCCTGTTCCGCCTGATCCTGCAGCAGGTCTTCGAACTTCAGACGCTTGACCACCATCTTGTCGTCGAGCATGAAGGACAGTTTGTCCTGCCAAGCCAAGGACAGTTGGGTGACCACTTTACCGGTGCTCAGGTGCAGCTGGATTTCTTCGCCGGTCAGGTCCTGGCGTTTGCAGCGCACGATGCCGCCGTCTTCATGGGTATCACGCAGCTCGCACTCGTCGAGGACGAAGAAGTCGTCGGCGGCTTTTTGGGTTTTCACCCAGTCGGTCATGATCGCTGTAGGGGCGGTCTTGACCGTCAGCGGACGGACCGGCAGGGTGCCGAGCACTTCGCGCAGGGTGGACAGCAGGTCTTCGGCGCGTTTCGGGCTGGCGGAGTTGACCAGGATCAGCCCTTGTTTAGGGGCAATCGCAGCGAAGGTAGAAGAACGGCGAATAAAGGCACGGGGCAAGAAGGCCTGGATGATTTCATCCTTGATCTGGTCGCGCTCCTTCTTATAGACCTTGCGCATTTGTTCGGCTTCGATCTCTTCGACCTTCTCCTTGACCGCGTCACGTACCACGCTGCCAGGCAGGATGCGCTCCTCTTTGCGTGCGGCGATGAGCAGGAAGTCCTGGCTGACATGCACCAGAGGCGCATCTTCGCCTTTGCCGAACGGTGCAACGAAACCGTAGGTGGTCAACTCCTGGCTTGCACATGGACGCGCCAGTTTGGTGGCCAGTGCAGTTTCCAGCGCCTCAGCATCAACGGCTAGATCTTGGGTCAGGCGATAGATAAGCAGGTTTTTGAACCACATGGGGTGAATCTCTCCTTTATACAAAGGAGGGCATTATTCTCTTCGCGGCAGCTCAGGCCAACCCTTCGCTAAGCCTTTGGAAGGCCTGAAAAAATTATTATAAAAAGTGCTTGCCAGAGTAGGGGCTGCTCCGTAGAATGCGCGCCACACCGAACGTGAAGGGTGATTAGCTCAGCTGGGAGAGCGTCTGCCTTACAAGCAGAATGTCGGCGGTTCGATCCCGTCATCACCCACCATTCGCATTCAAGTGTTACGCGCAGCGGTAGTTCAGTCGGTTAGAATACCGGCCTGTCACGCCGGGGGTCGCGGGTTCGAGTCCCGTCCGCTGCGCCATATTCGGTAACCTGGAACGCTGAACGCCAGGTCACCACAGAAAGCCCGCTTAGGCGGGCTTTTTTGTTCTAGATGTTGGTTGTAAAGAGTTCCGTGGGTTTTGCAGCGTTTCATCGAAATTCAGATTTTTTTAATAAATTTATTAATTAAATCAACATCTTGTGAATTTCTGTGGCACAATGCGCCCCGCAACGAAGGTAAAGGGTGATTAGCTCAGCTGGGAGAGCGTCTGCCTTACAAGCAGAATGTCGGCGGTTCGATCCCGTCATCACCCACCACTTACTTTCAACGCTACGCGCAGCGGTAGTTCAGTCGGTTAGAATACCGGCCTGTCACGCCGGGGGTCGCGGGTTCGAGTCCCGTCCGCTGCGCCATATTCGATGATCTGGACCACTGAACGCCAGATCATCACAGAAAGCCCGCCCAGTGCGGGCTTTTTGCTGTCTGGGGTTTGGCGCGGTGCTGCGTGAGCCCAATGAATAAAGAAAGCGGCCCTTGGGCCGCTTTTTTCGTGATGGGCTTACTGTTCGGCGTTGCGGCTGTGGCGATAGTCGCTCACGGCTTCATACACCGCCTTGCGCAGGCGGTTGATGCCGCCGATGGGGCGATGGGCCTCAAGGCCGAACCAGGGGTTGAAGGACTGGTTGTCGCACTGCAGGTTTTGCGCCGGTGTATCGAAGTCCTGGGCCGGGATCTTGACCCGCGCCACGGTCTCGAACGGTGCGTCGCTTTCCCGCCATTCAATGCTGGTGTCCTCAATGGGCATGAATTTGCTCGGGTCCTGGCGCTGCACCTGCAAGACGAAGCAGGCCGGCACGCGGTCGGTGGACAGTTGTTGAACCAGGGCGCTGCGCAGGAAGTTCGGCAACTTTTCATTTTGCGCCGGTAACGTGTAGCCAGGGCAGCTTTGCGGGTCCGGCGCGACGCGGAACTTCACATTGGCATTCCCGAACTTGTATGGCGACACCGAGAAGTAAGTGGTCTGGGTCGGGCTGGCGGGTGCCGGTGACAGGGTTGCCAGGGCGATAAACAGATGGCGGACCTGCCAACTGCGTGGGTCCAGGCTTGGGAAGAACGCCATGACTTTCTTGCCGTCCGCCTGCGCCGCCACATTGGTGCGGTACTCCGCCACATCGCTGACGAAGAAGTTTGGATGGTTGAACATCACGAAATCCTGCTCGGTGCGCACCGGCTGTTCCTGCAGCAGCTGTGTGCCGGGGACGTCCAGCAGCTTGATTGCCATGCCCCGGGCATCGCGAATACTGTCGAACTGCGGGTAGGCGTTGCCATTGGACAGGCGCACGCTGGCTTGCCAGGTTTTCCCCGGTTCGGCGAACACCCCTTGGCGCAGCTCCGGCGCCAAATCATTGAGCACCTGGACCTGGGCTTTGACGCAGCCATGGGCCTTGGCGTGGGCGTCGCGCAGGTAGCGGCTGTTGTCCCGGTGCTGGTCGACGATGCGCACGGCGGTCTGGATGATTTCCTGGCTCATGGCGCTTTCGCCGGCCGCGATCTGTTCTTCAGTGGACACCGGGCCGCGGTGTTGCCAGGCGAACCAGGCACTGGCCAGTGCCCAGGCCAGCAGGCCCAGGCCCAGCAGCCACATCAGCGTCTTGGCCAGCAAGGCGCCGAGGCGCAGCCAGAGGGTAATCAACATGGGTAGATCCTTATGACGAAGGCGAGGCTCATGGCAGTTGCGACTCCAGCGGGCCGCCGAGCACTTTCAGGTACTCCAGCAGGGCCCAGCGTTCTTCGGGTTGCAGCAAGCGCCCGATGACCCCGTTGCCCCGGCTTCCGGAGCGGAATTCATGACCGCTGTTGTGGTTGCCGCTGATGCGGGTGTCGAACAGGAAACCGTTGGTAAACGCTTCAGTGCGATAACCCAGGTGGCGCGGGTCGTATTCGAAGGTGCCTCTATAGAAGGTGCTGGAGCGTTCGCTTTGCGGCGATAGCAGCTCATACAGGCTGGGCACCGAGCCGTTGTGCAGAAAGGGCGGGGTGGCCCAGACGCCTGCCAGCGGCCTGGCCTTGTACGCCCGCAGTTCGCGCACGCCAATGGGCAGGCCGAAGCCGTCCAGGCGTGGCCGTTCGGCCGGGGTGACCTTGGCGTCGCGGTAGGCTCGCTCTTCGACAAAGGCGGTGACGTAGGCCAGGCCTTTGGCCACGGACAGTTGGCTCAGGTCCAGTGGTTCGCTGGGCGTGGGGTGCAGTTCGACATTGGAGGCTGCCAATTCTGCTGGGTCCCACTGTAAGGCGCTGAGGTCATAGCGCTGATCGGCGATGTTGTTGGCGCTGTTGGGGTCGGTCCCGATGACTGCCAGCGGCAGCATCTTCAATTGCTGCACGGGACGGCCGTTGATTTCGGTGACGTCGGGCACATGACAACCGGCGCAGTTTTCGGTGAACAGCGCGCGGCCCTTGGCGGCCAGGCGGGTGTCGACCTTGCCGAACAGGGCTTCGGGCCAAGCAGGCGGCTTCAAACGTTGCAGGGTCTCTTCGATCTGATGCAGATCGTTGACGCGAACGCTGGAGGGGTAGCGGTCGGCGCCTTTGAGTGGTTGCCCCTGGGCGTCGAAGTAATTCAGCGTCGCACCGACCCCAAGGGCTTCGCCAATGTTGCGTGCCATGGGTTGCTGGGCTGAGCCGTTCCACTGCACCCAGTCGAAGGTCCAGATATCCCAGAGCTGGGGGTAGTCCACTGGGGCGTTGGCCACACGATAGTTATCGGGGGTAATCGCATCGCCGAAGCTGGCGTTGGCGATGCGTCCGAATGCGTCGGTGCGCCCAGGGCCTTCCTCGGTGGGGTAGAGGCCACGATGGGTGTCGTTCCAGGCCACCCGCAGGAAGTTGTTCAGCGAAGCCTTGAAGTCCTGGCGCAACTGTTCGTGGCGGCTGTCGTAGTCCTGGCCCAGTACCTGGCGGGCAAAGCGTTCGAATTTCCATGGGTTGTAATAGGTGGCGGCCAGGCTCGCCACCAGTGCCTGGCCGAAACTACCCCCTTGTAGCGTCGGTACGCTGGAGGGCAGCACGTGCTGTGCGGTACCGCCGTCGATTCGCAGGGCCTGGTGATTGAATCGCAACTCGCCGGTGTGGCAGGCGGCACAGGTGATATCCAGGTAGTACTCCTGGCTGCCGGGATTTTGATGCCGCGCAAAACCTACCGGGAGATTGCCGGGATTGTCCGCCGTGGCATGTTGTTGCGGGTCCACCAGGAAGCCGAAACGCGCCAGGTATTCCGGGGAGGCGAAGCGCTCCTTGGAGAATGGCAACTCCAGGGCGCCGAACCAGTCGTAGCGCAGCCCTTTGACCTGAGTGCCTTGGGGGGTGAAGTAGTAAGTCTGGCGGTCGGCCGCACTCCACTGGTCCAGGTAATGCACCTGTTGCACAGGCTCATAGCTGGGGAGTTTGGGGTTGGCGACGTAATACAGAACCAGGGCCAGAGCGCCGGCGAGCAGCACGGCGATCAACAGCAAAACACGGTAGATGAGGCGCAAGATAAACATCCTTGTCGAATTTTGTTTCCTTATGCCCTAGCCCATCGGAAGCGGCAAGTAGCCAGTACTTGGTCTAAGGTGATTGAGGTTTTTTTCGGGCTGCGGCCATTTGCCAGTCGGGCGTTTATCGCGGGCTAGAAAATGCCTTTGCAGACGTGAACTTATCGACGGTTTCCTGCTCTTATGCCGGTAGCCATTGGTCGTGGCAGCCTGATAAGCTCGCGGCTTTATTCGATTGCCCTTTTGGCGCATGAACAAGGAAATAGCATGAAACAGCATCGGTTGGCGGCGGCGGTAGCCCTGGTTAGCCTGGTCCTTGCGGGTTGTGATTCGCAGACCAGCGTAGAGCTGAAAACCCCGGCGCAAAAAGCTTCCTACGGTATCGGCCTGAACATGGGCAAAAGCCTGGCTCAGGAAGGCATGGATGACCTGGATTCCAAAGCCGTGGCCCAGGGCATCGAAGATGCCGTCGGCAAGAAAGAACAGAAGCTGAAAGATGACGAATTGGTCGAAGCCTTCGCAGCGCTGCAAAAGCGTGCCGAAGAACGCATGGTCAAGATGAGCGAAGAGTCCGCCGCAGCGGGCAAGAAGTTCCTTGAAGAAAACGGCAAGAAAGCAGGTGTCACCACCACCGCTTCCGGCCTGCAATACGAAGTCCTGAAGAAGGCCGACGGCGCTCAGCCTAAGCCGACCGACGTAGTGACCGTTCATTACACCGGCACCCTGACTAACGGCACAGTGTTCGACAGCTCTGTTGAGCGCGGCAGCCCGATTGACCTGCCGGTGAGCGGCGTGATTCCGGGTTGGGTCGAAGGCCTGCAACTGATGCACGTCGGCGAGAAGTACAAGCTGTACATCCCTAGCGACCTGGCTTACGGCGCCCAGAGCCCGAGCCCGGCAATTCCAGCCAACTCGGTGCTGGTGTTCGAGCTGGAGCTGTTGGCTATCAAAGACCCAGCCAAGCAAGACGCCGCCAAGTAATTCGCGTCTGCTGCACAGACAACGCCCCGTCTCTACGGGGCGTTGTCGTATCTGGCGGTTAAAGCTGGTAAAAAATACGAACGCCAGGCGACCCTCACAGTCTTAACCAGAGACCGCCGGCGGGTAGTCGTTGAAGACTGCCAAGTCAATGAAATATTGGGTTTTTTTATGTGAGTAAAAAACGCCCGATCTGAGCTCAGCCCTTATAAAACGGGGCTCTCAGCCGTGAAAAATAGCTCTGTTCACAAGGTTATCCACAATTTGTGTGGATAACATTTCAGTGGGAGGGATTTATGAAGACACCCTGGAATTTTGCCCGCTTCCTGCCACTGGCTGGCCGGCTGCTCAGCCGTGGCCGTTTGCCCACTTTGTTGTTTGCGGTTGCCAGTAAAGGTGCGAGCCAGGGTAATCGCCTCGGCAAGCTCAAAGATGACCTGCGCATGCTCCAGGCACTGTGCCTGGCTTACTGGCGTGGCGAGTACCGGGCGATCAGCCCCAAGGCCATACTTTCGGTGGTCGCCGGCCTGATGTATTTCCTCAGCCCGCTGGATGCAATTCCGGATTTCATCCCGGTGTTCGGCATGCTCGATGACATCGCCGTGCTGGCCTGGTTGATGAAAACCCTGGATGACGAACTCAATGCCTTTCGCGCCTGGCGCAATCGCCAACTGCCGGAAAAGCTCGCGGTAGTCGAGCGTTTGCCCGATACCCCTGAGCAGTTGCAGCTGGAGGGGCCGAGAAAAAACTGAGCCTGCCTGGAGGCTGAACCGGTAAATGATGCTTCCCGCGACCATCGCCGCTGTTAGGATTACACTTCAAAGGAAAAGTCCGACTCGCTAAGTGTCGTTGTCCTACGGGGTAGTAATGGATATTCAGATCATTGCACGCGATGGCGAGCCCGAATATGCGGTTTTGCCGTGGGCTCAGTATCAGGCTTTGTTAAAAGCAGCAGGCATCACCGACTCCTCTCCGCTGGCCGCAACGGTCAGCCAGGCGGCCGCACCGGCCGATGATCTTCCGGGGTTGGATCAACTACGCAGTTTGCGCGAAGGGAAGGGCATCGCCATCGAGGCGTTGGCCCGCAAAGTGGGTATCAGCCCGTCTTACCTGGCCTTGATTGAAAGCGGTGAGCGTCAGCCCGACGCTGCGATACGCCGCAGTCTGGCCTGGGAACTGACGGTGCCGGGTTGGAGGGAGCAATCGTGAGCGTCAGGATCAGTCGTCAACATTGGGATGGGTTGCTCGGGGAGTTGGACCAGGCCCGGCGACAACGGCATCTTCTTACCTATCGTGCGCTGCTGGAGCGCTTGCAGTTACCCACTCCGGCCATGCAAACCCTGACCGCGGCTCTGGAGCACTTGGCGGCCCTGGACGCGCGTGCGGAACAACCCTTGCGCAGCTCGCTGGTGATCAGCCAGGGCGCGAGCCGCTTGCCACGTACCGGCTTCTTTGAATGCGTCGAGCGCCTGGGGCGTTTTTCCGGCCCCTCCGATGGGGTGGCGGCGGCGTCCTGGCATGCGTCTGAAGTCGTGCGGGTGTTCGAGTATGAGTACCCCGAGTCGGCGGAGGCCTGAATGCTCTGGCGGCTCCGGGCCCGGCTCAGCTACTGGCTGGCGCGTCGGTTGTTTCACTGGCAATGGTGGGTGAAACAACCGCGTGGCTGGCATTGGCTTGAGGGGCAGTTTGCGCGCATGGCCAACCTGGGTGATGTGTCAGCGCAGAGTTTTTATGGGCATATCCTGACCTTCCGCGGTCAGGGCCTGGCGGCTCGGGAGGAGGGGCTGCGTCTGCTGCGCCTGGCGGCGTTGGCGGGGGATGGCAAGGCCGCGTATCAACTCGGTGTCATCAGCCTGGCAGGTTCGCCCAGCAAGCCGGCTGACGCCACCGAAGCTGCGCGCTGGTGGGCGCTCTCGGCGCGTGCCGGGCATCCTCTTGCGGCGCTCAAGCTGGCTCAGCTGAATCAGCCGCCTGTGCCTCGGGATTAGTGGCATCGCTCGCCAACCGCTGAGTCACCTCCAGGCTGTCGATCACGTGCACGCTGTAACCCTGCATATTCTTGGCGTGGTGCTTGGCCTCTGAGGCCAGCTCCGCCAACTGGCTGGAGTCCAGTTGTCCACAGGCCTGTGGATGCAAGTGCACCACCCCGATCGACAGCGACAACAGTGGGAATTCCTGGCGCACGCCCTGGCGGTTGGGGGCGATAAAGCAACCGGCCTCCAGGTGTTCACTGCGATAAAAACGTCGACACTGGCTGTGAAAGTCATCCAGCAATTGGTTGAGGCGCTTGCGCCAGTCTTCAGGGCCCAGCACCAGTAAAAAATCATCGCCGCCGATATGCCCGACAAAATCCCGGCTGGGATCGACCCGATCGTTCAGACATTGAGCCAGGCACAGCAGCACTTCATCGCCACGACCGTAACCATAGATGTCGTTGAAAGGCTTGAAGCTGTCGATGTCGACGTAGCAGATCACCGACTCCCGAGCCTGTTGCAGCAGGCGTGTCAGGCACTGCTGAATCGGCACGTTGCCCGGCAGCAGCGTCAGGGGGTTGGCGTATCGTGCTTGCTGGATTTTCAGCTCGGTGATCAGTTTCAGCACATCGATGACCCGGCCCAGGCCCAGGTAGCTGCCGTTGAGGGTAATGATGAAGTCTTCCTCGATGCGCTGTCGGGCGCGGCTGGTGATCAGCCGGCTGACCTGCTGCAGCGACTGGCTGAGTTCGACCGCGAGGAAGTCGTCGTTCATCAGGCGGCTGATGGGCTTGCGGGCAAACAGGTCGGTGGCGAAGGGCTTGAGCAGGGCATCTGACAGGGAATGTCGATGCACGATGCCGCACGGCTGGCCTTGCTCATCGAGGACCGCCAGGGAGTTCAGGTTGGCTTGGCGGCGAAAGGCTTCCAGTACCGTGGCGGTAGGGGTGTTGCGGGCCACGGCCGGTTGTTCATTGAGCAGGGCGCTGAGGTCACTGCTCTCATCGTTGAGTACCGTCGCCGGGTTGTCCTGCTTGGGCAGCATGCTCCGGGCATCCCGTGGCGGCTGCTCCTGGGGACGACAGAGCAGGTAGCCCTGGACCAGGTCCACGCCCATTTCCGTCAGCACCGTCAGTTCCTCGGCCAACTCGATGCCCTCGGCAATCACCTGGGCCCGGGAGGCCTTGGCAATTTGCAGGATCGAACCGACGAATTCGCGTTTCAGCGCATCCTGGTGAATACCGTCGATAAAGTGCCGGTCGATCTTCACATAGTCGGGCCTGAGCTCGGACCACAGGCGCAGGCTGGAATAACCGGCACCCAGGTCATCCAGGGCAATCGAGAACCCCATGTCCCGATAGTGATGCAGAGCGTTCTGCAGCAACTGGAAGTCATCGATCGGTGTTTGCTCGGTGAGTTCGATCACCACCTGGCTGGGAGGAATGCCGAAGTCTTGTAGCAGTTGCAAGGTCCGACCTGGCTGGTGCGCCGCTTCGAGCAGGGACTCCGGCGATACATTGAGGAAGAGCTTGCCGGGCAGTTGCTGGTCGCTGAACCGTTTGCAGGCGCTGTGCCGGCAGGCTATTTCCAACTCGCTCAGGCGGCCGGCCTGGCGTGCCACGGCGAACAACGCCACGGGGGAATGCAGCGGACTGTTGGAGGGGCCGCGACTCAGGGCTTCATAACCCAGAATGCGCCGTTCAGAGAGGCTGATGATCGGTTGGAACAGACTGTGTAAACCGCTTTGAGCCAGGATTGAACTCAAGGCACTCAGCTGCTCGGTCGTGGTCATGGCGATCTCTGTCGATAAAAAAAGGACCGGGGCTGCCCTTGATTCAAGAGCAGCGCCCGGTCCTTTATTTCACGACAGAATGATGACTGTTTAATGACGCTCCGAGGAGCGTTCGCATTAAATTGCCATCATCAGTGCTTGGCGACAGCGGTGTTGAGCTTCAGGTAATCCAGGAGGATGCGCCCGGTCTCGCTGAGGTAAGCATCGTCTTCCGGCTTGGTTTTGTCCGGCTCGGCGGCAGCCAGCGCGTCCTCATCCTCTTTCTTCAGCTCTTTGAGCGGCTCTTCACCCTTGGCCTTGCGGCGGATGTTTTCCAGGGCCAACTGCTTGGCTTCGATATCGGCATGTTGGGCGCGACGGTCGGCTTCGTTGAGGCTCACGGTTTTCTCGGCCATGAGTTTCTGTGCCAGGGCCAGTTTGTCACGGATAAACACGAACTCCGGATCCTTGGCGGAACGGCTTTCATGCTCGGACTTTAGTTGCGCCAGGAACGGCTTGAACGGATCCACTGCCGGCTTGATGGCTGGGCGGATGGTGTCCCACGGCATGGCTTCCGGCAGCGCGCTTTCGCCGATTTCCTTGGTGTCGATGATCGACGGGTAATCGATGTCCGGCAGCACGCCCTGGTGCTGTGTGCTCTGCCCGGAAACCCGGTAGAACTTGGCCAGGGTCAGCTTCAGCTCGCCATGGTTCAGCGGCTGGATGGTTTGCACCGTGCCTTTGCCGAAGGTCTGGCCGCCAATGATCAAGGCGCGGTGATAGTCCTGCATGGCACCGGCGAAAATCTCCGAGGCCGAGGCCGAAAGACGGTTGACCAACAGCGCCATCGGGCCTTTGTAGAAAGCACCGGGGTTTTCATCTTCCAGCACATCCACGCGGCCATCGGCGTTGCGTACCAGGACGGTCGGGCCTTTGTCGATGAACAGGCTGGTCAGTTCCGTGGCTTCCTGCAGGGAGCCGCCGCCGTTGTTGCGCAGGTCGATGACCACGCCGTCGACTTTGTCTTTCTGCAGTTCGGTCAGCAGTTTCTTCACATCGCGGGTGGTGCTCTTGTAATCCGGGTCACCGGCGCGGAAGGCCTTGAAGTCCAGGTAGAAGGCCGGGATTTCGATCACCCCCAGCTTGTAGTCCTTGCCGTCCTGTTTCAGGTTGAGCACGGACTTCTTCACGGCCTGGTCTTCGAGCTTCACCGCTTCACGGGTGATCGGCACGATCTTGCTGGTCTGGTCGTTGGGCGCATTGCTGGCCGGAATCACTTCCAGGCGCACCAGGGTGCCTTTCGGACCGCGGATCAGCTTGACCACTTCGTCCAGGCGCCAGCCGACTACGTCGACCATCTCTTTGTTGCCTTGGGCAACGCCGATGATTTTGTCGGCCGGGGCCACTTGCTTGGTCTTGTCCGCCGGGCCTGCCGGCACCAGGCGCACGACCTTGACCTGGTCGTTGTCGCTCTGCAACACGGCGCCAATGCCCTCGAGGGACAGGCTCATGTTGATGTCGAAGTTCTCCGCGTTATCCGGCGACAGATAGTTGGTGTGCGGGTCGTAGGACATGGCGAAGGTGTTGATGTAGGCCTGGAAGATATCTTCCGGCCGAGTCTGGTCCAGGCGCGCCAACTGATTCTTGTAGCGCTTGGTCAGGGTTTCCTGAATCTGCTTGGTGTCCTTGCCGGCGATCTTCATGCGCAGCACTTCGTCCTTGACGCGTTTGCGCCACAGGTCGTCGAGTTCCGCAGTGCTCTTGAGCCAAGGGGCGTCCTTGCGATCGATCAGCAAGCTCTCCTTGACGGTAAAGTCGAGCTTGTCGATTTTGGTCAACTCGACCAGGGCGAAGTCCAGGCGTGCCTTGACCCGATCCAGGTAGCGTTTGTAGATGGTGAAGCCGGCGTTGAGGTCGCCGCTTTTCAGGAAGTCGTCAAACTGGGTTTTCCATTTGTCGAATTCGTTGATGTCACTGGCCAGGAAGTAACTGCGCGACGGATCCAGCAGCTTGAGATAGCTGTCATAGATGATCACCGAACGCGCATCGTCCAACGGCGGTTTGCTGTAGTGATGACGCTTGAGCAACTCAACGACGTTAAGGCTGGCAATCACCTCATCACGATCAGGCTGAAGTTTGTCCCAGCTATTGGCTGCGAACGTATTGGTCGACATCGGCAACAGGCCGAGACCAATGAAAAAAGCGAGGGCGGTGCTGGGGAACAAATGCTTCATGCTGATTCGACGCGGGGGCAATTGATAACGCATATTAGGCCGTCTTTGAAGTCGCCGGTTCCATAAAGGGCCGGTCGCATAATGCAAAAAGCCCGGCGCTACCGCTCCGGGCTCAGTCCAGACTCACTATGGAGGCACTGTGAAAGCATTGCAAGGCGTTGAAGGTCATGTGGAGTGGGTTGAAGAGCCAAGTCCTGCTTGTGATGTAGGGCAAGTGCGCATTCGTGTTGCCGCTGCCGGCCTGAATCGGGCCGATCTGTTGCAGCGTGCCGGGCTTTACCCGCCACCGCCGGGCGCCAGTCAAGTGTTGGGGCTGGAATGCTCCGGGGTTATCAGCGAGGTGGGCCCAGGCTCGTCCTGGCAGATCGGCGATCGGGTGTGCGCGCTGCTGGCCGGTGGCGGCATGGCTGAAGAAGTGGTGGTCGATGGTCGCCACGTGTTGCCGGTGCCCGAGGGCCTGTCCCTGGCCGAAGCGGCCGGGCTGCCCGAGGTCTACAGCACCGCCTGGCTGAATCTGTTCCAACTGGCGGCCCTCAAGCCGGGGGAAAAAGTCTTGCTGCACGCGGGGGCCAGCGGTGTGGGTTCGGCGGCCATCCAGCTGTGCAAGGCGTTCGGCAATCCGTGTTGGGTCAGTGTTGGTTCGGCTGATCGCCTGGCCTACTGCGAGGCGCTGGGTGCCCAGGGCGGCGTGGTGCGGACCGATGGCCTGGAGGCATTGAAGGATTTCGGGCCTTTCGATGTGATTCTCGACCCGGTCGGCGCCAATTACGCCGCGCTGAATATTAAGTTGCTCAACCGCGACGGGCGTTGGGTGCTGATTGGCCTGATGGGCGGTCGCGAAGCCCAGTTGGACCTGGCCCAGGTGCTGGCCAAGCGCGTGCAACTGCTGGGGTCCACCTTGCGCAGTCGCGATGACCAGTTTAAGGCCGATCTGTTGAGCGACCTGGGGCAGAACGTTTGGCCGTTGTTCAGCGAGGGGCGCCTGAGCCCGCAATTGGCCAAGACCTTCCCGATCCAGGACGCTGAAGCGGCATTTGCCGAACTGGCGACCAATCAGGTCTCGGGCAAGCTGGTACTGGTGATCGATCCCAGCCTCACCTGACCCTATTGTAGGAGCCGGCTTGCCGGCGAAGGGGCCTCAAGCCTTGTTGGGGCGAGGGGCCTGATCGCTGGCAAGCCAGCGCCTACAGGATAGGCCGTGGTTTTCTGAAGGTTATTTCCAGTGGTGGATGGGCCAGCCGGCCTTTTCCGCGTGTTCGCGCAGCACCGGGTCCGGGTTGACCACCTGTGGATGGTCGACCCGAAGCAGCAACGGTAAGTCGTTGCGCGAGTCGGAGTAGAAGCTAGCGCCTTCCAGGTTTTCTTCCTCGGCATCGAGCCATTCCAGCAAGCGGGTGATCTTGCCTTCGCGGTACGTCAGGGTGCCGGTGGTGTGGCCGCTGTACACCCCGTGCTGCACCTCCAGCTCGATCCCCAGCACTTCGTCGATGCCCAGGCGCTCGGCAATCGGCTTCACCAGGTGGGTCCCGGACGCCGAGATCACCAGGATCCGATCGCCAGCCTTGCGGTGGGCGGCGATGGCCTTGCACGCATCGCTGAAGATGATCGGCTCGATCACGTCCTCGACCCAGGGCGCCACCAGGTGCTCGATCTCTTCCGGGGTGCGTCCGGCCATGGGCTCGAGGCTGAACGCCATGAACTCTTCCATGGCCAGTTTGCCTTGGCTGTAGGCGTCCATGAGTTCGTGGTTGCGGCGCATGAAGGATTCGCTGTCGACCCAGCCCAGGCGACCCATCTGCTCGCTCCAGAGGGTGGCGCAGTCGCCATGAATCAGGGTTTCGTCCAGATCAAAAATTGCCAGGGCCATCAGTGCAACTCTCTCTTCAAAATCATCGGCATCAAAGGCATCAGGCTACCTCACACAGGGCCGTCGGATCGATGGAAAGTGTCAGTTGCTGGCCATCGGCATGCAGGTCCGCTGCCGAACGGTTCAACACATCCACCACCAACTCCACACCGCGGGCCTCGACCCGGTAGCGGATCACGTTGCCCAGCAGGCTGTGGCTGCGGATTTGCGCGTTGGGCACGCCATCCTTGCGCAGTTCGATGGCCTCCGGGCGAATGGCGATGCGTCCGCTGATGGGGCGTTGCAGCAGTTTGCTGGCGCTGTCGGCGTCCAGCAGGTTGTAGTTGCCGATAAAACCGGCGGCAAACACATCCACGGGCGCGGTGTAGAGGGTTTCGGCGTCGCCGCTCTGGACGATCCGGCCCTGGTTCATCAGGAAGATGCGGTCGGACATGGTCAGGGCTTCTTCCTGATCATGGGTGACGAAGATGGTAGTCAGGCCCAGCTCGCGCTGGATCTGGCGGATCTGCTCGCGCAGGTGTTTGCGGATGCGCGCATCCAGTGCCGACAGTGGTTCATCCAGCAGCAACAGCCGCGGCCGGGTCACCAGGGAGCGGGCCAGGGCCACGCGCTGGCATTGGCCGCCGGACAGTTGGTGTGGGTAGCGCCCGGCGAATTCACTGAGTTCCACCAGTTGCAGGGCTTCGAGCACCCGCTTGCGGCTGTCGTCGGCATTGACCTTCTGCATGCGCAGGCCAAAGGCGACATTCTGTTCCACGGTCATATTGGGGAACAGTGCGTAGCTCTGGAACACCATGCCGATCCCGCGCTTCTGTGGGCTCAGGGGCACGATGTCCTGGCCGTCGAGCAGAATCTGCCCGCCATCCACCGGGGTCAGGCCGGCGATGCAGCGCAGCAGGGTGGATTTACCGCAACCCGATGGCCCCAGCAGGGTGACGAACTCACCCTTTTGAATCTCGCAATTGATGTCGCTGAACACGGTGGTGCCCGCGTAGTTTTTCTGCAGGTGTTGGACGCTGACGAAGCTCATTGGCTTTTGTCCTTGTTCAAGATATTGGCGGCCCAGGTCAGCAGCAGCACAAAGAAGAAGTAGGAAATCACCAGGGCGCTGGTGAAGTGGCCGCTGCTGTTGCGCATGTTGTTCAGGTAGACCTGCAGGGTTTCATAGCGAGTGCCCACCAGGATGTTGGCGAACACAAACTCGCCAAACAGGAACGAAAACGACAGCAGCAACGCGACCATCAGCCCCTTGCGCAGGTTCGGCAGCACCACCAGGAACGCCGCCTGCCAGGTGCTGGCGCCGAGCAACTGGGCGGCGTCCATCAGGTCCCGCAGGTTGATGGCTTGCAGGTTGTTGGTGATCGCCCGGTACATGAATGGCAGGGCCACGGTGAAGTAGCAGCCGATGAGGATCCACGGCGTACCGACCATGGCAAAGGGGCCTGAACCATAGAGTTGCAACAAGCCCACCGAAGACACCACCGGCGGTACCGCAAAGGGCAGCAGGATGAGGATGTTCATCAGCGCGTCGAGCTTGGGGAAGTGGTAATGCACCACGAACAGCAACGGCAGGATCAGCACCACCGAGAGGATCAATGCGCCGACACACACCAATAGGGACTGGCCGAAAGCGTTGAGAAAACGCGGGTCGCTCCACAGCTGCAGGTACCACTTGAAGGTGAAACCGCTGGGCAGGATGGTTGCCGACCAACTGCTGGCGATGGAGTAGATCAAGGTTCCCAGCAGCGGCAGCAACAGAATCGCGAACAGCAGGTACACCACCACGCGGTGGTAGAGCACGGCCGAGCCGGGTTCAGCGCGAGACATGGTAGCTCCTCTTCAGCAGCAACTGATGGACGATGGTCACCAGGGTCATCAACGCCACCAGCACCACCGCCAGGGCGCTGGCCATGTTCGGATCCAGGGAAATATCCCCGGACACCATGGCGGCGATACGGATCGGCAGCACGTTGAAATTGCCGGTGGTCAGGGCGAACACCGTGGCGTAGGCACCCAGGGCGTTGGCCAGGAGGATCACGAAGGTGCCCAGCAAGGCCGGGGTCAGCACCGGCAGGCCGATATGCCGCCAGAACTGCCAGCCGTTGGCGCCCAGCAGCGAGGCGGATTCACGCCAGTCTTCGCGCAGGGCGTCGAATGCCGGGTAGAGCAGCAACACCCCGAGGGGGATCTGGAAATAGGTGTAGAGAATGATCAGCCCGGTCTTGGAGTACAGGTTGAAGTCCTGAATGATTCCGGACTGCTTGAGCATCAGGGTAAAGGTGCCGTTGAAGCCCAGCAGAATGATGAAAGCGAAGGCCAGGGGCACGCCGGCGAAGTTGCTGGTCATGTTGGCGAAGGCGTTGACGAAATTGCGCAGCCGCGAGTCCACCCGGCGCAGGGAGTAGCTGCCCAGCACGGCGATGATGATGCCGAACAGGCTGGACCAGAAACTGATCTCCAGGCTGTACTGAATGGCCTGCAGGTAGAACTTCGAGCTGAAGATCTTGCTGAAGTTGGCCAGGCCCCAGCCGAACTCTTCCGACTGCAGGCTGTTGATCATGACCCACAGCAGCGGGGCAATCTGGAACACGATAAAGAACAGGGCGAAGGGCACCAGGCACAGCACCGCCAGCCATTTGCCTCGGGTGAATGAGTTCACTTGAGCAGCTCCTGGCACAGGGGTTTGTCATGGGCAATGCCCAGCAGTTGGCAGACGGTGCCACACAACTCGGTTTGCCGGGGTGCGGCAGCGGCATTGAGGCTGAACGCATCGCCCATCACGAACAGCGGCACTTCCCGTTCCTCCGGCAGCAGGCCGTTATGGGAGCGGTCGTTGTTCATGCCGTGGTCGGCGGTCACCAGCACCTGGTAGCCGGCGTCGAGCCAGCCTTGCAAGTAGTCGGCGAGGATGATGTCTGCCGAGCGCGCACTGTTACGGTAGAGCGCGCTGTCCAGGCCATGCTTGTGCCCGGCATCGTCGATGTTCATCGGATGCACCAGGAGAAAATTCGGCTGATGGCCCAGGCGCAGATGCTCGGCGTCGGCGAACAGGTGGGAATCGGGGTAGTGGTCGTTCCAGTAGAAGTGCCCGTGCTGGATCGGCAGTGCCGTGTCGTCGGTATGCCGGTCGCGGGCAGCAATAAAGGGGGAGCGGTTGTACAGCTCGCTGACCCAATGGTAAGCCGCCGCCGCGGTGCTCAAGCCGGCGTCAGTGGCGTAATGGAAAATGCTGCGCTGGTTGGACAGGCGCGAGACATTATTGTGGACGATGCCGCTGTCGATCGGCGGTACGCCCGTGAGGATGCATTCATACAGCGGGCGCGAGAGCGCGGGTAATTCACATTCCAGCTTGTAGAGCGCCGCGCGGCCGGCGCCGACATAAGCCTGGAGGTGCCCCATGGCATGCCGGGCAACCTCGTAATTGAGGCCGTCGAGCACCACAAGGATGACGTTGTGCTTCATAGGGGCAAGGCTCCGATCAATAAAACGGACCAACTGCAGGAGCCGGCAAGCCGGCTCCTGCAGTGATCGTGTCATTGCATATTGATGATCACTTCTTCCTGCCACTTCTGCGGCAGGGCCTTGGAGGTTTTTTCCCAGGCATCCGGATCCTTGATCGGCGTGACGTGCTTGTACTGTTCGTTGGGCAGCAGGTTGGCCTGTACTTCTGGCGGCAGGGTCAGGTGCTCGGCGCGGATGGGACGGGCATTGCCCCGGGCCAGGTTGATTTGGCCAGCATCGCTGAAGATGTATTCACGTGCCAGTTTCGCGGCGTTGGGGTGCTTGGCGTACTTGTTGATGATGGTGGTGTAGCCGGAGATCACCGAACCGTCAGACGGGATCAGTACGATGTAGTCGTCCTTGTTGACCATCTTGTTGCGGTAGCTCAGGCCGTTGAAATCCCAGACCACGCCCACTTCCACCTCGCCTTTTTCCAGGGTGGCAATGGTCGGGTTGGCCAGGGACAGGCGCCCTTGCTTGGCAATCTCGGCGAACATCAGCAGCGCCGGCTGAATGTTTTTCTCGTTGCCGCCCTTGGCAATGGCGGCGGCCAGCACGCCGTTGGCGGCCTGGGCCGCGGTGCTCACGTCACCGATGGAGACCTTGTATTTACCTTTCTCCAGGTCGGACCAACGGGTCGGTGCTTCGGAGCCGTGCAGCAGCTTTTTGTTGATGATGAAGGCAATGGTGCCGGTGTAGGCCAGGGCCCAGTTGCCGTCTTTATCCTTGGCCCAGTCCGGGACCTGGTCCCAGGTGCTTGGCTTGTAGGGTTGCACCACGCCCTGCTTGACCGCGATCGGACCGAAGGCCGCACCGACGTCGCCGATGTCGGCGCTGGCGTTGTCTTTCTCGGCGGCGAACTTGGCGATTTCCTGGGCCGAGCTCATGTCGGTGTCCATGTGCTTGAGGCCGTAGTTCTTGGCCAGGTCCTCCCAGGTGCCTTTCCAGTTGGCCCAGTCATCGGGCATGCCGACGCTGTTGACCGCACCTTCCGTTTTGGCGGCGGCTTCCAGGGTTTTCAAATCGATATCAGCGGCCATGGCGGCGGTGCACATGGCAATGGTCGAGCCTAACAGTGATGCCAGGAAAAGCTGTTTCATCCGAAGCTCCTTTGGGCGTGGTTAGCGCTGCACTTTTTTAGGTTTGCGGTTGGATTGGTCTAGGTCAGCAATACCTGAGCCAATTTAAGCTTGCCGGATGACACTTTAATGTCGGCATTGGTCCTGCAAGGGTTTTCATGGCCGCAGGGGCGGGGCTGCGAGATAAGCGTAGACCATGGTTAAACGGCTGATCCACAAGGGCTTGGCTGATCAATTGCAGGTATCTGGACGGGCCGTTCAGCGGCTTTGTCATCTGTCAGTCATGTGCATTGCCTAGGCTTCGCTTGGCAGACAAGGGGTTTTTCCTGGGGCGTTGCGCCCTGTAACGGTGCTGGTCTAGTCCAGATGGGTAACATTGATGCGCAACGAGACAACCAAAGCGGTGACAAGCATCGGCCAGGTCCTGCAGGAGCAGATCAGCCATGGCCTATTGGCGCCCGGCAGCAAGTTGCCCGCCGAGCGCAAGCTCAGTGAGTTGTTCGACACCACGCGGATTACTGTGCGTGAGGCCTTGCTGCAACTGGAGGCCCAAGGGCAGATTTATCGCGAGGAGCGCCGTGGCTGGTTCGTCTCGCCGCCGCGGCTGGCCTACAACCTCATGCAGCGCAGCCATTTTCACGCCATGGTCAGCGCCCAGGGGCGAGTGCCTTCTACCGAAGTGATCTCGGCACGGCTGTTGCCGGCGTCGGCAGCGGTCTGTGCCTGGTTGCAACTGCCGGCGTTGTCCAGCGTGATTCAGATCTGTCGGGCCCGGCGTATCGATGAGCGGCTGGTGCTGTACGTGGAGCACTACCTGAACCCACAGTATTTTCCGCAGATTCTCGACTTCGACCTGAACCAGTCGATGACCGAACTCTATGCCCGGCATTACGACCTGCATTACGGCCGGGTGCGTTTCGAAATCGTGCCGACCTCATTGCAGCCTGAAGCGGCGGCGGCCTTGAAGGTGTCCGTGGGCAGCCCCGGGCTGCGGATTGCCCGGGTCAACTACGACCAGCACGAACGGCTGATCGATTGCGATCTGGAGTTCTGGCGCCATGACGCGATTCATGTCGGCGTCGATGTGCTGTAGGGGCTACCGGCAAGGGTGAAGGGTTTCCCCGGCCACCCGGATCCTACCCGTTATTTGTTGTCCGGGGTGATGCCGGGGGTGATGACCTGGATGCTCATGCGTGGCGTGGCCAAGTCCAGGCCGGCCTCGTCGAGCTGGCGTTTGAGGGACAGGTTGAAGGCCCGTGAGACCTCCCACTGCTTGATCGGCGCAGTCTTGAACCGGGCACGCAGAATGGCGCTGCCGGACTCGAAACTCTCCACCCCCTGAATCTCCAGCGGTGACCAGATATTGCGTCGCTGCAGAGGGTCGCTGCGCATCTTTTGCCCGACATCGCGCATCAGCTTGATCGCGTCATCGATCTCCATGTTGTAAGGGATCGCCACGCGGAAAATCGCATAACCGAATTCCCGGGAGTAGTTCTTGATGCTCTTGATTTCGCTGAAGGGGATGGTGTGCACGATGCCGTCGATGTCCCGCAGGCGCACGGTACGGATGGTCAGGCCCTCGACCGTGCCGAGGTGGCCGCCAACGTCCACGTAGTCGTCGATGGCCAGGGAGTCCTCAATGATGATGAACAGCCCGGTGATCAGGTCGGCCACCAGGGACTGGGCGCCGAAACCGATGGCCAGGCCGATCACACCGGCACCGGCCAGCAGCGGCGTGACGTTCATCCCCATGTTCGCCAGGGCGACGATCAGCGCAATGATGAAAATCGCCACGAACAGCACGTTGCGGATCAGCGGCATCATGGTCTGCGCCCGGGCATTGGCCAGGCCTTTGCGCGAACGGGTCAGGGCATGGTGCACAGCGGTATCGCTGAGGATCCAGATCAGCCAGGCGAACAGCAGCGTGCCGCCGAGGCCGAAGAGCCTGACGCTGATCTCATGGCCTTCGCCTTCGGTGAAGCGGATCAGCGACAAGCCCCAGACCCGCAACCCGAGTTCGATAAAGGCCAGCCAAACCACCAGGTGCGCCAGGGTATAGAAGAAGTTTTTCAGGCGTTCCGAATACAGCGCATGGCGCTTGTGGCCACGCTGGGGCCTGAGGGCATGCCGGCGCACCAGGCCGTTGATCACCATGCACAGCACCAGCAGCACCGTGCAGATCAGCGATTGCCGCAGGGCGGTGCTGGTATCGCCCGCCGAGACGAAGGTGGCGAACAGCGAGATGCCGACCAGCACCAGGGCCGGCAGGTACCAGAAGGTGCCGATGATTTCGATGGTGTCGCTCAGGGCGCGCCGGGTCAGGCGCCGGGCCAGGGGTTGGTTGCGGATCAGGTGGGCGATGGGGCGGCGGAAACGCAGGATGAACACCCCGGTCGACAGCGCCGCCAGGACATTGGTGAAGGTGGCTGCTGTGTGGGCCAGGTGGGCGCCCAGGCTGGCCACCAACCGTGGATCGCTCAGGGCTTCGCCAAAGGCGGCGAAACTGCCGATCAACCACAGTGGACGAAACGCCCGGCGCCGCAGGATGTATAACGCCCGATGGCGGTGCGGGCCGTCGAGCAAGGAGAAGGCCAGCACGCAGATGGCCGAGAAGCAGGTGCCCACTACCAAGGCATAGGCCAGCACCATCGCCAGGTCCTTGCCTAGGGATGAGGGCAGGGCGTAGCTCATGTAGACGGTGATCAGCAGGGCAATCAGCCAGGGGCCGAGCTTGCGCAGGGCGAAGCGCAACATGTCCCAGGTCTTGGGGTGTTGAGGCAGCTCTTCGGTCAGGCCGAAGCGCAGGCGAATCCGATGGCTGAGCCAGATCAGCGCCGTTGCCAGCAGGCTCCAGACCAGCAGGATCAGGGCGAAGGCAAAGATCATCGGTAGCCATTGACTGGCCGGCAGCATCAGCGCGCCAAGTTCGTCCTTGGCCAGGTCGAACTCATCTGACCAGCGGCTCAGCGGGCTGTCGGCACCGGCGAACTGTTTTTCGAAGCTGGCCAGGGTACCGCCGATCAGCCCCAGCACGCCTTCCTCGGCGGTGGGTTGGGCTTTCTTGGTGGCATCTCGCAGCTTCTTAAGGTCGGCCAGCAGCTTGGCGCGCTGCTGATCGTTTTCCAGGGATTTGATCACTTCATCCAGCGACTGCCCCAAGGGTTCCTGGGACTGGGGCTGCGCCTGGCTCTGGGTATTGAGCAACCCCGGCAGGCCCACGGCCTGGGCAGTCATGCTCGGCAGCAGGGTCAACAGGCAGACGAGCAGCCAGCAGGGCAAAGCGAAAAGACGAGCAAGCACGGGGCGGTCAACCTCGGAGAAAACGGATCGGCCGAGTGTACGAGGCAGCCCAGGCCAATGCGAGTCTGGTGTGGTTTTATTCGGCGAGCTTGGCAAGGATCTTGTAGATCACGGTGCAGAGGATCAGCAGCATGCCGATCCACATGCCGAAGACCCCAATGTTTTTGTCGCGGAAGTTGAAGCCGATGGCCAGCAGGATCATCCCCGCGAGGATGGGCAGCAGCATCGCATGGAACGCAGACATCGGGATCATAGTGACAGCCTTGTCAGAAGGGATGCTGTTGAGTCTAGGCCGCTTTGTGGGAACTGCGATTGATATGCATCAGGCGCTTTTTGTGGCGCGGGCGCGAGGGCAGCCCTGGGAAGCGCCGCGTTTGCGGACGCTTCCCAGGGCGTGCTGCTATGGCAGGTCGCGGCTGGCGTAGAAGGCGCTCAGGACTTTCACCAGGTGTGCCAGATCGTGGCTGCCGCACAGCTCGCGGATCGAGTGCATGGCGAAGGTCGGCAGGCCGATGTCCACGGTGCGCACGCCCAGGTGGCTGGCGGTGATCGGGCCGATGGTCGAGCCGCAACCCATGTCGCTGCGCACCACGAAACTTTGCACCGGCACTTCTTCGGCCATGCACAGGTGGCGGAAGAAGCCGGCTGTTTCGCTGTTGGTGGCGTAACGCTGGTTGCTGTTGACCTTGATCACCGGGCCGGCATTGAGCTTTGGACCGTGGTTGGCGTCGTGCTTGTCGGCGTAATTGGGGTGCACGCCGTGGGCGTTGTCCGCCGACACCAGCAGGGACTTCTGGATGGTGCGCACGAACTCGTCGCCTTCGGGCAGCAGGCGGCGCAAGGTTTGCTCGAGCATCGGGCCGTCGGCGCCACAGGCGGAGCAGGAGCCCACTTCTTCGTGGTCGTTGCACACCAGTACGCAGGTTTCTTCGGTGTCGGCATTGAGCAGGGCTTGCAGGCCGGCGTAGCAGGACAGCAAGTTGTCCAGGCGCGCGCCGGCGATAAAGTCGCCGTGCAGGCCGATCACCGCCGCGCTCTGGGTGTCGTAGAAACTCAGCTCGTAGTCCAGCACCACATCGGCGTTGAGGCCGTGTTCGCGGGCCAATTGGTCGGTGAGCACGGCGCGGAAGTCCACGCGCTCGTCGCCGGCGAATTGGGCGAGGATCGGCGGCAGTTCGGTCTGGGCATTGATCGCCCAGCCCTGGTTGGCTTCACGGTTGAGGTGGATGGCCAGGTTGGGAATGATCGCGATGGGCGCCTTGAAGTCGATCAATTGGCTTTCCACCTTGCCGTCGCGACGGAAGGTTACGCGGCCGGCCAGGGACAGGTCACGGTCGAACCACGGTGCCAGCAGGGCGCCGCCATAGACTTCCACGCCCAGTTGCCAGAAGCCCTGGCGTTGCAGCTCCGGCTGCGGCTTGACCCGCAGGCAGGGGCTGTCGGTGTGGGCGCCGACCAGGCGGATACCGCCTGACAGCGGCGAGTGTCGGCCCAGCTTGAAGGCTACGATCGAAGAATCATTACGGGTGACGTAGTAGCGACCGTTGGCTTCGGTGGTCCAGGTTTCGCGTTCGTCCAGGCGTTGATAACCGGCCGCTTCCAGGCGTTGAACCAGGCTGGCGGTGGCATGGAAAGGGGTAGGGGAGGCCTTGAGAAAGTCGATCAGGCCTTGGTTCAACTCTTCGCGCATAAATAGCTCCAGACAGCAGTGGCGCGAGTTTAACGTATAGGCGAGCCCTGTAGGAGCCGGCTTGCTGGCGAAGCGGTCGTCGACCTGGGTCGGGCCTTCAAGCCGCTATCGCCGGCACGCCGGCTCCTGCAAAGGTTGTCTCAGAAGGGCGCAGGGCACTCGAAGCGCAGGCGCTCGCCGCTTTGCGGATGGGTGAAACTTAGCATGCTGGCGTGCAGGCACAGGCGCGGCCAGGCGGCCAGGGCTTGTGGGTGGGCGTAGAGGCCGTCACCCAGCAGCGGATGACCGATGGACAGCATATGCACACGCAACTGGTGGGAGCGGCCGGTGATCGGGGTCAGCTCTACGCGGCACCAGTCACCGCAGCGCTCCAGCACACGCCAGAACGTCAGGGCGTGCTTGCCGAACTCATGGTCCACCACGTGCCGGGGTTTGGTCGGCGGGTCGTAGCGCAGGGGCAGGTCGATGCTGCCGCTGTCCAGTTCGGGTTGGCCCCAGCAGAGTGCGGTGTAGGCTTTTTCGGTTTCCCGGTCATGAAACTGCCGCGACAGCTCGCGGTGGGTATCGGGGTCGCGGGCCAGGAGGATGATGCCCGAGGTTTCCCAATCCAGACGGTGGACGATGCGGGCTTCCGGGTAACCGTTTTCCTGCAGGCGGGTGATCAGGCAGTCTTTGTTGTCATCGGCACGCCCTGGCACGGAAAGCAGCAGGGTGGGCTTGTT
Organism: Pseudomonas morbosilactucae; assembly: GCF_023241665.1. Lineage (NCBI taxonomy): Bacteria > Pseudomonadati > Pseudomonadota > Gammaproteobacteria > Pseudomonadales > Pseudomonadaceae > Pseudomonas > Pseudomonas morbosilactucae. The sequence continues at coordinate 247,101 of NZ_JALQCX010000011.1, read as the reverse complement.
CACCACCAGCACGGCGGCATCCTGGTGAATGATGTGAATATTCGACAGCGGCATAAAACAGTCTCGTAACAAACGCCAACGGCGGCTCAGGAACCCGATGCATTGCACCAAGTCCCCGGGCCGCCGTGGCTCCCGCCGGATCGATCAGCGATCTGGCAGGGTGATATTGAGTTCCAGAATCGAGCAGCTACCCTGGTTTTCCAGGGCGACATGCACATCATCGGACCCGATATTGACGTACTTGCGGATCACTTCCACCAGTTCCTTCTGCAAGGCGGGCAAGTAATCTGGGGTACTGCGCTGGCCGCGTTCATGCGCCACGATGATCTGTAGACGCTCTTTCGCCACCGACGCGGTACTTACCTTTTTATTGGCACGAAAGAAGTCAAAAAGATTCATTATCTACCTCCAAACAGGCGCTCGAAGAATCCCTTCTTCTCGACATCAAGGAACCGGTGTTCCACGGTTTTGCCCAGCAAACGATCGACGGCATCGCTATACGCCTGGCCGGCGTCGCTTTGGTCGTCGAGGATTACCGGCACGCCCTGGTTGGAGGCCTTGAGCACCGCTTGGGATTCTGGGATCACACCCAGCAGGGTGACGGCGAGAATTTCCTTGACGTCTTCGACGCCGAGCATTTCGCCGTTGTTGACGCGCTCCGGGTTGTAGCGGGTCAGCAGCAAATGTTCCTTGATCGGGTCTTCGCCGTTTTCCGCGCGTCGGGATTTGCTGGCCAGCAGGCCGAGCATACGGTCGGAGTCGCGGACCGAGGAGACTTCCGGGTTGGTCACGACAATCGCTTCATCAGCGAAGTACATGGCCAGGTGAGCGCCTTTTTCGATGCCTGCCGGGGAATCGCAGACCACGAACTCAAATTGTTCCTTGAGCTCCATCAGGACTTTTTCCACGCCTTCGACGGTCAGCGCGTCTTTATCGCGGGTCTGACTGGCGGCCAGTACGTAGAGGTTTTCCAGGCGCTTGTCTTTGATCAGGGCTTGTTGCAGGTTGGCTTCGCCGTTGACCACGTTGACGAAGTCGTAAACCACGCGGCGTTCGCAGCCCATGATCAGGTCGAGGTTACGCAGGCCGACGTCGAAGTCGACGATGACTGTTTTGTGGCCGCGCAGAGCGAGGCCGGTACCGATAGCGGCGCTGGTGGTGGTCTTACCCACACCACCCTTGCCGGATGTAACCACGAGAATCTTGGCCAAGGTGTTTCACCCCTAAGGAAAAAGGACTTTTAGCCCCTGAAAAACATCTCTTGAAACTACTGCAGTCGGACAGCCTTGGCTGGAGCTTGATCAGCGGCGCCATTTACCCCTGGTAAACACGACGTGCTGGCAACTTCCTACTTCGTTTGAGCCGTTTTCGCTACGTTTTAGAGATGCTTGGAAAATGCGGCAGTATCCGTTAAAGACGAGTGATGTTCAACACATCGCCCGACAGGCTGACCTGGACCCCGGAGCCCCACAATGGATCTCGACGCAGGTCTTCGGACACCTTGTATTGGCCGGCGATGGAGACCAATTCAGCGCTCAATTGCTGACAGAAAATCCGTGCCTTGGTGTCGCCCTTGACGCCGGCCAGCGCGCGACCGCGCATGGGGCCGTATACATGGATGTTGCCATCGGCGAGAAGTTCCGCGCCTGGGCTGACCGAGGAGATCACCACCAGGTCGCCGCCTTGAGCATAGATCTGCTGCCCGCCACGCACTGGCGAAGTGATGATACGGGTCGGCTTGACCGTCGGTTCGGCCGGTTTTTCCGGTTTTTTCCGGACTTCGCCTTCCTGGGGATCCAGGGGCCGCTCCCGGGCGCCGGACGGTGGCAGCACCGGCAGGTCCACGGCGATGGCCGCGGCAATGTCTTCGATACGGTTGGCGCGGATGGCCAGGGTGCGCAGGCCATGCTGGCGGCACACGCGCATCAGCCCGGGCAGGTCCACCGCGCCTTCGCTGGCCGGGAGCTTGTCCAGGGCCAATACCAAGGGCGCGTTGCTGAAGAAATTCGGCGCTTGCGCGACCTTCGCGGCCAACTGGCGATCCAGGCCTTCGAGGTCATTGCGGGCCAGTTCCAGCACCGTGATGGCGAGCATGCTGCCCTTTAACTGGAACACAGGATCTTGGTCTAGCGATTCGGTTTGGCTCATGGTCGGCATAAAGCGGCTTGTCACTAAAAGTGCCGAGACTTATAACGAGAACGCCCGCGAGCCGCAACCCGGGTCGAACCGATGTAGAATGCGCGACCTTGTTGTCTGTCCGGAATCTGTAATGGATCGCCCGCGTTTTCGAGCTGCATTTTTATCGCCGCGTTTTTGGCCGTTGTGGCTGGGGCTTGGCCTCTTGTGGTTGGTCGTCCAACTGCCTTATCCGCTGTTGCTGGTCATCGGTCGTGGTTTGGGCGCGTTGATGTATCGGGTCGCCGGCGAACGGCGGCGGATTGCCAAGCGCAATCTTGAACTGTGTTTTCCCGAGAAGTCGGCCGCCGAGCGTCGACGCCTGCTCAAGGACAACTTCGCCTCCACCGGCATTGCCTTCTTTGAAATGGCCATGAGCTGGTGGTGGTCCAAGCCGCGCCTGGCGCGCCTGGCCCATATCGAAGGGCTGGAGCACCTGCAGGCGGCCCAACGTGAAGGCAAGGGCGTGATTCTCATGGCCCTGCATTTCACCACCCTGGAAATCGGCGCGGCCCTGCTCGGTCAGCAGCACACCATTGACGGTATGTACCGCGAGCACAAAAACCCGTTGTTCGACTTTATCCAGCGCCGCGGTCGCGAGCGCCACAACCTGGATTCCCTGGCGGTGGAGCGCGAGGATGTGCGCGGCATGCTCAAGCTGCTGCGTGCCGGGCGGGCCATCTGGTATGCGCCGGATCAGGACTACGGCGCCAAGCAAAGCATTTTCGTGCCGCTGTTCGGCATCCAGGCGGCCACCGTCACTGCCACCAGCAAGTTCGCTCGCCTGGGCAAGGCCCTGGTGGTGCCGTTCACTCAGGAGCGCCTGGCTGATGGCAGCGGTTATCGACTGGTGATCCATGCGCCCCTGAGTGATTTCCCCGGGGAGACCGAGGAAGCCGACTGCCTGCGCATTAACCAGTGGATCGAAAGCGCCTTGCGCGAATGCCCCGAGCAGTACCTGTGGGCCCATCGACGCTTCAAGAGCCGGCCACCTGGCGAGCCGAAGCTGTATCCCAAACGCGGTTGACCCCATAACGATAAAAGGCCCCCGAGCGCCATGGAGTGTTGCGATGAGCCCTGCTGAACCGGTTACAGGCCTGATTCTTTCCGGTGGCGGGGCGCGAGCGGCCTATCAAGTGGGGGTGCTGGCGGCCATTGCCGAGTTGCTGCCGCCGGGCGCCGACAACCCGTTTCCGGTGATTGTCGGCACCTCGGCCGGGGCGATCAATGCGGTGAGCCTGGCCAGCGGCGCCACGGATTTCAAGACGGCGATCCTGCGCCTCACGGCCTTTTGGCAGAGCTTTCGCAGTCATCAGGTGATGCGCAGTGACTGGCCTGGGGTGATTCGCCAGGCCAGCCGCTTTGTCGGCCACAGCCTGCTCGGACTCGGTGCCCAAGTACCTGTGGCACTGATCAACAGCTCGCCCCTCAAAGACCTGCTCAACGACAAGCTGCAACTGTCCGGGATCGATGACGCCATCGCCCAGGGGCAATTGCATGCGGTGGCGGTGACGGCCTTCGGTTATGAATCCGGACAGGCGGTGACTTTTTATCAGGGCGGCAGGGTCATCGAACCCTGGCTGCGTCATCGGCGCATCGGGATCCCCACTCAAATCAGCGTGGAGCACTTGCTGGCCAGCTCGGCAATTCCGTTGCTGTTCGCCCCGGTCAAGATCGAACAGGAGTACTTTGGCGACGGCGCGGTGCGGCAATCGGCACCGATCAGCCCGGCGCTGCACCTGGGGGCCAGCCGGGTGCTGGTGGTGGGCGTCAGCGGCAACCCCCGGGGCGTCGACCCGGACAGCGCGGCGCAGCGCACGTACACCGGACAGCAGCCGACCCTGGCGCAGATCGGTGGGCACATGCTCAACAGCACCTTCATCGACAGCCTGGAAAGTGACATCGAGCTGCTGGAGCGGCTCAACCAGTTCAGCCACCTGATGCCACGGCAAGTGCCCGTGCGCAGCCTTGGGGTGGCACCGGTGGATGTGCTGGTGATCGCTCCCAGCCAGCCGATCGATGAAATTGCTGCGCGGCATCGGCAAGAGTTGCCCAAGGCCTTGCGTTTGTTCCTGCGCGGGCCAGGGGCGACCAAGACCAGCGGCGCCGGTGTCCTGAGTTACCTGCTGTTCGAGGCCAGCTACTGCAGTGAGCTGATCGAACTGGGGCGCCGCGATGCCTTGGCCAAGCGTGAAGAGTTGTCGCGGTTCCTGGGGCTGTCGGTTTAAGCGGTCAGCTTGTCGTCACGAAAGTCCCTCAGGGCCTGTTCGATCTCTTCCCGGGTGTTCATGACAAAGGGCCCGTATTGGACGATGGGTTCACCCAGCGGCTTGCCGGCAATCAGCAGCACCTTGGCCCCGGACTGGCTGGCCAGTTGCAGGTCGCCGTGATCGGACAGGCGCACCAGCTTGCTGCTGGTCACGCTCTGAGGGTGGCCCGGCAGTTCCAGGGCGCCTTCGTAGACATAGAGCAGCGCCCGATGCCCCTCGGGCAAGCGCGGGGCGACCTGACTGCCGGCACCCAGGTGCAGGTCGAAGTAGCAGGGCTCGGTGTCCGGACGCTGCACGGCGCCTGGTTGCCGGACCTGGCCATCCTCGAAGGTGCCGGCGATCACCACCACCTCGACCCCGGCAGCCGTGGTCAGGCGCGGAATGTCCTTGGGTTGAATGTCTTGGTAGCTGGCCGGGTCGAGCTTGTGTTTGCCCGGCAAGTTGAGCCACAACTGAAAGCCGCGCATCACGCCTTCTTCCTGCTCCGGCATCTCGCTGTGGATGATGCCTTTGGCCGCGGTCATCCACTGCACGCCTCCGCCTTCCAGCAGCCCGACATTGCCCAGGTGGTCCTCATGACGCATGCGACCTTCGAGCATGTAGGTGACGGTTTCAAAACCGCGATGGGGGTGAGGCGGGAAGCCGGCGATGTAGTCGTCGGGGTTCTGCGAGCCAAATTCATCGAGCATCAGGAAGGGGTCGAAACGCTCTACGCCTTGGCCACCGAAGACCCGGGTCAGCTTGACCCCGGCGCCGTCCGAGGCGGGCTGGCCGCTATGGACGCTGATAACGTTGCGTAATTGAGTCATGGGTACAACTCCTGATCAGGTGGGAATGGTCGACATGCTATGCCAGTCCGATCGATCAAAGGTTGCGAATTCTTCTGTGTTTTTATCGACTATTTAGATGTTTCGAGGTGGAGCCTGTTTTTGCCCGGTCAGCCACCCTGTGGCCGGCAAGCCGGCTGCTGCCCAGGCATTGAGGTGCCTGGGTGCGGCAGCGGGCTTGTCAGCGACAGCGAACGTCAGAAGTGGAACTTGACCAACAGGCTGGCGGTGTCCTGGTTGGTTTCAAACGCGCCAGAGTCTTTGATGCCGTACTTGTTCTTCCAGTAGTCGTACTCGATACCGACGTACAACTGCTTTTCACCCCAGCTCAGGGCTTTGCCCAGGTCGTACTTGATCTGCGGGTTGAAGTGCAGGTTGGCGTGGTAAGTGCCTTTGCTGTTTTTGTCGTTATCGACGACCCAGTCCATGAAACCGTCGATCAGGATGTCCGACTTGCCCACGGGAATGGTGTAGGCCCAGACCGGGGTGATCTGCCAGACGTTGTCGCCGGCACGGCTGCCTTCGGTCTGACGGTTGTAGAAGTTCAGTTGGAAGTAGTCGAAGCCGGGGATGGCCAGGTCGAAGCCCGGGCCGATCAGGTACGACTCGTTGTCGCCTTCGCCGAACTCATAGGTCATTGCCAGCAACACGTCCTTGATTGGGCCGAATTCCAACTTTTGGTCGAATATTTTGCCGAACGAGAGGCGTGGGCTGAACTCGCCATAGTAAGTACTCGGGCCGGCGTTACCGTCTTCCTTGCCGTTGTAAAAGATACGGTCCAGGAAGAAGAAGTTGTCCCCGTATTTCCAGCCGTCGGCGTGTTCGAAGGTCACGGTCTGCTGGATTTGTGGGTTGACCTCGAAGTTCTTGCCATACAGATACGTCAGGCTGTTGTTCTGCCATTGCAGCAGGTCGCCGGCCATGGCCTGCCCCCCGGCCAGCAAGGATCCTGCAAGCATCAGGCTGGTGCACGTCTGTTTCATTCGGTTGCTCCCAAAGTAAGTGGTTCCACGTTTTTTCAAGCGTCGGCACTCTGGTGTGGCGCCTTTTTTCACTGCGGTAAAAATCATCCAAACGGTCAGCTTTATTGCTCATAGCAAGAGCTGAGCCAAGGCTGGAAAAAAGCAAAAAACTCCCGCTCGACAATACGAATACAGTCGATTGAGAGCGGATTGGGCTTCGAATCCGTGCGCTTTGGCGCCTGACAGGGCCGGGATAAGTTGGCGTTCAGGTCAGGTTTTTTATCCGGGCTTTTTTTTACCCCGGATTGGCGCGGCCGCGGAGAATACTGGCTCCGGCAATCGCGCTCAAGTGCCCCGCAACAGAGCGCCTGAAACAACTTTGGGGCACTGTTGCCGAGCATCGAGTTAAGGCTCATGGGGTCGCGAGGGTGCGCTGAGGTAGAGGGTGCGGGATTAGTGCGGGTGCACGTGGGTGGGATTGTCGGCAGCACGTTCGGCGCCACCGAGGATGTTGAACAACAGGTTCAGCACCAGTGCGCTAAGGGTCGCCATGGCAATACCACTGTGGGTGATGGGGCTCATCCACAGCGGCAGGTGCGCAAAAAACTCTGGCCGGACCACTGGAATCAGGCCCATGCCAATGCTTACCGCCACCAGCAATTGGTTGCGACGGTCAGCAATGTCGGCTTCCTGGAGGATCTTGATGCCCGTAGCGGCGACCATGCCGAACATGGCAATTGCCGCGCCGCCCAGTACCGCCGCCGGAATTGACGCCACAAGGAAGGCGGCCTTGGGCAGCAGGCTCAGCACCACCAGCAGGCCGCCGGCGACGATGGTTACCGATCGGCAGCGCACACCGGTCATCTGAACCAGGCCAATGTTCTGGGCGAAGGAGGAGTGGGTGAAGGTGTTGAAAAAACCGGCGAAGAACGAGGCACCGGCATCGCACAGCAGGCCACGGCGCAGCATCCGAGGGGTGACGTCCTGGCCGGTGATTTTACCCAGGGCCAGGAACATGCCGGTGGACTCGACAAAGATAATCACCACCACCAGGCACATCGACAGGATCGGTGCCAGGTGAAACTGTGGCATGCCGAAATGAAGCGGGGTGACCACTTGCAGCCAAGGCGCCTCGGCCATGCCGGAGAGGTCGACCATGCCGATCACCCCGCATAGCAGGTAACCCAAGCCCATGCCGATCAGCACGGAAATGTTCACCCAGAAGCCGCGCATAAAACGGTGGACCAACAGGATGGTGCCCAGCACCAGGGCGGCGATGGTCAGGTAGATCGGCGAGCCGAACTGGGCGGCGGAGCTGCCGCCGCCAGCCCAATTCACCGCCACGGGAAACAGCGACAAACCGATCGAGGTGATCACCGTGCCGGTGACCAGGGGCGGAAAGAAACGCACCACTTTGGACATAAAGGGCGCAATCAGCATGCCGAAGAAGCCGGCGGCGATGGTCGCGCCGAAGATCCCCTGCATGCCGATACCGGGCATGCCGGCCATGGCGACCATGCTGCCCACCGCGGCAAAACTGGCGCCCATCATCACCGGCATGCGGATGCCCATGGGGCCGATGCCCAGTGACTGGACGATGGTGGCGATCCCCGCCACCAGTAGGTCGGCGTTGATCAGGAAGGCGATTTCTTCACGACTCAGGCCCGCGGCCTGTCCGATGATCAGAGGCACTGCAATGGCACCGCCATACATCAGCAGAACGTGCTGCAGACCGACCAGGATCAGTTGCAAGAGGGGCAAGCGCTGGATGGCAGGCGCATCAGGAACGCACCGTTCGGATGAATCGGACATGCAACACCTCGGATCTTTTTATTCTTGTGATTTAACCGCTGGGTCTTTGCGCACAGCGTGTCTGCAACAGGCGAATCTTGATCGGCTGATGGCAAGCAAGCCCGCCCCTACAGATGAATTCGGTTCTGTAGAAGCGAGCTTGCCCGCGAAGCAGCCTGGTGACAGGCGTTGATCAGTTGGTTTGAGCCCCCTGGGCGATCCAGGCACCGATCAGCTCACGTTCCTGCTGGGTCATCTGGGTGATGTTGCCCAGTGGCATGATCTGGCTGGCGACTGCCTGGGCCTGGATCCGTGCAGCCTGCAGGTGGATCTGTTCCGGTGTATCGAACATCACGCCACCCGGTGCGGTGCTGAACAGGGGGCTGGTGGGTTTGGCCGAGTGGCAAACCGCGCAACGCTCCTGGATCACACTGTGTACTTTGTCGAAGGCTGGGCCGGCGTTGGATGCCTGGGCCGGAGCACTGGCAGGCGCGGCCGGTGCGGTTTCGGCTTTAGGCTTGGCACCACCGCCCAGGGCGGTTTCAGGCAGGGGTTGATACTCGATTTGCCCCGGTGCCTTGGCCACTTCAGGGGCACTGTTCATGGGCGCCGGGCCAGTCACGTAGGCCAGGCAAATCATGCCCAGTGCGGCGACGGGCAGGGTCCAGGCGAACTTGTGGCTGTCATGCCGGGTGTTGAAGTAGTGACGCACCAGCACCGCCAGCACTGCGATCCCGGCCAGGATCAACCAGTTGTACTGGCTGCCATAAGTGCTCGGGAAGTGGTTGCTGATCATGATGAACAGCACGGGCAGGGTGAAGTAGTTGTTGTGGCGTGAACGCAACAGGCCTTTGGCTGGCAGGGTTGGGTCCGGGGTGCGGTTCTCGGCGATCGCCGCCACCAGCGCACGCTGGGCCGGCATGATGATGCGGAAAACGTTACCCACCATGATGGTGCCGATGATGGCGCCGACGTGCAGATAGGCACCGCGACCACTGAACACCTTGCTGAAGCCATAAGCCGCGGCGATCAGCAGCACGAACAGGATAAAACCGAGCAGGGCGGGTTTCTTGCCCAGGGGGGAGTCGCAGAGGAAGTCGTAGATGAACCAGCCGGCGATCAAGGCGCCGATGCCGATGGCCACACCTTCAGGGCCGCTGAGGCCGCTGCCGGGGGCAACGAGGTAGAGCATGGGGTTGAAGTAGAACACCAGGCATAGCAGGGCGATACCCGACATCCAGGTGAAATAGGCTTCCCATTTGAACCAATGCAGGTTTTCCGGCATCGACGGGGGGGCCAGTTTGTATTTTTCCAGGTGATAGATACCACCACCGTGGATCGCCCAGAGATCGCCGGACAGGCCGTCCTTGGGGTTGGCGCGGTTGAGGTTGTTCTCCAGCCAGACGAAGTAGAACGATGCGCCAATCCAGGCCACACCCGTGATCATATGTATCCAACGCACGCTCAGGTTGAGCCATTCCAACAGATGTGCTTCCACAGTCTTTACCTCTCGCCTGTCACTCTTGTTTCGAGTGATCAGACCTTCTCTTATTGGTGGGGGGCGAGGATCAATCGCTCATCCTCTTTGAAGAAATGCTCATCGCAGTTGTTGCCATTGCCACTGCGATCAACCACCAGGAAGTCATCCCGCTTTTCGATCGTCAGCACCGGGTGGTGCCAGACGCCGCGATGGTAATTAATGCCCTGCCTGCCGTTGGTGACGAAGGCGCGGACCAAGCCCGATACAGGTACATCGCCAAGTGGCGCGACCACGATCAGAAAGGGGTTGCCGAGTAGCGGAATGAAAGCCTGGCTGCCCAGCGGGTGTCGTTCCAGCATGCACACGGTCAGCGGCATGTCCTGCGCGTCGGCGCGGAAGATGCTGATGATCGCGTTGTCCTCCGGCGTAGCGGTTTCCACCGTCGCCAGTTTGTGAAAGCGCATGGTCGACCCGTTGTTGATCATGAAGTGATCGCTGCCATCGGTTTCGATAACGTCTCCGAAAGGGGCGAAGGCTTCTTTGGTCAGGGGTTCGATCATCAGTGTGCGCATGGCTGTCTTCTTAATCTTTTGAATGATGTGATTGCTGTGTAGGAGCCCGGCTGGCTGGCGATGGCGTCGGTTTGATCGCTATCGCCGGCAAGCCGGCTCCTACAGGTTTCGGTTCAGCGCTTATTTAGCGACCTTGCCGAGTACCCGCAGGCGGCTCACACCACCATCCGGGAACACGTTCAGGCGGATGTGAGTGATCGGGCCCAGTGCCTTGATCTGCTCGGCGAAGCTGTGTTCGGCGTGCATTTCCAGCTTCTGTGCCGGCAGCAGCTCGCGCCAGAACAGCGATTGGGTTTCGATCTGGCTGTCGGTGCCGCCCTTGACGAATGCGGCCTGGATCGAGCAGGTGTCCGGGTAGTTGCCCTTGAAGTGCAGGGTGTCGACGATGATCTTCTCGATTTCGCCCGGGTGGCCCAGCGCGACGATGACCCAGTCATTGCCCGGGGTGCGACGACGCGCGGTTTCCCAGCCGTCGCCCATGTTGATGCCGCGGCCCGGGTTGAGGATGTTGCCCATGCGCCCGAAGTGCTCGTCGGAGCAGGCCAGGGCGCGGCCACCGTTGAGGGCGGCGGCCAGGTCGATCTGTTCGTTGTCGCCCACGGCCGACCAGTCGCGGTGCGGAATGCCGTAGACGCGCAGGCGAGCTACGCCGCCATCCGGGTAGATGTTGAAGCGCAGGTGGCTGAACGCCTGGTCGTTATTGATTTCGTGGTAGTGATGGCTGTTACCTTGCAGCTCGACAGCCGACAGCACTTCGACCCACTGGGTGTTTTCATTCGGCTCGCCTTCAGCCAGGAAGCAGGCTTCCAGGGAGGCGGACGGCGGGAAGTTGCCGGTGAAGAATGAAGTGTCGATGTCCACGCCTTTGATCGAGCCCGGCACACCGAGGCGGATCACCGCGCTGTCGTAGCCTTCAAAGCGCTTGCGGCGCGACTCCCAGCCGTCCATCCACTTGCCGTTGTCATCGAACACGCCCTCCTTCCATACGGCCGGGGTCGGCTGGAACAGACGGTTGGCGTCGGCGAACCAGTCATCGGTGACCGAAATGATCTTGGTGCCCAGGCGGGCGTCGGCCAGGTTGACGAACTTCTCGAAAGGTACGGCGTAAGCTTTCATTCTTCTTGTCTGCCTTGAAATAAGTGGCTGGGGATGCTTGCAGAGCCCTGGGAAACGCACGCGTTGAATCAGGTTTCTCGGGCTAAGTTCGCTATAGGGTCAGTAAACGGAACAACGCGATTTTGTTGATCTCCGCTAACGCGCATTTGAATTCGGCCTCGGCTGAATGGTGAATGCGGGTTTCGAACGCTGCGAGGATCTGATGCCGGTTGCTGCCTTTCACCGCCATGATGAAGGGAAACTTGAACTTGGCTTTGTAGGCGTCGTTCAGCTCGGTGAAGCGAGAAAACTCTTCGGCCGTGCATTGGTGAATACCGGCGCCAGACTGTTCTTGAGTGCTGGCAGCGGTCAGTTGGCCCTGGACGGCGGCTTTGCCGGCCAGGTCCGGGTGAGCGTTGATCAGTGCCAGCTGGCTGGCGTGATCGGCGCTCAACAGGATATCGCTCATGCGTTGGTGCAGGGTTTCGATCTGGTCGACGGAGGCATCAAGGCCTAGGTCATAGGCTTTTTCAGCAACCCATGGCGAATGTTCGTAGATGTCGGCGAAGGCTTCGACAAATGCCTCGCGGCTCAGGGTCGAGGGTTTCAGGGTCTGGAAGGCGGTCATTTTGCCGCTCCTGCGAAGGGATGGACCTGCTGCCAATGGCGGGCAATATCAACCCGACGAGTGAACCAGACCTGTTCGTGACCTTTGACGTATTCGATAAAGCGCTTGAGTGCAGCCAGGCGTGCCGGGCGGCCAATCAGCCGGCAATGCAGGCCAATGGAAAGCATCTTCGGCGCTTCGGCCCCTTCGGCGTAGAGCACGTCGAAGGCATCTTTCAGGTAATGGAAGAAATCATCGCCCTTGTTGAACCCCTGGACCTGGGTAAAACGCATGTCGTTGGTGTCCAGGGTGTAAGGAATCACCAGGTGCGCCTTGCCGGTCGGGTTATTGGGTTCCCAGTAGGGCAGATCGTCGTCGTAGGTGTCGCAGTCATAGAGGAAACCGCCTTCCTCCATCACCAGGCGCCGGGTATTTGGGCCGGTGCGGCCGGTGTACCAGCCCAGTGGCCGTTCGCCGGTGAGTTCGGTGAGGATGCGGATCGCTTCGAGCATGTGCTCGCGTTCCTGGGCTTCATCCATGTACTGGTAGTCGATCCAGCGGTAGCCGTGGCTGCAGATTTCGTGACCGGCGGCGACCATGGCGCGGATAACGTCCGGGTGGCGTTGGGCAGCCATGGCCACGGCGAAGATGGTCATGGGAATGTCGAATTCCTTGAACAGCTTGAGAATCCGCCAGACGCCGGCACGGCTGCCATACTCGTAAAGGGATTCCATGCTCATGTTGCGCTCGCCCTGCAGTGGCTGCGCCGAGACCATTTCCGAGAGGAAGGCTTCCGATTCTTTGTCGCCGTGGAGGATGTTGCGCTCGCCGCCTTCTTCATAATTGAGCACGAAGGACAGGGCGATGCGGGCATTGCCCGGCCAGTGAGGGTGAGGAGGGTTGGAGCCGTAACCGATCAGGTCGCGAGGGTAGTCAGCGCTCACTGCAGTCTTCCTTCTTGTTCGTGATAACGGTGGCGTGGCGGGACCTGAGAATGAGAAGCCAGGCTGGCGTCACGACGATGGGCTGATTGTATACAAATTCATATTCATTTTGTAAGCCTGATTTTTTGCATTTTTCATCTGGGCTCTCGATGAATGGATCCTGCAAAAAACTTGCCTGAGTGGTCAGCTAATCGATTAAAAAGCTTCTACCCGTATGCTTTGAGCGTCTTTTGGCGGGTGCTGTCGAGTGCTGAAAGCCATGCATTAATTTGTGCTGATTATTGTGTACAATTTTTTTGAAAAATGTCTTAATCGGATCCTCGCCGCATCCGTTCGCGCTCTAAAACGGTGCGGTCTCCTTACTAACTGACTCGGGAGGCGCGAGGCCTGGACGCTTTGAAAGGCGGCCGGCACGCAGAATCAATGGGACGTTTGACTACACACGTTTTGGATGCCGCACATGGCTGCCCCGGCAGCGCAATCAAGGTCGAGCTGTATCGGGTCGAGGGCGCCCAGCTGGAACTGGTCGCCAGCGCCTTGACCAACAGCGACGGCCGCTGTGATACCCCGTTATTGCAAGGCGATGACTACCGCTCCGGGGTTTACCAACTGCAGTTCCATGCCGGCGATTACTACCGCGCCCGTGGCGTGCAATTGCCAGAGCCGGCGTTTCTCGATGTGGTGGTGCTGCGTTTCGGCATCTCTGCTGAACAGGAGCATTACCACGTGCCGCTGCTGATCTCGCCCTACAGCTATTCGACCTACAGAGGAAGCTAGGACTTTCCCCCAAGAATCCTGCGCAAATAGCTTCTTTGGTCTTTTGCCCGCTCACACTGCGGGCTTTTTTTCGCCAGTCATAAAGTCCTCCCCGCCAGCCGGCGCCTACACCCTCAGGCAAGCGCCGGCCTGGCGGGGCGTGAAGCCCTTAACGACTGAGCAGGGAAGCGGCTCCAGCGCCACCAAACAGCCCGGCACTGATGCGGTTGAACCAGCTCTGGCCCTTGCCGCTGCGCAGGTAACGCGCCGCACCGTGGGCACCCAGGCCGTAGGCCAGCTTGCACAGCAGGTCGAGCACGGTCCAGGTGGCAATCATGATCAGCAACTGGGGCAGAAACGGCTGCTGGGCACTGAGAAACTGCGGCAGGAAAGCGGCGAAGAACAGGATGTCCTTCGGGTTACTGGCACCCAGTACAAAGGCGCGCCCAAAGAGTGCACGGAAGCGTGGTATTGGTGCGGCTTCCGGCACGTTGGCGCCCTGGGACGGCTGGCGTGATTGCTGCCAACTCTGCCAGGCGAGGTAAAACAGGTACAGGGCGCCGACGATTTTCAGCGCGCTGAACAGTTGTTCCGAGGCCAGCAGCAACGCGCCCAGGCCCAGCGCCGAGGCACTGAGCAGGCAGATCGAGGCAATCACCCCACCCAGAAACGCCGGGTACGAACGGCGCAGGCCATAGTTCAGGCTGTTGCTGATCATCAGCAACGACAAGGGGCCCGGGATCAGGATCACCACCAGGGCAGCGCCGCTGAACAGCAGCCAGGTTTCCAGACTCATCACTTTCCTCCATATGAACAAAAGCCCCACCCGACGGGGTGAGGCGGGGGCAACGGGTACTGCTTACAAGAAAATGAACTTGGCGATAAAAATCGCACACAGCACGTACAGGCTGATGGAGATTTCCTTGTGTTTACCGGTGCCGGCCTTCAGCACCACGTAAGTGATAAAGCCCAGGGCGATGCCGTCGGCCACGGAAAAAGTCAGCGGCATCATGATCGCCGTGACGATGGCCGGAATGCTGTCGGTGGCTTCGTCCCAGTTAATGTGGGCCATGCCGCCCATCATCAGCATCGCCACGTAAATCAACGCACCAGCCGTGGCATAAGCGGGGATCATGCCAGCCAGCGGGGCGAAGAACATGGCGGCAATAAATAGCACACCTACGGTCACGGCGGTAAGACCAGTCCGACCACCTGCGGCGACACCAGCGGCGCTTTCGACGTAGCTGGTGACCGGTGGTACACCGACCACGGCGCCGAATACGCTGGAGGCGCTGTCGGCCTTGAGGGCGCGGGAGAGGTTTTCGATCTTGCCGTCGGCGTTCACCAGCCCGGCGCGTTGGGCCACGCCCATCAAGGTGCCGGCGGTGTCGAACATGTGTACGAAGAGAAAGGCCAGCACCACGCTGATCATGCTGACGTTGAACACACCGGCGATGTCCATGGCCATCCAGGTCGGCGCCAGGCTCGGCGGGGTGGACAGGATGCCGTTGTATTGCACCAGCCCCAGGCCCCATCCGGCCAGGGTCACAGTGATGATGCTGATCAGGATCGCGCCGAACACCCGGTGGTAGCTGAGCACAGCAATCATCAGGAAACAGATGGCGGCCAGCAGCGGCCCCGGTTCGCGCAAGGAGCCCAGCTTGATCAGGGTCGCCGGGCTGTCAACGATGATGCCTGCGGTTTTCAGGCCGATCAGCCCGAGAAACAGGCCGACCCCGGCGCCCATGGCGTAGCGCAGGCTCACGGGAATGCTGTTGAGTAGCCATTCGCGAACCCGCGACAGGGTCAGGATCATGAACAGCACGCCGGAAATGAACACCGCACCCAGGGCGGTTTCCCAGTTGTAGCCCATGGTGCCGACCACGGTGTAGGTGAAGAACGCGTTGAGGCCCATGCCCGGCGCCAGGCCCACTGGCCAGTTGGCGTAGAGCCCCATCAACAGGCAACCCAAGGCCGCGGCGATGCAGGTGGCGACGAAGGCGGCGCCATGATCGATGCCGGCATCCGCCATGATGTTGGGGTTGACGAAGATGATGTAGGCCATGGTGATGAAGGTGGTCAGCCCGGCGATCAACTCGGTCTTTACCGTGGTGCCATGCAATTTGAGTTTGAAGATTCGCTCCAGCCAACCGCTGGTCTGCGGCGGCGAGAGATCCAGCGTCGGGGCTTCGGATTTGCGGCTTTCCACAGCAAGTACTCCTCAAGAGTTTTATTGTTTTTTCCAGAACCGGACACGCGAGGGTGGGCAGCGGCTCTTTGAGGCAGGCAAGGCTGGCGGGTTTTGTTGACTGAAAGGTCAGGAACTCGCACGTGGCGAATTATGCTTTTGTATACAAAGAAAGCAAATAATGTTTTTTGTGTTGTGTGCGAAAAATCTGATGGGCAGGGCATATCGCCGGCAAGCCGGCGCCCGGGGAGGAGGGGTCAGTCGCGTTCGGGGCGTTGCTGGTTCTCCCCCAGGGCCTGGTTCACCGCCAGCCAGCCGTTGACCGCGGCTTCGCCCGCTTCGGAGAACGCTCGCTGCAGCAATTTGACTTGCTCGCGGCGCAGGGACTCCTCGAAGCGCCGCCCGTCGGCGGTCAGTTCCAGCAGGCGCTTCCGCTTGTCGCTCTCGGGCGCGACGCTGTTGACCAGGTGCATTTCCATCAGTTGGCGCAGCGGAATGTTCAGCGCTTGCTTGCTCACCCCGAGCACCGTCAGCAGTTCCTTGACGCTAAGCCCCGGGTAGCGGGCGATAAAAAACACGATGCGTTGATGCACTCGACTCAGGCCGCGGCGCTCGAGCATTTCATCCGCCTTGGCAGTGAAGGCCTGGTAGCCGAAGAAAAAGGCTTCCATGGCGGTTTGTTGCGAGGTCTGGTTTTTAAGGTCAAGCATATTGACGTATCTATCCAGGTCAGCGTAATTTCGGTCAACCAGTTTGACGTATTTCCTTCAGCCTTCGCTAGCGGTGATCTCCATGGCCTTCTCCGAACGTGTTTCGCGCCTTAAAAGCTCCTTGATCCGTGAAATCCTTGCCGCCGCCCAGCGTCCGGAAGTGATGTCGTTTGCCGGAGGCCTGCCGGCTGAAGTGATGCTGCCCAAGATCCAGTGGGATGAGATGCCGCTCGCCATGGGCCAATACGGTATGAGCGAGGGTGAACCGCAGCTGCGCGAAATCCTCGCGGCCGAGGCCCGGGCCTTGGGCGTGCCCTGCGAAGCCAGCCAGGTTCTGGTGGTCAGTGGGTCCCAGCAGACCCTGGACCTGGCGGCCAAGCTGTACATCGACAAGGGCACGCAGATCATGCTCGAAGCGCCCACCTACCTGGCGGCGCTGCAGATTTTCCAACTGTTCGGTGCCGACTGCCTGACCGTGCCCCTGGAGGCGGATGGCCCTGACCTGACGCAACTGCGGGCCAACCTGGAGCAGCACCAGCCAGCCTTTATCTACCTGATACCGACCTTCCAGAACCCGTCGGCAGTGCGCTACAGCGAAGCCAAGCGCGATGCCGTGGCCGCCTTGCTGGACGAGTTCGGGGTGACCCTGATCGAGGACGAGCCCTACCGTGAACTGAGCTTCGACGGCGGCAGCGCCACGCCGATTGTCAGCCGCCTGAAAAAGGCCAGCTGGATCTACACTGGCACTGTGTCCAAGACCTTGCTGCCGGGGTTGCGCGTCGGTTATCTGATCGCCAGCCCGGACTTGTTTCCCCACCTGTTGCGGCTGAAACAATCGGCGGACCTGCACACCAACCGTGTGGGCCAGTGGCAAGCGATGCAATGGCTGGGCACCGAGAAATTTCAGCGTCACCTCAGTGAACTGCGGTCCTTCTACCGTGTACGCCGGGACGGTTTTCAGACCGCACTGGAGACGCATTTCTCTGACCTGGCCGACTGGCAGGTGCCTCAAGGCGGGCTGTTTTTCTGGCTCACCCTGAAGCAGCCGCTGGACACCCGGACCTTGCTCAAGGCCGCGTTGGAGCAGGATGTCGCCTTTATGCCGGGTGAACCGTTCTTCTCCGAGCCGGAGCTGAACCCGGGGCATTTTCGCTTGAACTTCAGCCACATTGACCCGGCGCGCCTGAACGAAGGGCTCAAGCGCTTGGCCGGTGTGATCCGTCAGGCACAGGCTGCACAGGCAGCCTAAGGGGGAGGTCATGTACAAGGTTCACGGCGATTACCGTTCGGGCAACTGCTACAAAATCAAGCTGATGCTCCACCTGCTCGACCTGCCCTATGAGTGGCAGGCGGTGGATATTCTGGGGGGCGACACGCAGACCCCGGCGTTCCTGGCGAAGAACCCCAATGGCAAGATCCCGGTGCTGGAGCTGGAAGACGGCACTTGTTTGTGGGAATCCAACGCGATCCTGAATTTCCTGGCCGACGGCAGTGAGTTTTTGCCCAGCAAGCCGCGTTTGCGCACCCAGGTTCTGCAATGGCAGTTTTTCGAGCAATACAGCCACGAGCCCTACATTGCCGTGGCGCGTTTTATCCAGCACTACCAAGGGCTGCCGGACGATCGACGCCAGGAGTATGAAAAACTCCATAAGCGTGGCTACAAGGCGCTGGACGTGATGGAGCAGCAATTGAGCCGCACGCCTTATCTGGTCGGCGAACATTACTCCATCGCCGATATAGCGCTCTTCGCCTACACCCACGTCGCTGATGAGGGCGGCTTCGATTTGCAGCGCTACCCGGGCATCCAGGCCTGGATCCGACGGGTGCAAAGCCAACCCGGGCATGTGGCGATGCTCGACTGAGGCATGCCTGAATCTCCCCCTGAACCGGCCTTGTGCGGTTCAGGGGTTTTCAGCTGCTGGAGTGTCGGCCAGGCACTCTTCGAGCATTTGATAACAACGCTGGGCTGCCGGACTCAAGTGCTGGCCGCTGCGGCGGATCAGGCCGATTTCACGGCTGACTTTGGGGTGTTTGACGGTGATGCGTCGCAAGCCTTCGCGACCGTCATCGGCAGACTCCGGCAGCAGGGTAATGCCCAGGCCCTGGCGCACCAGGGCCAGGACGGTGGTCATGTAGTTGGCCTCCATCGCCGAGAGCAAGGTCAGGCGGCTTTCATCGAACAGTGCTTCGACCTGCTCGCGCACGCTGCTATCACGGCCGGTGAGGATGATGGGGTGCACCGCCAGTTCCCTTAGACCCACCGAGGTGCGCTGGGCCAGTGGGTGGTCGAGGGCGACGAACAGGCACAGGCGATCCACCAGCAACGGTTGGAAGTCCAGCCCGTGGCTGAGTCGGGCGCGGCCGCCGATGCCGAAATCCACCTCGCCGGCGCGTACCTGGGCGTGGATGCGGTGGGCGACCAAATCCTGCAGGCGTACCTCGATCCCGGCAAAACGTTCGCGAAACAGGCGCAAGGCCGGTGGCAGCACGCCCGCGCACACCGAGGGCAGGGCGGCGATGGTCACCACGCCACGGCGCAGGGCGGCCAGGTCCCGGGAGCCGCTGACAATGTTGTCCAGGTCCAGCAAGAGTTTCTCCATCGGCCCACGGGCTTCCTGGCCGGCGGCGGTCAGGCTGACGTGGCGCGGGCTGCGATCCAGCAGGGCGACCCCCAGCCAGTCCTCCAACTGTTGAACCTGCACCGTCAGCGCCGAAGGCGACAGATGCAGCTCAGTGGCGGCCTTGGTGAAGTTGCCGCTGCGGGCCACGGCGAGGAAGGCCTGGATGTGCTGAATCGAGTTCTTCATTTTGTTTTTCCGAATACAAGGCACTGAATATTCCAATTTACAAAGACTAGCGCGGTTCCAATACTCGGGGAAAACAATAACCGCCCGCTTCCGTGCCCAGGCACAGCGAAACGGCACACTGGAGCTGCCCCATGCTCGCCACAATCGGTGTCATCACCATTCTCTGTCTGCTCGCCGCTGTCATGAGCAAACGCCTCTCTCCTCTGGTTGCGCTGATTGCGCTGCCGATCATTGCCGCCTTGCTCGCTGGGTTCGGCTTGCAAACCAGCACCTTTATCGTCGCCGGTATCAAGAACGTCGCCCCCGTGGTGGGCATGTTCGTCTTTGCCATTCTGTTCTTCGGCATCATGACCGACGCCGGCATGCTCGATCCGATCATCGACCGCATCCTGCGCACGGTCGGCACCCGGCCGACGCGGATTGTGGTGGGTACCGCACTCTTGGCCCTGCTGGTGCACCTGGACGGTTCCGGTGCGGTGACCTTCCTGGTCACGGTGCCGGCCATGCTGCCGCTCTATACTCGGCTGGGCATCGACCGGAGGATTCTCGCCTGCGTCGCGGCCATGGCCGCCGGGGTCAACTTCCTGCCCTGGACCGGCCCGGTGCTGCGTTCTTCGGCAGCCCTGCATGTGCCGGTAGCGGACCTGTTCCAGCCACTGATCCCGGTGCAGATCGTCGGTCTGCTGTTTGTTTTTGCCAGCGCCTGGTGGCTGGGCCGCCGTGAAGAGCGGCGCCTGGGCCTGGGGGCGAATGCCGTCAGTGGGGCGGGGGTGCCGAGCCGGGTATTGAGCGAGGCCGAGGAGGCGCTGCGTCGTCCCGGGCGCTTCTGGATCAACCTGCTGCTGACCCTGCTGGTGATGCTGATCATGATTGCCGGCTGGGTCGATCCGGTGGTGATGTTCATGGTCGGTACCGTGCTGGCGCTGTGCATCAACTACCCGGACGTCGAGGCCCAGCGTGCCCGCATCGACGCCCATGCCAAGACCGCCCTGACCATGGCCAGTATCCTGCTCGCCGCCGGTGTGTTCACCGGCATCATGCAGGGCACCGGCATGCTAAAGGCGATTGCCGAAGTGGCGGTGGCGCAAATTCCCGCCGGCCACGGCAAGCTGATTCCGACGGTGGTGGGCTTGTTGTCCATGCCGCTGAGCATGCTGTTCGACCCCGATTCCTATTACTTCGGCGTGATGCCGGTGATCGCCGAAGTGGGCAAGGCCCTGGGCGTCGACCCGTTGCAAGTGGCCCAGGCCTCGTTGCTCGGGGTGCACACCACCGGCTTCCCGGTGAGCCCGCTGACCCCGGCGACTTTCCTGCTGGTGGGTTTGTGCAAGATCGAGTTGGCCGACCACCAGCGCTTCACCATCCCTTTTCTGTTCGCCGCGTCGGTGTTGATGACCTTGACCGCGCTGTTGCTGGGAGTTTTTTAAGATGAAAACCATACGTATCGGCGCCGGCGCCGGTTACTCGGGCGACCGTATCGAGCCGGCCATCGAGTTGGCGGCCCAGGGCGACCTGGATTACCTGGTCTTCGAATGCTTGGCGGAACGTACCATTGCCCTGGCGCAACAGGCGCGCATCAGCGACCCACAAGGCGGTTACGATCCCCTGCTGAGTGAGCGCATGCGCCGTGTCCTGCCTTTTGTCGGCCGGCCTGAAGGTCGGCGCCGCCTGCGGGTCATCACCAATATGGGGGCGCCAACCCGGTGGCGGCGGCCACTGAGGTCCGGCGAATCGCCAGTGAACTGGGGCTCGATCTCAAGGTGTTGGCGGTGGTAGGCGATGATGTACTGGACTTGTTGCGTCAGCAGCCCGAGCAGGTGCTGGATAACGGCCAAAGCCTGGGCTCCCTGGGGCAGCGGGTGATTTCCGCGAATGCCTATTTGGGTGTCGACGGCATTCTGGATGCCTTGCGTGCCGATGCGGATGTGGTGATCACCGGGCGCGTGGCGGACCCGTCGTTGTTCCTGGCGCCGCAGATGTTCGAGTTCGGCTGGGCGACGGACGACTGGCAGCGCCTGGGGCGCGGGACCCTGGTTGGCCATTTGCTGGAATGTGCAGGCCAGGTCAGCGGCGGTTATTTTGCCGACCCGGGTTTCAAGGACGTGGATGACCTGGCGCGCCTGGGTTTCCCCCTGGCCGAGATCGATTTCGAGGGCGAGGCCTTGATCACCAAGGTGGCCGGGTCAGGGGGGCAGGTCAGCCGTGCTACCTGCACGGAGCAGCTGATTTATGAAGTCCATGACCCGGCGGCTTACCTGACGCCGGACGTTACCGCCGACTTTTCCCAGGTGGCCTTTGTCGAGGAGGGTGTTGACCGGGTGCGGGCCCAGGGGGCTGCGGGGCATGCGCAGCCGGAGCAGTTGAAAGTCAGCGTGGGCTATCTGGACGGTTGGATCGGCGAAGGCCAGATGTCCTATGGCGGCCCTGGTGCCGTTGCGCGGGCGCAGTTGGCACGGGACGTGGTGCTCAAGCGTCTGGAACTGATGGGCGTAAAAATGCAGGACGTGCGTGCCGAGCTGATAGGAATGGATTCGCTGCATGGCCAGCGCAACAGCGTCGAGCCTTGGGAGGTGCGCCTGCGGGTGGCCGCCCGCTGTGAGGACCGCAGCGAGGCCGTGCGAGTCGGCAATGAAGTGGAAACCCTTTACACCAATGGCCCGTCCGGTGGTGGCGGCGCCAGCAAGAGCGTGCGCCAGGTGGTGGCGGTGGCTTCATTGCTGGTACCCCGTAGCACGGTCAAGCCGAGGATCGAAGCATGAAACTGCATAGCCTGGCCCATTCCCGTACCGGCGATAAGGGCGACACCTCGAACATCTCGATCATCGCCTACCGCGCCGAGGATTATCCGTTGCTGCGCGAGCAGCTCACGGCCGAGCGAGTGGGCGAGTTCTTTTCGGCCTTGCTGGAGCCCGGTGCGGCGCCGGTGCGGCGCTATGAGTTGCCCAACGTACAGGCGCTGAACTTTGTGCTGCCGGGCATCCTGCGCGGCGGCGTGACCCGCTCGCTGGCACTGGACGCCCACGGCAAATGCCTGGGCTCGGCCCTGCTGGACCTCACCTTGTAACCGCTGGCTTTTGTAGGCGCTGGTTTGCCAGCGATTACAGCCGCAAAATCACCGCCCAATCCAAGGTCGCCTCGCCGGCAAGCCGGCTCCTACAGAAGGTGGGGTGGTGGTTTTTTGTAGGAGGCTGGCTTGCCAGCATGGCGTCCGCAAGGTCACCGCCCAATCCAAGGACGTCTCGCCGACAAGCCGGCTCCTACACAGGGAGGCGATGGCGGCTGGGGGATCGCCTACCAAACCAACGCCTCTTTGTCGGCTGGGGGTCAGATCGCGGCGAAGCGCTTGTCCAGGTAATCGATGATGACCTTGGATTCGTACATCCAGGTGGTCTGGCCGTTTTCTTCGATGCGCAGGCACGGCACTTTGATCTTGCCGCCTTGTTCCAGCAGGGTCTGGCGATCCTGCTCGTTGTTCTTCGCGTCGCGCAGGGCAACGGGCACGTTCAGGCGGTGCAGGGTGCGGCGGGTCTTTACGCAGAACGGGCAGGCATGGAACTGGTACAGGGTCAGGCCCTTGGCCGCTTGTTCAACCTGGGCCTGGTCGGCGGCAGGGCGCTGCTGTTTGCGCGGGCGTGTGATGAAATCGAGGAAAATAATGAGCTGGCCCAGGCCGACTCGAAGCGCTTTGACGATCACGGTATTGCCTCTTGCCCATGAATGAAGGGGCAGCAGCTTACCTGATTTTTACCAGGCGAAAAAAAACCGGCGATAAACGCCGGTTTTCGGGTTCCGCCGCCTTACTTGATCAGGCTGAGGAACTCACTGCGGGTGGCCGCATTCTCGCGGAATTCGCCCAGCATCACCGAGGTGATCATCGACGAGTTCTGCTTCTCGACACCGCGCATCATCATGCACATGTGCTTGGCTTCGATCACCACGGCCACACCCAGGGCGCCGGTCACTTGCTGGACCGCGTCGGCGATCTGCCGGCTGAGGTTTTCCTGGATCTGCAGGCGCCGGGCGTACATATCAACGATACGCGCGACTTTCGACAGCCCCAGGACCTTGCCGCTAGGGATGTAGGCGACGTGGGCCTTGCCGATGAAAGGCAGCAGGTGGTGTTCGCACAGCGAGTAGAGCTCGATGTCCTTGACCAGCACCATTTCACTGTTGTCGGAGCTGAACAAGGCACCGTTGGTGACTTCTTCCAGCGTTTGTTCATAACCGCGGCAAAGGTACTGCATGGCTTTGGCGGCACGTTTTGGCGTGTCGAGCAGGCCCTCGCGGGTAACGTCTTCGCCCAGTTGGCCGAGGATCGCGGTGTAATTCTGTTCCAGGGACATGAAACTACCTGTGGGATTTTACGCAAAGGGCAAGGGTACGGTGGCGGACTCGGCGCTGCAAGCGCGACGCACCGGCTTTATTCGTCGCGGCCTTCCATCATGGTGCGCTTGAGCATCACGTAGAGGGCGCCGGCACCGCCATGCTTGGCTTGGCACGAAGCGAAGCCCAGTACCTGGGGATGCTGGCGCAGCCAGGTGTTGACGTGGCTCTTGATCATCGGCCGCTTGCCGTCCAGGCGCACGGCCTTGCCATGGGTCACGCGGACGCAGCGGATTTCGAATTTTGTGGCTTCGGCAAGAAAGGCCCACAGGGTTTCCCGGGCCTTCTCCACGGTCATGCCGTGCAGGTCGAGGCTGCCTTCGAAGGGGATCTGGCCGATTTTCAGCTTGCGCATCTGGCTGTCCTGGACACCGTCGCGGGCCCACATCAGCTCATCTTCCGGACCGACGTCGATCACGAACTGATCGGACAGCCCATCCACCGTGGTGTTTTCGGTTCGCACCGTGGCGGCTAGGCGCAGCTTGGCAATCTGTGCGCGATCGGCCTTGGGTTTGCCGGTTTCGGCGCGATCATGCTTGATCGGCTTGACGCCTTGGATCGCGCTTTTGAATAGGGAAAAATCGTCGTCTTGCATGTCAGCCTCCGCGAAGGGCGGCCAGTTTACCCAACTCGGCGCCTGAGGCACGTGGGAAAACGCGCCCGGCGAGCTTCAGTCAGTCATGTTTTTTCATCAGGTGTGGCGCCATGTTCAGCGCCTGGGGCTGGCGCATGCGCCGACGGCAGCGACGCCATAACCAGACGCCGAAGTACAGCAACAACAGGCCGATCGCCAGAATCACCGCCGAACCCAGGGGGCTGGCGTTCAGTTCCCCAAGCGCCGGAGGGCGTCCCAACAGGCTGGCGGCGCCAGCCATGGCCAGCAGTACGCCACAGGTCGCCAACAGTGCAGAAAATGCCGCGCCCAGGCGCAAGCGCCAGTTTCGCGGGCCTTTGGGCCGCAAACGGCGTGCGTCAAAACCATCGGATATCTTCATTCCGACCTTCCTCAATGGGTATCGGCCCTTCGACCGGGACTTGGCCGGGTGGTTCCTGAGGCTAAGGCAATTGCGGCAAATGACCGTTCTTTACGGATGAGCGGCCGGCCAGCCGCTCATCGAGGCGAAATCAGATCAGGTCTTTGGTCAGGGCGAGGGTGGCGAAGTTGTCGGCCATGATGGCCATTTCAGTCTGCTGCACGTGCTCGGCGCTGAGGATGCCGCCCTTGTAAGGCAGGTCGCGGGTGGCGCAGGCGTCTTCCACCAGGGTGCAGCGAAAACCCAGGTTCTTGGCGGCACGCACGGTGGTGCTGACGCTGGAATGGCTCATGAAGCCGGCGACGATCAGATCCAGGGAGCCGAGGTCCTGCAGGCGTTTTTCCAGTTCGGTACCGTGGAAGGCGCTGGGCAGCAGTTTGCCGATGACGGTTTCATCGCCTTGGGGTTCGAGCCCGGGGATGAATTGGCCACGTTCGCCCTGGGGGTCGAACAGACCGCCCACGGTGCCGAGATGGCGCACATGCACGATAGGGCGACCGGCGGCACGGGCGGCGGCCACCAGTTGCTTGATATGTTCGACGGCCGCGTCCATGCCGGACAGGGCCAGCGGACCGCTGAGGTACTCTTTCTGGGCGTCGATGATCACAAGGGTCGCGTGGCTCAAATTGGCCGCTGCATAACCACGACCGCTGAGTTGAAACATCGTCTTTGGAACGGACATTCTGGGGCTCCTGTGAGTGGGGCTTTTGCGACATTGTCCTCTGGCGGAGCGAATCTGTGAATCGCTACTAACGTAAGGTACGTGGTTGTTGGCTTACAGCCGTGTCAAGAGGGGCCTGGGATTGGCCGCGACAGGGCAAAAAGCCATGATCGTGCTCCCGAACGCGGTTTTTTCATGCGTCGTCGGTAGGTGTTTTGGCTGGTAGACTTGGCGGTCGTTTTTTTCAGGAGTCTTTTCCCCGTGATCACTTCCCGCCTTCGCACCTTGCGTGACCATATCCGCTGGGCTGTCAGCCGCTTTCATGGGGAGGATCTGTTCTTCGGCCATGGTACCGACAATGCCTGGGACGAAGCCCGTCAGTTGGTGCTCGGGGCCCTGCACCTGCCATGGGAAATCGCCGACAGCTACCTGGACTGCGCGCTTGAAGAAGACGAATTGGTCAACCTGCAGCGCCTGCTCAAGCGGCGTATCACCGACCGTGTGCCCACCGCTTACCTGCTGGGCGAGGCCTGGTTCTGCGGCATGTCGTTCATCGTTGATGAGCGGGTGTTGATTCCCCGTTCGCCGATTGGCGAGCTGATCGAGAAACGTTTTGAACCCTGGCTGGGGGCCGAGCCGGCGCGGATTCTCGATCTGTGCACCGGGTCCGGTTGCATCGGTATCGCCTGCGCCTACGAATTCCAGAACGCCGAAGTGGTGTTGGCCGACCTGTCGTTCGAGGCCCTTGAAGTGGCCAATCAGAACATTGAGCGCCATGGCGTCGATGAACGTGTGTACACGGTCCAGGGCGATGGTTTCGATGGGTTGCCGGGGCAGCGTTTCGACTTGATCGTGTCGAACCCGCCCTACGTAGATGCCGAAGATTTTGCCGACATGCCGGACGAGTACCAGCATGAGCCGGAGTTGGGGCTGGCCTGTGGCGAAGATGGCTTGAACCTGGTTCGGCGGATGCTTGCCGAAGCGGCGGATCATCTGACCGAGAAGGGTCTGATGATTGTCGAAGTCGGCAACAGCCAGGTGCACGTGGAAGCCCTGTACCCGGAAGTGGACTTCGCCTGGCTCGACTTCGAGCGCGGTGGTCATGGGGTGTTCATGCTGACCGCAGAGCAGTGCCGTCAGCATCAGGCGCTGTTCGCTTCCAGAGTCTGAATCAGCCGGGGCCCGTGTCAGGGCGGGCCCCGCGCTGGTCTGCGTCGCGTCTCAGCGGTGGGTCGCGATCCAGATCAGCAGGCCGGCCTGGAATACGGCGAAAGCCACCAGGCAGGTGATGGTGAAGCGCAGCCCTGTGTCTTCACGTTTGTATTTGGTGACTTTTTCATCCTGCTTGCGCAGTTTGACTTCCAGTTCCGCGAGGTTCTGTTCGGCTTGCTGGAGCATCTGCGCCGCTTCGAGGATTTCCACGAACTGCAGTTTTTCAGTGTTCCACTGGCTGTGCAGCTCGCCGACTTGAACGTCCTTGACGCTGCCTTTCAGGTGCTGGGCATCGGCGTACACCACATCGAAGCCCTGGACGCGCAGCACATGGTCGCGGCGTAGGCGGGTGTCTTCGTTGAGGGCGTCCTTGTTGGCCAGGTCAAAGCCTTCCACTCGGTAGTGGGACCATTTCTTCTGCGCCCAGAGTGCACCCTGAGCCATCAGGAAACGCCCGATACCACGGTTATACGGCTCGATTTGCAGGCCGTTTTCCGGCTGGAAATGCACGAGATGCTGGGTGTGGTCGACCCACACATCCAGGGTGTTCTGCTCTTTGCGCACCCGCTGGCCAGGCAGCGAGATGCTCATGCGCAGCAGGCTGCGTTCTTTGTGGTTGCGTTCGGCGTAGCCGAATTCGACAAAGCGCAGAGGCCTCACGCCTGTGGCCCGATCGGTTTGCAGGGGCGCCAGGCGAAGCATCTTGTGATGCTCGGCATGCACGTCGGCCCAAGGCAGCTCGACCGTTTCCGGTGCGGGCTTCTCCAGCTCGGTTTCGGGTGAATTCGGGGTATCAGTCATAACGGCGAGGTCCTGTCCAAGCGCTGCTTGCCGACAGCAATTGAACGGCCGGCAAAGACTTATCGGCCGTTTTTTGCAGGACTGGAGGGTAAAAACAGCTTAACGGGTGTGAAGTCCGTCAATAAAGCTGATGATCCGGCTGCCCAATTCGGCAGCAAGCGGCAGTTGCGGATCCTTGTAGGAGGCCACTTGGCGCTTGATGTCGTTGGGCACGATGCGCATCACGTGGTTCATGCCTTCGATCAATGCCAGTTGCGCATCCGGTTTGGCCGCCTTGAGCATCCGCGCATCGCCGACGCCGACCTGGATGTCGTTGCTGCCCTGGATGATCAGCGCCGGCATCTTCAGTCGGGCAAAGGCCGCAGCGGGGTCTTCGCGGAACAGGGTGATGAGGTAAGGCTGGACGCTGGGGCGGAAGATTACCTGCAACGGCTCGGGCACGTCGCGATCCACCTGGCCGGCCTTGAGGCTGTCGAGTAATTGATTGCTGCGCAACATCAACGCGGGCGGCAGGCGATCGCTCAACTGTTGGCGCAACACTTGGTCCACCCGGCGTGCGGTGCCGGAGATCGAGATCAGCGCCGCGGCGTCCAGTTTTGGCGCGGCCAGGGTGGCGATCAGCGCGCCTTCGCTGTGGCCCAGGAGAATCAGTGGGCCGAAGCGCGGGTCGGCCTTGAGTTTTTCACCCCAGGCCACGGTGTCGGCGACGTAGGCGTCAAGGCTCAGGTTGCGTTCATCGGGGGTGGCGGCGAGGCTGGCAGCGACCCCGCGTTTGTCGTAACGCACGCTGGCGATATTGTGCTTGGCCAGCACCCAGGCCAGGCGCTTGAGGCTGTCGTTGCGCCCGCCGTCGGGGTTGTTGCCGTCGCGATCGGTGGGGCCCGAGCCGGACACAATCAGCACCACGGGCACCGGTTGTTCGGACTTGGGCAGTAATAACGAGCCGTACAGTTCACCGCTGCCGGTGTCCAGGCTGATAGGGCGTTGCAGGACGACCGCATGGACCAGGCCGCTGAACAGGGTAAGGCTCAAGAGAAGAACTCGCAGCATCATCACGCCATCATGAATAAGGTGCCGGTTGGACTTCCCGTCACGGATAAGGTTCGAGGATGAACTAGTTGGGTAGCCTGCGTATACTGGCGCGCTCAGTAATCCAGATTGAGTTATTTCGGCTGATTTCACGGAGCTCCCCGCATGTCCGGCAATACCTACGGCAAGCTGTTCACTGTCACCACCGCGGGCGAAAGCCATGGTCCGGCGTTGGTCGCCATTGTCGACGGCTGTCCGCCGGGCCTCGAGCTGTCCCTGGACGACCTGCAGCGTGACCTGGACCGGCGCAAGCCCGGCACCAGCCGTCATACCACCCAGCGCCAAGAAGCTGATGAAGTCGAAATCCTCTCTGGCGTGTTCGAAGGCAAGACCACCGGTTGCGCCATCGGCCTGCTGATCCGTAACACCGACCAGAAATCCAAGGATTACTCGGCGATCAAGGATCTGTTCCGCCCGGCCCACGCCGATTACACCTACCACCACAAATACGGCTTGCGCGACTATCGCGGCGGCGGTCGCAGCTCGGCGCGGGAAACTGCCATGCGGGTGGCAGCTGGTGCCATTGCCAAGAAGTTCCTGGCCAGCCAGGGCATCGTGGTGCGCGGCTACATGAGCCAGCTGGGGCCGATCGAAATCCCCTTCAAGACCTGGGATTCGGTGGAAGACAACGCCTTCTTCAGCCCGGATCCGGACAAGGTGCCGGAGCTGGAAGCCTATATGGACCAGTTGCGCCGGGATCAGGACTCCGTGGGGGCGAAGATCACCGTGGTTGCCGAAGGCGTGATGCCCGGCCTGGGCGAGCCGATTTTCGATCGTCTGGACGCCGAACTGGCCCATGCGCTGATGAGCATCAATGCGGTCAAGGGCGTGGAAATTGGCGCCGGCTTCGCCAGCGTCGCCCAGCGTGGCACCGAGCATCGTGACGAGCTGACCCCGGAAGGGTTCCTCAGCAATAACGCCGGCGGCATTCTTGGCGGCATTTCCTCCGGGCAGCCGATTGTCGCCCACCTGGCCTTGAAGCCGACCTCCAGCATCACCACCCCGGGTCGTTCCATTGATGTGGACGGCAACCCGGTGGACGTCATCACCAAAGGTCGTCACGACCCGTGCGTGGGCATTCGCGCGACTCCGATCGCCGAAGCCATGATGGCCATCGTGCTGATGGATCACCTGCTGCGTCATCGCGGCCAGAATGCCGACGTGCGCGTCAGCACGCCGGTGCTGGGCCAGCTGTAATGCCGGCTCTGCCAGTCGCCACGGTCTGACGGCCGTGGCGGCGCTTCCGTACTGGCGGCTCTCCAGCTTCTATCTGTTCTATTTCGCCCTGCTGGGCTCTACGGCGCCATTTCTGGCGTTGTATTTCGATCATTTGGGTTTTTCCAGCGCGCGCATTGGCGAGCTGGTGGCCATCCCCATGCTGATGCGTTGTGTGGCGCCGAATATCTGGGGCTGGCTGGGGGATTACACCGGCCGGCGCCTGGCCATCGTGCGTTTTGGCGCCTTCTGCACCTTGCTCTCGTTCTCGTTGATTTTTGTCAGCAAGACCTACGCCTGGCTGGCGATGGTCATGGCCTTGCACGCCTTCTTCTGGCACGCGGTGCTGCCGCAGTTCGAAGTCATCACCCTGGCTCATCTGCAAGGCCAGACCTCGCGCTACAGCCAGATCCGTCTCTGGGGCTCGATTGGTTTTATCCTCGCGGTGGTGCTGCTGGGCCGATTGTTTGAAGGGCTGAGCCTAGATATCTACCCCATCACCCTGGTGGTGATCATGGCCGGCATCGTCCTCAGCAGCGCCTGGGTGCCCAATGCCCAGCCGCCGGCCCAGGACGATCGTCCGGCGTCCGGCGGCTTTCTCAAGCAACTGCGCGGTCCCGGGGTGCTGGCGTTCTATGTGTGCGTGGCCTTGATGCAGATGAGCCACGGTCCTTATTACACCTTCCTGACCTTGCACCTGGAGCGCTTGGGCTACAGCCGTGGGCTGATCGGCATGCTCTGGGCAGTGGGGGTGGTGGCCGAGGTGCTGATGTTCCTGGCCATGAGCCGGATCCTCTCGCGGTTTTCGGTGCGTCGGGTGTTGCTGGCGAGTTTTCTCCTGGCGGCCCTGCGTTGGTTGCTGCTGGGGGCCTGTGCCGAGTTTCTCTGGGTGTTGCTGTTGGCTCAGTTGCTGCACGCGGCGACCTTCGGCAGCTTTCATGCGGCGGCGATTCATTTTGTGCAACGCAGCTTCGGTGCGCGGCAACAGGGCCAGGGCCAAGCGCTGTATGCCGCGCTGGCCGGCACCGGCGGTGCGCTGGGGGCGTTGTATTCGGGGTACAGCTGGAACGCCCTGGGGGCGACCTTCACCTTTAGTATGGCCAGCGTCGCTGCCCTGGCTGCAGCCTTTATCATTGGCACACGCATGCAAGAGCACAGGCCATGAGCCCTGGCGGCCGCGCGCGTGCCGGCAACCTGATCTGTGACACAGCCTGCATGCCTGGAGGCGCTTGTTTGAGCAAGGCACTGCAGCCAATCGAGGCCTTTGAGGGTGTATTCGAATGCGGGCCGAAACCCTGAAACCTGTTAAACCAAGCCTGTTAAACCCAGAAGGCGCTCTTCATACGAAATCGCTTTCCGCCTGATGATGTGCGCTGCCTGACCGGCCTTTAATAGCCGAGCGGGGGTGCTGAAACCAAGGAGTTGCCAAGATGAGCAGCCTGTCCGTTTACCACGTATCCAGCCCGGACCTGCCGAACAAGGTGCTGACCCATTTCGACGATATCGCCGCGACCCTGGCTGAACAGGGAGTGCGCTTCGAGCGCGGGCAGGCGACGATTCGTGTCGAGCCCGGTGCCAGCCCGGAAGAGGTGATTGCCGCCTATCAAGGGCCGATCGATCAACTGATGACCGCCCATGGTTATGCCGCCATTGAGGTCCTTAGCGTTAAATGGGAACACCCGCAGCAAGACCCGCAGCAGGCCCGGTTCCTTGCAGAACACCATCACGCGGCAGATGAAATGCGCTTTTTTGTCGCCGGTCGTGGCTTGCTTAACTTGCACATCGGCGAGTACGTCTACGCCGTGCTCTGCGAGAGAAATGATCTGATCTCGGTGCCGGCTGGCACCCCCCAATGGTTCGACCTGGGTGAGCAGCCGCGGGTGATTGCCATCCGCCTGTTCAAGGACCCGCAAGGTGGGGTTGCCCACTTCAGTGGCGCCGAGATTGCCGAGCATTTCCCGCGCTTGGAGGATTGAGCACGCCTATGCGCCACATCGCTTGCAACGTTGCAGGGCTGGGACGCAGGGAGTGAACGGCGGAACGTTAAATGCCCGTGCCAGCGCAAGGCTGGCACGGGGTGATGAAGATGAGTCTGTGCTTACGCCGAGTGATAGGTCGGCAGGGCGAAGCGGTGTTGGCTTTGCAGCATGGAAATCTGTGGCAGCTCACTGGCTTGTTCGGCCAGGTCGCGACGAATCGCACTGATCACCCAGGACAGTTGGTCACCGGCGTGCAGTTGTGCGTAAGAGATCGAACGCTTGAGCTGTTTGCCGTCGCTATTGCGCAGGGTAAGCAGAATGCCACCGTCCGGACGAGGCTGGGTGGTGACTTCGAAGTTGGAGAACAGGGACGAAAATTTTTCTTGGATCAGGTTCATGTCTATCAGCTCCGTTAGCTCTTGAATGGCAAGCGTGAACTGAGAGTTGCAGCGATTGTGCCAGCATTGCTGTTTTTAAAAATCCTTATAAATCAATAGTTTATAAAAAATGGAATTTTTGGGTTTCGTGCAATTTGCATGAAAGGCCATCGTGCATCCTGCATTTTGCGTGGTCGGCGCATGCACCAACCTGCTGGCTGAGGGAGGGCATTGCTCTTCTGACCACGCGGCGTTGAGAAAAATTCCGCAGCCGTTCAGGCGCCTGGCAAGCGCGGCGTTGAGTATTTTTGCGGGCCCCCAGTGGATACAAAACATTGCAAAAACTCCGTGTACAGCCCGCGCGCGGCTGACGTACTTTCGGCCTCTGCCAGCTCTTCATCGCGGTCGTCTGCAGGCCATTTCAGCGCCATCGCCAGATGCTCCGCAGACCCGAAGACGGCATGCAACGCCCCCGAGCGCCCGATAATAAGAAAAGGGACTTCTGTCATGAACGGCACACTCGTTATCAAGGCAGTCAACACAGCGTTTTACGTCCAGGCGTGCAGCCTGGTGCTAGCCGACCTCAGCGTGTCATTGCCCCTCGCTTCTATCGCACCTTGCCGTTGAACCTCAGTCACGACCCGATCCACACCACGTGGGGCATGGCCTGGGCCGTGTTCTTTTGCGTCGAACAGGAGCCGTCATGAGTAGCAATCAGAGCGACACAATCACCTGGGGCATGATGCTGCGCAAGTTGCCTTCCATTGCCCGTGCTCTGCCTCGGGTGGTTAGGGGCATGAAAGCCGCCAACGTTGAAAAGGCCGACCAGCCGTGCGGCCTGGGTTGGTCCTTCGAGCAGGCAACCTTGCGCAATCCCCATGGCCAGGCCTTGCTGTATGAGGATCGAGTGCTGAGTTATGCACAGGTCAATCAGTGGGCCAACCGCATTGCCCATGCGTTGCAAGGCGAGGGCATCGGCAAGGGCGATGTGGTGGCGATTTTTCTTGAAAATCGCCCCGAGTTGCTGGTCAGCGTGTTGGCCGTGGCCAAACTCGGGGCCATTGCCGCGATGCTCAACACCGCCCAGACCCATACCACGCTGGTTCATAGCCTGACCCTGGTGAAGCCTGCGGCGATGGTGGTCGGCGGTGAGCTGTTCGAAGCCTTTGCTGCGGTACGCCAACAGGTGGGGATCGCGGCGCAGCGAACCTGGTTCGTCGCGGACCAGGACACCTTCAATGATCCGGGGCAAACCCCAGCCGATATGGTCAACCTGATGACCCTCAGTGCCGGGCAGCCGTCGGACAACCTGGCATGTACTCAGCAGGTTTTCCTCGATGATCCGTGTTTCTACATCTATACCTCCGGCACCACTGGTTTGCCCAAGGCCGGGATTTTCAAGCACGGGCGCTGGATGCGTACCTCCGTCAGCTTCGGCATGATCGCCCTGAATATGCAGCCCGAGGATGTTGTTTATTGCACCTTGCCGCTGTACCACGCCACGGGGCTGTGTGTGTGCTGGGGGGCGGCCGTCACGGGGGCCTCGGGCTTTGCCATTCGCCGCAAGTTCAGCGCCAGTCGCTTCTGGGACGATGTGCGCAAGTACCGGGCGACCACCATCGGTTATGTCGGCGAACTCTGCCGCTACCTGATCGACCCGCCGGCCAGCGAGCGGGATGCCGATAACCCGGTGCGCAAGATGATCGGCAATGGCTTGCGCCCCGGCGTCTGGAGCGAGTTCAAGCGGCGTTTTGCGATTGAACATGTGTGCGAGTTGTACGCCGCCAGCGACGGTAATATCGGCTTCACCAATGTGCTCAATTTCGACAACACCGTGGGCTTTTCCCTGATTCCCTGGGCCTTGGTGGAATACGCCCACGACAGCGGGGAGCCGATCCGCAACAGCCAAGGCTTTATGCAGAAGGTCGCCAAGGGTGGACAGGGCTTGTTGTTGGCGAAGATCGACGACAAGTCGCCGCTGGACGGTTACACCGAGCCGGAAAAGAACCGCAAGGTCGTATTGCACGATGTGTTCGAGACCGGCGACCGTTATTTCAATACCGGTGACCTGCTGCGGGACTTGGGCTTCGGCCACGCCCAGTTCGTCGATCGCCTGGGCGATACCTATCGCTGGAAGGGCGAGAACGTCTCCACCACGGAAGTGGAGAACCTGTTCCTGCAGCATCCACAGATTGCCGAAGTGGTGGCCTACGGCGTGGAAATCCACAACACCAATGGTCGCGCCGGGATGGCGGCGATTACCCCGGCCGAGTCCCTGGCCACCCTGGATTTTGCCGAGTTGCTGCAATTTGCCCGGCGCCAACTCCCTGCCTATGCGGTGCCGTTGTTTTTGCGGGTCAAGGTCAAGATGGACACCACCGGGACCTTCAAGTATCAGAAAACCCGGCTCAAGGAAGACGGTTTCGACCCGGCCAGGTCGGCCGACGATCCGATCTATGCCTGGCTGCCCGGCTCCGAGACCTACGTGCAGGTGACTGCCGAGGTACTGGATGACATTCAGGCCGGTCGCCACCGCTATTGATTATGGCTATGGCCGCCCTTGAGAAAAAAGGGATGACAGGCCACGGACGGCTTGGGGAAACTAGCGTCTTTCCGATTTGCCGAATGTGGAGTTTCCGATGTCAGACAATAGCCGCCAGATGACCGAAGACGAGGCTGCGCAGTTTGCCGAGCAGGTTTTCAACGTTGCCCGTCAGGGTGATGCACCCATGCTCGACAAGCTGGCGAGCAGCGGTCTGCCGGTCAATCTGCGCAATCACAAGGGCGACACCTTGCTGATGCTGGCGGCCTATCACGGGCACCTGGATGCGGTGCAAGTGTTGCTCAAGCACAAGGCCGATCCTGAAATCCGCAATGACAATGGCCAGAGCCCGATTGCCGGGGCCGCCTTCAAGGGTGACCTGGCGATGGTCAAGGCCCTGGTGGAGGGCGGTGCGGAAGTGGAAGGCTCGTCCTTCGATGGCCGCACAGCGCTGATGATGGCCGCGATGTTCAACCGCACCGCCATCGTCGACTACTTGATCAGTCAAGGCGCCGACCCCCGGGCCAAGGATGCCAATGGCATCGGCGCCCTGGAGGCCGCCAAGACCATGGGGGCCAAGGACACCACGGCCCAGTTGGAAAAACTTTTGGCCTGACCCTGCAACAGTCGATGGCCCGGAACGACCTTTCGGGCCATCGCCATAGGTCGCCGCGCCTGCTTTAGGCTATCCTTCGCGCCCTTGAAAATTCCCACGTCTCAGGATGCGCGCCATGACCACCGCCCTTATCGAACTCATCAGCAAAATCAGCTCGGGCTGCATGGGCGATGCCGAGATCCAGCAGATCGCCGATGAAGCGGCCCAGGCCTACGCCGACCCCGAAGCGTTCCTGGCGGCCAATCCGGACATCAATTACGACGACACCTTTCCCATCCCGCTGGGCGAGTGGGTGGTGGTCGGCAGCCTGCCCGAGACCGTGCTGTTCCAGGCCGACAGCTATGTAGAGCTGTTCACCCAGATCGTTGCTTCCTTTGGACCGGATGTGGCCTTCAATATCAAGCCCAAGCAGTTGGCGAAGATCGACGCGCTGACGGCGCTCAATCGTATCCAGATCCAGATGAGCAGCATGAGCCCGGAACACGGCGGTTACGTACTGATGAACTTCAGCCAGTTGCTGGATGACGAGTTGCAAATGGTGCTGGTCTACGGCAACGACCTGCCGCGGGTGCTGGCGTTGTGCAGTGAAGTCGGGATTGCCGCCGCACCGGCCCTGGAAGCCTTGAAGATCGCCGTTCACGTTTGAGCCGCGGAATAAAACGGAACCCTGCGACACGGCGACTATCCTAAAGGTGCACACCACTCTCTGGGAGCGACACCATGGGTTCTACCTTCAATGGCTTGGTTGGCCTGATCATTCTGGCCCTGGATATCTGGGCGATTATCAACGTGCTTAAAAGCGGCGCTGAGACCGGGATGAAAATCCTCTGGGTCCTGCTGATTGTGCTGTTGCCGGTCCTGGGCCTGATCATCTGGGCGATTGCCGGTCCTCGCGGTGATGTGCGGCTCTGAGTGAGTCGCTCGCTGCGGCGTCTGCAATGAGTGAACGCTGACTTGGAAAAGGGCCGCAAGGCCCTTTTTTATGTGACCAGATATGCGTTGCACGAAATTTTCACAAAGTCTCGAAGACAATCCGCCTCGCGCTTTTTCCTCTGTTTCAGCCCTGTCATCTCTTGTCCCAGAGCCTTTGCCGGTTCGTGGGGGCGTGCTTGCCACTAATCAATGGCAATGCCGTGAGTGATCGTGCAACATTTGCGCACCGCGCAATCCCCAGAGCCCCCAAAGGGCCATAAGAGGGTAGAGCGCCGCTGTATTTTTGAAACTTAAACTTCCAATGGGTCCTAAAACGACATGGCAAACCCGGACGCCCTGAGTCAGCAGCGAGCTTCTAATCGCCTGCTGCAACCGACCGTCAAATCCCATCTGGCTTATACGCTGCTGTGTGCGTTGGTCATGATGGTGATGTTCTCTTTGCTGCGCGTTGCGCTGCTGGTCTACAACCGGGACATGATCCTCGACACGCCGGCCTCGACCTTTCTCGAGGCGTTCGCCAACGGCCTGCGGTTCGACCTGCGCCTGGTGGTCTACCTCAGCATCCCGCTGTTACTGTCGCTGTTCAGCGCCCGGGCCATGGCCGCTCGCGGGCTGTTCCGCTTCTGGTTGACCGTGACTTCGAGCATTGCCCTGTTCCTGGGCCTGATGGAGATGGACTTCTACCGCGAATTCCACCAGCGCCTCAACGGCCTGGTCTTCCAGTACGTGAAGGAAGACCCGAAAACCGTGATGAGCATGCTCTGGTACGGTTTCCCCGTGGTGCGTTATCTGCTGGCCTGGGCCGTGGGTACCTGGATCCTCAGCCTGGCCTTCAAGGGCGCCGACCGCGCGACCCGTCCCCGTGGCCCCTTCAGTGGCGGCAGCATCAGCACTCGCCAGGTTGCGCCCTGGTATGTCCGTGCCGGCGTATTCGTGGTCTGCCTGTTGATCTGTGTGGTCGCCGCTCGCGGCACCTTGCGCCAGGGCCCGCCGCTGCGCTGGGGTGACGTCTATACCACCGACTCGAACTTCGCCAACCAGTTGGGCCTCAACGGCACCCTGCAACTGGTCGCTGCGGCCAAGAGCCGGATGTCCGAAGACCGTGACAATGTCTGGAAGGCCACCTTGCCCCAGCCTCAGGCCCAGCAGACCGTGCGTGACATGCTGCTGACCCCGAGCGACAAATTGGTGGATGCCGACACCGCTGCCGTGCGCCGTGACTACACGCCGAACGCCGACAAGACCCTGCCGATCAAGAACGTCGTGGTGATCCTGATGGAGAGCTTCGCTGGGCATTCGGTCGGAGCACTGGGACGTCCAGGTGACATCACACCGTACTTCGACAAGCTGTCGAAAGAGGGCCTGTTGTTCGACCGCTTCTTCTCCAACGGCACCCATACCCACCAGGGCATGTTCGCCACCATGGCGTGCTTCCCCAACCTGCCGGGCTTCGAATACCTGATGCAGACCCCGGAAGGCAGCCACAAATTGTCCGGCCTGCCGCAGTTGCTCAGCGCGCGCAACTACGACGACGTGTATGTCTATAACGGCGATTTTGCCTGGGACAACCAGTCGGGCTTCTTCAGCAACCAGGGCATGACCAACTTCATTGGTCGCAATGACTTCGTTGACCCGGTGTTCTCCGACCCTACCTGGGGTGTATCCGACCAGGACATGTTCAATCGCGGGCTCGAAGAACTCAAGGCTCGGGAGGGCAAGAAACCCTTCTATGCCTTGCTGCAGACCTTGTCCAACCACACGCCTTACGCCTTGCCGACGCCGTTGCCGGTGGAGCCCGTTACTGACCGCGGCAGGCTGAATGAACACCTGACGGCCATGCGCTACTCCGACTGGGCCCTGGGCCAGTTCTTCGAGAAGGCCCGTAAGGAGCCTTACTTCAAGGAAACCCTGTTCGTGGTAGTCGGTGACCATGGTTTTGGCAACGAACAGCAGATCACTGAAATGGACCTGGGGCGTTTCAACGTGCCGTTGCTGCTGATCGGCCCGGGTGTCCAGGAAAAGTTTGGCCAGCGTGACCACACTGTCGGCACCCAGATCGACATTGTGCCGACCATCATGGGTCGCCTGGGGGGCGATGTACTGCATCAGTGCTGGGGTCGTGACTTGCTGAACCTTCCGGAAGGCGACAAGGGCTTCGGCGTGATCAAGCCTTCCGGTAGCGATCAGACGGTGGCCCTGCTGACCGCTGACCGAGTGCTGGTGCTGCCCAAGGAAATGCCGGCCAAGCTCTACCAGTACGAGCTGGGTGCGAATCCCAAGGGCGAGCTGATTCCTGCTTCACCCGATGAAGCCGAGCTCAAGCAGAAGCTGGAGTCCTTCCTGCAGACCGCGACCAAGAGCCTGCTGGATAACACCGCCGGTGTGATCGACGGCAAGCCCGACTGATGGGGGCCAGAGCCTAGCGGCCTGCTGACGGACCCTAGGCTCAAGGCCTGCACCGCGCGTCATTCTGAACACTCCTCTCGCAGGGGTGTTTTTTTGCCCTGAGAAAAGTCTGCGGGAGGCGGGATACGGGCACTTATCAGCACTAGGGGGACGCGGCTCGGTTGAGTCCAGGCGGTTTCAGTGGTGATCGTCAGACATTGCTTGCGCGTATCAAGAAAGGCCGCTGGTGCGGCAGTGGGGAGCCCTGGTTTTTAGGATTCATCTGATTCCAGCGTCCCTAACAGACTGTAATGATCCCTCTCCGCTTCGGCCTACACATCCTTCGGATCAGGCTCGCAAGCGTCGAATCAATAAGTGTGCGTCAGACAGTGCGCCACGATGTCGGTCAATGGAGAGTGAAATGAAAAACCTATTTGTGGCGGCTATGGCTTCCAGCCTGGTTTTGGCGGCGAGTAGCGCCTGGGCCGTGGATATAACGCTGAACTTCACGGGGAAGGTCAATCCGGAAACCTGCGACATCGTCCAGGATGACACGACCTCGGGCAGTGGCAGCAGCATGGTCAAGAACGTGCCCCTCAAAAGCGTTAGTACCCGGGCCTTGAGCCAGAAGGATGACGTTGCGGGTAAAACCCTGGTCCACCTCAAACTGAAGGACTGCAGCGGCAGTAAGGTGACGGCCAAGTTCAACACCGGTGAGACGGTGGATCCGCAGAGCGGCGCCTTGATCAACCAAACCCCATCGGGCTCCAACGTTCAGGTGCAACTGCTCGACAGCAAGCATCAGCCGCTCAATCTCAATCAGGGGCCGCTGTTGGACACGGTCAGCATCGTCGACCAGAGCGCAGTCCTTGAGTTCTACGCCCAGTACTTCGCATCAACGGCGGGCACCACGGCCGGTGATGTTTCGACCAGCGTCTCGATGGACTTGATCTACGAGTGAAGCCGTTGCCTCGGAGCGAAAGCTCCGGGGCCGTTTGTTGCGAGTGATGAACACCATGTCCCGTCGTTTCTGGTCTTTTTTATTTTTCTGTAGCGCCATCCTTTTTCAGTCCCTTGGCGTCCAGGCCAATGTCGTGGTGGGCGGAACCCGTGTGGTTTATCCGGCCAAGGAGCGTGAAGTCAGCGTCAGGCTCACCAACCAGGGGGCGCAGCCTGCCTTGGTCCAGGCTTGGATCGATGCCGGCAACCCCGATGGCAAGCCGGATGATGCGGACGTGCCCTTTATTGTCATGCCCCCCATGGTGCGGATTGATCCGGGTAAAGGTCAGGCTTTGCGTTTGGCCTATACACCGCAACCGGGAATACCCAAGGACCGGGAGTCGGTGTTCTGGCTCAACATTCTCGACGTTCCACCTCTGCCCAGTGTGCAAACAACGAACCATATGCAACTGGCTTTTCGCAGTCGCCTGAAAGTGTTTTTTCGCCCGCTCGAACTGCCAGGCAGTGCCATTGATACGGCAGAACAGCTCCATTGGCGCCTGGTCAAGTCAGCCACGGGCATGGCCTTGCAGGTGCGTAACGACGGTGCCTTTCACGTGTCCTTCAACACGGTGCTGTTGAAGCTCAGGGATGGCCGCAGTTTTAAGGTGCACAGCCGCATGCTCGCCCCACGCTCCACTGCGGATTTTGCGCTTGAACAGGCCCAGGGCCTGTCCGGCGCTGAAGGCCGTGTGGTGTACGAGTGGATCAACGACTACGGCGCCACCGTCCTTCAGGAAACCCGGCTTGCTCCCTAGACCGAGCAGGTCCGGTGATTGGGCACTGACTGATTTAGCCGTCCAGACCCTTTTGTGCAGCGACGACAGCCGTGCATTGGTTGCTGCTGGCCCATCCTGTTCAACGTCCGGGTAGGTCTCATGAGCTCATTGTGTTTTTTCTTCTTTATTCGACCTGGGTATTCGTCCGCAGAAACATCTGATGTGGCAGGGAGTGCCTGGCGGCTTTCCAGTGGTCTGGCCCTGCTGCTGTCGAGCCTGGGCTGTTCGTTCAGTGAGGCCAGCGAGCTGGTCGAGTTCAACCCGGCGTTTTTTGGCAACAGCCGAGGGCAAGCCGTGGACCTGTCCAAGTTCCAGCGCAGCAACCCGCTGGAGCCAGGCACCTATCGCCTTGATCTGTACCTCAACCAAAACTGGGTGGGGCGCCAGGACATCCGTATCCGCGCCGCCGTCGAGGAAGGGCAACCGCCGCAGCCCTGCCTGCCGCCCAGTGTGCTGGTACAACTGGGGGTGGACTTTCGCACGTTGCCAGCCGAGCAAGGCGACGCGGCCCTGGCGGCTGAATGCCTCTCGGTCGACGGCTTGCCGCCCCACAGCCGGTTTGATGTGGACATGTCAGAGCTGCAGGCTGACCTTTCGATTCCGCAGCTGTACCTGAACCTGAGCAAGCGCGGCTACGTGTCACCCAAGGATTGGGACTCAGGGGTCAATGCGGGCTTTCTCGGGTACTCGAACAACCTCTCCGACAACCGCTTCAGCGGGCAAATCAATCGTCAGTTCTATAGCAGCCTGAATGGCGGCCTGAACCTGGGGGATTGGCGCTTGAGGCACAACGGGTCTTACCGTTACGACGACCAGCCAGACACTCGCCAGAACAGTCACTACACCGCGCTGAGCAGCTACGTGCAGCGTGATGTCACGCCGCTGAGTGCGCAGTTGACCCTGGGGCAGTACTACACACCGGGCAACTTCTTCGACAGCATGCCTTACAGCGGCCTCCAACTGAGCAGCGATGAACGCATGCTGCCGGACTCCATGCGTGGTTTTGCCCCGGTGGTGCGAGGTGTCGCCGACACCACGGCCAAGGTCAGTGTCAGTCAGGGGCAGAACCTACTCTACGAAACCACCGTGGCGCCCGGTCCTTTTGCCATCGACGACCTGTACAACACCGGGTATGCCGGCGATCTGAACGTGACCATCACGGAGGCGGACGGGCGCATCAAGCGCTTTGTGATGCCCTATGCCTCGGTGGCGCAACTGCTGCGTCCGGACAGTTCTCGTTTCAGTTTCAGCGCGGGCCGCTATCGGGATGAAAGCCTTCGGGCACCTCCCGATTTTCTCCAGGGCACGTACCAGCGTGGCTTGTCCAATATGTTGACCGGTTATGGCGGCACGGTGGTCGGGCAAGACTACCGGGCGCTGCAGGGCGGGCTGGCGCTGAGCACCTTGTTGGGCGCGGTGGCTGCCGACCTGACCCATTCCCAGGCATCCGGGCTCAACCACGAGTTGCCGGGTAGCCAGGCGCACATGAGTGGACGCAGTCTGCGCCTGACCTACAGCAAGCTGATCGAGCCCACGGCGACCAACTTCAGCCTCGCCGCCTACCGTTTTTCCAGCGAGGGTTACCTGGACTTTGGTGAGTTCGCCCGTCTGCGCAGCACCGAGCCGGCAACCACGCTGTACAAACAACGCAGTCGCCTCCAGTTGAACCTCAGCCAGCCCATTGGCGAGCAGCTCGGCCACCTGACGTTCTCCGGCATGGCCCAGAACTATTGGAGCCGTGAGCAGGGCAGCGACATCACCTTTCAAGTGGGTTACTCCAACGGGTTCAACTGGGGCAGTTTCGGCCTTAACGCCAGTCGTACACGCAGTGCCAACGGTCGGCTGGACACTCAATACCTGCTGAGCGTCAGCGTGCCCCTGGGGCGTTCCCGGCACTCGCCTTACCTGAACTCGTCGATCAGTTACGACGGGCGTCGCAGCCACGGCATCAACAGCACGCTGAGTGGGCGAGCCGGTGAAGAAGATCAAATCGGCTACAGCCTCTATGGCGCGAGCGACAATGGTGAAGGCCAGTCCAGTCATAACTACGGGGGCAGCCTGCACTACGACACCGCACAGGCCAGCTATCACGTCGGGGCCAGTCGTGGGGAAAACTATCGTCAGGCCAACTTCGGCATGCAGGGCACGTTGGTTGCACACCCGGGCGGGCTCAGTGCCACCCGGGACCAGGGTGAAACCATGGCAGTGCTGGTTGCGCCGGGGGCCGAAGGCGCCCAGGTACTCAGCAGTGCGTCGGGGAGGATTGCCGGCAGTGGCTACGCAGTGGTCGCCGGTTTGACGCCCTATCGCCGCAACGAAGTGGCCCTCGACCCCAAAGGCACCTCTCCGGATGTAGAGCTGGAGATGACCTCCCAGCAAGTAGCGCCCCGGGCGGGGGCGGTGGTGATGCTCAATTACCCGACGGTGGTCGGGCGGCCCACCTTGCTCAAACTACGACGTAGCGACGGCGAGCCCATTCCTCTGGGGGCGCAGATTCTCAATGCCGAGGATGAATCCCTGAGCCAGGTGGGGCAGGGCGGTCGTGCCTTCCTACGCGGTTTGCAGGCCCAAGGGCGGTTGCGGGTCAGGTGGGGAGCGCTTCAGGACCAGCAGTGCCTTGCGCCCTACCGGCTGCCGGCCACCGAGCCGGACAAGGACGCGTATTACCAACAGGTGGAGTTGTCGTGCGAGTTGCTGAGCGAGGCTCAAAAGCGGGTGGACAGCCCATGACGCGGTTCTCGATCACCCGGTGCTGGAGGCTGGGTGCGGGCCTTAGGGTGCTCGCGTCCTATCGTCCCGCTGCCCCCGCGAACGTTTTTCACGAGCAACGCCTTAGGCGTTGCGGATCTCCCTACTCACCCGCTGCTTGGGCCCGCGTGGTCAATACACAAGCCGCAGGGCACAGGAACTTACGATGAACATCATCCTTTTGGTTTTGGGGCTGTTGCTGTTTTCCGGGGTCAGTCGTGCGGCTACCTGCGAGAGCGCGAGGGAACACAAAAGCTACGTCAATCTGAGTCTTTCGATCGCTCGTGATCTCCCGGTCAACAGCACATTTTTCAAGGAAGAAATCACCAAGGCTCCCATCCGTGTGGTGTGCAGCCGGCTGGGTAATTACAACCTGAGTATGGCACTGACTGGTCCTTTGACGGACTTGGGGAACCATGTGTACGCGACTGGGATCCCGGGCGTAGGCATGCGTGTGCTCTGGGATAACCCTAAAGAGGCTGGTCCCTTGGGAGGCATTTACATGGGGCCGTTCAAGTCTGTGCCGCTGGGCCGCGGGCTCAATGAGTATTTCTCGCCCCACCGTTTCACCTTCGAACTGATCAAGACCGGCCCGATGTCTTCCGGCCACTCAAAGGACCTAGCCGTTGATATCTGGTACAGCGATGCCCTGGTGCACAAGATCAGCTTCAGCAACACCCAACTGACGATCAGCAACATGGGCTGCAAAGTGGCGGAGCCCGTTCAGTCAGTCGAACTTGACCCGATTCACCAGCGCGCCTTGCCCAGCGTTGGTTCGTCGGCGGGAGCGAAGGGGTTTGCGATTAAATTGACCTGCGATAAAGGCGTCAAGATTGCCTACCGGGTCGACGGCATCAACAGCCGTGATCACATCCTGCTCAATGACGCGGGAGCCGGTATGGCGCAAGGCGTTGGCTTGCAGTTGCTGCGAGGGGACGCCGCCAGTACCACGCTGCAAT
Source organism: Pseudomonas morbosilactucae (assembly GCF_023241665.1). Taxonomy (NCBI): domain Bacteria; kingdom Pseudomonadati; phylum Pseudomonadota; class Gammaproteobacteria; order Pseudomonadales; family Pseudomonadaceae; genus Pseudomonas; species Pseudomonas morbosilactucae. The sequence continues at coordinate 203,205 of NZ_JALQCX010000011.1, read as the reverse complement.
TGCTGGGTGCACGCACCGACGTCATCACTGTGCCGACTACAGAGGACGGCCAGGCGGTCTCTATCCCGCTGGCTGCCAGGTACTATCGAACCTCGCCCGATCTCAAGGCCGGGCTTATTGCTACCCGTGCCACGGTGACCTTGATCTACGAGTGAGGTGCGATCGACGGATAAGGTGCGACCCAAAGGCAGTACAAAAAAACGCCAGTGACAACACTGGCGTTTTTTATGGCGCACTCAATCGAGCCGCAGGGTTATATCCTGCCGAGCAGAAGCAGTACCAGCAGCACTACCAGCACCACGCCGATGATGCCCGATGGCCCGTAACCCCAACTTCTGGAGTGTGGGAAGACTGGCAGGCCGCCGATCAGTAGCAAAATCAGAATAACGATGAGAATGGTGCCCATGTCGATTTCCTTATTAAAGTTTTAATCAAGTACGTGGCTGGTTTAATGACGGGCTCGTTTTAACTAATGAGCGAGCCGCTTAATAATTCCGACTCTGGGCACAGCGAGATAATTCCAAGTTTTTTTAAAGTTTTTTGCGGCTTGGGTTATTCCTTTTTATTTACTTTCCGCGGCCTGTACAAGTTGCTCCCGTACGGAACTATTGATACCGGGCAACGTCGCACCGAGGCTCAAGTTTGCCTGTGGCATTCAGCAGTCTGATGGTGCGTGGGTCGGGCTGGGTCCTTCGCTACACTCGGCCGATCTTCCCCAGAACAACAAGGCAACTCCTATGCAAAATCGCATGATGATCACTGGCGCCGGTTCCGGCCTGGGTCGTGAAATCGCTCTGCGCTGGGCGCGTGAAGGTTGGCAGTTGGCCTTGTCCGATGTCAGCGAGCCGGGCCTCCAGGAAACCCTGAAACTTGTTCGCGAGGCGGGTGGCGATGGTTTTATCCAGCGCTGCGATGTGCGTGATTACAGCCAACTGACGGCGTTTGCCCAAGCCTGCGAGGTGAAGTTGGGCGGCATCGATATCATCGTCAATAACGCCGGTGTAGCCTCGGGCGGTTTTTTCAGCGAGTTGTCCCTGGAGGATTGGGACTGGCAGATCGCAATTAACCTGATGGGCGTGGTCAAGGGCTGCAAAGCCTTTCTGCCGCTGTTGGAACAGAGCCGCGGTCGGATCATCAACATTGCATCCATGGCGGCCCTGATGCAGGGCCCGGCGATGAGCAACTACAACGTGGCCAAGGCCGGTGTGGTGGCGCTGTCTGAAAGCCTGTTGATCGAACTGGCACAGCAGGAAATCGGTGTGCACGTGGTTTGCCCGTCGTTCTTCCAGACCAACCTGCTGGACTCCTTTCGCGGCCCGACCCCGGCGATGAAAGCCCAGGTGGGCAAGTTGCTGGAAAGCTCGCCGATCAGTGCCGCCGATATCGCGGACTACATCTACACCCAGGTCGGCGTCGGCGAGTTCATGATCCTGCCCCATGAGCAGGGCCGCATGGCGTGGGCACTCAAGCAGCAGAACCCTCAAGCGCTGTACAACGAAATGACCCTGATGGCCGACAAGATGCGCGCCAAGGCCAAGCAAAACGCCAGTTGAACTTGCCCGCGCGCGCGGCCGTCGTCAGGATGGCCGGCATCCAGCCATCCTGACGAGACCTTGCATGCTCAACTACCTGTGGTTTTTTCTTGCGGCGCTGTTTGAAATCGCTGGCTGCTATGGCTTCTGGATGTGGTTGCGCCAGGGCAAGAGTGCCTGGTGGATCGTCCCGGCGTTGCTCAGCCTGACGCTTTTTGCGCTGTTGCTGACCAAGGTCGAGTCCACCTACGCCGGTCGCGCCTATGCGGCCTACGGCGGTATTTACGTGGTGGCGTCGATTGCCTGGTTGGGAATGGTCGAGCGGGTTCGTCCGCTGACATCTGACTGGCTGGGCGTGGCGCTCTGTGTGATCGGCGCCAGCGTCATTCTGTTCGGGCCGCGTTTTTCCGCGCCGTAATCTGCAACGGGCTCAGTTCATGAGCCCGTCGGCATTCAGTCAAACAGCTCCTTGGGCACATCGTGCTTGAGCATCAACTGGCACTGCTCGCTGTCCGGGTCGAACACGATCAGCGCCTGGCCCTTGGTCAGCGCCTGGCGCACGCGCAATACGCGGGTTTCCAGGGGCGTGTCATCGCCATTGTCGGTGCCGTCACGGGTGACAAAGTCCTCGATCAGGCGGGTCAGGGTGTCGACTTCAAGTTGGTCGTGGGGAATCAGCATGGGGGCCTCCGGCAAACAATCCCGGATGCTACTGCGCCGGGGCCTGTGCCGCCAGCCAAACCGCTGCCCAGGCCCCGTTGCCTCATGCCTGGTGGCTTCACGCTTTATTGCCTACCAGGCTGTCCACCGACGGCACCCGGGTGTCGCTCTCCATTTGTGCATCGTGCTCCAGTTGATGGCTGAAGCGGTCCAGCGAACCCTGGGCCGGCTGGGCATCGCTGGCGAACACCGGCGGGCTGAGGATGTAGGCGCCGAGCAGGCGGCTCAGGGCGGCCAGGCTGTCGATATGGGTGCGTTCGTAACCGTGGGTCGCATCACAGCCGAAGGCCAGCAGCGCGGTACGAATGTCGTGGCCGGCGGTGACGGCGGAGTGAGCGTCGCTGAAGTAGTAGCGGAACAGGTCACGGCGCACCGGCAGTTCATGTTCCGCGGCCAGGCGCAGCAGGTGTCGGGACAGGTGATAGTCGTAGGGCCCGCCGGAATCCTGCATGGCCACGCTCACCGCATGTTCGCTGGAGTGCTGGCCGGGTGCGACCGGGGCGATGTCGATGCCGACAAACTCGCTGACGTCCCAGGGCAGGGCCGCCGCCGCGCCGCTGCCGGTTTCCTCGGTAATGGTGAACAGCGGGTGGCAGTCGATCATCAAGGGCTCGCCGCTGTCGACGATGGCCTTGAGCGCTGCGAGCAAGGCTGCGACGCCGGCTTTATCGTCCAGGTGACGGGCGCTGATGTGTCCGCTGTCGGTGAATTCGGGCAAGGGGTCGAAGGCCACGAAGTCACCGACGCCAATGCCCAGGGAATCGCAATCGGCGCGGGTGGTGCAGTAGGCGTCCAGGCGCAGTTCGATGTGGTCCCAACTGATGGGCATTTCATCCACTGCGGTATTGAAGGCATGCCCGGAAGCCATCAGCGGCAAGACGCTGCCGCGCAGCACGCCGTTGTCGGTGAACAGGCTGACGCGGCTGCCTTCGGCAAAGCGGCTGGACCAGCAGCCTACTGGCGCCAGGGTCAGGCGGCCGTTGTCTTTGACCGCACGCACGCTGGCGCCAATGGTGTCCAGGTGGGCTGACACGGCTCGGTCCGGGCTGTTTTTCTGGCCCTTGAGGGTGGCGCGGATGGTGCCGCGGCGTGTCAGTTCAAAGGGAATACCCAACTCTTCCAGACGCTCGGCGACGTAGCGCACGATGGTGTCGGTGAAGCCCGTGGGGCTGGGAATGGCGAGCATTTCCAGGAGGACTTTCTGCAGGTAGTTGAGGTCCGGTTCGGGGATTGTACGGGTCATGGAAACTCCTGATGGGAAGAGGGCATCGATGGTTTCGATGAAAGGGTGTTCGGACGCTTTCGCTGGCCAGCCAGTTCCTACCGTCAGACGTGTAGGAGCGGGCTGGCCGGCGAAGGCTCAAGGCGCCGGTTGGCTGTGGGGAAACAGCAAGTCGACAAAACGCTCCGCCGTGGGCTGCGGCTCGTGGTTGGCCAGCCCGGCGCGCTCGTTGGCTTCGATAAACACGTACTCCGGCTGGTCCGCCGCCGGCACCATCAGGTCCAGGCCGACCATGGGAATGTCCAGGGCCCGGGCTGCGCGGATGGCGGCATCCACCAGGGTCGGGTGGAGGATGCCGGTGACGTCCTCCAGGGTGCCGCCGGTGTGCAGGTTGGCGGTGCGCCGCACGAACAGGCGCTGGCCTGCCGGCAATACGTCGCTGTAATCGAAACCGGCGGCGTGCAGGGTGCGTTGGGTTTCGTGATCCAGAGGGATTTTGCTCTCGCCCCCCGTGGCCGCCTGGCGTCGGCGGCTCTGGGCTTCGATCAGGGCGCCGATGGAGTGCTGGCCGTCGCCGATCACTTCGGCCGGGCGCCGAATGGCGGCGGCCACCACGTCGAAGCCGATCACCAGGATGCGCAGGTCCAGGCCTTCGTGGAAGCTTTCCAGCAGCACCCGGTTGTCGAACTGCCGGGCGTGTTCGATGGCCTGCTGGACGTCTTCAATGCTGCGCAGGTCCACGGCGACCCCCTGGCCCTGTTCGCCGTCCAGGGGCTTGACCACCACCCGCTGGTGCTCGTCGAGAAACGCCAGGTTGTCGTCGGCGTTGCCTGCACGTTGCTGCGCGGGCAAGCGCAGCCCGGCGCCTTTCAGGACTTTATGGGTCAGGCTCTTGTCCTGGCACAGGCTCATGCTGATGGCGCTGGTCAGGTCGCTCAGGGACTCCCGACAGCGCACGCGGCGCCCGCCGTGGCTAAGGGTGAACAGCCCGGCATCGGCGTCATCTACCTGCACGTCGATGCCGCGGCGATGGGCTTCCTCGACAATGATTCGTGCGTAGGGGTTGAAGTCCGCCTGGGGCCCGGGGCCGAGAAACAGCGGCTGGTTGATGCCGTTCTTGCGCTTGATGGCGAAGGTCGACAGGGTCCGGAAACCCAGCTTGGCGTAGAGGTTCTTGGCCTGGCGGTTGTCGTGCAACACCGACAGGTCGAGGTAGCTCAGGCCGCGGCTCATAAAGTGCTCGATCAGGTGGCGCACCAGTACTTCACCTACCCCTGGGCGGGTGCAGTGCGGGTCCACCGCCAGGCACCAGAGGCTGCTGCCGTGTTCCGGGTCCTGGTAGGCCTTGTGGTGATTGAGGCCCATGACGCTGCCGATCACCGCGCCGCTGTCTTCATCTTCCGCCAGCCAGTACACCGGCCCGCCTTGGTGACGCGGGGTTAGCAGGTTCGGGTCGATGGGCAGCATGCCCCGGGCCTGGTACAGCTGGTTGATGGCCTGCCAATCGCTTTCATTCTGCGCCCGGCGGATACGGAAACCGCGGAATACCCGGGTGGCTTGGCGGTAATCGCTGAACCACAGGCGCAAGGTGTCGGAAGGGTCGAGAAACAGCTGCGCGGGCTCCAGGCCCAGCACCTGTTGCGGTGCGGCGACATAGAGGGCGATGTCGCGCTCGCCGGGCTGCTCGTTGAGCAGCTCTTCGGCCAGGCTCGCCGGGTCCGGGAAGGTGTGGCCGATCAGCAGCCGCCCCCACCCGCAATGCACGGCAATGGGCGCGGCGCCGAGTTCGCTGCCGTCCTCGGCGAAGCGTGCCTGCAAGCGTTCGTAAGAAGGCGCCTGGCCGCGCAGCAAGCGTTGGCTGTAAGCCGTGGCATGGGCTTTCATCGGTCAGATTCCTTGTTCGCTGAGCCACAGGTTCAGTGCCGCCAACTGCCACAGCTTGGAGCCGCGCAATGGGGTCAACTGGCCTTGCGGGTCGGTCAGCAGGCGGTCGAGCATGGCGGGGTTGAACAGGCCACGGTCCTGGCTCGGGTCCAGCAGCAGTTCACGTACCCAGTTCAGGGTGTCGCCCTGCAAATGCTTGAGGCCCGGCACTGGGAAGTAGCCTTTTTTGCGGTCGATCACCTCGCTGGGGATCACCAGGCGCGCGGCTTCTTTCAGCACTTGCTTGCCGCCGTCGGGCAGCTTGAACTGGGCTGGCACCCGGGCCGACAACTCCACCAGGCGGTAGTCGAGGAACGGCGTGCGCGCCTCCAGGCCCCAGGCCATGGTCATGTTATCCACACGCTTGACCGGATCGTCGACCAGCATCACGGTGCTGTCCAGGCGCAGGGCTTTATCCACAGGTGCGTCGGCACCGGGCTGGGCAAAATGCTCGCGGACAAAGTCGCCGGCAGCATCGTTGGCGGTCAGCCACTTGGGTTGCACGGTGGCGGCGTAGTCGTCGTAACTGCGGTCGAAGAACGCCGCTCGGTAGGCCGCGTACGGGTCGCTAGCGCCGTCTACTTGCGGGTACCAGTGGTAGCCGGCGAACAGTTCGTCGGCGCCTTGGCCGCTTTGCACCACTTTGCAGTGCTTGGCCACTTCCCGCGACAGCAGGTAGAAGGCGATGCAGTCGTGGCTGACCATCGGTTCGCTCATGGCGCGGAAGGCGGCCGGCAACTGCTCGATGATTTCACGCTCGTCGATGCGCAACTGGTGATGCTGGGTGCCGTAATGCTTGGCGATCAGGTCCGAATACTGGAACTCGTCACCGCGCTCGCCACCGGCATCCTGGAAGCCGATGGAGAAGGTCGAGAGGTTCTCCACCCCGACTTCCCGCAGCAGGCCCACCAGCAGGCTGGAGTCGACGCCGCCGGAAAGCAGCACACCGACATCCACCGCCGCCCGTTGACGAATCGCCACCGCTTCACGGGTGCTGTCGAGCACGCGGTCGCGCCAGTCTTCCAGGGTCAGGTTGAGCTCGTCGGCGCGCGGGCCGTAGGGCAGGGTCCACCAGGTTTGTTGCTCGGTGCGGCCATCGGCTTCGATGCGCATCCAGGTGGCCGGCGGCAGTTTTTCAACGCCGGCCAGCAAGGTACGCGGCGCCGGCACCACAGCATGGAAGTTCAAGTAATGATTGAGCGCCACCGGATCGAGGATCGGGTTGATATCGCCGCCCTTGAGCAGCGCCGGCAACGCTGAGGCGAAGCGCAGGCGCTGGCCAGTGCGTGACAAGTACAGGGGTTTGACCCCGAGGCGGTCGCGGGCGATGAACAGGCGCTGGGCGTCGCGCTCCCAGATGGCGAAGGCAAACATGCCATTGAGCTTGGGCAGCAGGTCGGTGCCCCAGGCGTGATAGCCCTTGAGCAGCACTTCGGTGTCACCGCCGGAATGGAAGGCGTAACCCAGTTTTTCCAGCTCGGCCCGCAGTTCGGGGAAGTTGTAGATGGCCCCGTTGAACGCCAGGGACAGGCCCAGGGCGTTGTCGATCATCGGCTGCGCCGAGCCGTCCGACAGGTCCATGATTTTCAGGCGTCGATGGCCCAGGGCGATCGGGCCCTGGCTGTGAAAGCCCCAGGCGTCGGGGCCACGGGGGGCCAGGTGATGGGTGATTCGTTCAACCGCTGCCAGGTCGGCAGGTTGATGATCAAAGCGTAGTTCGCCAGCTAGTCCGCACATAAGTCCTTACCGGTTTTTCCGTTGGGGAGAGTCAATCCGTAGCCACCAAAAGGGCGGGTACCAGGAAACTGACCTGTGCATAACTCGGGAGTTTTAGATCGATCGGTTATAAGCGAGTGGGTTCAAGTGCGTTGCTGGGCTGGTCAAGCTGCTGATTTGCCTGACTTTGGCGGCGCGTTTTTGCGACGCGCCGCCAGTGTCTATCAGGCTTTGCCGCGAATCAGCCGACGCAGGGCGAAGCGGTTGGGGTGGCACGCTTCGGCCACGCTTCTGGGCAGGGGCAGGGGTTCGTTTTCCAGCCAGGCGGCCAGCAACTCACCGGACAGCGGTGCGGTGATCAGGCCGCGGGAGCCATGGCCACTGTTGATATACAGGCCGTCGAGCCAGGGGCAGGGCAGGTCCGGCACTTGTCGCGCATCCTTGGCCAGCGCGGCGTAGGTGTCGGTGAACAGGGCCGGGTCGGCCAGGGGCCCGACGATGGGCAAATAGTCCGGGCTGGTGCAGCGAAACGCGGCGCGGCCCTGCAAGGTTTCCAGCGGCAGTTGCTCGGCGCCGAGGCGTTCGCTGAGGTCGCTGGAAATTTCCCGCAGCATGGCCAGGTTGCCGACATGTTCGGCAACCGTGGCCGTCAGGTCGTCACTCTTGAAATCGAAGCTGGCACCCAAGGTGTGCTCGCCCAAGCGCGGTGGTGCGACATAACCTTCGGCGCACACCACGGTGGCCAGGCTTTGGCTGCGCGGGGTTTGCGGCAAGCGGGTGATCTGCCCGCGAATACGTTTGAGGGGCAACTCGGCACTGGCCGGAAAGTGCTTGATGTCGGCCGCGCCGGCGAGGATCACCACTGCCGCGCTGGCCAGCAGGTGCTCACCGTCCCAGGCTTGCCAGCGCCCATCGACCTGACGCAGTTCCAGGGCGTTGTGCCGCTGCAAGACCTGGATTTTCGGATGGTGGGCTTGCCACTGGCACAGGGCCGGCGGATGCACCCAACCCCCTTCGGGGTAGAACAGGCCGCCCCAGGCCAGGTCGATGCCGGCGCGCGCCTGGGCCTGGGGCTGGTCCAGCCGTTGCAGCAGATCGGTGGGGAAGGCGTTTGCCAGTTGGGCCTGGCGCTCGTCTTCCTTGGGGTTGAAGGCCAGTTGCAGCACGCCGCAGTTGTCCCAGTCCTGGCCCCGTTGCAGTTGTTCAAGCTGCCGCCGGGTGTAGCCAAAACCGCTGAGGATCATCTGCGACAGCGCGGTGCCGTGGGCCGATAGCTTGAGGTAGAGCACGCCCTGGGGGTTGCCCGAGGCTTCCTGGGCCAGTTGCTCGTGGCGCTCCAGCAGGCTGACCTGCCAGCCCCGAGCCGCCAGGCTGGCGGCGCTGGCGCAGCCGGCCAGGCCACCGCCGATCACCAGGGCAGTTTTCTCTTGCGGTGCCGAGGGCCGGGCGAACCAGGGTTTGACGGCCGGTGTCGGCGTTGCGTCCTCGGGCCAGCCGAGAAATGCGCCGCGCAGCACCTCCCATTTGTGGCCGATGCCCGGGGTGCGTTTCATCTTGAACCCGGCGGCGTTCAACAGGCGTCGAACCCAGCCAGTGCTGGTGAAGGTGCTGATGGTCGAGCCGGGTGCCGCCAGGCGGGCCAGCTCGGTGAACAGTTCCGCGGTCCACATGTCGGGGTTTTTTGCCGGCGCAAAGCCGTCGAGAAACCAGGCGTCGATCTGCGCGTCCAGTTGCGGCAACTGTTCCAGGGCATCGCCGATCAGCAGGGTCAGGGTGACCCGGCCGGCATCCAGCACGATGCGCTGGAAACCCTGGTGCACCGCCACATAGGACGCCAGCAAGCGCTCGGCGAAGCTCGCCAGTTCCGGCCACAGGGCCAGGGCGCGTCGCAGGTCGTCGGGGCTGAGGGGGTACTTTTCCACGCTGACGAAATGCAAGCGGGCATCCGCATCGGCCTGGGCCTCGAACAACTGCCAGGCGCAGAGAAAATTCAGCCCGGTGCCGAAGCCGGTTTCACCGATCACAAAGCGCTCGCCCGGCTGGAGCGCGGCAAAGCGTTCCGTCAGGCGGTTCTGCTCGATAAACACGTGGCGTGTTTCGGCCAGGCCCGACTCGGTGGAGAAATACACATCGTCGAAGACCTTGGAACGCGGGCGACCTTGGTCGTCCCAGTCGAGTTGGGCATGGGGCAATACGGGAGTCATGTTCGGCTCGAAATCGGCAAGGCGGCCATTCTAGCTGATCGCCGCGGGTGCGATTGACCCATGACAAGGCCCGCTGCCTCCGGGGCGCGGAAAATCCGCCGCCGGCTTTTGCTGGCCAGCCTCGGGTTGCCCGGGGATTTGTTTCCTGCGGCCGTTGTCGATCCGCTAGTCTTGGAAAATTCTTGGAAGGGAGCCGTCCATGTTTGAATCTGCCGAAATCGGTCACGCCATCGACAAAGACACCTACGAAGCCGAAGTGCCTGCCTTGCGCGAGGCGTTGCTGGAAGCGCAGTTCGAGTTGCAGCAGAGGGCCGGGTTTCCGGTGATTGTGCTGATCAACGGGATCGAAGGCGCAGGCAAGGGCGAGACGGTCAAGCTGCTCAACGAATGGATGGACCCGCGGCTGATCGAAGTGCGCACCTTCGACCAGCAGACCGATGAAGAGCTCGCCCGTCCTCCGGCCTGGCGCTATTGGCGGATGCTTCCCGCCAAGGGGCGCATGGGGGTATTTTTCGGCAATTGGTACAGCCAGATGTTGCAGGGGCGGGTCCATGGTCTGTTCAAGGACGCGCGTCTGGATCAGGCAATCAACGCCGCCGAACGCCTGGAAAAAATGCTCTGTGACGAAGGCGCGCTGATCTTCAAGTTCTGGTTTCATCTGTCCAAGAAACAAATGAAGGCCCGGCTCAAGGCCCTGCAGGACGACCCGTTGCACAGCTGGCGCATCAGCCCCCTGGATTGGCAGCAGTCAGAAACCTACGACAAGTTCGTCAAATACGGTGAGCGGGTGTTACGCCGCACCAGCCGCGACTATGCACCCTGGCACGTGATCGAGGGCGTGGACCCTTATTACCGCAGCCTGACCGTGGGCAAGATCCTGCTGGAGGGGTTGCAGAACGCACTGAACCGCCCCGTTGGCAAGACGGCTTTGGTGACCGCTGCACCGCTGCCGTCCAGCGTCGATCAGGTGACCCTGATTGGCAGCCTGGACATGACCCAACGCCTGGACAAGGACGATTACGAGGAACAGCTGATTACCGAGCAGGCGCGCCTGTCCGGGCTGCTGCGGGACAAACGCATGCGCAAGCACGCCCTGGTGGCGGTGTTCGAAGGCAACGATGCGGCGGGCAAGGGCGGGGCGATCCGGCGGGTGGCGGCAGCGCTGGACCCACGCCAATACAGCATCGTGCCGATTGCTGCGCCCACTGAAGAAGAGCGCGCGCAGCCTTATCTTTGGCGTTTCTGGCGGCACCTTCCGGCCCGGGGCAAATTCACCGTGTTCGACCGTTCCTGGTACGGCCGGGTGTTGGTGGAGCGTGTCGAGGGTTTCTGTTCCCCGGCCGACTGGCTGCGGGCCTATGGCGAGATCAATGACTTTGAGGAGCAGATCGCCGATGCAGGGGTGATCGTGGTCAAGTTCTGGCTGGCGATCGACAAACAGACCCAGCTGGAGCGCTTCCAGGCCCGGGAAGAGATCCCCTTCAAACGCTTCAAAATCACTGAAGACGACTGGCGCAACCGCGAAAAATGGGACGACTACCGCGCCGCTGTCGGCGACATGGTTGACCGTACCAGTACTGAGGTGTCGCCCTGGACCCTGGTGGAAGCCAATGACAAGCGCTGGGCGCGGATCAAGGTATTGCGCACCCTCAACCGCGCCCTGGAAGAGGCGTTCGAAAAGTCCGACAAGGACGATAAAAAACGCAAGAAGGACAAGAAATAGAGCGATGGTCGCGCATACGCGGGGTGAATGATTGTCGCGGTCGGTGAAGGGGCAGACTTATGCTCGGCCCACTTCCAACCGACAACAACAATGAGGTGTGCCATGCGTGAAGTGGTGATCGTCGATAGCGTGCGGACTGGCCTGGCCAAGTCCTTTCGCGGCAAGTTCAACCAGACCCGTCCGGATGACATGGCCGCCCATTGCGTCAATGCGCTGCTGAGCCGCAACGGCATCGACCCGGCCAGCGTCGAGGATTGCATCGTCGGCGCCGGCTCCAACGAAGGCGCCCAGGGTTACAACATTGGGCGCAACGTAGCGGTGCTCTCGCAACTGGGCACCGGCACGGCGGGCATGACCCTCAACCGCTTCTGTTCCTCGGGGTTGCAGGCGATTGCCATTGCCGCCAACCAGATTGCCTCCGGCTGCAGCGACATCATTGTCGCCGGGGGCGTCGAGTCCATCAGCCTGACGATGAAAAGCGTCAACACAGACAACCTCATCAACCCGCTGCTCAAGGAGCAGGTGCCGGGTATTTACTTTCCCATGGGCCAGACCGCCGAGATCGTTGCTCGACGCTACAACGTCAGCCGCGAAGAACAGGACCTCTATGCCCTGCAAAGCCAGCAGCGCACCGCACAGGCCCAGGCGGCCGGGCTGTTCGATGATGAAATCGTCGCCATGGCGGTCAAGTACAAGGTCGAGGACAAGAACACCGGCCAGGTGCAGGTGCTTGACGGTGTGGTCGATCGTGACGACTGCAATCGTCCGGACACCACCCTGGAGAGCCTGGCCGGGCTGAAACCGGTGTTTGCCGAGGACGGTTCGGTGACGGCGGGCAACTCGTCGCAGTTGTCTGATGGGGCCTCGATGACCCTGGTGATGAGCCTGGAAAAGGCCCTGGAACTGGGGCTCAAGCCCAAGGCGTTTTTCCGCGGCTTTACCGTGGCTGGTTGCGAGCCGGACGAAATGGGCATCGGCCCGGTGTTTTCGGTGCCCAAGCTGCTCAAGGCGAAGGGACTGAGCGTGGCTGATATCGATTTGTGGGAGTTGAACGAAGCCTTTGCTTCCCAGTGCCTGTACAGCCGCAATCGCCTGGAAATCGATAACGCACGCTACAACGTCAATGGCGGTTCGATTTCCATCGGCCATCCGTTCGGCATGACCGGGTCGCGTCAGGTCGGCCATTTGGTGCGCGAGCTGCAACGGCGCAACCTGCGCTACGGCATCGTCACCATGTGCGTGGGCGGGGGCATGGGCGCCACCGGGCTGTTCGAGGCGGTGCGTTAGGCGGCCAGTCCTGTTACCAGGCCGGCGTCTACCCAGGTTTGGGTAGGCGCCGGTGTTGTTTCTAGCCCTGCTTTCCGGCCTCCAGCATGTTTTCGGGGCGGACCCAGGCGTCGAATTGCTCATCCGTCAGGTAACCCAAGGCCAGCGCGGACTCACGCAGGGTCAGGTTTTCCGCATAGGCCTTCTTGGCAATTTCTGCCGCCTTGTCGTAGCCGATGTGGGTGTTGAGCGCGGTCACCAGCATCAAGCCACGTTCCAGGTGTGCGGCCATGTGCCCGGCATCGGGTTCCAGGCCGGCAATGCAATGGGCCTGGAAGTTACTGCAGCCATCGGCCAGCAGGGTGATGGATTGCAGCAGGTTGTGGATGATCACCGGTTTGAACACGTTGAGCTGCAGGTGCCCCTGGCTGGCGGCAAAGCCGATCGCTACATCGTTGCCCATGACCTGGCAGGCCAGCATGGACAGCGCTTCACATTGGGTCGGGTTGACCTTGCCGGGCATGATCGAACTACCGGGCTCGTTGGCCGGCAAGCGCACTTCGGCCAGGCCGGCCCGCGGGCCCGAGCCGAGCAGTCGCAGGTCGTTGGCGATTTTCATCAGGCACACGGCCAGGGTTTTCAAGGCGCCGGAGAGAGTCGTCAGCGGCTCGTGCCCGGCCAGGGCGGCGAATTTGTTCGGTGCGGTGACGAAAGGCAAGCCGGACAGCGCCGCCAGTTCGGCGGCAATGGCCTCGCCAAAACCGTGGGGCGAGTTGAGCCCGGTGCCCACGGCGGTGCCGCCCTGGGCCAGTTCGTACACCGCCGGCAAGGCCCCGCGGATGGCACGCTCGGCGTAACCCAGTTGGGCAATGAAGGCCGAGAGTTCCTGGCCGAAGGTGATGGGGGTGGCGTCCATCATATGGGTGCGCCCGGTTTTCACCAGATGCATGTGCCGGGCCGAAAGCTCGGCAAGGCCGCCGGACAGTTCGGCAATCGCCGGCAGCAGCTTGAACTGCACGGCCTGGGCCGCAGCGATGTGCATGGCGGTGGGGAAGCAGTCGTTGGAGCTTTGCGAGCGGTTCACATGGTCGTTGGGGTGCACCGGGGTCTTGCCGCCGCGAGGGTTGCCGGCCAGTTCGTTGGCCCGCCCGGCGAGCACTTCGTTGACGTTCATGTTGCTCTGGGTGCCGCTGCCGGTCTGCCAGACCACCAGCGGGAACTGGTCGTCATGTTCACCTGCCAGGACTTCGTCGGCGGCCTGTTCGATCAGCCGGGCGATGTCGGCGGGTAGGTCGCCATTGCGGTCATTGACCCGCGCGGCGGCTTTCTTGATCAGCGCCAGGCTGTGCAGGACCGACAGCGGCATGCGCTCGTTGCCGATGGCGAAGTTCACCAGCGAACGTTGGGTCTGTGCCCCCCAGTAGGCGTCGTCCGGGACTTCGACCTGGCCAAGGCTGTCGGTTTCGATACGGCTCATCGGTTCACTCTCCTGTTGGGCTGATTGCGAAGTTTAGGTCGTGATCCGTGGCCCGGGTTCCGTAAAGCGTGTTTTGCTTCCTTTGGTCGAGCAAAACCAGGCGGCATCAGGCCTGGGGTTGAGCCCCGGAGTTTATTAGGCGCAGAATGGTCGCCCTTGGGGTTTTACCTCGCCTGCTAGAAAAGGAAACTCGATGACCCGTCTTCGTGCCATCTGTACCGCGGTTGTTCTGGTATGCGCCAGCGGCCAGGTTCTTGCCGATACCGCCAGCCACAACGCCAGTGCCGAAGCCTTCCTGACCCTGGCCCACGCCGACAAGCTGGGTACCCCGGTGTACATGCAAGTGCAGCAAATGTTTGCCCAGCGTTTTGAGCAAACCAAAGCCCCCGAGTCGAAACGCGCCCTGCTGGAAACCTACCAGGCCAAGGCCAACGCCGCCCTGGACCAAGCCATTGGCTGGAACAAGCTGAAGCCGGACATGGTCAAGCTCTACACCACCAACTTCAGCGAATCCGAGCTCAAGGACCTGGTGGCGTTCTACCAGTCGCCACTGGGCAAGAAAGTCCTGGAAAAAATGCCCCAGCTGACTCAGCAATCGGCGCAAATGACCCAGGCCAAACTGGAAAGCGCCGTGCCCGTGGTCAACAAGCTGCTGGCGGACATGACCACCGAACTCGAGCCTAAGGCTGCACCGGCCAAGAAGAAGTAAGCGGAGCCAGGAATGACCATGCAACAACGTATTGAATCGGCCCTTGGGGCCTTGCAGCCCGAGCATCTGCAAGTGCTGGACGAAAGTCATATGCACAGCCGCGGCCTGCAGACCCACTTCAAGGCGGTGCTGGTGAGCGAGCAGTTTGCCGGGCTCAACAGCGTCAAGCGCCATCAGAAGGTCTACGCCACCCTGGGCGATCTGATGAGTGAGTTTCATGCGTTGGCGCTGCACACCTATACGCCGGAAGAATGGCTCAAAATCGGCGCGGCTCCAGCTTCGCCGACGTGTGCGGGGGGTAGCGGCAAGCGATAAGCCGCAGCGGCAAGCTTGAGGCTTTGAGCTTGTCGCTTGGAGCTCAGCACCGCCTTCCTGCTACAATCCGCAACGCGCCGCTCAAGTCGGCGCGTTTTTTTTTGCCTCTATTTGCAGCGTGCAGCGAAAAGCTCGCATCTGCCGTATCCGGTTCACCCTTTACGAGGGTAGCCACCTGGAGATTACCCATGACACAACCCATTGTCGTGGCGGCACTGTACAAGTTCGTCACTCTTGAAGATTACGTCGCCCTGCGTGAGCCCCTGCTGCAGGCGATGCTCGACAACGGCATCAAAGGCACCTTGCTGATCGCCGAAGAAGGCATCAACGGCACGGTTTCCGGCAGCCGCGAAGGCATTGACGGGCTGATGGCCTGGCTCAAGAACGATCCGCGCATGGACGACATCGACCACAAAGAGTCGTATTGCGACGAGCAGCCGTTCTACCGCACCAAGGTCAAACTGAAGAAAGAAATCGTCACCCTGGGGGTGCCGGGCGTCGACCCCAACAAACAGGTGGGGACCTATGTCGATCCACAGGACTGGAATGCGTTGATCAGCGATCCGCAAGTGCTGTTGATCGATACCCGCAATGATTACGAAGTGTCGATCGGTACCTTTGAGGGCGCCATCGATCCGAAGACCACCAGTTTTCGCGAATTCCCTGATTACATCAAAGCCCACTTCGACCCGAGCAAGCACAAGAAGGTCGCCATGTTCTGCACCGGCGGCATTCGTTGCGAGAAAGCCTCCAGCTTCATGCTCAGTGAAGGCTTCGATGAGGTATTCCACCTTAAGGGCGGGATTCTCAAGTACCTCGAAGAGGTGCCGCAGGAAGAGAGTAAATGGCAGGGCGACTGCTTCGTCTTTGATAACCGGGTCACTGTGCGTCACGACTTGAGTGAAGGCGACTACGATCAATGTCATGCCTGCCGCACGCCGGTGAGTGTCGAGGATCGCGCGTCCGAGCACTATGTGCCCGGAATCAGTTGCCCCCATTGTTGGGACAAGCTGAGCGAGAAGACTCGCCGCAGTGCCATCGACCGGCAGAAGCAGATCGAGTTGGCCAAGGCGCGTAACCAGCCGCACCCGATCGGTTTCAACTACAAGCAATCACCCTCCGAGGCCTGAGCCATGTCTGCCCGCCTGCTCTATGTAATGGATCCGATGTGTTCCTGGTGCTGGGGCTTTGCCCCGGTGGCGCAGGCGCTGGTCGAGCAGGCCCAGGCTGCCGGTGTGGAAGTGCACCTGGTGGTGGGCGGCTTGCGCACGGGCAGCGGTTCGGCCCTCGAACCCACGACCCGGCGCTACATTCTTGAACACTGGCAGGCGGTCAACGAGACCACCGGTCAGCCGTTCAGCTTCGAGGGCGCCTTGCCCGAAGGCTTTGTCTACGACACCGAACCGGCCTGCCGGGCAATCGTCACGGCCCGCAGCCTGGCGGCCGATTGCGCCTGGAACCTGTTGAAGCTGATCCAGCAGGCGTTCTATGTAGAGGGGCGCGATGTCACCCACGCCAGCGTACTGGTGGAGTTGGCAGAGCAGGCGGGCGTGCCGCGTATCGAGTTCGCCGAAGCCTTTGACCGTGCCGAGCAGCACGCCGCCACCGCAGCAGACTTCACCTGGGTCCAGGACCTGGGGATTGCCGGGTTCCCCACCTTGCTCGCCGAGCGCAACGGCCAGTTGGCGCTGTTGACCAACGGCTACCAGCCACTTGATGTGCTGTCCCCGTTGCTCGGCCGTTGGCTGGAGCGGGCTGCCTGTGTATGACCCGACCGAGACGTCCGCGCCTGCCAAGCCTGTCGATCGCCTGACCTGGGCGGAAATTCGCCGGCTGGCGTTGCACCATCGCAAAGGTTTGTGGGTGGCCAACGCCGTGGCGGTCCTGGCTACTCTGTGCAGTGTGCCGATCCCCTTGCTGTTGCCTTTGCTGGTAGATGAGGTCCTGTTGGGCCACGGTGACGCCGCGCTGCAGGTGATGAACCGGGCGCTGCCGCTCGCGTGGCAGAGCGCTCCCGGTTACATCGGCCTGATGCTGCTGGCGACCCTGGGCCTGCGCTGCTGTGCCTTGGTGTTCAACGTGGTGCAGGCCCGATTGTTTGCCGGTCTGGCCAAGGACATCGTCTATCGGATCCGCACTCGGCTGATCGAGCGCCTCAAGCGTATTTCCCTGGGGGAATACGAAAGCCTCGGAAGTGGCACCGTGACCACCCACTTGGTCACCGACCTGGACACGGTGGACAAGTTTGTCGGTGAAACCCTCAGTCGCTTCCTGGTGGCCATGCTGACCCTGGTGGGCACTGCGGGGATTTTGCTGTGGATGCACTGGCAACTGGCGCTGTTGATTCTGCTGTTCAACCCGTTGGTGATCTACGCCACCGTGCAGTTGGGCAAGCGGGTCAAGCACCTGAAGAAGCTGGAAAACGACAGCACCTCGCGTTTCACCCAGGCCCTGACTGAAACCCTGGATGCGATCCAGGAAGTGCGTGCCGGCAATCGCCAGGGCTACTTCCTTGGGCGATTGGGGCAGCGGGCCCGGGAAGTGCGTGATTATGCGGTGGCCTCGCAGTGGAAAAGCGACGCCTCGAGCCGCGCCACGGGGCTGTTGTTTCAGTTCGGTATCGATATCTTTCGCGCCGCGGCGATGCTTACGGTGTTGTTCTCGGACTTGTCCATCGGGCAGATGCTGGCCGTGTTCAGCTACCTGTGGTTCATGATCGGCCCGGTGGAGCAGTTGCTGAACCTGCAATACGCCTTTTACGCGGCGGGTGGCGCCCTGACACGGATCAACGAATTGCTAGCCCGCGCCGACGAGCCGCAATACGCCGGTGGCAGCAACCCGTTTCAGGGCCGGGAAACCGTCGGCATCGACGTGCGCGGCCTGAGCTTCGGTTATGGCGATGAACTGGTGCTCAACCACCTGGACATGTCCATCGCGCCGGGTGAAAAGGTCGCCATCGTGGGCGCCAGCGGCGGTGGCAAAAGTACCCTGGTGCAACTGCTGCTGGGGCTCTATACCCCGCGCGCCGGGGTGATCCGCTTTGGCGGTGCGAGCCAGCAGGACATTGGCCTGGAAACCGTTCGGGAAAACGTCGCCGTGGTCCTGCAGCATCCGGCCCTGTTCAACGACAGCATCCGCGCCAACCTGACCATGGGCCGGGAGCGGACCGACGCCGCCTGTTGGCTGGCGCTGGAAATTGCCCAGTTGGATGCCACGGTCCGGGCCCTGCCCCAGGGCCTGGACAGCGTTGTCGGGCGTTCTGGTGTGCGACTTTCCGGAGGCCAGCGCCAGCGCCTGGCCATTGCGCGCATGGTCCTGGCCGAGCCCAAAGTGGTGATTCTCGACGAGGCCACGTCGGCCCTGGACGCTGCCACCGAGTACAACTTGCACCAGGCCCTGACGCGCTTTTTGCGAGGGCGGACTACCCTGATCATTGCCCACCGCTTGTCTGCGGTAAAACAGGCTGATCGGGTGTTGGTGTTCGATGGCGGGCAGATTGCCGAAGATGGCGATCACCAACAGTTGATTGCCGATGGTGGCCTCTACGCCAAGCTTTACGGGCATTTGCAGCAAGTACAGCAACCCTGAATACTGCCGTTTTCATCGGCTTGATGATGAAGTCTCCTCTGGGGACGACCACTCAATTCGGCACTGTCGCAGTTTCCCCCGTCGACAACGTATAGCGCTTTACAGGCTGGCCTTCTGCTAGATGCAAAGTAGCCTAATCTGTTGGTTCAGGAGTGGGATCACTCGGGTGTTCATCTGGCAGTGCTTATGCAAGGGGCCTCATGAAGCAAAAGCGAACTCTCGGAACCCCACGGTTATTGGGCATCGTTTGGCCTTTTATCGCCGTGGTGGTGTTTCAAGCGTTGTTGGGTGGTCTCAGTCTCTACGTGCTATCGGCTGTGCGCGGCTATGTGGCCGGCGAAAGCCTGTGGTCCAAGGGGCAGAAAGATGCCATCTACTACCTCAACCTTTACGCCGACGGTCGTGACGAATCGACGTTCCTCAAATATCAGAACGCGATCGCCGTGCCCCAGGGTGGGCACGAGTTGCGCCTGGCGTTGGACCGTCATCCGCCTGACCTTGAAGCCGCCCGCCTGGGCATTCTCAAGGGCGGCAACCACCCGGATGACGTTTCCAGCCTGATCTGGCTGTACCTAAACTTTCGCCACTTCAGTTACCTGGAGAGGGCCATCGACCTGTGGACCGTAGGCGACAGCTACCTGGTGCAGCTGGATGACGTGGCGCAGGAGATGCACCGGAGTATTACCAGCGGTCGTGCTGACTCTGCCGATATCAATCGCTGGAAGAGCCAGATACTGGCTATCAACGACGGCGTGACCCCGGCGGCCAAGGCCTTCAGCGACGCCCTGGGCGAGGGGTCGCGGGTGATCCTGCGTCTTCTGCTAGTCACCAACCTGGCCACGGCGCTGATCCTGATCGCCCTGGCGTTGCTGCGTACCCATAAATTGTTGGCCCAGCGCCATGCCTTTGCCGACGCCCTGCAACTGGAAAAAGAGCGCGCGCAAATTACCCTGCAGTCCATTGGCGATGCGGTGATTACCACCGACGTCGAGGGTGCCATCGCCTACATGAACCCGGCGGCCGAGGCGCTGACCCACTGGAAAGCCGAGCAGGCCACGGGTTTGCCGCTGGCCTCGTTGTTCAACCTGTTGGATGAAAACGCCCAGACCGACGGGTTCACCCTGATCGAGCACATCCTCAGCGGCCAGCTCAGTGGCGGAAGCGAGCATTCCAAGCTGATCCAGCGGCTTGATGGCAGCACGGTGTCTGTGACCCTGGTCGGTGCGCCGATCCAGAATGCCGGCAAGGTCAGCGGCACTGTGCTGGTGTTGCATGACATGACCCAGGAGCGGCAGTACATCGCCAACCTGTCCTGGCAAGCGACCCATGATGCTTTGACCGGGCTGGCCAACCGGCGCGAGTTCGAGTTCCGCCTCGAACAGGCACTGCAGAACCTGATGCGCCAGCCGGGCAGGCATTCGCTGATGTTCCTGGACCTGGATCAGTTCAAGCTGGTCAACGATACCTGCGGCCATGCGGCGGGTGACGAACTGCTGCGGCATATCTGCGCACTGCTGCAATCCGGCCTGCGTGAGGGCGACACCCTGGCGCGCCTCGGTGGCGATGAGTTCGGCATCCTTCTGGAGAACTGCCCGCCGGATGCGGCGGAAAAGATTGCCGAGGCCCTGCGCCAGACTGTGCAGAACCTGCATTTTGTCTGGAAGGGCAGGCCGTTCGTGACCACCGTGAGTATCGGCCTGGTGCACGTGGCCCAGACGCCTACGACGCTGGAAGCCTCGCTGCGGGCCGCCGACATGGCCTGCTACATGGCCAAGGAAAAAGGCCGGAACCGGGTGCAGGTCTACCATGCCGACGATTCGGAGTTGTCCCTGCGCTTTGGTGAAATGGCCTGGGTCCAACGGTTGCATATGGCCCTGGAAGAGAACCGTTTCTGTCTCTATGCCCAGGAGATTTTTGCCCTTGGCCACACCGAGAGCGGCGGCGGGCACATCGAGATTCTGCTGCGCCTGCATGACGAGGCCGGGCGAATGATCCTGCCGGACAGCTTCATCCCGGCGGCGGAGCGTTACGGCCTGATGACTTCGCTGGACCGTTGGGTGGTAGAGAACGTGTTCAAGATCATTGCCCAGTGCATGGCCGAGGGGCGTAAAGGGCCGATGGCCATGTGCGCCATCAATCTATCGGGCACGACCATCGGCGATGACGACTTTCTGGGCTTCCTGCGGAGCCAGTTTTCCGCCTATGGCGTTCCGCCAGAGATGATCTGTTTTGAAATTACTGAAACCAGTGCGATCACTAATTTGGGGAGTGCGATCCGTTTTATTAATGAACTCAAAGGCTTGGGATGCCACTTTTCGCTGGATGACTTTTGTGCGGGAATGTCGTCGTTCGCTTATCTCAAACATTTGCCTGTAGACTTCCTAAAGATCGATGGAAGTTTCGTAAAGGATATGCTGGACGACCCGATTAACCGTGCCATGGTCGAGGTAATCAACCATATTGGCCATGTTATGGGTAAGCGCACGATTGCCGAGTTTGTTGAAACACCGCAGATTGAGCAGGCATTGCTGGAGATCGGCGTGGATTACGCTCAAGGGTACGTTATCGAACGCCCGCAATTGTTTACCTGTGACAGCTTGCAATGTCGACCCGTACGACCACAGCCCCTGTTATTCAAGGCGCCTGGCACGTTCCGTTGAAATCTCTTACTGATCAGCCAATCACATAAAAAGGAGCCCGACAGTGATCGATACATTCAACCGAACCGGCCCGCTCATGGAAGCCGCAAGTTACCCCGCCTGGGCTCAGCAACTGATCCAGGATTGCAGCGAGAGCAAGCGTCGTGTGGTGGAGCATGAGCTGTATCAGCGCATGCGCGACAACAAACTCAGTGCCAAGACCATGCGCCAGTACCTGATTGGTGGCTGGCCTGTGGTGGAGCAGTTTGCCTTGTACATGGCTCAGAACCTGACCAAGACCCGTTTTGCCCGGCACCCGGGTGAGGACATGGCGCGACGCTGGTTGATGCGCAACATTCGTGTGGAACTCAACCATGCGGACTACTGGGTGAATTGGAGTCGCGCCCACGGCGTGACCCTGGAGGATCTGCAAGCCCAGCACGTGGCGCCGGAGCTGCACGCGCTGAGTCACTGGTGCTGGCACACCAGCTCATCGGACTCGTTGATTGTGGCGGTCGCGGCCACCAACTACGCCATTGAAGGGGCGACGGGTGAGTGGTCGGCGCTGGTCTGCTCCAACGGTCTGTATGCAGCGGCTTTCCCGGAAGAGGAACGCAAGCGCGCCATGAAGTGGCTGAAGATGCATGCTCAGTATGACGATGCCCATCCTTGGGAGGCGCTGGAAATCATCTGCACCCTGGCCGGGATGAACCCGAGCAAGGCGTTGCAGGCCGAGCTGCGCCAAGCGGTGTGCAAGAGCTACGACTATATGTACTTGTTCCTTGAGCGCTGCATGCAACAGGAAAAGTCCACTGTGAGCCGTGAGCGACTGGCATTGGCGGAAGGTTGATGGCACCGGTGGGCCAGCCATGGCCTGCCGGGATTCAGGATCGTAACCGAGGGGCGCCGAAGAGGGCCGTTGAAGTCGGAGTCAGCCCGCCATGGCCAGTCGATTGCGGCCTTCGCGCTTGGCCACATACAGCGCGCTGTCAGCCCGGCGCAATAGGCTTTCGGCGGACTCCCCCGGTAACAGTGTCGAGCAACCCAGGCTCACCGTTAGTTCGATCAGGTTGCCGTCCGCGCTGTAATCCTGAGCCTGTGCCGCATGGCGCAGGCGCTCCCCCACCAGGGCCGCGGCCTCGCGTCCAGTGTTGGAGAGCAGGATCAGAAACTCTTCCCCGCCAAAGCGAAAGACCATATCCACATTGCGTAGCTGGCCTTTGATGGCGGCCGCCACGGCTTTGAGCACATCATCGCCGGCGCTGTGGCCGTGGCTGTCGTTGATTTTCTTGAAGTGGTCGATGTCCAGCATCAGCAGCGACAACGGCTGCTGGTGGCGTCGGGACATGTCGATTTCCCGTTGCAGGGTCTGGTCCATGGCCACGCGATTGCCGGTCTCGGTCAGCGGGTCACGCAGGGCGCTGCGGGTCGCGGCGCGATAGAGCAAGGCATTGCGCATGGGGTAGAGCAGGGCGCACAGCAGGGACTCCAGATAACCCTGTTCGACATCACTGAAGCGTTGGTTGCGTTTGAACACCAGCTCGCCCATGGGCTCGCCTTCATGGCTCAGGTTGTAACTGATGGAGTGATGGCCGCGTTGACCGAAATCCAGGCGCAAGTCGCTGGGTTTGTACTGGTAGGACAGGGCGTCGAGGGGAATCAGGCGCTGCACTTCACGGAAAAACTGCCCCAGGATGCGTTGTGGGTCCAGGCTGGCTTGCAATTGCAGGCCCAGTTGCTGGCGCAGTTGAGCTGGAGTGATCGGGCGCTGCAGCAGTGGCGAGGAAGACTGCTGGCCAAAACCCAGGCGCTGCAACTTGGCGCTATCGAAATCAATGGCGTTGGTCTGGGTGGGTGTTTTCATACCGCGTGAGCCCCCTGAGCACTGAATGCAGTCTGACTGGCTGGGTGAGAGCGGCTCGGGGCAGCGCGTCGTACTGTTCCATCAGTCCCATAGGACATTTCTGAACAGTCTATGCCGCTTTACTGCCTCTTATAAGCCCCGGTTCAGCGGGGATGCCCTCTTCGCCAATCGGCTGCGTGTCTGAGCGAAGCCAGAGCGAAAGTCGTGCCATTCGTTAGCTTGAAATAGAAATGTCTTTTAATTCAGATGCTTGAATGGCGGTCCAGGCGGGCTTTTACCGTGGACGGTCATTTATTTGGCAGGGGGCTGGGTGCTAAAAGACGGATGGTGGCGCGTCGCGACGGTATTCCGTCGCGACGAACGGAGGGTGTTACTGAGCGTCGAAGGCTTGGCCGTTGATTCCGGTGCTGTCGGGGCCCATCAGGTACAGGTAGACCGGCATGATTGCTTCGGGCGCCGGGTTGTTGCTGGGGTTTTCCCCCGGGTAAGCCAGGGCGCGCATGCTGGTGCGGGTAGCGCCGGGGTTGATGCTGTTGGCACGTACCGGCGCCACGCCGTCCAGTTCGTCCGCCAGGGTTTGCATCAGGCCTTCGGTGGCGAACTTGGACACACCGTAGGCGCCCCAATAGGCGCGGCCCTTGCGGCCGACACTGCTGGAGGTGAACACCACCGAGGCGTCCTGGCTCAGCTTCAGTAGCGGCAACAGGGTGCTGGTCAACATGAACATGGCGTTGACGTTGACTTGCATGACCCGCATGAAGTTTTCCCCGGACAACTGCTCCAGCGGTGTACGCGGGCCGATGATCGAGGCGTTGTGCAGCAGGCCGTCGAGGTGGCCGAACTCGGTCTCGATCATGGCGGCCAGTTCGTCGTACTGGTGGGGCTGAGCGGTTTCCAGGTTGAAGGGGATCACTGCCGGCTGCGGGTGGCCGGCCGCCTCGATCTCATCGTAGACCTGGGTCAGGTTGGCTTCGGTCTTGCCCAGCAACAGGACGGTGGCGCCGTGGGCGGCATAGGTTTTTGCCGCGGCTGCGCCGATCCCGCGACCGGCCCCGGTCACCAGGATCACCCGGCCTTTGAGCAGTTCTGGGCGTGCAGAGTAGTCAAACATAAACAACCTCAAGAATTCATGGCAGGAAGCCGCTTGCTGGTGCTGAGGCCCTTGAGCCAGGAGGCTCATTCAAAGGCGCCAGCGTGGGCAAGCCAGCTCCTGCAGGGGCAGGGTCAGCAGCTGCAGAGTGCGTTATCCAGCACCTTGCGCAGTTCCAGCGGGTGATCGACGACCACGTCGGCGCCCCAGTGCTTGGGGTTGTCGTCGGGGTGGATGTAGCCGTAGGTGACTGCCGCGGTTTTGGTGCCGGCATCGCGCCCGGACTCGATGTCTCGCAGGTCATCACCGACAAACAGCACGCTGGCCGGGTCCAGGTCGAGCATCTTGCACGCGAGGATCAGGGGTTCAGGGTCCGGCTTGCTGTTTTTCACGTGGTCCGGGCAGATCAGCAGGGCCGAGCGCTCCGCCAGCCCCAGTTGCTGCATGATCGGTTCGGCGAAGCGCAAAGGCTTGTTGGTCACCACGCCCCAGATCAGCTTGGCGTTTTCGATATCGGCCAGCAGTTCGGCCATGCCGTCGAAGAGCTTGCTGTCGACGGCGCAATGCTTGAGGTAGCGCTCGAGAAACTCCTGGCGCAGCTCCTCGAACCCTGGGGATTCGGGGTCCATGGAGAAGGTCACGGCCACCATGGCCTTGGCGCCACCGGAGATTTCGTCGCGGATGTGCTGGTCGTTGATCGGCGCCAGGCCGCGATCGGCGCGCATGGCCTGGCAGACCGCGATAAAGTCCGGCGCGGTGTCGAGCAGGGTGCCGTCCATGTCGAAAAGAACTGCTCTGATGGCCATGGCTTATTCCTCCCGCAGGGTCTGGATCATGTAGTTGACGTCCACGTCCGCCGCCAGCTTGTAGTGCTTGGTCAGGGGGTTGTAGGTCAGGCCGATGATGTCCTTGACGGTCAGGCCGGCCGAGCGGCTCCAGGCGCCGAGTTCGGAAGGGCGGATGAATTTCTTGAAGTCATGGGTGCCGCGCGGCAGCAGCTTCATGATGTATTCCGCACCGATGATGGCGAACAGATAGGCCTTGGGGTTGCGGTTGATGGTGGAGAAGAACACCTGGCCACCGGGCTTGACCATGCGGAAGCACGCACGGATCACCGACGACGGGTCGGGAACGTGCTCGAGCATTTCCAGGCAGGTGACGACGTCGAATTGCTCAGGCATCTCTTCGGCCAGGGCTTCGGCGGTGATCTGCCGGTATTCGACGCTGACCCCGGATTCCAGCTGGTGCAGTTGGGCCACGGCCAAGGGCGCTTCGCCCATGTCGATGCCCATGACCGTGGCGCCGCGCTGGGCCATGGCTTCGCTGAGGATGCCGCCGCCGCAGCCGACATCGAGGACCTTCTTGCCAGCCAGGTTGACGCGCTCGTCAATCCAGTTGACCCGCAGCGGGTTGATGTCGTGCAGGGGTTTGAACTCGCTTTCGCGGTCCCACCAGCGATGGGCCAGGGCTTCGAATTTGGCGATTTCAGCGTGGTCGACGTTGCTCATGGGTCATCCTCTAAATCTAAAAAAATCGGCTGTCAGCCTTGAGGCAGGGCTCAAGGGGAGGTTCTATTCGGCATGCCCGCTGATGCGTCGGCCCCAGGCGCTGGCGGTGGCGCACAGCTGCTCTTCGTCCAGGCGGGTCAGGCGGCGGTCGTCGAGCAATTGCTTGCCGGCGACCCACAGGTGTTTCACGCAGTCACGGCCGGTGGCATAGATCAACTGCGACACCGGGTCATAAATCGGTTGCTGGGCCAGCCCGGAGAGGTCGAAGGCCACCAGGTCAGCGGCCTTGCCCACTTCCAGTGAGCCCACTTCACTTTCCAGGCCCATGGCTCGGGCGCCATTGAGTGTGGCCATACGCAGGGCCCTATGGGCATCCAGCGCTGTGGCCGAACCAGCTACTGCCTTGGCCAACAGGGCGGCGGTACGGGTTTCTCCGAGCAGGTCCAGGTCGTTGTTGCTGGCGGCGCCATCGGTGCCTATGGCTACGTTGACCCCGGCCAGCCACAAACGCTCCACCGGGCAGAAGCCGCTGGCCAGTTTGAGGTTGGATTCCGGGCAATGGATGACGCTGCTGTTGGTTTCTACCAGCAAAGCCAGGTCGTCATCGCTGATCTGGGTCATGTGCACGGCCTGGAAGCGCGGCCCCAGCAAACCCAGGCGTGCCAGGCGGGCCAGCGGGCGTTCGCCATGCTGCTCCACCGCTTGTTGCACTTCGAAGGCGGTTTCGTGAACGTGCATATGAATCGAGGCGTCCAGCTCCTCGGCGATCACGCGGATTTTCTCCAGGTTCTCATCACCGACGGTGTAGGGTGCATGAGGGCCGAAGGTGATGCTGATTCGCGGGTGATGCTTGAGGTCGCCGAACAATTCCACCCCCTGACGGATGGCCTCGTCAGCGCTGGCTGCGCCTGGAATGGGGAAGTCCAGGATTGGAATGGCGATCTGTGCGCGAATACCGCTGTTATGCACCCGCTCGCTGGCGACCTTCGGGAAGAAATACATGTCAGAGAAACAGGTGATGCCGCCTTTGAGCTGCTCGGCGATGGCCAGGTCGGTGCCGTCGCGGACGAAGGCCTCGTCGACCCACTTGGCTTCGGCGGGCCAGATATGGTTTTCGAGCCAGGTCATCAGCGGCAGGTCATCGGCCAGGCCGCGGAACAGCGTCATCGCCGCGTGGCCGTGGGCGTTGATCAGCCCGGGGCTGAGCAGCATGCCCGGCAGCTCTCGGACTTCACTGGCGGCGAGCTTCAAGGCTTCTGCGCGTGGACCGATATAGGCAATGCGCCCGTCACGAATACCCAGCCCGTGTTCTTTGAGGACCACGCCGGCGGGTTCGACAGGCACCAACCAAGTCGGCAACAGCAGTAAGTCGAGCGCAACGACAGGGTTTGGCATCGAAGATCGGGTCCGGTGCTTTTGTGAGGGATGGCGAAGTATACCCGAGCGTCTTCGCCGGGGGATCGCTATAATCGGCGGCTTTTGTTCATGAGTGCGGGGTGAAGGATGCGCGATCGACTGTTGGCGGCGGAGAAGGTGAAAGCCATCGATTGGCGGGACAACGCCCTGTATCTGCTCGATCAGCGCATTTTGCCGTTTGAGGAAACCTGGATTCCCTGCACCAGTGCCGCCGAGGTGGCCGAGGCCATCCGCACGATGGTGGTGCGCGGCGCTCCGGCGATCGGCATCAGCGCCGCTTATGGCATGGTGCTGGCGGCACGAGCGCGCCGCGCAGCCGGCGGTGACTGGCAGACGGCGCTGGAGGAAGACTTCACCCTGCTGGCCGGTTCGCGTCCGACTGCGGTCAACCTGTTCTGGGCCTTGAATCGCATGCGCGAGCGCCTGGAGCGTGCTCGGGATCACACCGACCCGTTGGCGGTTCTGGAGGCCGAAGCCCTGGCGATTCACGAAAGCGATCGTGAGGCCAACTTGACCATGGCCCAACTGGGTGTCGACCTGATCCGCCGTCATCAAGGCAATGCCCAGGCGCTGTTGACTCATTGCAATGCCGGAGCCTTGGCCACTGGCGGGTTTGGCACGGCCCTGGGGGTGATTCGCGGCGCCTGGCTGGAAGGCATGGTGGAGCGGGTCTACGCCGACGAAACCCGGCCCTGGTTGCAAGGTTCACGGCTGACCGCCTGGGAGCTGGTCAATGAAGGCATTCCTGTGACCCTGAATGCCGACTCCGCCGCGGCCCATATCATGAAGACCAAGGGCATTACCTGGGTGATCGTCGGTGCCGACCGGATTGCCGCCAACGGCGATGTGGCGAACAAGATCGGCACCTACCAACTGGCGGTCAATGCCATGCACCACGGCGTGCGCTTCATGGTTGTCGCCCCCAGCTCCACCATCGACATGAGCCTGGCCAGTGGCGATGAAATTCCTCTGGAAGAGCGTGACGGCATTGAGTTGCTGGAAGTCGGCGGCAAGCGCCTGGGGGCAGAGGTCGAGGCCTTCAATCCAGTCTTCGATGTCACGCCGGCCGATCTGATTGATGTGATCGTCACTGAAAAGGGCATTGTCGAGCGTCCCGATACTGCAAAAATGGCCCAATTGATGTGCCGCAAGCGCCTGCATTGAGGTTTTTCCTCGAAAGGCTTCGCTGATTGCTCGTTTGGCAGGTCGTTCGGTCAGGAAAAAACCGGCATTTTATCGCGAAATCCGCCTCTGAGCTTCTCTGGC
The DNA here is from genome assembly GCF_023241665.1 of Pseudomonas morbosilactucae. Lineage (NCBI taxonomy): Bacteria > Pseudomonadati > Pseudomonadota > Gammaproteobacteria > Pseudomonadales > Pseudomonadaceae > Pseudomonas > Pseudomonas morbosilactucae. The sequence goes on along the minus strand of NZ_JALQCX010000011.1, from coordinate 175,027 downwards.
CGCCTATAAGGCTGTCACCGGTCAACTAACTATGTTCCATGCTTGTCAGGGGGATAGGTGCGTGGCGGCGATTGTGATAACATCCGGCGGTTTCCAAGGCAGCCCTGCGGGGTTGCCTTCACTGCGCAAATCCATGGTCTAACTTGTTGATTTGTCGTAAGTCGGTGCATGGCACTAAGCCTGCAGCGGCGAGCTTCGTTCGTCCCATATGGATGTGACGAAGTTTCACCAGAAAAAGGAATCAGGCTTCTCATGGGCGAACTGGCCAAAGAAATCCTCCCGGTCAATATCGAAGACGAGCTGAAACAGTCCTACCTCGACTACGCGATGAGCGTAATTGTCGGGCGGGCACTGCCTGATGCGCGCGATGGCTTGAAGCCCGTGCACCGGCGTGTGCTGTTCGCGATGAGCGAGCTCGGTAACGACTGGAACAAGCCGTACAAGAAATCTGCCCGTGTTGTCGGTGACGTGATCGGTAAGTATCACCCTCACGGTGATACCGCGGTGTACGACACCATCGTTCGGATGGCCCAGCCATTTTCCTTGCGCTACCTGCTGGTAGACGGCCAGGGCAACTTCGGTTCGGTCGACGGCGACAACGCGGCGGCCATGCGATACACCGAAGTACGCATGACCAAGCTGGCGCACGAGCTGCTGGCCGACCTGCATAAAGAAACCGTGGACTGGGTGCCGAACTACGACGGCACTGAAATGATCCCGGCGGTCATGCCGACCAAGATCCCCAACCTGTTGGTCAACGGCTCCAGCGGTATCGCCGTGGGCATGGCGACCAACATCCCGCCGCACAACCTCGGTGAAGTCATCGACGGTTGCCTGGCGCTGATCGACAACCCCGAGCTGACTGTCGACGACTTGATGCAGTACATCCCCGGTCCGGACTTCCCGACCGCGGCGATCATCAACGGTCGTGAAGGCATCATCGAGGCCTACCGCACCGGCCGTGGCCGCATCTATATGCGCGCCCGCTCGATCATCGAAGACATCGACAAGGTCGGCGGCCGCCAGCAGATCGTCATCACCGAGCTGCCGTACCAACTGAACAAGGCCCGTCTGATCGAGAAGATCGCCGAGCTGGTGAAAGAGAAGAAGCTCGAAGGCATCACCGAGCTGCGCGACGAGTCCGACAAAGACGGTATGCGCGTCGTGATCGAGCTGCGTCGTGGCGAAGTGCCGGAGGTGATCCTCAACAACCTCTACGCCCAGACCCAACTGCAAGCTGTATTCGGTATCAACATCGTCGCACTGATCGATGGCCGCCCACGGATCCTGAACCTCAAGGATCTGTTGGAAGCCTTCGTTCGTCACCGCCGCGAAGTGGTGACCCGTCGTACCGTGTTCGAACTGCGCAAGGCGCGTGAGCGTGGCCACATCCTTGAAGGCCAGGCCGTTGCCCTGTCCAACATCGACCCGGTCATCGCCCTGATCAAAGCCTCGCCAACGCCGTCGGAAGCCAAGGAAGCGCTGATCAGCACCCCTTGGGAGTCCAGTGCGGTGATGACCATGGTCGAGCGCGCCGGCGCCGACTCCTGCCGTCCGGAAAACCTCGACCCGCAATATGGTCTGCGCGACGGTAAGTACTTCCTGTCCCCGGAGCAGGCGCAAGCCATCCTGGAACTCCGCCTGCACCGCCTGACCGGCCTCGAGCATGAAAAACTGCTGGCCGAGTACCAGGAGATTCTCAACCAGATCGGCGAGCTGATCCGCATCCTCAACAGCGCCACGCGCCTGATGGAAGTGATCCGCGAAGAGCTGGAAGTGATCCGTGCCGAGTATGGCGATGTGCGTCGCACCGAAATTCTCGATGCCCGTCTCGACCTGACCCTGGGTGACATGATCCCGGAAGAAGAGCGCGTAGTGACCATTTCCCACGGTGGTTATGCCAAGACCCAGCCACTGGCTGCGTACCAGGCTCAGCGTCGTGGCGGTAAAGGCAAGTCGGCCACCGGCGTCAAGGATGAGGACTACATCGCTCACCTGCTGGTCGCCAACAGCCACACCACGCTGTTGCTGTTCTCCAGCAAGGGCAAGGTGTATTGGCTGAAGACTTACGAAATTCCCGAAGCATCCCGTGCCGCTCGCGGTCGTCCGCTGGTCAATTTGTTGCCGCTGGACAGTGATGAGTACATCACCACCATGCTGCCGGTCGACGAGTACACCGAAGGTCACTTCATCTTCATGGCCACCGCCAAGGGCACCGTGAAGAAGACCCCGCTGGAATCCTTCAGCCGTCAGCGCAGCGTGGGCCTGATCGCCCTGGAGCTGGATGAAGGTGACGTACTGATTTCGGCGGCCATCACCGATGGTGAGCGTGAAGTCATGCTGTTCTCCGATGGCGGCAAGGTCACTCGTTTCAAAGAGTCCGACGTCCGTGCCATGGGCCGTACCGCTCGCGGCGTACGCGGTATGCGCCTGCCGGAAGGGCAGAAGCTGATTTCCATGCTGATCCCGGAAGAAGGCAGCCAGATCCTCACCGCCTCGGCGCGTGGCTACGGCAAGCGTACGGCTATCAGCGAGTTCCCAGAGTACAAGCGTGGCGGCCAGGGTGTGATCGCCATGGTCAGCAACGAGCGTAACGGCCGTCTGGTCGGTGCGGTCCAAGTGCTGGATGGCGAAGAGATCATGCTGATTTCCGACCAGGGCACTCTGGTGCGTACTCGTGTGGGCGAAGTGTCCAGCCTGGGTCGCAACACTCAGGGCGTGACCCTGATCAAGTTGGCCAGTGATGAAACCCTGGTGGGCCTGGAGCGGGTGCAGGAGCCATCGGAAGTCGAAGGCGACGAGCTGGAAGGCGAAGAGGGTGCCGAATTCGAAGGAACCGTGCTGGATGCGGTGACCGATGCGGATGACGCAACCGAAGGCCAACAGGCAGATGCCGCAGGCGAAGAAGAGTCGCAAGACTAATTAAATCGTAGCAGGGCAGAGTGTTTGCTCTGTCCGCTACCGTGAATGCATAGCGAGAGTGGATGTGAGCAAACGAGCCTATAACTTCTGCGCAGGTCCCGCTGCGCTACCTGAAGCTGTCCTGTCGCGTGCCCAGGCCGAGTTGCTGGACTGGCATGGCAAGGGTCTGTCGGTCATGGAGATGAGCCATCGCAGTGATGAGTTTGTGTCCATTGCCACCAAGGCCGAGCAGGATCTGCGTGACCTGCTGAATATCCCCTCGAACTATAAAGTGCTGTTTCTGCAAGGTGGCGCCAGCCAGCAATTTGCTCAGATCCCTCTGAACCTGTTGCCCGAAACTGGCAAGGCCGACTATATCGACACCGGTATCTGGTCGCAGAAAGCCATCGAAGAAGCCTCGCGCTACGGCCACGTGAATGTGGCGGCGACGGCCAAGCCTTACGACTATTTCGCCATTCCTGGCCAGAACGAATGGCAGCTGTCCAAGGACGCGGCCTATGTGCATTACGCACCGAACGAAACCATCGGCGGCCTGGAATTCAACTGGATTCCGGAAACCGGCGATGTACCGCTGGTGGCCGACATGTCTTCGGACATCCTCTCCCGTCCTGTGGATATCTCGCGTTTCGGCATGATCTACGCCGGTGCCCAGAAAAACATCGGCCCGAGCGGCATCCTGGTGAACATCATTCGCGAGGACCTGCTGGGTCGTGCCCGTTCGTTGTGCCCGACCATGCTCGATTACAAGGTCGCGGCCGACAATGGCTCCATGTACAACACTCCGCCAACCCTGGCCTGGTACCTCTCGGGCCTGGTGTTCGAGTGGCTCAAGGAGCAGGGCGGCGTAGAGGCCATCGGCAAGCTCAATGACGTCAAGCAGCGCACGCTGTACGACTTCATCGACGCCAGCGGCCTGTACAGCAACCCGATCAACAAGTCGGATCGCTCGTGGATGAACGTGCCGTTCCGTCTGGCTGATGATCGTCTGGACAAGCCATTCCTGGTCGGTGCTGAAGCTCGCGGCCTGCTGAACCTCAAGGGCCACCGCTCGGTCGGCGGCATGCGCGCCTCCATCTACAACGCCGTCGACATCAACGCGGTCAACGCGCTGGTGGCGTACATGGCAGAGTTCGAGAAGGAACACGGCTAATGTCTGAGCAAGAACTCAAGGCACTGCGCGTACGCATTGATGCTCTGGACGCCAAAGTCCTGGAGCTGATCAGTGAGCGTGCGCGCTGCGCCCAGGAAGTCGCGCGAGTCAAGATGGCCTCGCTGGCCGAAGGCGAAGTGCCGGTGTTCTATCGTCCTGAGCGTGAAGCTCAGGTGCTCAAGCGGGTGATGGAACGCAACCAGGGGCCACTGGGCAACGAAGAGATGGCGCGTTTGTTCCGCGAAATCATGTCCTCGTGCCTGGCGCTGGAACAGCCGCTGAAAGTGGCTTATCTCGGCCCGGAAGGCACCTTCACCCAAGCGGCGGCCATGAAGCATTTCGGCCACGCGGTGATCAGCAAGCCGATGGCGGCGATCGATGAAGTGTTCCGCGAAGTGGCGGCCGGTGCGGTGAATTTTGGCGTGGTTCCGGTGGAAAACTCCACCGAGGGCGCGGTCAACCACACCCTCGACAGCTTCCTTGAGCACGACATGGTGATCTGTGGCGAAGTCGAGCTGCGCATTCACCACCACCTGCTGGTGGGTGAAAACACCAAGACCGACAGCATCAGCCGGATCTATTCCCACGCTCAGTCCCTGGCGCAGTGCCGCAAGTGGCTGGACGCTCATTACCCGAATGTCGAACGCGTGGCGGTGTCCAGCAATGCCGAGGCAGCGAAGCGGGTCAAGGGCGAGTGGAACTCTGCGGCGATCGCCGGCGACATGGCCGCAGGCTTGTACGGTCTGATTCGCCTGGCCGAGAAAATCGAAGACCGTCCGGACAACTCCACGCGGTTCTTGATGATCGGCAATCAGGAAGTGCCGCCCACGGGCGACGACAAAACCTCGATCATCGTTTCCATGAGCAACAAGCCGGGTGCGCTGCACGAACTGCTGGTGCCGTTTCATGACAATGGCATCGACCTGACGCGGATCGAGACTCGACCTTCGCGCAGCGGCAAATGGACCTATGTGTTCTTTATCGACTTCGTTGGCCATCACCGTGATCCGTTGATCAAGGGTGTGCTGGAGAAGATCAGTCAGGAAGCAGTGGCACTCAAGGTGCTGGGTTCCTACCCGAAAGCGGTTCTCTGAGGCTTTGACAATGAGTGGCGACTTCCTCGCGCTGGCCCAGCCAGGCGTGCAACAACTTTCGCCTTACGTTCCGGGCAAGCCTGTGGACGAACTGGCGCGTGAGCTGGACATCGATCCGTCGCGGATCGTCAAGCTGGCGAGCAATGAAAACCCTCTGGGCGCCAGCCCGCGGGCGTTGGCGGCGATTCGTGACGAGCTGGCGGAACTGACCCGCTATCCGGATGGCAACGGCTTCGCCCTCAAGACCCTGCTGGCCGAGCGTTGTGGGGTGGAGCTTGACCAGGTGACCTTGGGCAACGGTTCCAATGACATCCTCGAGTTGGTGGCCCGTGCCTACCTGGCTCCTGGTTTGAATGCGGTCTTCAGCGAGCACGCGTTTGCGGTGTATCCGATCGTGACTCAGGCCGTCGGGGCTGACGCGCGTGTGGTGCCTGCCAAGGCGTGGGGGCACGACCTGCCAGCCATGCTCCAGGCCATCGACGCCAACACCCGCGTAGTCTTCATCGCTAACCCGAACAACCCGACCGGGACCTGGTTCGGTGCCGAGGCGCTGGACGAATTCCTGCAAGACGTGCCCGCCCACGTGTTGGTGGTGCTGGATGAGGCTTATATCGAGTATGCCGAGGGCAGCGACCTGCCGGACGGCCTGGATTTCCTCGCGGCCTACCCGAACCTGCTGGTCTCGCGAACCTTCTCCAAGGCGTATGGCTTGGCCGCTTTGCGTGTGGGTTATGGCTTGTCGACGCCGGTGGTGGCCGATGTGCTGAACCGCGTGCGCCAGCCGTTCAACGTCAACAGCCTGGCCCTGGCTGCCGCCTGTGCAGCATTGCAGGACGCTGATTACCTGGCGGAAAGCCGGCGCCTGAACGAGGCGGGCATGCAGCAGTTGGAAGCCGGCTTCCTGGCGCTGGGCCTGAGCTGGATCCCTTCCAAGGGCAACTTCATTGCTGTGGACCTGGGGCAGGTGGCGGCGCCGGTGTTTCAGGGCCTGTTGCGTGAGGGTGTGATCGTGCGGCCGGTGGCCAACTACGGCATGCCGAACCACTTGCGTATCACCGTCGGGCTGCCGGCGGAGAACAGCCGCTTTCTCGAAGCGCTGACCAAGGTTCTGGCTCGTGGGTGATGTCATTTCAATGCAATCTGCCAAGCCTATGATCGGTCGCCTAGTGGTGGTCGGCCTGGGGCTGATTGGCGGCTCCTTTGCCAAAGGCCTGCGTGAAAGCGGTGTTTGTCGTGAAGTAGTCGGCGTCGATCTCGACCCGCAATCCCGTCAGTTGGCGGTTGAGCTGGGGGTGGTGGACCGATGTGAGGAAGACCTGGCGCTAGCGTGCCAGGGGGCTGACGTGATTCAGCTGGCGGTGCCGATCCTTGCCATGGAAAAGTTGCTCGCCCTATTGGCGGATATGGATCTGGGGCAGGCGATCCTGACCGACGTCGGCAGTGCCAAGGGCAACGTGGTGCGTGCTGCCCGCGAAGCCTTTGGTGCCATGCCTGCGAACTTCGTGCCCGGGCATCCGATCGCCGGCTCCGAGCAGAGCGGTGTCGAAGCCTCCAACCCCCAGTTGTTCCGTCGACATAAGGTGATTCTGACGCCGCTGGCGCAGACGGATCCGACCGCACTGGCCGTGGTCGACCGGCTTTGGCGCGAGCTGGGGGCGGATGTCGAGCACATGCAGGTTGAGCGTCACGATGAAGTGTTGGCCGCGACCAGTCATCTGCCGCACTTGTTGGCGTTTGGTTTGGTCGACTCCTTGGCCAAGCGCAGTGAAAATCTCGACATCTTCCGTTACGCTGCTGGCGGTTTCCGCGATTTCACGAGAATCGCCGGCAGTGACCCGGTCATGTGGCATGACATCTTCCTCGCCAATCGCGAAGCGGTTTTGCGCACACTCGATACATTTCGCAACGACCTCGACGCCTTGCGCGACGCGGTCGATGCAGGGGACGGGCACCAGCTGTTGGGCGTATTCACTCGCGCCCGGGTTGCCCGCGAGCATTTCAGTAAAATCCTGGCCCGCCGGGCCTATGTGGACGCTATGAATTCCAACGACCTGATTTTCCTGGCAAATCCTGGTGGCCGCCTCAATGGGCGGATTCGTGTACCAGGCGACAAATCGATTTCTCACCGCTCGATCATGCTCGGCTCCCTGGCTGAAGGCACTACCGAAGTCGAAGGCTTCCTCGAGGGTGAAGATGCCTTGGCAACGCTCCAGGCGTTCCGTGATATGGGGGTGGTGATCGAAGGCCCGCACCATGGTCGCGTGACCATTCACGGCGTTGGCCTGCACGGCCTCAAGCCTGCTCCGGGCCCGATCTATCTGGGTAACTCCGGCACTTCGATGCGTCTGTTGTCGGGCCTGCTGGCCGCACAGAACTTCGACAGCACCCTGACCGGGGATGCCTCGCTGTCCAAGCGTCCAATGAATCGCGTAGCCAACCCGTTGCGAGAAATGGGCGCGGTCATCGAAACCGCACCGGAGGGCCGTCCACCGATGGTCATTCGCGGTGGTCACAAGCTCAAGGGCCTGACTTACACCATGCCGATGGCCAGCGCCCAGGTGAAATCCTGCCTGCTGTTGGCTGGTTTGTACGCTGAAGGCAAGACTACGGTCACTGAGCCTGCGCCGACGCGGGACCATACCGAGCGCATGTTGCGTGGTTTCGGCTACCCGGTAACGGTCGAGGGCGCTACGGCGTCGGTCGAGTCTGGCGGTAAGCTGAAGGCGACCCATATTGAAGTGCCGGCGGACATTTCTTCCGCGGCATTCTTCCTGGTGGCTGCTTCCATTGCCGAAGGTTCCGAGTTGGTGCTTGAGCACGTCGGCATCAACCCGACTCGTACCGGGGTGATCGACATCCTGCGCTTGATGGGTGCGGATATCAGCCTGGAAAACCAGCGCGAAGTCGGTGGCGAGCCAGTAGCGGACCTGCGGGTTCGGGCGGCTAAGCTCAAGGGGATCGAGATTCCCGAAGAGCTGGTTCCATTGGCGATTGACGAATTCCCGGTGCTGTTCGTGGCGGCGGCCTGCGCTGAAGGCCGTACCGTGCTGCGCGGCGCGGAAGAGCTGCGGGTAAAAGAGTCGGATCGTATTCAGGTGATGGCTGACGGCCTGCTTGCCTTGGGCGTCAAGTGCGAGCCAACCCCGGACGGGATCATCATCGACGGTAGCCAGATTGGCGGTGGTGAAGTACACGGTCACGGCGATCACCGTATTGCCATGGCGTTCAGTGTGGCCTCGTTGCGGGCCAATGCGCCGATCCGTATTCACGACTGTGCCAACGTTGCCACCTCTTTCCCGAACTTCCTCGCCTTGTGCGCCCAAGTCGGTATCCGCGTTGCGCAAGAGGCCAAGTCGTGAACATCAAGGCACCCGTGATCACCATCGATGGGCCAAGCGGGTCTGGCAAAGGCACTATCGCCGGCATTCTCGCCAAGCGTTTGGGCTGGTGTCTGCTGGACTCCGGTGCCCTGTATCGCCTGCTGGCGTTCGCTGCCAGGAATCACGGTGTCGATCTGACCAATGAGGAATCGCTGAAGCTGCTGGCGGCTCATCTGGACGTGCAATTTCTTGGGGCGACCGAAGGTCATCCGCAACGCATCATCCTTGAAGGGGATGATGTAACCGACGACCTGCGCAATGAGCAGGTTGGCGCCTGGGCATCTCAAGTGGCGGCGCTACCGGCAGTGCGTGACGCACTGCTGCAGCGTCAGCGGGCCTTCCAAGAGCCTCCCGGACTGGTGGCTGATGGGCGCGATATGGGCACTGTGGTGTTTCCCGACGCTCCATTGAAGATTTTCCTGACCGCCAGCGCCGAGGAACGTGCCCGTCGCCGTTACTTGCAGTTGAAGGGGAAAGTCGATGGTGTTAGTCTGTCGAGTCTGCTAGATGAGATCCGTGCACGCGACGAGCGTGATACCCAGCGCGCAGTAGCCCCGCTCAAGCCGGCGGCTGACGCCATACTGCTGGATTCTACGGAGTTGTCCATCGATCAGGTGCTTGAACGCATCATGAGTGAAATCGCCATTCGCGATATCGCCGGATGAACAAGAAAGGGCGCAGGGGACCAGTCATAGTCCTGCGGTCTTTCTTTTATATGAACGTAACCCACATCGTCTGGGATGTGGCAGATGGGCGTATTCTTCGCCCTTATCAACAGGAATTAAAATGAGCGAAAGCTTTGCGGAACTCTTTGAAGAAAGCCTAAAAACCCTGAACCTTCAGGCAGGCTCCATCATCACCGGTGTTATCGTTGATATCGATTACCAAGCTCGCTGGGTAACCGTTCACGCTGGCCTGAAGTCTGAAGCACTCATCCCGCTTGAGCAGTTCTACAACGACGCTGGCGACCTGACTATCAACGTCGGTGACGAAGTTCACGTTGCGCTGGACTCGGTTGAAGATGGCTTTGGTGAAACCAAGCTGTCCCGTGAAAAAGCCAAGCGCGCTGAATGCTGGATCGTTCTGGAAGCAGCCTTCGCAGCCGAAGAAGTGGTCAAGGGCGTTATCAACGGTAAGGTTAAAGGCGGCTTCACTGTCGACGTTAACGGCATCCGTGCGTTCCTGCCAGGTTCTCTGGTTGACGTCCGTCCAGTGCGCGACACCACGCACCTGGAAGGCAAAGAGCTCGAGTTTAAAGTCATCAAACTCGACCAGAAGCGCAACAACGTTGTCGTTTCCCGCCGTAGCGTCCTCGAAGCCGAGAACTCCGCTGAGCGTGAAGCTCTGCTGGAATCCCTGCAGGAAGGTCAGCAAGTCAAAGGTATCGTCAAAAACCTCACCGATTACGGCGCATTCGTCGATCTGGGTGGCGTCGATGGCCTGCTGCACATCACCGACATGGCTTGGAAACGTATCAAGCATCCTTCCGAAATCGTCAATGTTGGCGACGAGATCGATGTCAAGGTTCTGAAGTACGATCGCGAACGCAATCGTGTTTCCCTGGGCCTGAAGCAACTGGGCGAAGATCCATGGGTCGCTATCAAGGCTCGTTACCCAGAAAGCACCCGCGTTACCGCTCGTGTAACCAACCTGACCGACTACGGCTGCTTCGCTGAGCTGGAAGAAGGCGTTGAAGGTCTGGTACACGTTTCCGAAATGGACTGGACCAACAAGAACATCCACCCTTCGAAAGTCGTACAAGTCGGCGACGAAGTGGAAGTTATGGTTCTGGACATCGACGAAGAGCGTCGTCGTATCTCCCTCGGCATCAAGCAGTGCAAATCTAACCCATGGGAAGATTTCTCTGGCCAGTTCAACAAGGGCGATAAAATCTCCGGCACCATTAAGTCGATCACCGATTTCGGTATCTTCATTGGTCTGGACGGCGGCATCGACGGCCTGGTTCACCTGTCCGACATCTCTTGGAACGAAGTGGGCGAAGAAGCCGTACGTCGCTTCAAGAAGGGCGACGAGCTCGACACCGTCATCCTGTCTGTTGATCCAGAGCGTGAGCGTATCTCCCTGGGTATCAAGCAGCTGGAAAGCGATCCGTTCTCCGAGTACGTACAAGAGAACGACAAAGGCGCAATCGTTAAGGGTGTTGTAAAAGAAGTTGACGCTAAAGGCGCCATCATCACCCTGGCCAACGATATCGAAGCTACTCTGAAAGCCTCCGAAATCAGCCGTGACCGCATCGAAGATGCGCGTAACGTTCTGAAAGAAGGCGAAGAAGTTGAAGCCAAGATCATCAGCGTTGACCGTAAGAGCCGCGTAATCCAGCTCTCGATCAAGTCGAAAGACGTTGAAGACGAGAAAGAAGCTATCCAAAGCCTGCGCGACAAGCCAGCCACTTCGGATATCGCTGCTGGTCCTACCACTCTGGGCGACCTGCTGCGTGCACAGATGGAAAAACAGAACTAAGTTCTGTCAGACCATAAAAAGGGCGACTTCGGTCGCCCTTTTTTGTGCCTGGAATTTTTTGCGGGATCGGAACGCGCTTTTATCCATGAGCTAATTGCTCATTCGAGTCTAGGCTTCACCTGAGTGATGGCAGAGCAGCGCCTGCTGCATAGGGATGAGAATGAGCAAGCTAAGTGTCGTTGTTGTCTTGGCTCTCTTGGTGGGGTGCACGACCAATGTAAAGACCCATGCGGTGCGCGGGGTGAGCGGTATAGAGGTTGATTGTTCAGGCCTGGGGGGCACCTGGGAGCAGTGTCACAAGCGTGCAGCACGCGAATGCAAGCTTCAGGGCTATAAGGTCATTACCCGGTCTGATGACGCAAAAGAAGAGGAGGGAGACTACCCCTTTGGCTGGAACCCGGCGGGATACCTGACTCGCACCATGCTGGTCATGTGTAAGTAGTAGAAGTTTAGGGCTTTCTAGAGCTTCAGCCGGGGTGCTGGAGGTACAAGCTGGTTAAGTGAAGATAAGTCAATAGGTGGGCTGTTCAAAGTCGTCTCGGCATGCTAAAACCTTTTGAGAACTTTCCTAGCTGCTTGAAAAAGAAGGGAAAAATATGACCAAGTCGGAGTTGATTGAGCGAATTGTTACCCATCAGGGGCTGCTTTCATCCAAGGATGTTGAACTTGCTATCAAGACGATGCTTGAGCAGATGTCTCAATGTCTAGCGACGGGGGATCGCATCGAGATTCGCGGGTTTGGCAGTTTCTCTTTGCATTACCGAGCACCGCGAGTCGGCCGCAACCCAAAGACCGGAGAGTCCGTTAGCCTTGATGGCAAGTTTGTTCCTCACTTCAAGCCAGGAAAGGAGCTTAGGGATCGAGTTAATGAGGACGAGGAAGAGGGCGCAGACTTTCATTGATCACCTGTCTGGTGTTGATGTAGCTTAGCTAGGCTTACGTTGGAAAGAGCTTCGTAAGTCATGATTCTGCTCGCGCTGATGTGATAGCCGTTTTACCTGTAAGTTATTTGATTTTAAATATTGATATCCTCACATCTAAGCCCTCAAGCCTGCTTGCTTTATTTATTTTGTGTTACACAGTTTTTTGTAATAGATGTCGAATATATTCAGCCACTCGTTTAGGCGCTGCGTTCAGTTTTCCTGGCTAGATTGGACGTCTGCCTTTCATAGAGTTGATTTGATGTGTGCTACGTCCCAGGCACTTACCGATATTTTTTGTCAGGGAAACACCTCTGCTAAGCGGTGTCAGTGCCCATTCTGTCTTCAGTTCGTGAAAATATCTCACTCAACATCCGCACATTTCCGCTCTTCGCAGTTTACGTATTAGTAACTTCAAGTATCGTGCCGCTCGCTAATTCATGACCATTTCCGAAGCGAAGCAACTGGTCATCCAAGTTGGCTCGATGGGGCGAATACGTATTTGTCTTGGACATTGGCGAGCCGTTGAAAATAGCCGAGTTGGCAGAGAAAATGATTCATCTGTCCGGACTTAGCCTGCGCTCGGAAAAGAATCCGCAAGGCGATATCGCCATTGAGTTCACCGGCCTGCGCCCTGGTGAAAAGCTTTACGAGGAGTTACTGATTGGCGACAAGGTTTCTGCCACTCAGCACCCAATGATCATGAGCGCCAACGAAGATCACCTGCCGTGGGAGGTCTTGAAGGCTAAGTTGAGCGAACTCCTTGCTGCCATTGATCAAGACGACTATCCGAGGGTTCGTCAGTTGCTTCGGGAAACGGTCAGCGGGTACTCGCCTGACGGGGAAATTGTCGACTGGATTCATCAGCAGCGCCGTTTGGAACCTTGAGCCTACATAAGCTGTAACTCAGTGGTTTTTGACTTGCCCGTGGCATCACCTAGGTTTGGGAGGCAGCTTTGGAAAAGTTGCTTTCCCAATCGATGTCATGGAGTGTCACCTATGCGTATCCCTTATTTTTCCTCGCTGATCTTCGCTCTGTTGGCCAGCACTTCCCTGGTCGTTAACGCGGCCCCTGCTGTTTCGGCTCAGACAAGCCCCGCCGTGATCGAGGCGCCCACTGCCGCCGACCGGGTAAACAAGGTCAACCTGAACACCGCAGATTTGCCGACGCTGCAGCGTGAGCTGTTCGGTATTGGTGCGGCCAAGGCCAAAGCAATCGTCGACTATCGCGATAGTCATGGGCCTTTTGCCTCCGTAGATGAGTTGCTGGAGGTCAAAGGCATTGGCAAGACGCTCCTGGAGCGCAACCGGGACAAACTCGAGGTCAATTGACGGAGCGTTGCTTTTGGGCGGAGGCCGGTCAATGACCGGCCTTCAACCGTTTAAGCGTCTTGTGCGTTACACGTTGTTCAAGTATCTGGACTGTCGTTAAAGCTTCAAGCCTTGCCTTGAAGTATCCAGAAGCCCCTTGGCCATTGCAGCCAGGGGCTTTGCAGGTTAACGGTCTTGCGCTTCCTTGGCGTCCATTTGTGCGTTGCGTTCGGCCACGCGCTTACGTTGCTCATCGGTCAGTTCCACCTTGTTGGCGGTGTCGCGCAACATCATCAAGCCGCCGACAATCGAACCGATTGCAATCACCAGAATCAACCAGGCATACCAGGGCATAGGGCTCTCCTTAACAGCAGGCCGGGTGGCGAAGGGGTTCGCTCGCGGGCCTGCCTGTACCACTTTGAGTGAAGGTATTTCACAGTGGTTCCATTGTATGCCTGATCCTTTGGCCCCGCTTTGGCGCGGTTTACAGCCCGGTCAACATGGCGTCTGCCGGCGCATCGGCACGCAACTGGGCAGTGAGTTGGAAGTAGACGAAGCCTGCGGCCATGAAACCCAGGAAAATCAGGCCGATCAGGGTGTTGAACCAAGCCATGGCGACCAGGCACACCACGGCCAGGACCAAGGCGATGGCCGGTACCAGCGGGTAGCCTGGAGCGCGGAAGGTGCGTTCCAGTTCAGGTTCGGTTTTGCGCAGCTTGAACAGGCTGAGCATGCTCATGATGTACATCACGATTGCGCCGAAGACCGCCATGGTGATCATCGCTGCGGTCAGGGTCATGCCGCCGAGGTTGATCAGGCCGTCGCTGTAGATCGCCGCGATACCGATCAGCCCGCCGGCAATGATGGCGCGGTGCGGGGTCTGGAATCGCGATAACTTGGCCAGCGAGGCCGGCAGGTAGCCTGCGCGGGCCAGGGCGAAGAATTGCCGTGAGTAACCAAGGATGATCCCGTGGAAGCTGGCCACCAGGCCGAACAAGCCAATCCACACCAGCATGTGCAGCCAGCCGGAGCTGTCGCCTACCACGGTTTTCATGGCCTGGGGCAGGGGATCGTTGATGTTCGACAAGGTCCGCCAGTCGCCCACGCCGCCCGCGAAGAACATCACCCCCATCGCCAGAAAAACCAGGGTCAGGATGCCGCTGATGTAGGCCTTTGGAATGGTGCGTTTAGGGTCTTTGGCTTCTTCGGCGGCCATTGCCGCGCCTTCGATGGCCAGGAAGAACCAGATGGCAAAGGGGATGGCAGCAAACATGCCGGCAATCGCCGGGGCACCAAACGTATCGGAACCGGCCCAGCCATTGAGGGCGAAATTGCTGAAGCTGAAGGCTGGCGCCACCACTCCCATGAACACCAGCAGTTCGGCCACGGCCAACATGCACACCACCAACTCAAAGGTGGCGGCCAGTTTCACCCCGAGGATGTTCAGGCCCATAAACACGAAATAGGCGCCAACCGCAGCGTGCTTTGGGTCCAGGGCGGGGAACTGCACGTTCAGGTAGGCGCCGATGGCCAGGGCGATGGCCGGCGGGGCGAAGACGAATTCAATCAGGGTCGCGAGCCCGGCAATCAGCCCGCCTTTTTCGCCGAAAGCCCGGCGGCTATAGGCAAATGGGCCACCTGCGTGAGGAATCGCCGTGGTCAGTTCGGTGAAGCTGAAGATAAAGCAGGTGTACATGGCCGCGACCATCAGTGACGTGAGCAGAAAGCCCAGTGTCCCGGCGACGCCCCAGCCATAACTCCAGCCGAAGTATTCCCCGGAGATCACCAGGCCGACCGCGATGCCCCATAAATGCAACGTCCCCAAGGTGGGTTTTAGTTGTGTGTTCATCGGTTGCTCCCTGAACGGTTTGAAGTGCTCCAAAGGGGCTCTGCATCGGCTGTGCCAGTCCGCAAAAAAGCGTCGCAAAGGCTGGAAAGCTGTCGTATCGAGGATGTTCAGCGCTATTTCTCAGGAAAAATCGCTCAGCGTGGTGCAGGGGCATGCAACGCTCAGGGGCATCGTGATCAACGCCCATCGCTCTCAGATCGCTGACAGGCCGTGCAATGCCGCCAGTCTTTACGCTTTCTTTATGGCCTGTGCGCGGCCTCGCTCTCGTTCCTTTACGGCGCTCCTGGGGACAATCCCCCTACACGCGGCAATCGCCGTACGACGGAGAAATTCCATGAGTGTTCTGGACGGGGTGTCACTGCTGCTGGCAGTGGGGCTGTTCGTTTATCTACTGGTTGCGCTGTTGCGCGCGGATCGGAACTAGGAGCTGCGGTTATGCACAGTAATGACTATTGGCTGATCCTCGCCTTCTTTGCCCTGGTGCTATTGCCGGCCCCTTTCCTGGGGCGTTTTTATTACCTGGTCATGGAGGGGCAGCGCACCTGGCTGAGTCCGTTGCTCGGCCCTGTGGAGCGGGGCTGTTATCGGCTGGCTGGGGTTGATCCGCAGGTTGAACAGAGCTGGCAGAAGTACACCCTTGCCTTGCTCGCGTTCAACCTTGCAGGTTTTCTCCTGCTGTTCGCGATGTTGTTGTTTCAAGATCACCTGCCCCTCAACCCGCAGCACTTGCCGGGCCAGGAGTGGACCTTGGCCTTCAACACGGCGGTCAGCTTCATGACCAACACCAACTGGCAGTCCTACAGCGGTGAGGCGTCCCTGAGCTACCTCAGCCAGATGGCCGGCCTGACGGTGCAGAACTTTGTCAGCGCTGCCACCGGGCTTGCGGTGCTGGTGGCCCTGTGTCGCGGTATCGGCCGGCGTTCGGCACAGACCCTGGGCAACTTCTGGGTTGACATGACTCGCGCCACTCTTTATGGGCTGTTGCCTCTGTGTCTGCTGTTGGCGCTGTTCCTGGTCTGGCAGGGGGTGCCACAAACCTTTGCCCAGTATGTGAATGCGTTGACGGTGCAGGGCGCCGATCAAGTGATCCCGTTGGGGCCGGCAGCCAGTCAGATTGCGATCAAGCAACTGGGCACCAATGGCGGGGGCTTTTTCGGTGTCAACTCGGCCCATCCCTTCGAGAACCCGACCGCCTGGAGCAACCTGTTCGAACTGGCCTCGATCATCCTCATTCCGGTGGCCCTGGTTTTCACCTTTGGTCACTACGTGAAAGACCTGCGGCAGAGCAGGGCCATCGTCGCCTGCATGCTGGCCTTGTTCCTGATTGGCGGTGCCACTTCGCTGTGGGCCGAATACCAGCCCAACCCGGCGCTGAATAACCCGGCGGTCGAGCAAGCGGCGCCGCTGGAAGGCAAGGAGTCGCGCTTCGGAACCACCGCCACCGTGCTCTGGTCGGTGACCACCACGGCGGCGTCCAACGGTTCGGTCAACGGCATGCACGACAGCCTCAACCCCCTCAGCGGAATGGTGGCGTTGATCAACATGATGGTTGGCGAGGTGATCTTCGGCGGTGTTGGGGCCGGTCTTTACGGCATGTTGCTCAACGTGCTGATCGCGGTGTTCCTGGCCGGCTTGATGATCGGTCGTACCCCCGAATACCTGGGCAAGAAGCTTCAGGCCAAGGAAGTGCAACTGCTGGTGTTGACCCTGATGGTGATGCCGATCGGCGTGCTGGTGCTGGGTGCGATTGCCGCCAGCCTGCCTGGGCCGGTGGCCGCAGTCAGCAATCCCGGGGCCCACGGCTTCAGCCAGTTGCTCTACGCCTACACCTCTGCCAGTGCCAACAACGGTTCGGCGTTTGGCGGCTTTGGCGCTAACACGCCCTTTCATAACCTGATGCTGGGGTTGGGCATGTTGATTGGCCGTTTCGGTTACATCCTTCCGGTACTGGCCCTGGCCGGCAGCCTGGCGTTGAAGAAAACCGCGCCCATCGGCCAGAACAGTTTTCCCACCCATGGCCCGCTGTTCGTGGCGTTGCTGACGGTGACCATCTTGCTGGTGGGCGGCTTGACCTTCCTGCCGACCCTGGCGTTGGGCCCGATCGCCGAACACCTGAGCATGGGCTTCTGAGGATTCCAACATGAATATGCAGATTCCAGCCTCGAACAAGGCCGCTTCCCAGGTTGCCGAGGGCCAGCGCGCCAACGCCAGGCACGGCGCCTCCGAGCAACAGAAAACCTCCATCGCAGCGCTCTGGCGCCCGGCGTTGGTGCAAGCCTTCGTCAAACTCGACCCGCGCCAGTTGCAACGCTCGCCGGTGATGCTGGTGGTCGAGCTGACGGCGATCCTCACCACCGTGCTGTGCTTTATTCCCGACACCGCGGTGCCGACCTTCGTCGCGGCGCAGATCGCCCTGTGGCTGTGGTTCACCGTGCTGTTCGCCAACTTCGCCGAAGCCTTGGCCGAAGGTCGTGGCAAGGCTCGTGCCGACAGCCTTAAAGCGGGCAGTGAGGGCCTCAGTGCGCGGCGTCGGCAAGCCGATGGTGGCTTCCAGATTGTCCCGGCCGCTCAGTTGCGCAAAGACGATGTGGTGCGGGTTGAGGCCGGGGAGATGATCCCCGGTGACGGCGAAGTCATCGAAGGCATCGCGGCGGTCAACGAGGCAGCGATCACCGGCGAATCTGCGCCGGTGATTCGTGAGTCCGGGGGCGACCGCTCGGCCGTCACCGGCAACACCCGGCTGGTGTCCGATTGGCTGCTGGTGCGGATCACTGCCAACCCGGGGGAGTCGACCCTGGACCGCATGATTGCGCTGGTGGAGGGCGCCAAACGCCAGAAAACCCCCAATGAAGTGGCCCTGGACATCCTGCTGATCGGCCTGACTCTGATCTTCCTGCTGGTGGTCGTGACGCTGCAGCCCTTCGCCCACTTCGCCAACGGCAGCCTGCCGTTGGTGTTTCTGGTGGCCTTATTGGTGACCCTGATCCCTACCACCATTGGTGGCCTGCTGTCGGCCATCGGCATCGCCGGCATGGACCGCCTGGTGCGCCTGAACGTGATCGCCAAGTCCGGCCGAGCGGTGGAAGCGGCGGGGGACGTGCACGTGTTGCTGCTGGACAAGACCGGCACCATCACCTTTGGCAACCGTCGTTGTGCGGCGATTCATGCTGCCCCGGGCGTGACCGCCAAGGAGATGGCCGAAGGCGCCTTGTTGGCATCCCTGGCCGACGACACGGCGGAAGGCAAATCCATCGTTGACTACCTGCGCGGACTTTATCCACAGCCTGAGCCGGGTGCCGATGCATTGATTGGTGTGCCGTTCAGCGCCGAAACCCGTTTGTCGGGGGTGGATTACCAAGGCCGTGTTTACCGCAAGGGGGCGGTGGATTCGCTACTCAGCTTCGTCGGCCAGCAACGCAGCGACCTGGCGCCGGCCCTGTCGCGGGAAATCGACAAGATTGCCCAGAGTGGCGGCACCCCGTTGCTGGTGTGTGCCGAGGGCCGGTTGTTGGGCGCCATCCACCTCAAGGACGTGGTCAAGCCCGGGATTCGTGAGCGCTTCGCCGAGCTGCGCAAGCTGGGGATCCGTACGGTGATGGTCACCGGCGACAACCCCTTGACCGCTGCGGCCATCGCCGCTGAAGCGGGAGTGGATGACGTGTTGGCCGAAGCCACTCCGGAGAAGAAGCTGGCACGGATTCGTCATGAGCAAAACGACGGGCGCCTGGTCGCCATGTGCGGTGACGGCGCCAACGACGCCCCGGCCCTGGCCCAGGCGGATGTGGGCATGGCCATGAACGACGGCACCCAGGCCGCCCGCGAGGCCGCCAATATGGTGGACTTGGACAGCGATCCGACCAAGTTGCTGGACGTGGTGCAGATCGGCAAGGAACTGCTGGTTACCCGTGGCGCCCTGACCACCTTTTCCATTGCCAACGACGTGGCCAAGTACTTTGCCATTTTGCCGGCCCTGTTCGCGGCGATTTATCCACAGCTTGGCGTGCTCAACATCATGGGCTTGAGCAGCCCGCAGAGTGCGATTCTCTCGGCCATTGTGTTCAACGCCCTGATCATCGTAGTGCTGATTCCCCTGGCCCTGCGCGGTGTGCGGGTGCAGGCGGCGAGTGCGGCGCACCTGCTGCGGCGCAACCTGCTGATCTATGGCGTGGGCGGGATCGTGGTGCCGTTCGTGGGCATCAAGCTGATCGACATGCTGCTCACCGCACTGCATCTGGTGTAACCCTTTTTGCAGGGGCCGGTTCGCCGGCTCTTGCAGGGACTGACTGAATCGAGGATTGAGAGATGTCTAGCGTATTGCGTCCGGCCTTGAGCCTGATGGTGTTGATGACCCTGATCACTGGCGTGGTCTACCCCTTGGTGGTGACGGGTGTGGCCCAGGTGGCGTTCCCGGATCAGGCCAATGGCAGCCTGGTGCGAGATGCCGACGGCAAGGTGCGGGGCTCGGCCCTGATCGCCCAGGATTTTACCGGCGATGCCTGGTTTCACCCGCGTCCTTCGGCGGGGGCCTTTGCGACGGTATCCAGCAGTGCCAGCAACCTGGCGCCGAGCAACCCGGCCCTGGCCACGCGGGTGATCGACGACGCCAACAAGTTGCAGGTACCCGGTCAGGGGCCGGTGCCCCTGGCGTTGCTGACCACGTCGGGCAGCGGTCTGGATCCGCACTTGCCTCCCGCAGCGATTAACTATCAACTGGCGCGGGTCGCCGCGGCGCGTAACCTGCCGCCAGCGACCTTGCAGCAACTGGTCGCTGCCCATACTGAGCAACCGTTGGTGGGGCCACCGGTGGTCAATGTGCTGGCGCTGAACATGGCGTTGCAACGGCTAGCGTTGTAGGTGCGGACAGGCTTGCGCTACACAGGTAACCACAGGCTCGCAGCAGGATGGATAGGTTTGAGTTCAGAGAGAGAATGGCATGAGTGATTCCGACCGCGCCGATGCGCTGTTAGCTGATTTGCCCCGGGACGGTCGTGGTCGACTCAAAGTCTTTCTGGGCGCCGCCCCCGGCGTCGGCAAGACCTACGCCATGCTCCAGGCGGCCCACGCCCAATTGCGCCAGGGGGTGAAACTCCTGGCCGGGGTGGTGGAAACCCACGGCCGGGCGGAAACCGAAGCCCTGTTGGGCGGCTTGCCTCAGCAGCCCTTGGTGCGTTCCGAATACCGCGGCGTGATGCTCGAAGAGATGGACCTCGACGGTCTGCTCAAAGCGCGGCCAAGCCTGGTGCTGGTGGACGAACTGGCCCACAGCAACGCCCCGGGCAGCCGCCACGCGAAGCGCTGGCAAGATATCCAGGAGCTGCTCGCCGCCGGCATCGATGTATTCACCACGGTCAACGTCCAGCACCTGGAAAGCCTCAACGACCAGGTGCGCGGGATCACCGGTGTCCAGGTGCGGGAAACCCTGCCCGACTGGGTCCTGCAAGAAGCCTATGAGTTGCTGCTGGTGGACCTGCCGCCGCGGGAACTGCTGGAGCGCCTGCGCGATGGCAAGGTTTATGTGCCGGAGCAGGCGCGGGCTGCCATCGATGCGTTCTTCACACAGACCAACCTCACGGCCCTGCGTGAGTTGGCCATGCAGACGGCGGCGGCCCAGGTTGATAACGATCTGGCCCAGGGCTATCGCCAGTTGGGGCAGGCGGCACCGGCGGTTCGTGGCCGCCTGTTGGTGGGTGTGGACGGCGATGACCAGGCCGAACGCCTGGTGCGTCACGCTAGCCGGGTGGCCCAGCGGCGTCACCTGCCCTGGAGTCTGGTGCACGTGGATAACGGCCGGGCGGCCGATGAGCAGTCACGCTTGCGTCTGCAGGCTGCCCAGCAATTGGCCGAGCGCCTGGGTGGCGAGGTGGTGCTGTTGCGCGCCGGCGAGGTGGCGAAAACCCTGATCCAACACGCCGCTGAGCGCCGCGCCAGCCTGGTGCTGGTGGGCCAGTCGCGGCAACGCTTTCGTCGTCGCTGGTTCGGTGGGGGGTTGGCGGAGCGCCTGCTGCGCCATGCACGGGGCCTGGAAATCAACGTCCTCGACACGGAACTGCAACAGCAAGCCCCGGGGCTGCGGGTGCGACCTTCCCCGGTCTGGTTTGACTACGCCCTGGCCCTGGTGGCGACGGCCTTGGCCAGTGCCCTGGCCTGGGGCGTGGCCAGTGTCCTGCCGTTGCCCAATATCTCCCTGGTGTTCCTCGCCGCGGTGTTGCTGGTGGCGGTGCGCAGCAGCCTGGGCCCAGCCCTGGCCTGTGCGGCGCTGTCGTTCCTGACCTATGACTTTCTGTTTATCCCGCCGAACTTCTCGTTTTCCATCCAGCGCGAAGAGGATGTCCTGACCCTGTTGTTCTTCCTGATGATGGCGGCGCTGACCGGCAACCTTGCCGCGCGACAGCGCCGGCAGTTGCAGGCCCTGCGTGATACCCAGGAAGAAACCAGCGAATTGCTGGACCTGTCGCGCAAGTTGACTGCCGCCACGGATCGGCAAGCCGTCATCAGCGCCGCCGCCCAGCATTTGAATGGCTGGGAGGAGATGCAGCTCTGCCTGCTCAACCGTGACGGCCAAGGTGGCTGGAAGGTGGAAACCGGTGGGCCCTTGGTGTTTTCCGAGTCGGAGCGGGCGGCCGCGGACTGGGCCTGGCAGCACGATCAGCCCGCCGGGCTGGGCACCGGAACCCTGCCTTCCGGGCGCTGGTGGTGGTGGCCGTTGTCCGTGGAGGACGGACCTTTGGGGTTGCTGGGTGTCTGCCCCAAAGAGGGCGAGACCTTCAGTGGTCAGCGGCGGCGCCTGCTGACTGCCCTGAGCCAGCCCTTGGCTCAGGCCCTGGCCCGGGCGCAACTGGCCGAAGACTTGGAAGCGGCCCGTCTGCATGGGGAAACCGAACAGTTGCGCAGCGCCTTGCTGGCTTCGGTGTCCCATGATCTGCGCACGCCATTGACCTCGATGCGCGGCAGCATCGACAGCCTGCTGGCCCTGGGCGAGGCGATTCCCCTGGAGGATCGTCGCGAACTGCTGGAGGGCACCCGGGATGAAGCCGAGCGCCTGGATCGCTACATCCAGAACCTCCTGGACATGACGCGCCTGGGCCACGGCGCCTTGAAGCTGGCCCGCGATTGGGTGGCCCCCGGCGACATTGTCGGCAGCGCCCTGGGCCATTTGCGAGCGGTGTTGGCGCCCCTGCACGTCACGACCGAGGTGCCAGCCGCGTTGCCGCTGCTTTATGTGCATGCCGCGCTGATTGAGCAGGCGCTGGTCAATGTCCTGGAAAACGCCGCACGCTTCTCCCCGGTCCAAGGGCGCTTGCAACTGCGGGTCGCGGCCGCTGACGGCGAACTGTGCTTTGCCGTGAGTGACGAGGGGCCAGGAATTCCGCCCGAGGAGCGCAGCAAGATTTTCGACATGTTCTATACGGCGGCGCGAGGTGATCGGGGTGGGCAAGGTACGGGGCTGGGCCTGGCCATCTGCAAGGGCATGGTGGGTGCCCATGGTGGGCACATCAGTGTTGGCGACGGCATTGAGGGTCATGGCACCTGCATCACCTTGCACCTGCCTTTGCCGACCCAGCCCGGGCTGGAGGGCGAACCTTGAATGCCAAGCTCCGTGTCACCGCTGGCTGCGCTACTCTGCAGCCCTCTATCAGCGTTGAATTCACACCATGAGCCAGATCGCGACCATCCTGGTCATCGACGACGAACCGCAGATTCGCAAATTTCTGCGCATCAGCCTGGCCTCCCAGGGCTACAAAGTGCTGGAAGCCGGTACCGGTACCGAGGGCCTGGCCCAGGCGGCGCTGAACAAACCGGACTTGCTGGTGCTCGACCTGGGCCTGCCGGACATGGACGGGCAGCAAGTGCTGCGTGAATTTCGCGAGTGGTCCGCGGTGCCGGTGCTGGTGCTGTCGGTGCGGGCCAGCGAAGGGCAGAAGGTCCAAGCCCTGGACGGCGGCGCCAACGACTATGTGACCAAGCCTTTCGGCATTCAGGAATTCCTGGCGCGGATCCGCGCCTTGTTGCGTCAGGCACCGGCGGGCGAGGCCCAGGAAGCGGCGTTGCAAGTGGGCCCGCTGACTGTGGACCTGGCCTATCGCCGTGTGTTGCTGGACGGGGCCGAGGTGGCTCTGACCCGCAAGGAATATGCGGTGCTGGCGCAGTTGGCCCGGCACCCGGGGCGGGTGATCACCCAACAGCAATTGCTCAAGGATATCTGGGGCCCAACCCACACCGAGGACAGCCATTACCTGCGTATTGTGGTGGGCCATCTGCGGCAGAAACTGGCGGATGACCCGACCCAGCCGCGCTTCATTGTCACCGAGGCGGGGGTGGGTTACCGCTTGTTGGCAGGCGAGGGTTGAGGGCATTGATGACCCGCTCTCCGCGGCCTGCAAAACATGGCAGGGCCTGGCTGGCCGCCGGTGCATTCAAGGCAAATCGTTCTCGTAGCGGTCCAGGGTATCGCGGGCAATTTCCCGTCCCAGCGCGATCAGCTCCGGGGCCTTGTAGAACTCAAAGAAGCGGCACACCCGCTTGGGCACGTTGATCAGGATATCCGGGGGGTAACCGGCGATCTTGTACTGCGCCAATGACGTCTGCATCACCTCGAAGCTCTGGTTGATCAGGTCCAGCAGGGACGCCGGGCCGACGTTATCGATGATGAACGAGCCACTGGCCGACTTCGGCGCGCCTTCGGACTCCGGAGCTGCGGCCGGTTGCTGGGCCTCGGGCTCGGCGGACTCGATCCATGGGTTGATATCGGCAGCTTGGGCCTTCAGTGCTTCCTGTTCGAGCAACAACAATTGCTCGGCCTGCTTGCGGCGGAACGGTAGGTGCGAGCCGAGGGAGTTGATCAGGCTGTCGAAGCGGCTTTTGAAGGCCGGCGGGCGCTGGATGACCGGCAGTTGATAGTGGCGCTGGTTGGTGGAGTTGAGGTTGACGGCAATGATCAAGTCGCAATGACTGGACACCACCGGCACGATCGGCAGTGGGTTGAGCAGGCCGCCGTCCACCAACATGCGGTTGCCCTGCATCACTGGAGTGAACAGGCTGGGAATCGCTGCCGAGGCACGCATGGCTTGGTGCAGGCAGCCCTCCTGGAACCAGATTTCCTGCTGATTGGTCAGGTCCGTGGCCACGGCCGTGTAGGGGATGCGCAGCTCTTCGATGTTGATTTCGCCAACGATCTTGCGGATTTGCCCGAAGACCTTTTCCCCGCGAATGGCCCCCAGGCGAAAGCTGACATCCACCAGGCGCAGCACGTCTAGGTAGTCCAGGCTTTCGATCCAGTCCCGGTATTCATTGAGCTTGCCGGCGGCGTAGATCCCACCCACCACTGCGCCCATGGAGCAGCCGGCGATGCAGGCAATGTCGTAACCGCGCTTTTCGATTTCTTCGATGACCCCGATATGGGCGTATCCCCGGGCGCCGCCAGAGCCCAGGACCAATGCAACGCGCTTTTTCATGACTCATCCCTTCGGCAATCAGTTTGCAACAATGCACCTATTGGGTGCCTGGGTTCAATTCCCGGCCGCGAGCAGCGCGGGTTTTTCTAGGGGCGATGCCATCGCCCGGCTATGCTCTGGCGAGTTGGATTTTCCGTTGTAGGGGCTAGGCACTTTTCAGTGTCGGCACCGTCTTAAGCTCTACGACTGTTTGCTCTTTTGAGGTGTCATCGATGAAAGCCTGGATCTGTTTACCCCTGATTGCGTTGGCCCTGGCAGGTTGCGCCGGCAAAACCGCCTACCGTGACAGCTGCGGCACCCAGTTGGACGCGGCCTGGCATGAGCTCGACCTGGCCAAGGCCGAAGGTTTCGCCGGCACCGTCAGCTATTCCAAAGCCCTGTCGTTGCTGACCGGCGCCAAGACCCAGCAGCAGTTCGAGGCCTTCGAGGGTTGCACCAAGAAAGCCGAGAAAGCACGCTTCTACATTCGCGAATCCCGCGCCGGCCGCTGATGCGGGCCGGCCCTCGGACTCACGCTGTGGGCTCCGCAGGCCTTTATGACGCAGCGCAATGCTGTGGCATCCTGCGGTGTCATTCTTGAGACAACTGGGGCGGCGGCAGGGAGCCGTCCTCTGGATTGCTCGATTCGAGGGTCAATAATGTCTGCCTTGGTTGATCGTTTGGTGGCTCAGGTCCTGGGCCTGGAAGTCCGTTTGTTGGCGTGTCAGGCGCGTTTGGCGGTGGCCACCGATCCGGAAGCGCTGCATGACTTGCGCACTACGGTGCGTCGCTTGCGCAGCCTGTTGCGCCCGTTGCGTGGTTTGCCGGGCGTGGAGCAACTGGAGGCAGCCGCGTCGGCGGTGGGCCAAGTGACCACGCCTTTGCGCGACCGAGAGGTGCTGGCCGCCTACCTGCATGAGCATGGCCAGCATGAGGCTGCCACACGGCGCATGGCGCAAATGGCCGAAGCCTATCCGAATGTGGCGCAAGGGCCGGAGTTGGCACAATTGCTCTTGGTGTTGGACGCGTTTCCACGATTCTTACGGGCCGCGCAGCGCCAGAAGATACTGCGAGGCTTGCGCCAGCGCATTGAAAAACGCCTGGCCAAGCAGTGGGGGGCCCTGGACCAGACCCTGCATGACCCGGCCCATGATCGCCATCGCCTGCGTTTGTTGATCAAGCGCGTGCGCTACGCGGCTGACGCCTACCCGGAACTGGGGCAGTTGCCCGCCAAAGCCATGTCCCGACTCAAGGCCGCCCAAGGCGCGCTGGGGGATTGGCATGATTGCTGGCAATGGCTGGCGCGAGCCGAACACGAACCCGACCTGCTGCCCTGTGTGCCGGTCTGGCGCAGCACCATGCTCAAAGCCGAAGCCCGTGCCGATAAGGTCCTCGCCAGGCTCAGCCTCGATTGCTTCAAGCGCTGACGCTTCGGCTTATCTGTCCGCGGGTTTGGCGGGAATAATGGCTGTGTGGCAGTACGCTGCTGGTTAAGATCCCCGAGTCTTCTTCTGTTGCCTTGAGGTTTGCATGCGCTTTTACGATTTGCTCGAAGCTGTTCGCGCCCAGCCATCGGCATTGTCGATCCCGGCTGAGTGGGCCCAGGGCCGTGCCAGTTTTGGCGGATTGGTGGTGGCCTTGCAGTACGAGGCGATGCGCGCCAAAGTGCCGCTCGATCGGCCGTTGCGTTCTCTGGCGATTACCTTTGTCGGGCCGGTGGAGCCGGAGGTGCCGGTGAGCTTTGAGGTGGACGTGCTGCGCGAAGGCAAAGCAGTCAGCCAAGTGCTGGGACGGGTCATGCAGAAGGAGCAGGTGGTGACCTTGGTGCAAGGCAGTTTTGGTGCCTCAAGACCGTCCGAAGTTACGGTTCCGGCGCTGCCTGCACCTGCGATGAAACACTGGGATGAATGCCAGGAGCTGCCTTATATCAAGGGCGTGACCCCGGAGTTCCTGCGTCATCTGGCGATGCGCTGGGGCTTGGGCGACCTGCCGTTTACCGGCAGTCAATCCCGCGAGATGGGCGGTTGGGTGCGCTTGCGCGGTGACGTCAAAGAGGAGCCGCTGACCGAGGCCCATCTTCTGGCCCTGGTGGATGCCTGGCCACCGGCGCTGTTGCCGCATCTGACCAAGCCGGCGGCGGGCAGCACCCTGACCTGGACCATTGAGTTTGTGCAGCCCTTGTTGGCGTTAAGCACCCTGGACTGGTGCAAGTATCGGGTGGAGATCGAACATGGCCGCGACGGTTACGGGCACACCGCCGCCACCTTGTGGAGTCCCGATGGCCAGTTGATCGCCCTGAGCCGGCAGACGGTGACGATTTTTGGCTGAGGCGTTGATCAACGGTGGTGGCGCTGGCGCCAGGCTCGCCACCACGCACCGCTGAGCACAAAGCGCGGGAAGGTCAGGAACTGCTCCAGCAACAGGCGTTGGACGGCGTCTTTGCGATCGCTGAAGGGCTCGGCTGCTTGCGCCTCCAGGCTGTGGCCGTGGCGCTGCAAACCCAGTGCAGCGAGCAACCCGACCACCCCGATGGCAATGCTCAAGAAACTCAACGAGAAGATCCCCGAGGCAATCAACAGGAAGCCGATGATGAACAGCGGCACGGCAATCAGGTGCAACACCAGGTTGGTCGGGTTGCGGTGATTGTCCGGGTAGGCGCGCCATTGCCAGGCTGGAAGGTTGGGGTGACGTTTGCCCATGGTGATCATCCTTAGTTCATGAAAACTCGTGAGCCAAGAATAGTTCGCCGCCGTGGCCTCGACGAATCAAGGCTGGCTATCGGGTTCATAGGCGCCGCCTGACAGAGAGCGGGGCGAGTGGGATGCCGCTACAGCTTCAACTGACCGATGGCTTTGCTCAATTCGCCGGCCAGGGTCGCCAGTTCGTTGCTGGTGGTGGCCGAGTTGACGGTCTGTTGCACCGTGTTTTCTGTGACATCGCGAATGCTCACCACCGCGCGATTCATTTCCTCCGCGACCTGGCTTTGCTGCTCGGCGGCGACCGCAATCTGAGTATTGCTTTCACGCATCTGTGCCACGGCACCGGTAATGTCTGCCAGCGCTGCACCCGCCTCTTGGGCCTGTTGCACGCAATCGTCAGCTTTGAACGAGCTTTCCTGCATGAAGTCCACCGCGTCCCGGGTTCCGGCTTGCAGCGCCGACACCATGGTGGTGATTTCGTCGGTGGAGGCTTGTACGCGTTTGGCCAGGTTTCGCACCTCGTCGGCCACCACGGCAAAACCGCGACCCATCTCGCCGGCTCGCGCGGCTTCGATCGCGGCGTTCAGGGCCAGGAGATTGGTTTGCTCGGCGATGCTGTGGATAACGCTGACCACGCTGTTGATCTTCTGGCTGTCTTCGGCCAGGCGTTGAATCATTTCTGCGGTTTGTTGGACCCCGCTGGACAGGCCGGCGATGGACTTTTGTACCCGGCTGACCACTTCCTGGCCGCTGCCGGCGAGGGTATCGGCGGTTTTTGACAGGTCCCGCGTGGCGCCCGCGTGTTGTGCGATGTGGTAGACGGTGGCGGACATTTCGTTGATGGCCGTGGCGGCCTGATCGGTCTCGCTTTGCTGGCCGAGCATGCCGTGGCGCACCTCGTTCATGCTGGAGGCCAGGCGCGCCGCGCCTTGATCCAGTTGCCGGGCGGTGTTGGCCACGGTGTTGACCACCCGCTGATAACCGGCCTGCATGGCGTTGAAGGCGTTGGCCATTTGCCCGACTTCATCCTTGCAGGCTAGGGGGACACGGGCCGACAGATCGCCGGTTTTCTCCACGTGCAGCATCACGTCTTTGAGGGTGTTGAGTTGGCTGAGGAGAAAGCGGATCAGTAATTGGGAGGCCCCGAGCATCGCCAGCATAAGGATGAACACCGCCACCGCATAGTTGGCAAAACGTTCGCCGAACACCTGGCTCAGGCTAGGACCGTAAGCCAGTACCGCCACCTGCTGACCGTCGGCTCGGCTGACCACTTCGGCACCCATCAACGGGTTGTCGCCGAACAGCGGCATGTAGCTGAGCTCGACCCAGCCTTTGGCGGTGCTCAGTTCCGGGAGCGGTTGTTGGTTGAGGCTGGGTGTCTGGCCCTGATGAACGCTCAGCAGATGGTCTGCAGTGGGCAAGGGCTGCCCGTTTGGCCAGGCACTGAGCAATCGCGCCTGGGCCTGGGCGGATTGTTGCGAAGCCTGGCTGCGTGCTTGTTGTTCAAGCTGTACTGCGTACAGCACCAGGAGCAGGGTGGTGACAAAGGCGACCGCATTGACCGCCCAGAATTTGTACTTCAGCGAGATATTGCTAAGCCAGGCACCCATGGAAGGTCTTCTCTGATTGAGCGGAACAGTATTGGCAAGGTGCCATTATTTTGCCGCTACTCAGTCAGACGAATCTTGATATGGGTCAAGCTATTTCTGGCAAACCGAAGAAGGCTCGTGAGCACGCTGTGCTGTGGGCCGCCAGGTCTTCCTGGCTTTCGTTACGATGCAGGGCCACTTCGCGCAGGACTTCCGTCAGGTAGGCCGGTTCGTTACGCCCGTTCTTAGGCTTGGGCCTCAGGCTGCGTGGCAATAGATAGGGCGCATCACTTTCCAGCATCAGGCGTCCACGAGGAATGTCGCGTACCAGCGGGTGCAGGTGGGTGCCTCGGCGCTCATCGCAAATCCAGCCGGTGATGCCGATGTGCAGGTCCAGGTCCAGGTAGCTGAACAGGGCTCGCTGTTCACCGGTGAAGCAGTGAATTACCGCGGCCGGCAGGCGGTCGCGAAAGTCCCGCAGAATCTCCAGCATGCGCTGGTTGGCGTCGCGCTCATGGAGAAAGACCGGCAATTGCAACTCGACGGCCAGGGCCAGGTGTTCTTCCAGGACCTTTTCCTGCTGCGCGCGCGGGGAAAAGTCGCGGTTGAAATCCAGCCCGCATTCGCCCACTGCCCGCACTTGCGGTTCACTCAACAAGCCACGTAGACGTCGGCCGCTGTCGGCATTCCAGTCCTTGGCGGAGTGGGGGTGGATACCGGCGGTGGAGAACAGTCGCTGGTTGCTTTCGTCCAGTTGCAGGCACAGTTCCAGGGCCTGCTCGCTGCCTTCGATACTGGTGCCGGTCAGGACCAGTTGGCAGACGCCAGCCGCGTAGGCTCGGTCGAGAACGGCTTGGTGTTTTTCGGCGAAACTGGAGTTGGTCAGGTTGACGCCGATATCGATGAGTTGCATGGTGCTACCTCCGCCTGCGGCCGGAAAGCATATCAGAGCTGTGGATTTATAAGAAAAGCCAAGAACTACAACGACTTGAAGCTGTCTGTTGCTGCCGGAAGAACGCACTGCCTGTGATATCCACACGTGCCGCGCTCCGTCTTTCGCACGTTGCCAGCGCTCCAGGCGCTCTGTTTCTTTCGAGCAATTCTTCAAGAAGCAAGAAGGATTGACCCCGTATTCTTCCGGAGAGCGGATGACCCGACCCTCTGTTTTACTCGTGCTGTGCCTGTCGTGGCTGCTGCCCTTGCCTGCGGTTGCGCGCTTGACTGGCCCGCCGGAAGTCATTGCGGCGGGCCAGGTTCGCGACCTGGCGGAGATTCGCAGTAGCCGGGTGCTACGGGTGCTGGTCAATCAGAGTCGCAACAGCTCCGGTGAGGTCCAGGGCCAGGCCATTGGCGTCGAGTACCACCGCTTGAGGGCCTTTGAGCAATACCTCAATGGGTATGCCCGTGACGGCCAGGCCATCAAACTCAAGATTATTCCCAAAGCCAAGGACCAACTGCTGGGTGCCTTGCAGCGAGGAGAGGGCGACCTGGTAGCGCCCGGGGAACTGCTGGAGGCTCAGTCCGGGCAGGCTGTTAGTCCCAGTGACCCCATTGCCAGCAATGTTCCACTGTTGTTGGTGGGGAAAAAGGGCGAGCGTCGTTACACCCGGGTCGAGCAGTTGTCCGGCAAGACCCTCGCGCTGACCACGGGCAGCGCTGCAGGTGATTCTGTGAGCTTGCTCAATCAACAACTGGCCCTGCACAAGTTGGCGCCGATCAAGGTGGAGTGGGTCGATCCCAGCCTGGCGGTCGAGGATGTGCTGGAAATGGTCCAGGGCGGGATATTCCACCTGACCATCGTTGAGCAGCCGATTGCCGAGCGCTGGAGCAAGATCCTGCCCAAGTTGCGTTTTGACAAGCAACTGAAGATCAGTGAGCCGGGGCAGGAGCATTGGTTCGTGCGGCGTGACGCGTCAATGTTGCGTGCCAGTATCGACCGCTTCCTCAAGACCTATAAAACGCCGGCCGACCTGGACGTGGCTTTCTTGCGTATCTACCGCCGTCTTTACCAAGTGCATTACCCGTTGGCCCGGGCTGATCGCCAGCGCTTGGAGAAGCTGCGTCCGGTGTTGCAGAAGCATGCCGGTGAACAGGGTATGGACTGGTTGAACCTGGCGGCGCTTGCCTTCAAGGAGTCAGCGCTGCAACCCAATGCCAAAAGCGGCAGCGGCCCCACTGGGTTGATGCAGATTACGC
This sequence comes from Pseudomonas morbosilactucae, assembly GCF_023241665.1. Classification (NCBI taxonomy): domain Bacteria; kingdom Pseudomonadati; phylum Pseudomonadota; class Gammaproteobacteria; order Pseudomonadales; family Pseudomonadaceae; genus Pseudomonas; species Pseudomonas morbosilactucae. The sequence goes on along the minus strand of NZ_JALQCX010000011.1, from coordinate 144,005 downwards.
CGTCGGCGGCGCAGCGGGTGGGGGTGAGCAATATCCAGTCCCTGGATAACAACGTGCAGGCCGGCGCAAAGTACCTGGCGATGATTCGCCGCAAGTTTTTCGCCAGTCCCAAGCTGAATGAGCGCGAGCGCATGGCCTTTGTGCTGGCGGCCTACAACATGGGGCCGGAGCGGGTACAAGGGATGCGCACGGAGGCCAAGCGCAGGGGCTTGAACCCGAACCAGTGGTTCTTCCAGGTGGAGCGCATCGCCATGGAGCAGGTGGGAATGGGGGCGGTCAGCTATGTTAATAGCGTCAATAAATACTATTTGGCGTTCGATCGGGAGCGTGACTCGTTGGAGCCTCAGGAGAGAAAAGTTGCCTCACGCAAATAATCGATAAATCTGATTGTTTTGACGGGTTTTTTCGGCTTTTATCATTATAAAAACTGATTAGTATGGCGACCAATTCTTCTCCAAACACAAGGAACACCCCCATGAGCACTCTGATCACTAAGCTGTTGAGCACCCGCGCTGGCTATGGCTTGACTGTCTTGCGAATCTTTGTCGGTATCATTTTTGCCGCACACGGTGGGCAGAAACTCTTCGGACTGTTTGGTGGCTATGGCTTGGCCGGGACCGCGCAATGGATGGAGAGCATCGGCTTGGCGCCGGGTTACTTGATGGCATTGCTGGCGGGCGGTACGGAGTTTTTCGGCGGCCTGGCATTGATCATCGGCCTGTTGGCACGGCCGGCGGCATTGGGCTTGTCGTTCACGCTGCTGGTGGCGATTTTCTCGGTGCATATCAGCAACGGCCTGTTCATGGCCAACAACGGTTATGAGTTCGCCCTGGCTCTGCTGGGGGGCACCATCGCTGTCCTGTTCGAAGGCGCTGGCAAGCTGTCGCTGGACGGCGCGATCATTAAGTAAACACGGAGTTTGAACAAAAAAGGCCCGCCCAATGCGGGCCTTTTTCGTTGCAGCAGATTCTTGACACTGTCCTACCCGTTTCTCTAGGATGCTGCCCATGCGCCGATTTAAACAGCTACTTGCGGGGCGCCAGGTGAGTCAGAAGACCACCGATAGAAGCTTGAACAAGGCTTCGAAATACCGCTAAAGCGCTGGTTCGGTGTTGCCTCTCACCTGCCCGGCAGAAACTTGAGGCAGAGACACGACACGATGAATGCACTACGCCCCTTTGTACGTCTTGAGCCGATCACGGCGAACCTCGCCTTGCGCAATCCCAAAATCCTTCTCTCGGGCACTCACCAGCCCACACTGCTGCGTTATCTCGACGGTTGGCCACGGCGAAATGCAGGCCCGGCGGCCTTTCTGATTCAGTTTGTCGAAGATGGCGAATCATTGGCGCGCTTTGCCAACGACAGTTTCGATCTGGCGGTGGTTCAGGCACCCAATGCCGAGCAGGCCGCCGATGTCATCAAGCATCTGACCCGCATTGCCCGCCAGGGATTGCTGACTCGGCGCTGATATCACCCGGTGATCGTTCGCCAGTGAGCACGGTGCTCACCGGCACAGCGAACGAGTGGTGCAAACATCCCTACCTCAAACGACGGCGTTGCGCTTGGCCAACTCTGCCAGGGCCACCAGGTTGGAGATATTGAACCGTTTGAGCAGTCGCACTTTATAAGTACTGACGGTTTTGTGGCTGATTAACAGCGTCTCAGCGATCTGTTGGTTATTGAGCCCTGTGGCCAACATTTTGAGGACGGTTATTTCTCGGTCTGTGAGCCGAGAGATCAAGACGCTTTCCTGGCTTGCGGCACTGGTGTTCTGCTGCAGGATGTTGATGGTGTCTTCCGGGAAGTAACTGTAACCCGCCAAAATCGCTTTGACGGCGCTGGCCAGTTCATGCAGGTTTTCAGTTTTGCAGATAAACCCTGCCGCACCGGCTTGAAGGCAGCGCAGCGCGAAGTTCTTGGAATCGCTGGAGGTCAGGACCAGGGTCTTGACTTGCAGCCCGGCTGATTTGATGTGGGCGATGACCGAGAAACCGTCAAGCTTGGGGATGCCCAGGTCGAGAATCAGCAAGTCCGGAAGGTGCTTGCGCACCAATTGAACGGCATCGGCGCCGTTGTCGGCCTCGGCGATAATCCGGTGGTGATGGGGTTCGAGTATGGATCTTATCGCTAACCGAATCAGCGGGTGGTCGTCGACGATAATGATGTTTCCCATTGAGTACGTTCCCTTTGGTGGGTTGAACATTTGGGTGGTCGTGGCTTGCGCCGGGAAGTCGTTGCTAAGTCTTGGGTTGAACGTGTTGCTGTTGTTCAGGCTTATGATTGTCTGACCTCTCTGAAATCTAAATCGGACAAATCTGATAGTTGTGTCCGGTTTGTCGAGAGGGGCCGTGAGGGTCGTGGAAGGCTTGTTGCGGGTAGGGTTTTCGCTGTCGAAGCGGGCCGGCCAGGCGGCGTTGATTTATTATCCGGGCTCGGCAAGGTAACTTACCCAGCGGCCTAACCGAGGCGGCTCTGGACTGAGGTTTTTAGCAAGGCAGCGCAAGACTTCGAGCATTCAGAAGTGAGGCGTGAATCAGTTATCAGGGCTTGTTTCGGCAGCGCAACAGCGACTTCAAAGCACCAGGGTGGTTAGCCAATTGAGTACCAAGCTCATTACGCAGGAAGGTTACGAAGCTCTGAAGAAAGAGCTCGATTATCTGTGGCGGGAACATCGCCCCGACATTACGCAAAAAGTCACGTGGGCCGCCTCCTTGGGGGATCGGAGTGAGAATGCGGACTACCAGTACAACAAGAAGCTCCTCCGAGAGATTGACCGCCGGGTGCGCTATTTGCGCAAGCGCCTGGAGGACATGAAAGTTGTTCCTTATGTCCCTGAGCAGGAGGGACGGGTATTTTTCGGAGCCTGGGTCGAAGTTGAAAACGAAGAGGGTGAGACCAAGCGTTTTCGCATCGTCGGTTACGACGAGATTTACGGGCGTAACGACTACATCTCTATCGACGCCCCCATGGCTCGGGCCTTGCTGAAGAAGGAAGTGGGCGATGAGGCGTTGGTTCAGACGCCAGGGGGGGAGACCTGCTGGTGGATCAACCTGATCGAGTACAACCGCTAAGCCCGCCCCGAGGTGCGGCGGGCTGAGCTCTTCAGCCCTCGCGCAGCACCGTCAGCGGGCTGGCGTTCAGGGCGCGGCGTGTACCGAATACCCCGGCGCTTCCGACCAGCAATGCGCCGATCAATGGCAACAGCAGTAACCAAGGGTGAGGGTGCCACGGCAGGTCGAAGGCGAAGCGGTAAAGCACCAGGCTGATTACCTCACAACCCAGGGCTGCCAACAGGCCGCTCATGGCGCCGAGCAGGCCGAACTCGATCCGGCGTGCCTTGACCAACAACCGTCGTTCCGCGCCCAGTGCCCGCAGCAGTGCACCCTGATGAATACGTTCATCCAGGGTGGCTTGCAGGCCGGAAAACAGCACTGCCAGCCCCGCCGCCAAGACAAACAGCAACACGTATTCCACGGCCAGCGTGACCTGGGCAAGGATGCTGCGCAGTTGCTCGAGCAAGGCTTCGACCTGAAGAATGGTCACCGCCGGGAAGGCCCGAGACAGCTCGACGATTTGCTGATCGTTACCGGCGCCGAGGTAGAAGCTGGTCAGGTAAGTGGTCGGCAAGTCTTTCAAGGTGCCTGGCTGGAAGATCATGAAGAAGTTCGGCTGGAAGTTATCCCAGTTGATCTTGCGCAGGCTGGTGACCTGGGCCTCTCGGTTGACGCCCGCCACAGTGAACGTCAGGCGATCCCCCAGTTTCAGCTTCAGGCTCTCTGCAACCTTGCCTTCCACCGAGACGCCAGGCAGATCAGCGCTGGGCTGTGCCGACCACCAAGTGCCTGCGGTAATGCTGTTGCCCGCCGGCAGGTCGGCGGCCCAAGTCAGGCTCAGGTCGCGCTGCACGGCGCGATCGCCGCTGGAGTCTTTGCTGACGATTTCCTGGACGGCCTCACCGTTGATGCTGATCAGCCTTCCCGGCACCACCGGGTAGAGCGGTGCCGACGGTGCGGAGAGTTGCACCAGGCGCTCGGTAAAGGCTTGTTTGTCGGCGGGCAGGATGTTCAGAGCGAAATAGTTGGGGGCGTTTTTCGGCAACTGGTTCTGCCAGGTGTCCAGCAACTCGCCGCGCAACAGGGCAATCAGCGCCATCGACAAGATGATCAAGCCAAACGCCAGGGATTGTCCGGCTGCGGCCAATGGGTAGCGCAACAACTGCCCCAGGCCCAAGCGCCAGGGCAGGGACGAGCGGGCCAGCAAGCGTCGCAGGCTTTGCAACACAAGCAGCAGCAACCCGCCGAGGATCACCGCCGCCACTACACCGCCGCCGAGCAGGGCGAAGGTCAACACCAGGTCCAGACTCAAGCGCCACATGATCAGCCCCAGGGCAAAGAGCGCGGCGCCGTAGATCAGCCAGGTGCTGGAGGGAATCGGTAGCAGGTCTCGACGTAGCACCCGTAGGGGCGGCACGCGGCCCAATGCCGCCAAGGGCGGCAAGGCAAAGCCGGCGAGGGCGACCAGCCCGGTGCCGATGCCGGCGATGGCTGGCAGTAAACCGCCGGGTGGCACATCGTTGGGCAGCAGGTCATGAAGCAGGGAAAACAGGCCGAACTGGGCCAGCCAGCCAAGCAGGGCGCCGCTTAGGCTGGCCAGTAGACCGAGAACGGCCAATTGCATGCTGAACAGCAGCAGGGTTTCCCGCCGTGACAGGCCCAGGCAGCGCAGCAAGGCGCTGGCATCAAAGCGACGGGCGGCAAAACGGTTGGCCGACAACGCGACCGCAACCCCGGAAAGCAGCACGGCCACCAGGCTGGCCATATTCAGATAGCGCTCGGCTTTGCCCAGAGCACCGCCGATCTGCTGATTACCGTCCCGGGCATCCTGCAGGCGCTGGTTGGCCGCCAGGCCAGGCTTGAGCAGCTGCCGGTAGGTTTCCAAGGCTGATGAGGTGCCGCGCCACAGTTCCTTGTAGCTGACTCGACTGCCGGGCTGGACCACACCGGTGGCGTCCAGGTCCGAAAGGTTGATCAACACTCTGGGCGTCAGGCTGTAGAAGTTGCCGGCACGGTCGGGTTCATAGGTCAGGACCCGGGTCAGGCGCAGGCTTTTCATGCCAACGTCGATGCTGTCGCCAATCTTCAGGTCCAGGGCCGTCAATAGGCGCGACTCCACCCAGGCTTCGCCCGGTTTGGGGCCGCCCCCCGCTTCTTCTGCGGCATAAGGGGCGGCAGCGCTTTTTAGTTGGCCGCGCAGGGGGTAGGCCTCATCGGTGGCCTTGATGCTGGACAGCTGGATGCTGTTGTCCGTGGCGATGACGCTGGAAAATTCGACGATGCGGGCGTGTTCGAGGCCCAGCTCTCGGCCGCTGTTAAGCTGCTCAGCGCGCGCTGGCGAACTGCCTTCAAGCACCAGGTCTGCCCCCAGGAACTCCGTTGCACGCAAAAGCATCGCGCCGTTGAGACGGGCCCCGAAGTAGCCGATGGCGGTGCTGGCCGCAACGGCCACCAGCAAGGCGAAAAAGAGGACCCGCAGTTCGCCGGCGCGGGTGTCGCGCAGCAATTGGCGGAGGGCGAGGCTGAACAAGCGCAACAGTGGCAAGCGTGCCATCAAGGCTCCAGAGGGGCGACCAGCAGGCCCGCTTCAAGACGGATCAGGCGCCGGCAGCGATGGGCCAGGCGTTCATCGTGGGTGACCAGCACCAGGGTGGTGCCGCGCTCCTGATTGAGCTCGAACAACAGATCGCTGATGCGCTCGCCTGTATGGCTGTCGAGGTTGCCAGTGGGTTCGTCGGCAAACAGCACGTCGGGTTCGGCGGCGAAGGCTCGGGCAATGGCGACGCGTTGTTGTTCGCCGCCGGAGAGTTGCCGTGGCGAATGGCTCAGGCGCTGCCCAAGGCCAACCCGTTGCAGCAGTTGTGTGGCGCGTTCCCGGGCATCTTTGCGACCGTCCAGCTCCAGCGGCAGCATGACGTTTTCCAGGGCGTTGAGGCTGTCGAGCAACTGGAAGGACTGAAAGACGAACCCCACATGCTCGGCCCTGACTCGCGCCCGTTGATCTTCATCCAATGTGCTCAGGGCGCGGCCGGCGAGCGTGACTTCGCCGCTGCTGGGAAGGTCGAGCCCGGCCAGCAGGCCAAGCAGGGTGGATTTTCCGGAACCCGAGGCGCCGACGATGGCCAGGCTGTCGCCCTGGTTCAGGTCCAGGCTGAGTTCGTGCAGGATGGTCAGTTCACCTTCCGCGCTGGGAACCACTTTGCTAAGGTTCCGCGCAGTGAGAATGCTTGCGCCCATGGAGAGTCCGATGCGTGTGTGGTTTTTGAGTGCTGGCTTGGCCCTGATGTGCATGGCCCATAACGCAGCGGCGGGTACAGTCCTGATCGTTGGCGATAGTATCAGTGCGGCTTTCGGCCTGGATACCCGACAAGGCTGGGTCGCATTGCTCGAACAGAGGCTCAAGGCCGAAGGTTTCGATGACCAGGTGGTCAATGCGTCGGTCAGTGGCGACACCAGTGCAGGAGGCCAGGCGCGCCTGCCGGCGCTGCTTGCAGAGCATAAGCCCGAGTTGGTGATCCTGGAGCTGGGGGGCAATGACGGCCTGCGTGGGCAACCGCCAAAGCAATTGCAACAAAATCTTGCGTCGATGATCGACAGCTCCCGGGCCAGCGGTGCCAAGGTGCTGCTGCTGGGCATGCGCATTCCACCTAACTATGGCGTGCGTTACACCCAGGCGTTTGCGGCGGTGTACAGCAACCTGGCCGACGAGAAGAAGGTCGCTTGGGTGCCATTTTTCCTGGAGGGCATTGCCGGGATTCCCGGGCTGATGCAGGCCGATGGTCTGCACCCCGCTGCAGTCGCTCAGGGCAAGTTGCTGGAAAATGTCTGGCCGACGCTAAAACCGCTGCTTTGACGCTTTTCTAGCGGCAGTGTTTCGGCTAATGTGGCGCCCCGATTTGGAGCCCCCGATGCCGCGTCCCGCCTGGTCCCTGTTTGCCTATCAACTGATCGAGCCTGATGAACAGCTTGACCTGTTCGCTTGCCAGGAAGTTAAGGTGCATCTGGTCACGCGGCAGTTGGAGTTGGGTGGGTCCGCCGACCGGACCTTGTGCGGCACCTTGTTGCCGGCGCAACCTCGCTGGTCGAGCGTGGACCGAACCATTTTCCAAGACCAGCGGCTCTGTCCACTGTGTCGGGCGATTCTGGAATCGCAGAAGCGCGGCACGCCACCGATCTGGCCCGAGTTACGCTTCGAACTCTAGGCCATCGCGGCTGCTGGTATTTCGACAGGGATTTCGTCTGACTGCGCTTCTGCCCAGGCGGCTGCCTCAGCCTTGGGTGGCGGTGTACAATCGTTTTTATTTCCCGTTGATCATGCGAAGGATTTTCCGGATGTTGCCGCGTTTTCCCGCCGTCACCCGCTGCCTGACCCTTGCTGCACTGTGTGTGGCCGGCCCCGTTGCAGCGTTGGAATTGCCTCTACCACCGCCTGGCGAAGACATTGTCGGCCAGGTGCAGGTGATCAAGGCCAAATACGAAGACACCTTTGCTGACCTGGGCACGACCTACGACCTGGGTTACCTGGAGATGGTCGCGGCCAACCCGGGGGTGGACCCATGGTTGCCCGGTGCGGGCACCGAAGTGGTGTTGCCGACGCGCTTCATCCTGCCTCCAGGGCCTCGCGAAGGCATTGTCATCAACCTGGCCGAGTACCGTTTGTACTACTTCCCCAAGGGCCGGAACGTGGTCTACACCTTCCCCTTGGGGATCGGTCGCGAAGGTTGGGGCTCGCCTATCGCCCACACCAGCATCACCGCCAAGACGCCGAACCCGACCTGGACGCCACCTGCATCGATCAAGGCGGAGCATGCGGCCGATGGTGATCCTCTGCCGAATGTGGTGCCGGCGGGCCCGGACAATCCCCTGGGGCCCTTCAAGTTCACCCTGGGTACGCCTGGCTACCTGATCCACGGCTCGAACAAGAAGTTTGGTATCGGCATGCGCACCAGCCATGGTTGCTTCCGCATGTTCAACAACAACGTGCTGGAAATGGCCGGGATGGTTCCGGTGGGTACGTCGGTGCGGATTATCAACGACCCGTACAAGTTCGGCATCAGCGCCGGCAAAGTCTATCTGGAGGCCCATACACCGTTGGATGACAAGGGCAACCCGTCGGTGGTGGACAAGCACACGGCGGTGATCAACGCCTTGCTCAAGCGTGAGGACCTGGCGAACAACCTGCGTATGAATTGGGACGTGGTGCGTGACGTCGTGGCAGCCGAAGACGGCCTGCCGGTAGAGATCGCCATACCCAACAATGCGCCCGTCGTGTCTAGCGCGCCTATCGATCTGCAGCAGTAAGCGATGGGGCAGAGACCCGTCTATACCTGGGGGTATCGGCGGGTTTTTTTATGGCTGGAAGAAAGTCCAGGCCATAAAAAAGCCGACCCATAAAATGGATCGGCTTTATAACAATCCCGAGGGACTATTACTTGCGGCTAGCTTTTTCAAGCATACGCAGAGCGCGCTCGTTAGCTTCGTCAGCAGTCTGTTGTGCTTTTTGAGCAGCAGCCAGAGCTTCATCAGCTTTACGGTAGGCTTCGTCTGCACGAGCCTGAGCACGAGCTGCTGCATCTTCAGTAGCAGTCAGACGAGCTTCGGTTTCTTTAGTTACGCTGCTGCAACCGGTAGCCAGAACTGCGGCCAGAGCCAGAGCAGAGAATTTCAGAACGTTGTTCATCGTGTTCCCCTTCAAGGACTTTCTATTAATAGCTATCACCCCAGAGTGAGGAAATAGCCGGCGTACATACTACCCATTACTTGTAGTAAGTAAACTGACGTAGCGCAAGAAGCAAAAAAAATTCTAGGCGGTGAATCTTTTTAGGGCAACTTTTCATTCGGTTGTATAAAAAATATGCAATGGCAAGGTCTGGCCGGGGGCTGTGGCTCACGCTGTGATAGCTCTGTCGGGCCAGCCAGGTCGCAGTTTCGGAGTGTAGGCTAGAGTCGCTTTATATTGCCTGGGCTACACTTTTCTTCAGATTTGCCAACCGCTCTCCAGGTATCTTTATCCATGTTGAGGTGACTTTAAGAAGGTGCGCTCGTCTTAAAGTTCAACATCCGGCGATGTTTGGACCGTGGGCCATTTTGCAGTGCTTTCATTGTGCTATCTGTGTGAAACGCTGATCGGGGCTTGGCGGTCTTGTGTCATGGATTGCCAAGACGAGCGTGCCTTGAGCATTTGCGCCAATGACGCCTACTATTTGTATCGTGCTCGTTGTTCGAGAGCGATAGCTCTCCTCGGTGTCCAACTGGCACGGGGTGGCGTAGTTGTTCCTTCGCCGGAAAAACATCGGTAAGGTAGGGGTCATAATTCCAGACCCGCAAGGAGTAGTGATGAGCGAGGCGTTGTCCATCCACCATGACCAGGCTGGTCATCAGTTCGAGACCAATGTGGACGGTCATCGTGCCTACCTGACCTATATGGACCTGGGTAAGCAGACCCTGGATATCTATCGGACCTTTGTACCTAATGCGCTGCGTGGCCGCGGCATTGCTGCTGCGCTGACCGAGCAGGCGCTGGATTACGCTGAGAGCATGGGCTACACGGTCATTCCGTCATGCTCCTATGTCGAGCGCTACATGGAGCGTCATCAGCGCCACGCCGCGAAGCTGTGATCGAGGCCGCTCCATAAAAAACGCCGGGCAATGCCCGGCGTTTTTGTGTCTGCCAAAAGCAATCAGCTGCGATTGCGTTTCGGCAACACGTCCTTGAGCTTGGCGTGCATGCTGCGCAAGGTTTTCTCGGTGCTTTCCCAATCGATGCAGGCATCGGTAATCGACACGCCGTATTGCAGTTCGGCCAAGTCTTTCGGAATGGCCTGGCAGCCCCAATTCAGATGGCTCTCGACCATCAGACCGATGATCGACTGGTTGCCTTCGAGAATCTGGTTGGCGACGTTCTCCATCACCAGTGGCTGCAGTGCCGGGTCCTTGTTGGAGTTGGCGTGGCTGCAGTCGACCATGATGTTCGGCTTGATCTTGGCCTTGACCAGGGCCTGCTCGCACAGGGCGACACTGACCGAGTCGTAGTTCGGCTTGCCGTTGCCGCCGCGCAATACCACGTGGCCATAGGCGTTGCCTTTGGTGGTGACGATGGACACGCCGCCTTCCTGGTTGATGCCCAGGAACCGGTGCGGGCTGGAAACCGACTGCAGGGCGTTGATCGCCACGGTCAGGCCGCCATCGGTACCGTTCTTGAAGCCTACGGCCGAGGACAGGCCGGACGCCATTTCACGGTGGGTCTGGGATTCGGTGGTGCGTGCGCCGATGGCCGACCAACTGATCAGGTCCTGCAGGTACTGCGGGGAGATCGGGTCCAGGGCCTCGGTGGCGGTGGGCAGGCCCATTTCCGCGAGGTCCAGCAGCAGTTGACGACCGATGTGCAAGCCGTCCTGGATCTTGAACGAGTCATCCAGGTACGGGTCGTTGATCAGGCCTTTCCAGCCGACGGTGGTCCGCGGCTTCTCGAAGTAGACGCGCATGACGATATAGAGCGTGTCGGAGACTTCAGCCGCCAGGACTTTCAATCGCTCGGCGTACTCGTGGGCCGCCTTGATATCGTGGATCGAGCACGGTCCGATCACGACGAACAGGCGGTGATCGGTGCCATCGAGAATATTGCGGATCACCTCGCGACCTTTGGTTACGGTACGCAGGGCAGTGTCGCTCAGAGGGATGTCTCGCTTGAGCTGATCGGGGGTGATCAGAGTCTCGTTCGAGGCGACGTTAAGGTCGTTGATCGGTAAATCAGCCATCGTGTTACTCGTCAGGTCACGGGTGCCGGCCGCCAGCGATCCCCGCGCGGCGGAGCACAGCGGATTTAAGCGCGTCGGGGAGCCGAACCTTAGCGCGTTACCCGGTGACTCGACAATGGGCAGACAGGGGTTTTATCCCGCTAAGGCTGCACAAAAGCCTGACGGACCTGTTCATGGGAAAAATCCTCGGCATGCTGCTGAACCCACTCCAGTGCCAGCGCCTGCATCTGCTGTTGTTCGGCCTTGGGTTCATGCAGGCGGCAATAGCGCTCGATCTGGAAAACCTGTTCGCCCATTCGCGCACCAAACAGGGTCTGTTCATCGACAAAGGCGATGCCCACCAGGTAGCCATGCTTGCGCCTTAGGCACCAGGCCACATAGCCGTGATAACAGATGTGCTCGCCCAGAGAGGGCATGCGTACCTCCAGCGCCGTACCGCGGCGCCAGGCCCGGTGGTAATTGCAAGCCATGCCGCCGAGGCTGATAGTGTGCAGCCGCTGACGGGAAATACACGAGTGTTTACGTAAGGTCAGCTCGACCGGAACATCATCAGGATGAGGTAAAAAACGTCCCATGAGCGCGGACTCCAAGTCTCAGCTATTTGACATTGTTTCAGCCAGTATAGTGGCCGAACTGGAACTGACCGATTTCGATGCAGACCAACGGTTGCTGGCGTTGAGCGGGGTTTCGCTGGTGATTTTCACCAGCCCCGGTTGTGCCAGTTGCCGTTGGGCTCGTCAGCAACTTCCAGGCCTGAAATTGCCAATCGACCGTCTGTGCTGGATCGATGCCGGGAACAACGGTGGCGTGGTACAGCGTTATCAGGTTTTTCACTTGCCCGCGTTGTTCGTGGTGCGCGATGGCGAGTTTTACGGTGCCGTGCATTCGCGGCTGAATGCCCGTGAGCTCAGCGAAACCCTCGAGCAGGCGCTGAACAGAACTCCGGAGGAGTTGCCTTGATGGAGTCAAACCAGAAGCCGCGTATCGGTATTATCGGTACCGGTGCGATCGGTGGATTTTATGGGCTGATGCTGGCCCGAGCAGGTCTCGATGTGCACTTTCTGCTGCGCAGTGATTTCTCCGCCGTGGTCGAGCACGGGCTGCAACTCAACAGCGCCGTGCATGGTGCGTTGAACCTGAACCCAGTCCAGGCCTACCGCGCTGCTGAAGACATGCCGCCTTGTGATTGGCTGCTGGTGGGCACCAAGACCACGGGCAATATAGATTTGGCGCCGACGATCGTTCAGGCATCGGCTCCGGGTGCAAAGGTGCTGTTGCTGCAAAATGGCCTCGATGTTGAAGAGGACCTGCGGCGCCTGTTGCCCGACTCGCTGCACCTGCTGGGCGGTCTGTGCTTTATTTGCGTGAGTCGCTCTGGGGCCGGCCTGATCGAGCATCAGGCGCTGGGGGCGGTTCATCTGGGTTACCACAGCGGTCCTGCCGCCGAAAACGAGCCTCTGCGCCAGGGGATCGTCGAGGAGGGCGCTGCGCTGTTCCGCCAGGCGGGCGTCGACGCTCTGGCCATGGGCAACCTGCAACAGGCGCGCTGGCAAAAGCTGGTGTGGAACGTGCCTTACAACGGCTTGTCGGTGTTGCTCAAGGCTAGCACTGCGCCCTTGATGGCTGATGCCAGCAGCCGCGCATTGATCCTGGCCTTGATGGATGAAGTGGTACAGGGCGCCAGAGCCTGCGGCCACCACCTGCCTGACGGTTATGCGGAGCAGCTGTTCAACATGACCGAAAAAATGCCTGATTATTGGCCGAGCATGTATCACGACCATGTGCATAAACGTGCGCTGGAGTTGGCTGCCATCTATGAGGCGCCCCTGGCGGCTGCTCGGGCGGCGGGCTGCGAGTTGCCGAGAATCGAGGCCTTGTTCCAGGCCTTGAGTTTTATCGATCGATACAACGCTTGACGCCGTCAGGCAGGGAGTAAGGCATGGCAAAGGGCTTGGGTGGCAAATTGGTGGTGGCGATTTCATCGCGAGCCTTGTTCGATCTGAGTGACAGCCACAAGGTCTATCTGGCCGAGGGGGTCGAAGCCTACCGGCAGTATCAGATCGAACATGAAGAGGAGGTCCTCGAGCCTGGCGATGCCTTTCTCCTGGTCAAGAAACTGCTCAGCCTGAATGCCAGCCTGGGGCGCGCACGGGTCGAGGTGGTGCTGGTTTCGCGCAACAGTGCGGACACTGGTCTGCGGGTGTTCAACTCAATCCAGCACTACGGCCTGGATATTTCCCGAGCGGCTTTTGTCGGCGGGCGTAGCCCCTATCCTTATCTGGCGGCGTTCGGTTGCGACCTGTTTCTGTCGACCCATGCGGAAGATGTGCGCAATGCACTGGGTGCGGGGTTTGCTGCGGCGACGATTCTGTCCGGCGGCGCACAACGGGCGGCCAATGCCGAGTTGCGCATCGCCTTCGACGGCGATGCGGTGCTGTTCTCCGATGAATCGGAGCGGGTCTATCAACTGGGTGGGTTGGAAGCCTTTCAGGCCAATGAGCGTGAGTCGGCACGCCAGCCGTTACCGGGCGGCCCGTTCAAAGGCTTCCTGGCGGCACTGAACCTGCTGCAGGGCGAATTTCCCAACGATGCCTGTCCAATTCGCACGGCCCTGGTCACGGCGCGATCGGCTCCAGCCCACGAGCGGGTGATTCGTACCTTGCGTGAGTGGGACATTCGCCTGGATGAGTCGCTGTTCCTCGGCGGCCTGGAGAAGGCGGCGTTTCTTGAGGCATTCGCTGCCGACGTGTTTTTCGATGACCAGGCGGGTCACTGCGAGTTGGCTCGTGAAGTGGTTGCCACCGGTCACGTGCCCCACGGCATCAGTAACGAGAGCCAGGCGTAAAGCCCCGCAGCACAAGGTTTTGCGCCAGGCCTCGCAGTCTTCCGGGCGCTGCTAAGCTGAATCAATCTCCGCCATCTTGGCAGTTGAGGAGGTCATATGATTCGTTCGATGCTGTATGCCACTGACCTCGGTCTGTATGCACCTTATGTGATGCAGCACGCGCTGGAACTGGCTCGAACGTTCAATGCCGACTTACATGTGGTGCACGCCGTGGAGCCCATGGGGCTATTTGCCGAATCCGTGCTGCAGAGCTATCTCGACGAGCAAGCGCTGAACGAGTTCCACAAGCAGGGGCTGAGCACGGTCATGGCCAGTATCGAGCAGCGAGTGCTCGACAGCTTTCGAGAGGAGCTGGGTGAGGATTTGCAGGAGCTGACGCTGATTCAGTCGGTGCGGGTTTTCCAGGGCGATCCTTCCCAGGTCATTCTCGAGCAGGCGGCGAAACTCTCTGTGGATTTGTTGATCGTAGGAAGTCACACCCATGGCGCAGGGGCTGAAACGCCTTTGGGCAGAACCGCCGCACGGGTCTTGCAACTGGCCAAAGTGCCGGTGTACCTGGTGCCGTTGGTGCAGCGGCGGCGTCTCGGAGATCTATAGGGATGGATTGGAAAAATCTGATAAAAAAGTTCTAGATTTATTCATTCAACCATTAATATAGTTATATCTCGTCGCTGATACCCGTGGCGTCTACCTGCTTTGAGGGATTCATATGAAGCTTCAACAATTGCGCTACATCTGGGAAGTGGCGCACCACGACCTCAACGTCTCCGCTACTGCCCAAAGCCTTTACACCTCTCAACCTGGTATCAGCAAGCAGATCCGCCTGCTCGAAGACGAGCTGGGCGTCGAAGTCTTCGCCCGCAGCGGCAAGCACCTGACCCGCGTTACTCCAGCCGGCGAGCGAATCATCACCACCGCTGGCGAAATCCTGCGCAAGGTCGAAAGCATCAAGCAGATCGCCCAGGAATTCTCCAACGAGAAGAAAGGCACCCTGTCGATCGCCACCACCCACACCCAGGCTCGTTATGCCCTGCCGCCGGTGATCAGCAGCTTTATCAAGCAGTACCCTGATGTCGCCTTGCACATGCACCAGGGCTCGCCGATGCAGATCGCCGAGATGGCCGCTGACGGCACGGTGGATTTTGCCATCGCCACCGAAGCACTGGAGTTGTTCGGTGACCTAGTGATGATGCCGTGCTATCGCTGGAACCGTTGCGTGGTTGTGCCTCAGGGGCACCCGCTGACCAAGCTGCCGAAACTCACCCTCGAAGCACTCGCCGAATACCCGATTGTGACTTACGTTTTCGGTTTCACCGGGCGTTCCAAGCTCGACGAGGCCTTCAGCCATCGCGGCCTGACCCCGAAAGTGGTGTTTACTGCCGCCGACGCCGACGTCATCAAAACCTACGTACGCCTTGGACTGGGCGTAGGCATCGTCGCCAAGATGGCGGTCGACACCAAGCTCGACAATGACCTGGTGGTGCTGGATGCCAGCGAGCTGTTCGAGTCGAGCATCACCAAGATCGGTTTCCGTCGCGGCACCTTCCTGCGTGGCTTCATGTGCGACTTCATCGAGAAATTCGCTCCGCACCTGACCCGCGAAGTGATGGCCAAGGCCATCCAGTGCCACAACAAGCAGGAACTGGAAGAGCTGTTCGACGGCGTTGAATTGCCGGTGCACTGATTGCCGTCGGGCCTACTTGATCTCGGTGACAGCAAACTGTTGCCGAGTACCCGCCACCACAATCTCCACGTCATCCCCTTCGAACTTGCCCAGCAGGTTTTTACCCAGCGGCGAGCGCGGGGTGATGACGGTGATCAATTGCCCCACCACGTAGACTTTCAATCCCGCCCCATCCGGCGCGAGAAACAGCCATTGTTCATGGCCGTGTTCGTCCTCCAAGCCCAATAATGCACCGACTTGAATACCCTGTTGCTCATCGTAGGGGCGCAAGGTCAGGTTCTGGCAGAGGGTCAACGCTTGGCGAATTTCTTCGACGCGTTTGGCCTGGCCGGCCGCTAGGTAAGAGGCTTCAAGCCCCAGGGTGTCGTACTTGTTCTCGGCGATGTTTTCTTCGTGGGTCGCGGTTTCGTAAGCGGTTTGCGCCGCGCGCTGGGCAATGTCGAGATCGTCCCGGAGCTTTTCCAGAATCAGTTGATGGACAGCGGATTTGTTCATGGTCAGTCGCAGAATTGCAGGACGTTGGCCCGGCTTTTTTCGGTGGGCGCCGTCTGGTCCTGCTGCAGCCAGAACTGGCATTTGGGGTTGGACTGGTTACGCAGGCTATTGCGTGCGTTATCCAAGGCCTGTTGTTGCTCGTTTTTGCGCAGGTTTTCCTGATACTGCTCGAACATCGGGTTCGCTGCCGGCGGTTCCACCACGACTGGTGGCTTTGCCAGTTGTTGTACCGCCTGAGCCACCGGAGCCAGTTGCTGCTCGAACAGAAAACGTGAGGCCAGCCAGCAGGTCAGGGCGATTGCCAGAAAACCCAGCCACAGGCCCAGGGCGATACTGCCGCTCAGCGCCAGCCCGTTCAGGCGGATACTCAGGGCGCGGCGAGGTGGGGTGCGATAGGGCATGGCTGCCTCCTGGCGGGTGATAGGTTGCGAGGCCTGATTGTCGCACGAAGATTAATCGACGTTGGCTCTTCTGCGCAGGGGGATTTATGCGGACAATCGGCGCCTTTGCCAATCGGAGCCCGGAATGAAAGCCTCCTGGGATATTTTCTGCAGTGTCGTCGATAACTACGGCGATATCGGCGTGACCTGGCGCCTGGCCCGACAGTTGGTGGCCGAGCATCAATACCAGGTGCGCCTGTGGGTCGATGACCTGCGTGCCTTCGAGCGTATGTGCCCGCAGATCGATACCGACCTGGCCCGCCAATGGCAGTCCGGCGTCGAAGTGTGTCATTGGTCGGCCGATTGGGTTGCTGTGCCGGCGGCGGACGTGGTGATCGCCGCGTTCGCCTGCCAATTGCCCTCGGCCTATATGGAAGCCATGGCCGCGCGCGCGCAGAGCCCGTTGTGGTTGAACCTGGACTACCTCAGCGCTGAGGAGTGGGTCAGCGGTTGCCACGGCTTGCCGTCGGTCAAATACAAGCAGGTACAGAAGTACTTCTTTTTCCCCGGTTTCCAGCCGGGAACCGGTGGTTTGCTGCGTGAGGCCGGGTTGCTTGAGCGGCGTCGCAGCTTTCAACAAGACCCTTCACAGCAGCAGGCATTCTTGGCGGGTTTGCAGGTTTTCCCCGCCGCGCAAGCGCGCCTAATCTCGTTGTTCGCCTATGAGAATGGCGGCCTGGCCAGTTGGCTGGATGCGTTGGCCGCTGACAGTCGTCCCACTCATCTGCTGGTGCCCGAGGGGCGGATTCTCGCGGATGTGCAGCGCTGGCTGGGGGAGGGGGAGGTTGCCGTCGGCACCCTGCAAACGCGCGACGCCCTGACCGTGCAAGTGCTGCCATTCGTCCGCCAGGACGATTACGACCGGCTGCTGTGGTGCTGCGAGTTCAACGCCGTGCGCGGCGAAGACTCGTTCGTCCGCGCGCAATGGGCGGGGCGCCCCATGCTGTGGCACATCTATCGGCAGGACGACGACATCCACCTGGACAAGCTCGACGCCTTCCTTGAACGCTACACACGG
Source organism: Pseudomonas morbosilactucae (assembly GCF_023241665.1). Taxonomy (NCBI): domain Bacteria; kingdom Pseudomonadati; phylum Pseudomonadota; class Gammaproteobacteria; order Pseudomonadales; family Pseudomonadaceae; genus Pseudomonas; species Pseudomonas morbosilactucae. The sequence continues at coordinate 126,713 of NZ_JALQCX010000011.1, read as the reverse complement.
GGTTTATCGGCAGAAGCCAAGAGTGCAGTGCTCGCCCTGTGGCAGGCGTGGAACACCGAGGCAAACATGGCGGCGAGCTGGAAAAACCTGCTGCAACACTGGCCCGAAGTCGCTGCCCACAGTGAACAGTGGTGTCTGGAACAAGCCTTGCAGGCCGATCTTGCTGCGGCGCTGGTGCAGTTTTACCTAAATTGGATATGATACGCGGCCTAGATTTTTGTAAATCCCATCCAAATTCGGATATTCGCAATGAAAACTGGTAAAGAACTCAAACCCGGTACCGTGATCCGTATCGACAACGATCCTTGGCTGGTTCAGAAAGCTGAATTCACCAAGTCCGGTCGTAACAGCGCGATCATGAAGACCAAGCTGAAGAACCTGCTGACCGGTTACAAGACCGAAACCGTTTACGGTGCGGACGACAAACTGGACGACGTGATCCTGGATCGCAAAGAAGCGACCCTGTCGTTCATCAGCGGCGACACCTACACGTTCATGGACACCACTGACTACACCATGTACGAGCTGAACGCCGAAGACATCGAAGCGGTTCTGCCGTTCATCGAAGAAGGCATGACTGACGTGTGCGAAGCGGTGTTCTTCGACGACCGTCTGGTTTCCGTTGACCTGCCGACCACCATCGTGCGTCAGGTTGACTACACCGAAGGTTCCGCTCGCGGCGACACTTCGGGCAAGGTGATGAAGCCTGCCAAACTGAAAAACGGTACCGAGCTGAGCGTTGCAGATTTCGTTGAAATCGGCGACTGGATCGAGATCGATACCCGCGAAGGTGGCTCCTACAAGGGGCGCGCCAAGGTCTAAGCCTGGCTTAAACCGCGCGAACGAAAAAGCCCGACCATTGAGTCGGGCTTTTTTGTGCCTGGCGTTTGCCGTTTGCAATCAGGATCAGACGCTGACGTGCAGGCGTACATCGACATTGCCACGGGTGGCGTTGGAGTACGGGCAGACTTGGTGGGCGGCGTCCACCAGGCTTTGTGCGTCGGCTTGGTCCAGGCCGGGCAGGCTGACGTGCAGGTCGATGTCCAGGCCGAAACCGCCAGGGATCTGACCGATACCCACATGGGCAGTGATTGAGGCGTCATCCGGGATCTTGCGTTTGCTTTGGCTGGCGACGAATTTCAGGGCGCCGATAAAGCAGGCCGAGTAGCCAGCGGCAAACAACTGCTCGGGATTGGTGGCCTGGCCACCTGCGCCGCCCAGTTCTTTGGGGGTAGCGAGTTTGACGTCGAGGATGTTGTCGTTGGAAACGGCGCGACCATCACGGCCACCTGTAGCAGTAGCGACGGCGGTGTAGAGAGTTTGCATGGCGGTAACCTCTGTCAGTGTGATTATTTGCGCTAAATGTTTGTGCGCTAAGTAAGTTCGAAGAAAATATATAGTGCTAATATTTAGTGCACAAGATATATTTTTTGAAATCGCCTCGCCATGACCTGAAAATCGTGACAGGTAGTTGATTTATATGTGTTTTTTACACGGCATTATTTTTGTCGGCCGGCCCTGGTTAGCCGGTCACGGAGCAACCGCCTGGCTTAAAGGCTGTCTTGCAGATGGCTGCGCAGGGTCAGCAGGTCGGCCTGCAATTGGCGCAATTGCTCCAGGGTCTGACCGCTGGCGCCCAGGATGCACTGCGGAATGCCACGGGCTTTGTCTCGCAGGGCCCGGCCCTGGTCTGTCAGTTCAACAATCACCACCCGTTCATCTTCGCGGCTGCGGGTGCGGCTGAGCAGACCTTCGGCTTCCAGGCGCTTGAGCAGCGGGGTCAGAGATCCGGGATCGGTGAGCAAGCGGCTGCTGATCTCGCCGACGGTCAGTCCGTCTCGCTCCCAGAGCACCATCATCGCCAGGTACTGTGGATAAGTCAGTCCCAGGGCCTGGAGCAGAGGTTTGTAGACTTTGGTCATCAACAGTGAGGTGGAGTGCAGGGCAAAGCAGACCTGATTATCCAGCAGCAGGTCGTCGCAGTTATCCGGGGTGGAACGTTCAGTGGTCATCTGAGGGCCTTGATCATTAAGCGTCCTGAATCTAGCGGGCAAATCTTTAATGCGCCAGGTAATTCTACCGGCGGTGTTCGTCGCTCATTGCTCACCGTTTCCGCCCATGCTGCTTTGCAGGGCCAAGTCCCAAGGGGGAATGGGGCTGAAGCGGGTCTTGAGGTATTCAAGCAGTAAACGGCTGCGGGCGTTGGTGTGTTGTTCCAGGCGCAAAGCGTAGATGCCGGCGCTTTCGGGCTTGGGCAGGCCGTTGTCACAGAACAGAGGCAGCAATTCGCCCCGCAGTAGGTACTCGCTGGCCAGCCAGGTGGGCAGGTGGGCAATGCCCAGGCCCGCCAAGGCCCCGGAGAGCAAGGCTTCGGCGTTGTTGGCGCTCATGCGGATGCGGTTTGGGCGATGACTGTGCAGTTGCCCATCGCGCTCGAAACGCCAGGCGAACAGCGGGGCCAGGCCATCCCAGTCGAGGCCGTCATGCTCCCGCAACTCGCCTGGATGAGCCGGCGTGCCGCGGCGTTTCAGGTACTCCGGGCTGGCACAGGCGATACGCACAATGCTCGCCAGCGGGGTGGCGATCATCCGCGTGTCGACCATTTGCCCGGCGCGCAGCACCAGGTCGACCTTGCCCAAATGCGAGCCCTGCATGTCGACGAAGCTATCGATCAGGTGCAGGTGTACGTCCAGCCCGGGGTAAACCCCAAGAAAGTCGGCAATGGCGGGCGCCAGGTGGCGGCGACCGAACGCTGCCGGTGCGTCCACGCGGATCAGCCCTTCCGGCGCATGGCTTAGGGAAACCGCCTCCGCCCGGGCCAACTGCAACTCGGCGACAATCCGTCGTGCTCGTTCGGCGAAGGCCTGGCCTGCGGGCGTTGGGACCACCGCATGGGTGGTGCGCATGAACAGCTTGCTGCCCAGGGCGTTTTCCAGGGTGTCGATGCGCCGAGCCACCGCCGAAGGGGTCAGCGGGTGGCGACGGGCCGCTGCGGAAAAGCTGCCAGCCTCCATGACATCAAGGAACAGCCCGAGCTGATCGGTAAGGGTGTTGGGGTTCATGGTGTGTGCTTGTGCGAGATTGGCACAGCCATTGTGCGTTGCTGTGCGTTTCCGCACCAGTGCTGACTGGGTAGCATGCGAGGCTTGAGGTGAGGAGTGCGACATTGATTGAGTTAGTGATGTATTTGTTACTGGGCGCGGCGCTGGGCACCGTGGGTGGCTTGTTCGGGATTGGCGGCGGTTTGATCGCAATTCCGGTGCTGGGCGTCTGGTTTGGCCTGGACCAGCAAATTGCCCAGGGGACGGCCCTGGTGATGGTGGTACCCAACGTCATGTTGGCGCTGTGGCGCTACCACCAGCGCAATCGCATCGAGTTGCGGCATGCCTTGCCTCTGGCCGTGATGGGCTTCACCTTTGCCTGGCTCGGTTCGATCTGGGCGGTCGGCATCGATGCCCAATTGATGCGCATCGGTTTTGTGGTGTTTTTGGTGGTCCTGTCGGCATACAACCTGGTCCGGATGTTCGTGGGTAATCGTCCGGCTTCGGCACAGATGCGCTATTCGTGGCCCTGGCTGGGTGTGCTCGGGGCCGCTTCCGGCGCCATGGGCGGGCTGTTTGGTGTGGGGGGAGCGGTGGTGGCTACGCCGGTGCTGACCAGTATTTTCGGCACCACCCAGGTGGTTGCCCAGGGCTTGTCCCTGGCCCTGGCCCTGCCGAGCACTGGGGTGACCCTGGTGACCTACGGTGTGCACCATCAGGTGGACTGGTCCATCGGCTTGCCCCTGGCCATCGGCGGCCTGCTGAGCATCAGTTGGGGGGTGAAAGTCGCTCATGGAATGCCCGAGCGCCTGCTGCGCGGCCTGTTCTGCGGCTTCCTGGTGCTCTGCGCGGTGATGCTCGCCTTTAAAGTTTGAAGCCTTCGACGATGTGCTCGGCCAGGCATTCCGTGATGGGCGAAGGGTGGTTGAGGTTGCGCAGCAGCATGATGCTGGCCTCAGGCAACAGGGGCAGGCCTTCGGCTTCACCAAGGATGCGCATGTCCGGGGTGATCAGGCTTTCCAGCTGGGCGGTGATCGCCAGCCCGGCGCTGACCACTGCCATGAGTGCGGACAGGCTGGAGCTGTTGTAAGCCACCCGATAATCGCGCCCGGCGGCATCCAGGGCATTGCACGCCCAAGCTCGGCAAAAGCAGTCGCTGTTGAACATCGCCAGGGGCAGGGGCGTTTGCTCGTGGGCGCAGAAACCCTGGGCCTGGGCCCAGACAAAACGCTCCTTGCGCAGCAGTTGGCCGATTTCACTGCCCGGCTCTCGGGTGACGATGGACAGGTCCAGGTCCTGGCGTTGCAGCAGTTGCTTGGAAGACTCGCAATGCACTTCGATCTGGATCAGCGGGTAGGACTGGGCGAAGCGCGAGAGGATGCCCGGCAGGAAGCGCATTACATAATCATCCGGGGTGCCGATGCGCACGGTGCCGATCATGTGTGGTTCGCGCAGGGTATTGAACACCTCGCTGTGCAGTTTCAGGATGCGACGCGCGTACCCCAGCAGCACCTGGCCCTCGGCAGTCAACTTGACCTGACGGCCATCGCGCTGGAACAGCTGGCGCTGCAGGACGTCCTCCTCCAGGCGCTTCATCTGCATGCTCACTGCCGATTGGGTGCGATTGACGTGCTCCCCGGCCTTGGTGAAGCCGCCTTGATCGGCAATGGCGACAAAGGTGCGCAGGACGTCGGTATCGATACTGGGGAACTGGGACACTCATCAAGCTCCGAGATGTATTGCATAAGAAACATTCGTTGGATTGATCTTATTCCTCGCGAGAGACTTTCGTCATCCCCAACGGAGGGCAAGATGATGAAAGGTCAAAAAGGTTATGTGCTGGCACAGAAATTCTCGCTTCAGGGCTTCTCCCTCAGCCGGTTGTGGCACAGGGTGTGGCGTTGGCATCAGCTCAATAATGAGCGGGCCATGCTGGCCAGCTTGAGCGATGACGCACTCAAGGATTTGGGCCTGAGTCGGGCCGATGTGGAGCATGAAGCGGTGCGCCGGTTTTGGGATGACCCGCTGCAAAAATGAGCACGAAAGCGCTACACAAGCCGCTTCTTGCTGAGGTAGTTTGCGGGCTGACCAGGAGAATGCGATGCCCGCAGAACTGTCTTTTTCCCTCAAACAGGCTCGGCGACTGGCCTTGGCGGCCCAAGGGTTTTCCGGGCGCCAGCCGCCGGCAACGATCAAGTCGGCCCAGGTCAACCGCCTGATCGAGCGTTTGGGCGTGCTGCAGATCGATTCGGTCAACGCCTTGGTGCGCTCGCACTACCTGCCATTGTTCTCGCGACTGGGCCACTACGCACCGCAGTTGCTCGACCAGGCCGCCTGGAGCCAGGGACGCCAGCGCACGCTTTTCGAGTATTGGGGGCACGAGGCGTCGCTGTTGCCGCTGGAGATGTACCCGCTGATGGGCTGGCGCATGCAGCAGGCACGCCAAGGGCAGGGCATTTATGGCCAGTTGGCGCGTTTTGGCCTTGAGCAGCAGGCGACCATTCGCCAGGTATTGGCAGCGGTCGAGACCCAAGGGGCATTGGGGGCTGGCAGCCTGTCGACCCGGCAGGAACGGGCCGGGCCCTGGTGGGACTGGAGCGCGGAAAAAATGGCCCTGGAATGGCTCTTTGCCGCCGGCGAAGTCACGGTGGCCGGGCGTCGTGGTTTCGAGCGCTTGTATGACGTGCCCGAACGCGTGATTCCCCAGCGGATTCTGCAGCGTTCCTCCCTTAGCGAGGCTGAGGCGCAGCGCGGTTTGCTACTGCACGCGGCGACGGCGTTGGGCGTGGCCACGGAAAAGGACTTGCGCGATTACTTTCGCCTGACGCCGGCTGAGAGTGGGGCGCGCCTGGCTGAGCTGCTGGAGGATGGCCAACTGCAACTCTGTAATGTGCAAGGTTGGCGGCAGCCGGCCTATTGCCTGCCGGCGCCCAAGGTGCCGCGCAAGGTTGAGGGCAGTGCCTTGCTGTCACCCTTTGACTCGTTGATCTGGGAGCGTAGCCGAACCGAGCGGCTCTTCGACTTCCGCTATCGGCTGGAGATCTATACCCCGCAGCACAAGCGGGTCTACGGCTACTACGTGCTGCCGTTCCTGTACCACGAGCGCATTGCCGCACGTGTCGACCTGCGTGCCGAACGGGCCCAGGGCCGTCTGGCGGTGCACGCGGTGCATGAAGAAGTGCCTGGGCTGGATGACGCCGGGATGCAGGCGCTGGCCTTGAACCTGCGGCAACTGGCCGACTGGCTGGGGCTGGCGGACATCCAGCTCAATTGCCAGCGGGCCAGTGCCCAGCGTTTGCGTGGGCTACTGGTTTAAACCGGCCCGCTTCCGACAGGCGCGGGCCGGGCTCTCAGCGCTTGACCTGCTTCAAGGTCTCGGCAATCAGGAACGCCAGTTCCAGGGACTGGTCGGCGTTCATCCTTGGGTCGCAATGGGTGTGGTAGCGGTCTGATAGGCCGTCTTCGGTGATCGGCCGTGCGCCGCCGATGCACTCGGTGACGTTTTGCCCGGTCATCTCGATATGGATGCCGCCGGCGTAGCTGCCCTCGGCCTGGTGCACCTGGAAGAACTGCTTCACCTCATTGAGGATTTGCGCAAAGTCCCGGGTCTTGTAGCCACTACTGGCCTTGATGGTGTTGCCGTGCATCGGGTCGGAGCTCCACAGCACCTTTTTGCCTTCACCTTCCACGGCGCGGATCAGCTGTGGCAGGTGATCGCCGACCTTGTTGGCGCCCATGCGCACGATCAGGTTGAGGCGCCCAGGGTCATTGTCCGGGTTGAGGATGTCGATCAGGCGCAGCAACTCCTCGGTGTTCATGCTCGGGCCGACCTTGACCCCGATCGGGTTGTGCACCCCGCGCAGGAACTCCACATGGGCACCGTCCAACTGACGGGTGCGGTCGCCGATCCACAGCATGTGGGCCGAGCAGTCGTAGTAGTCGTTGGTCAGGCTGTCACGGCGCACGAAGGCTTCTTCGTAATTCAGCAGCAGCGCTTCGTGGGCGGTGAAGAAGCTGGTCTCACGCAGTTGTGGCGAACTGTCCATGCCGCAGGCGCGCATGAAGGCCAGGGTTTCATCGATGCGGTCGGCCAACTGGCTGTACTTCTCGGCCAGGGCCGAGTTGGCGATAAAGTCCAGGTTCCATTTATGCACTTGATGCAGGTCGGCAAAGCCGCCCTGGGCGAAGGCCCGCAGCAGGTTCAGGGTGGCCGTGGCCTGGTGGTACGACTGCAGCAGGCGGTCCGGATCGGGCACCCGACTCTTTTCGTCGAAACCGATACCGTTGACGATGTCGCCACGGTAAGCCGGCAGGGTCACGCCATTGATGGTTTCATCGTTGGCCGAGCGCGGCTTGGCAAACTGGCCGGCCATGCGCCCCACCTTGACCACCGGGCAGCCGGCGGCAAAGGTCATGACAATCGCCATTTGCAGCAGGACCTTGAAGGTGTCGCGGATTTTCGCCGCCGAGAACTCGGCGAAGCTTTCCGCGCAATCACCGCCCTGCAAGAGAAAGGCGCGGCCCTGGGTGACCTCGGCAAACTGGCGGCGCAGCTCCCGCGCCTCACCGGCAAACACCAGCGGCGGATAGCTGGCCAGGGTCTGCTCGACCTGCAGCAAATGTGCAGCGTCCGGGTAGTGGGGTTGCTGCTGGATCGGCAAGGCGCGCCAGCTGTCAGGACTCCAGGGTTGGCTCATCGTCGGCTCAAGTGTTTACGGTGGGGGCAGGCATGTTAGCAGTAATTTAGTGCGTGACCTGCTCCGCTTGGTTGGCCGACAATCGCGCCTTTCCCGCTCACGGTCGAGCGGCTGGTTGATCGCGATGGCGAGGTTGAGCCCCGTCGCAGCTAGGAGATGACATGACTGAGGAGCGCGTCGAGCGCCTGCTCGCCGAAGTGCATGATGAGTTCGGCATGATCCGGGTGTTGGAAGTGGCGGACTACCGCTTTCTTGAGTTTGGCGATGCCATCGAGCAAAGCTGTGTCTTCACTGCCGACCCGAGCTGGCTGGAGTACGACTACACCCGCGCCATGCTGATTGGCGCCCTGTGCCACGAGGCGCCGGAGAGTGCGCTGTTCCTCGGCCTGGGCGCCGGCACCCTGACTCAGGCGTGCCTGAAGTTCCTGCCCCTGGAAGACGTTGAAGCCATTGAGCTGCGCCCGGATGTGCCGCGCCTGGCCATCGAATATTTGGGGCTGGATGACGATCCACGTCTCTATATAAGAGTCGGGGATGCCCTGGAGCTGCTGGACAGCGCCGAGTCTGCCGATCTGATTTTTGTCGACCTGTACACCGACGTCGGTCCGGGCGTCGGGCACTTGGCGTGGGGGTTCCTGGAAAACTGCCAGAAACGCCTCAACCCGGGAGGCTGGCTGGTGATCAATCAGTGGGCCACCGACGACGGCAAGCCGTTGGGCGCGGCCTTGTTGCGCGGGCTGTATCACCGGCATTACTGGGAGCTGCCGGTGAAGGAGGGCAATGTGATCCTGATCGTGCCCGCCGATCTGGACCAGGAACTGGACCGAGCGGCCTTGATTGAGCGTGCCGAGATCCTGGCACCGCGCCTGGGTTATTCGTTGCTGCCACTGATCAAGGCCATTCGTCCGGCCACCTGATGCCAGGTGCCGGCTGGTCGGCGAGGCCATTGTCCGTCGCGCCGTTCAACAGCCCTTGAACACTCCGGGCCGTCTCTCGACCATGGCCCGTACGCCTTCCTTGGCGTCCTCGCTGTTGAGCAGCTTTTTCACCAGGGGCGGTAACCCTTGGGCGGCGGCGGTTTCGCCCTCCAGCCGGGCCTGGCGCGCGGACATCAAGGTGGCTTGCACCCCCTGCGGGGCCTGGCGGGCGATTCGCTCGGCCAGTTCAATGGCCCGCGGCAGCAAGTCCTCGCTGGCCATGACCTCCTGGACCAGCCCCAGGCGCAGGGCGTCATGGGCGTCGAATTCGTCACCGGTGAGCAGCCAGCGCATGGCATTGCCCCAGCCGGCAATCTGATGCAGGCGCAGCGTCGCACCGCCAAACGGAAAAATCCCCCGCTGGACCTCCATCTGGGCAAAGCGCGTATTGCTGGCACACAGGTTGATATCGGCGGCGAGCATCAACTCGATGCCAATGGTCAGGCAGTAGCCCTGCACCGCAACAATCACTGGCTTGCTGACCCTGGGCCCGGCAAATACGCCCCAGGGGTCGCAACCGCCGGTCGGCGCCTGCCAGCCTTCGGCCATGGCGGCGCCAACATTGGCCAAGTCCAGCCCAGCGGTAAAATGCTCACCGTGGCCGAACACCACCGCCACCCGTGCTTCGCTGCTGGCCTCGAACTCGCCATAGGCCAGGCTTAGCTGGTTCAGCAACGCCAGGTCGAAAGCGTTGCGCTTGGCGACCCGGTCCAGGCCAATGAGGAACAGATGACCCTGCTGTTCACGGCTGACGCGACTGCTGCTGGGCTGACTCATGGCGCATTTCCTCGGGTGGCGGAGAGGGTTCGGACCGACGGTTCCAGGCTACTGGGTGAACCGTTTAAGCTTGATGACCAACAGGGGCGGGCCTTTGCAAAATAGACCTTTGCCGGACGCTGCGCAAAGCCCGTTCCACAGAGGCGTTCAGCGGATTTTTCCGATAAAAAAAACTCCCTTTTTTGAGTAATTCCGGTATAGTGCGCGCCGGCCTTTAGACGGGCCACGTTTAGGTATTGCAATTCCCCGAAGTCAGCTTCGGCTGCTTGTCCGCTGCGCGGGCTATCCTTGACGATCCATTCATTCAATCGTTTTCGCAAATCCCCGCCGACAAAGCTGCCAGGGCGACTCTTGAGTCTTACACGGCATGCGCAGCTTTGGAGCATGGGTCTTTGCGGATGCACTTAGAGGCAGACCCATGACCCAGGAAATCGGCGGCTTCGCCGCTCTTGAACTTCATCCCAATATTGTCGCTGCAGTAGTCGCTACCGGCTATGAAGAGCCTTCGGCCATTCAGCAGCAGTCGATCCCGATCATCCTTGCCGGTCACGATATGATTGGCCAGGCGCAAACCGGTACCGGTAAAACCGCCGCGTTCGCCCTGCCTATCCTGCACCGCATCGATCCGTCCAAGCGCGAGCCGCAAGCTCTGATCCTGGCCCCAACCCGTGAGTTGGCGCTGCAAGTTGCAACCGCTTTCGAAACCTACGCCAAGCAAATGCCGGGCGTAACTGTTGTGGCTGTCTACGGCGGCGCGCCGATGGGCCCACAATTGAAAGCAATCCGTAATGGCGCACAGATTGTTGTCGCCACTCCGGGCCGTCTGTGCGACCACCTGCGTCGCGACGAAAAAGTCCTCGCTACCGTGAACCACCTGGTTCTCGACGAAGCGGACGAAATGCTCAAGCTGGGCTTCATGGATGACCTGGAAGTCATCTTCAAGGCCATGCCTGAGTCCCGCCAGACTGTATTGTTCTCGGCCACTCTGCCGCAATCGATTCGTGCCATCGCTGAGCGCCACCTGCGCGATCCGAAGCACGTGAAGATCCAGAGCAAGACCCAGACCGTGACCGCGATCGAACAGGCTCACTTGCTGGTTCACGCTGATCAGAAGACTTCTGCCGTTCTCAGCTTGCTGGAAGTGGAAGATTTCGACGCCCTGATCATGTTCGTGCGCACCAAGCAAGCGACCCTGGACCTGGCCAGCGCCCTGGAAGCCAAAGGCTACAAAGCCGCTGCGCTGAACGGTGACATTGCCCAGAACCAGCGTGAGCGTGTGATCGATTCCCTCAAGGATGGCCGTCTGGACATCGTTGTGGCGACCGACGTTGCTGCTCGTGGCCTGGACGTACCGCGCATCACCCACGTATTCAACGTGGACATGCCGTACGACCCGGAATCCTACGTTCACCGTATCGGCCGTACCGGCCGTGCCGGTCGCGAAGGTCGTGCGCTGCTGCTGGTGACTCCACGTGAGCGCCGCATGCTGCAAGTGATCGAGCGTGTAACCGGTCAGAAGGTTGCTGAAGTTCGCCTGCCGGACGCCCAAGCCGTTCTTGATGCTCGCATCAAGAAGCTGACCAACAGCCTGTCGCCGCTGGTCGCTGATGCTGAATCGACCCACGGTGAGCTGCTGGATCGCTTGACCGCCGACATCGGTTGCAGCCCGCGTGCCCTGGCCGCTGCGCTGCTGCGCAAGGCCACCAATGGCCAAGCGCTGAACCTGGCGGCCATCGAGAAGGAACGCCCACTGGTGCCGAACAACGCACCACGTGGTGACCGTCCTGAGCGTACCGGTGATCGTCCGGACCGTGGTGATCGTGAGCGTCGTGCGCCGATCCCGCTGGCTGAAGGCCGTGCTCGCTGCCGTACCGCGCTGGGCGCGCGTGACGGTATCGCTGCCAAGAACCTGCTGGGCGCCATCCTCAACGAAGGTGGCCTGGCACGTGAAGCGATCGGTCGCATCCAGGTGCGTGACAGCTTCTCCCTGGTGGAGCTGCCGGAAGATGGTCTGGAGAAACTGCTGACCAAGCTGAAGGACACTCGCGTTGCCGGTAAGCAGTTGAAGCTGCGTCGCTACCGCGAAGATTGATCCGCCCACGGGCTGATTGATCGAACATAAAAAATCCCCGACTGGTTCGGGGATTTTTTTTGCCTGGGGTTTGCCCAGCCAGGCAGTAAGTGGGTTTGTACAGGTGAATCGTCAGCCAAAGCGGTAGATGTCCATCCCCAACGCTCCCAGGGTGAAACCTTGGTGGGCAACACTGAAGTCACCCCCGGCACCCCGGGCGAAATACAGCGGCAGCAGGTGTTCATCGCTGGGGTGACTGCGCACGGCATGGGGCGCCCGTTTCCGGTAGTCGTGCAGGGCCGGCTCATCGTTGGCCGCCAGATGCTCGATCATCCAGTCGCGAAAGGCCTTGGCCCAGGGTTCGATGCTTTCCGGGCCAGCGTGCCAATCCAGCTCCCGCAAGTTGTGGGTGATGCTGCCGGAACCGATCAGCAGTACGCCTTGTTCCCTCAGGCTGGTCAGGGCGTGACCGACGCGAGTCTGCAGGGCAGGACCCAGGTGGCTGGGCAGCGACAGCTGAATCACCGGGATATCCGCCTGCGGGTACATCAGCGACAGCGGCACCCAGGCGCCGTGGTCGAAGGGGCGCTTGTGATCAAGCTGTGCGGGTAGGCCATCCGCCTGGAGCAACTCCACCACCTGTGCCGCCAGCTCGGGGTTTCCCGGGGCCGGGTACTGCACGGCGAACAGGGCTGGGGGGAAACCGCCGAAGTCGTGCCAGGTTTCCGGGTGAGGGTGGGCGCTGACCCGCAGGTCCTGGCTTTCCCAGTGGGCTGAAACCATCAGGATCGCCTTGGGTCGTGGCAACTGTGCTGCCAGGTTGGCCAGGGCAGGGCCGCTGGCGCCGGGCTCCAGGGCCAGCATCGGTGAACCGTGAGAGATAAACAGGCTGGGCAGCATGAATAAGGTCCTGAGCGTTAAGATGCGCCATCTTCAATCAGATCATTGATCTAAATCTAATATAAGTTTTAGGGCTTTTTAATCGAATTCACGGGAGGATTTATGCAGCCGGAGTTTTGGCACAAGCGTTGGGCGAGCGACCAGATCGGCTTCCACTTGGCGCAGGTGAACCCTTATCTGCAGTCGTTATGGCCGTCGTTGGCCGTGGCCCAAGGGGCGCAGGTGTTGGTGCCACTGTGCGGCAAAAGCCTGGACCTGATGTGGCTGGCCAATCGCGGGCATCGCGTACTGGGCGTAGAGCTCTCGGAGAAAGCGGTGGAAGGCTTCTTCCACGAACAAGGGTTGGCGCCAACGGTCACTCAACAGGGGGCGTTCAAGGTCTACCAGGACGGTTTGATCCAGTTGTGGTGCGGTGACGTCTTTGCCTTGCGCGCAGAGGATGTTGCGGGCGTTGCCGGCTTCTATGACCGCGCGGCGCTGATTGCCTTGCCTCTTGAGATGCGTGAGCGCTATGCCGCGCACCTGCGCACCATTCTTCCCCGGTGCTGTGATGGCCTGCTGATTACCATGGACTACGACCAGGCGCTGATCGAGGGACCACCCTTTGCCGTGCTCGATGAGGAAGTCGAGCGTCTATTGGCTGCGCGCTGGCAGGTGGCGGTCCAGGGGCAGCGCGACATCTTGGGCGAGAGTGGGAAGTTTCTGCAAGCCGGCGTACCGCGTCTGGAAGAGCGGGCCTATCGCCTGGGGGACTTTCACACCGCAGGGTAACCAGCGCGTGGTTTTTGGGTGGCCATGCAAAAGGGCGACTTTTGTCGCCCTTTTGGGTGTTGCGCCAGTGGCTATCAGCCGCGGCGGCGCAGGGCCTCGATACGCTCTTCAAGCGGCGGGTGGCTCATGAACATGCGAGCCAGGCCTTGTTTCAGGCCACCGTTGATGCCGAAGGCATTCAGGGTGTCGGGCATATGCACCGGCAGGCCTTGTTCCGAACGCAGGCGCTGCAGGGCGCCGATCATGGCGCTGGTACCGGCCAGGCGGGCACCGGCTTCGTCCGCGCGGTATTCACGCTTGCGCGAGAACCACATGACGATGGCGCTGGCGAGGAAACCCAGTACCAGTTCGGCGAAGATGGTCGCCACGTAGTAGGCGATACCCTGGCCCTCTTCATTCTTGAAGATCACCTTGTCGACGAAGTTGCCGATGATGCGCGCGAAGAACATCACGAAGGTGTTCACCACGCCCTGAACCAGGGCCAGGGTCACCATGTCGCCGTTGGCAACGTGACCGATCTCGTGGGCCAGTACGGCTTTCACTTCATCCGGAGAGAAACGCTCCAGCAAGCCTTGGCTGACGGCGACCAGTGCGTCGTTCTTGTTCCAGCCCGTGGCGAAGGCATTGGCTTCGTACGCCGGGAAAATACCCACTTCCGGCATCTTGATACCCGCTTCCCGGGACAGTTGCTCCACGGTCTGCAGCAGCCATTGTTCATGGCGAGTGCGCGGTTGGGTGATGATCTGAGTGCTGGTGCTCATTTTCGCCATCCACTTGGAGATGAACAGCGAGAACAGGGAACCGGCAAAACCAAAGACCGCACAGAAAATCAGCAGCTGATTGAGGTTGAGATCAACCCCATTGGCCGCCATGAACCCGTTGAAGCCGAAAAGGCTCAGGGTGATGCTGGCAATCAGCACGACCGCCAGGTTAGTGGCCAAAAACAGCAGGATTCGCATCATGGTTGTAGAAATCTCCTCATGCTAAAGATGTAGCGTACTGCGGGGTATATAAGGTGCGGCACCGGGCTATTCAACAGAGTGACTATTTCAAACTGTGTCGTATAGGCCGAGTTTAGACGCTTGCATGACATTTCCACGGTGGCCGGGAACGTCGGGAAGGTGGTTGTTTCTGCCAGCCCTTGTGACCGTCGGTTTGGCGGAAAGTGCAAGCTTATAGAAGGGAGGTGGTGCAGGGGAGTGAAGATGTGTTGCTGAATTAATCGCAGTGCGACTGCGGAACAGTCGCACTGGTTAGCAAGCCTATTGGCGGTAGGTCTTGAGGAAACTTCCGATGCGGCCGATGGCTTGTTCCAGGTCGTCAACCCGCGGCAAGGTCACCACGCGGAAGTGGTCCGGCCATGGCCAGTTGAAGGCGGTGCCCTGAACCACCAAGAGTTTTTCCGAGAGCAACAGGTCGAGCACGAACTTCTCGTCGTTGTGGATCGGGCATACCTTCGGGTCGATCCGCGGGAAGGCATACAGCGCACCCATCGGCTTGACGCAGCTGACCCCAGGAATGTCGTTGAGCAGTTCCCAGGTGCGGTTGCGCTGTTCCAGCAAACGGCCCTGCGGCAGCACCAGATCGTTGATGCTCTGGTAGCCGCCGAGGGCGGTCTGGATCGCATGCTGGCTTGGTACGTTGGCGCACAGACGCATGTTGGCGAGCATGTCGATGCCTTCGATGTAGCTCTGGGCATTGTGCTTTGGCCCGGAAATCGCGATCCAGCCCGAGCGGAAACCCGCCACGCGGTACGACTTCGACAGACCGTTGAAGGTCAGGCAGAGCAGGTCGGGGGCCAGCGAAGCGGTGCAGATGTGCACGGCATCGTCGTAGAGGATCTTGTCGTAGATCTCGTCGGAGAACACCACCAGATTGTGCTGGCGAGCCAGTTCGAGCATGCCCAGCAACACTTCCTTCGAGTACACCGCGCCGGTCGGGTTGTTCGGGTTGATGATCACCATGGCCTTGGTGTTCGGGGTGATCTTGGCCTTGATATCGGCCAGGTCCGGGAACCAGTCGGCGCCTTCGTCGCACAGGTAATGCACCGCGTTGCCGCCGGCCAGGCTGACGGCAGCGGTCCACAGCGGATAGTCTGGCGCCGGCACCAGCACTTCATCACCGTTGTTGAGCAGCGCCTGCAACGACATCACGATCAACTCGGACACGCCGTTGCCCAGATAGATGTCTTCGATGCCGACACCTTCAACCTGCTTCTGCTGGTAGTACTGCATGACCGCCTTGCGCGCGCTGAACAGGCCTTTGGAGTCGCTGTAGCCCTGGGCAGTCGGCAGGTTGCGGATCACATCCTGAAGGATTTCGTCCGGCGCTTCGAAACCAAAAGGCGCCGGGTTGCCGATGTTCAGCTTGAGGATGCGTTGGCCTTCCTCTTCCAGGCGTTTGGCGTGCTTGAGCACTGGGCCGCGAATGTCGTAGCAGACGTTGGCGAGCTTGTTCGATTTGCTGAACTGCATGGCGATGTGATCCCGAAAATGAACGATCCAGGCGGTGGATGAATGACCGCACTGGGAATCCTGCGTTTTCACACAGGCCTGTAGCCGACGTTGGCTGCGGCAAAATCCGTTTGAATGCACGTAACGTGACTGCCAGACTGGCGTCTAACGAGGCGCAATCATACGTGCCGCCTGATCCGTGGAAAAGATACAGATCGGGCTTTTTCAGTTGCAGAGGACGGACCATGGAAAAGCTGGAAAAAACCTTGGAAGAATGGCGGGCCATGCTCGATCCAGAGCAGTACAACGTCTGCCGGTTGAAAGGCACCGAGCGGCCTTTTTCGGGCAAGTACAACGGCACCAAGACTGACGGTGTCTATCATTGCATCTGCTGCAATGAACCCCTGTTCGATTCCCGCGCCAAGTTCGATTCCGGTTGCGGCTGGCCGAGCTTCTACGAGCCGATCGGCGCCAGTGCCATGGTCGAGATCCGTGACATCAGCCACGGCATGATCCGTACCGAAGTGGTTTGCGCCAAGTGCGATGCACACCTGGGGCATGTGTTCCCGGATGGCCCACCGCCGACCGGCCTGCGGTATTGCATCAATTCGGTGTGCCTGGACCTGGTGCCGCGTTAGCCGAGGCGAGCGATTTTTCGAAATCGCTTTTCCGATAATTAAATTGCACGCAATTTAATTGATCGCTATTTTGTTTGCCTTGAATCCCTCCCGGAGTCCACGACATGACTGACACGCTGCTGAACATCCCGTGCACCACCATCAAGGGCGAACAAAAGACCCTGGCCGATTTCGCCGGCAAGGCGGTGCTGGTGGTCAATACCGCGAGCAAGTGCGGCTTTACCCCGCAGTACAAGGGGCTTGAGCAGCTGTGGCAGACCTACAAGGACCAGGGCCTGGTGGTGCTGGGCTTTCCCTGCAACCAGTTCGGCAAGCAGGAGCCGGGCAATGAAGGGGCGATCTCGGAGTTCTGCGAGCTCAACTACGGCGTCAGCTTCCCGCTGTTCAAGAAGATCGACGTCAACGGTTCCGACGCCCATCCCCTGTTCGTCCAGTTGAAGAAACGCGCCCCCGGCGTGCTGGGCTCCCAAGGCATCAAGTGGAACTTCACCAAGTTCCTGATTGGCAAGGACGGCCAGTTGGTCAAGCGTTTTGCCCCTGCCACCAAACCCCAGGACCTGAGCCGCGAGATTGAAGCCCTGCTCAAATGAATGACCTGTCCGACGATTCGCTGAAGCTTGATCGCCAGCTGTGCTTCAAACTCTATGCGGCCTCGCGGGCGGTGGTCCGCGGTTACAAGCCGATGCTCGACCAGTTGGGCCTGACCTATCCCCAGTATCTGGTCATGTTGGTGCTGTGGGAGTGGCAGGCGACTCCGCCGGAGTATCCGACCGTAAAGGCCCTGGGCGAGCGCTTGTCCCTGGACTCGGGCACCCTTACGCCCTTGCTCAAGCGCCTGCAACAGTTGCAGTGGGTGCAGCGCCAGCGGGCCGCGCACGATGAGCGCGAGGTGCACCTGAGCCTGACGCCGGCCGGCCTGGCCCTGCGCGACAAGGTGCCGGCACTCAAGGCTGCGCTGTTGTGCGACAGCGGAGTCGATCTCAATAGCCTAGACGAGTTGCGCAACGGCCTGGATCGGTTGCTGGACCAGGTCAAAGCTTTGTCGTCATAGGCACCCAGAGGTCCAACAGGGCGATCAACTCCTCACGGCGGAACGGTTTGGCCAGGTAGTCGCTCATGCCGGCGGCCCGGCAGCGCTCGCGCTCTTCGGGCATGGCGTTGGCGGTCAGGGCGATGATCGGCAAATCCGGCCAGCGCCCGCTGTGGCGGATCTGCCGGCTGGCCTCATAACCGTCCATGACCGGCATGTTGCAGTCCATCAGCACCAAGTCGAAGCGCGCCTGCTCAAGCTGGTTCAGCGCTTCGGCGCCGTGCACGGCTACCGTGACCTCGCAGCCGAGCTTGCTCAGCATGCCTTTGGCCACCAGTTGATTGACCGGGTTGTCCTCCACCAGCAGGATCCGCCCGCGGCTGACGCTGGTGCGCAGTTCCAGCAAGGTTTCGTCGAGGGTGATGGTTTCTGCCCGCAGGGCGCGGCGCAGGGTTTGGTACAGCGCGTTGCGCGCCAGCGGTCGGGCTTGTTGTTGCAGCGGCGCCAGGGCGTTGGCTTCTTCGCTGGGCAGAAAGCTGCCATAGGCGGTGACCAGCAGAATCGGCGCGGTCAGGCCCGGGCGCAGGCCGAACAGGCACTCCGGGCAGTCGGTGATCAGCAGGTCGGCGCTCAACCCACTCCGTGAGTCCTGAATGTCGCGCCGCCGATACTCCAGGCCCCAGGCGGGCAGCAGGGTGCCGAGCAGTTCGGCCAGGCCGCTGCCGGACTCGGTGATGGCGATCACGGTGCCCGACAGGGGCGGTACCGGGAGGGCCGGGGTGTGGCAGGGCAGTGGCAGTTCGGCGCAGAACTGGCTGCCAAAGCCCACTTCCGAGCTGATGCTCAGGCGCCCGTGCATGGCTTCGCAGAGGTTGTTGGTGAGGGCCAGGCCCAGGCCCGTGCCGCCGTACTGACGGGTGATTCCGGTTCCTGCCTGGGTGTAAGGCTGGAAAATTTTCACCTGGGCTTCCAGGGCAATGCCGATGCCGGTGTCGCAGATCTCGATGCGCACGCCCTGTTCCTGGGTGGTCAGGCGCACATCCACCCGGCCAAAACGGGTGAACTTGAGGGCATTGGACAGCAGGTTGCTGACGATTTGGCGAACCCGCGTAGGGTCCCCCAGGACCAGTGCCGGAAAGTCCGGCGCGATCAGGCAGGCCAACTCCACGCTGGCGGCGGCGTTCTGCGACAGCAGGTTGGCGGTGTCTTCGACCAGGGCTGCGAGGTCGAACGGGATGCTCTCCAGTTCCAGTTGCCCGGCGTCGAATTTGGACATGTCGAGAATATCGTTGAGCAACTCCACCAGCACCTTGCCCGAGTCATGGGCGATGGACAGCTGCTGGCGCTGCTCCGGGTTCAGCGAACTGTCCAGTGACAGGGCGATCATGCCCAGCAGGCCGTTGAGCGGGGTACGGATCTCATGGCTCATGTTGGCCAGGAACGCTGCGCGGGCCTGGGCCATGTCCAGGGCGGTGCGCCGGGCGATGTCCAGTTCTTCGTTGGACTGGCTGAGGCGGATGTTGCTGGCCTTGAGTTCGGTGGTACGGGCCGAGACGATATTTTCCAGTTGCTCAAGGTAGTCGGTCAGGCGGTTTTCCGCGTTGCGCCGTTGCTGGATCTCGGTGGACATGGTGTCGAACTGCTGGTTGGCGACCTTGACCAGCACCCCCACTTCGTCGTTCTCATGCCCCGGCGGGCAGTCCAGCCGAGCTTGTTCTGCGCTGCGCGGGTCGCGGCTGCTGAGTTCGCGGATGACCCCGACCAGCGGTTTGGTCAGCATCACGTAGAACAGCGCCAAGAGAATCCCGGTGAGGATCAGGCTGCGGGCGAAGCCGTTGATCAAGGTCACCTCGGCCCGACGCAGGAAGCGGCTGCCAAAGGCGTAGGTATCGACGTCCAGGCGCAAGATGCCCAGGGATTCTTCCGGTAGATGGCTGAGAAACAGGCGGTCTTCGAACTGGCGGCTGGCGCCGAACAGAGAGTCGCTGATGGTTCGGTAGCCGCTGCGTTGTGCCGGGCGTTCGACGTTGGCCAGCACGGTATCGTTGTTGTCGATCAATTGGGCCCGGATGATCGCCGGTGAGCTCAGCAGGCCAAGGGTCAGTTCCTGGGCCAGTTCGGCATCGATGTTGTAGGCGATGCGTGACGCCGGGTTGTGGCTGATTTCCAGCAGCGAGTTGATTTCCCGATTGATGGAGGCGTCTTCGCTGGCATAATCGATGCCGATTTGCAGCAGGCTGAGCGCCGTTCCGAGAATGAAACCGACCAGCACAGTGAGCCTGGCTTGTTTGTAAGACAGGCGGTTGGTGAATTTGATGTCCATGGGGTGCTGAGTCACGTCCCTTTCCTTTCGCTGCGCAAGCATAGCTGATCATCAGTGTTTGCCAGCGGGGTCTGGCGTTGGAACTGTCGCGTAATGTTCCGCCGTTCAGGTTGGCCTTTGCTCGGTGTGCTGCATCATTAACTGTGAACGTGCCTGAGGAAAAGTCGTGGATTCTCGATTGAATGCATTTCTTGAGCGTGCCGATGCCGTATTGGCCCGTATCGAACCCCTGTTACCCGCACCACGACACACCATCGACTGGACTCAATGCCTGGCGGCCCGCTGGCAACGTGAAGGCCGCAGTGGTTTTCTCCTGCCCCTCGAAGTCAGCCTCGACATGCGCCTGTCGGACCTGATCGGGGTCGACACCCAGCGCGAGCAACTGGCCCGCAACACCCGCCAGTTCCTCGATGGCATGCCGGCCAACCATGCGCTGCTCTGGGGCTCCCGGGGCACCGGAAAATCTTCCCTGGTGCGTGCGCTGCTGGCCGAACACGCCAAGGGCGGGTTGCGCTTGATCGAGATCGAGCGCGATCACCTGGCGGACTTGCCGCGGGTGGTGGAGCAGTTGCAGAAGCTGCCCCAGCGTTTTGTGCTGTTCTGCGATGACTTGTCCTTTGAGGCCGGTGAGGGGGATTACCGGGTGCTCAAGAGTGTCCTCGACGGTTCCCTGGAACAGGCACCGGACAATGTGCTGCTGTACGCCACCTCCAACCGTCGGCACCTGGTGCCGGAAAAAGAGAGCGACAACGAAAACTGGAAACGCGTCGACGGCGAACTGCACCCCAGCGAAGCCGTGGAAGACAAGATTGCCCTGTCGGACCGTTTCGGCCTGTGGTTGTCGTTCTATCCATTCACCCAAGAGCATTTCCTCAATGTGGTCGAGCACTGGATCGGCGAGCTGGCCGGCAAGGCCGGGCTTGAGTGGCAGCGTGACGAGGCGCTGGACATCCTGGCGGTGCGCTGGGCGACGGGGCGGGGTAACCGCAATGGCCGTTGTGCCTATCAATTTGCCCGCTATTGGGTGGGACTGAAGCTGTTGGAGCAAAAGGCATGATCGATCTGCAAAACGCTGGCAAGGGCCTGGAAGGTTATGGGCTGCTGTGTGCACAGCTGGAATCACTGCTGGCCGATGAGCGGGACTTCATCGCCAACGCCGCGCAATTCTCGGCTTTTTTGTTCAACCAACTGGACGACCTGAACTGGGCGGGTTTCTACCTCAATCGGGATGAAGAGTTGCTGCTGGGGCCGTTCCAGGGCCAGGTGGCCTGCGTGCGCATTGCCTTTGGTCGCGGTGTTTGCGGTGCGGCGGCAGCCACGCGGCAAACCCAGCGTGTGGAGGATGTGCATGCATTCGCCGGGCATATCGCCTGTGACAGTGCGTCCAACAGCGAGCTGGTGGTGCCGCTGATCAAGGACGACCGGCTGATCGGCGTGCTCGACCTGGACAGCCCTAAGCTGGCCCGCTTCAGCCTGGAAGACCAAGCCGGCATCGAGCGCCTGGCAGCGATTTTCCTGGCGCTGACCGACTGCTGATCGGCCTTCACGCCTGCAGGCCGGCCTTGGCCAGCAGGCCTTCGATGTCCACGGTGTCGATTTGCTGTGGGGCCAGGAAGCGTTCGGCGTACTGCTGGTAGATCCGCTGGCGGATGAATAGCTCGAACAGCTCGGGGTCGATGTGCGCATCGCGGCACATCATCGCCATGATCATCAGGGCCTCGCTCAAGGTCTTGCCCTTCTTGTAGGGGCGGTCCGCCGCCGTCAGGGCTTCGAAGATGTCGGCAATCGCCATCATCCGTGCGGGCAGGCTCATCTGGTCGCGTTTCAATTGTTTGGGGTAGCCGCTGCCGTCCATTTTTTCGTGGTGGCCGCCGGCAATCTCGGCGACGTTGGCCAGATGACTGGGGAACGGCAGGCGATTGAGCATCATGATGGTCTGCACGATGTGGTGGTTGATCACATAGCGCTCCTCGGTGGTGAGGGTGCCACGGCTGATGCTCAGGTTGTACAGCTCGCCGCGGTTGTACTTGTACGGTGGCGCGTCGAGCTTGAAGCCCCAGGGGTTGTCCGCGCTCAACAGTTCCGCCGGGTTGCGCTCGAACAGGTGTTCAGGTTTGTCGGCCAGCAGCCGTTCGGTCACGGGCAGTTCGGGGGCCGGTGAGCGCTCCTGGCGGCGGTTTTCTTCCCAGGCTACGCCGAGACGGTCGTCCAGGGTGCGGCTCCAGGTGTACTCGGCGATGCTGCCCAGGCGTTGCAGATCGGCCGCGGCCATGGCTTCACCGCCCAGGTTGCAACGGGCGACAAAGGCAAAGTCCTCATCCAGTTGCTGCAGGCGGGCATCGCGCTTGGTGGCCTGGACGGTTTCTTCCTGGCCTTCGGCGCGAGCCTGCCAATAATCGATCCAGGCATCGCGCTTGAGCACTTCGAAGCGGGTACGGATTTCGTGGATGCGATCGTTCAGGGTTTCCAGCTTGGTGGCTTTATCCACCACGTACTCGGGGGTGGTGACCTTGCCGCAATCGTGCAGCCAGGCCGCGATGTGCAGGGCTTCCCATTCATCGTCGCTGGGCTGGTAAGCGCGGAAGGCCGGGTCCTGACTGTCGGCGGCGGCCTGGGCCAGCATCAGAGTCAGGGCCGGCACCCGCTGGCAATGGCCACCGGTGTAAGGGCTCTTGGCATCGATGGCGCCTGCCAGCAATTGGATAAAAGCGTCCAGCAGTTGCTTCTGCTTGTTTTGCAGGCGCTGGCTTTCGATGCTCAGCGCCGCGGCGCCGGAGATCGCCTGGATAAAGGCGATGCGGTCCGGGCGGAGCTTTTCCAGGTCCGACTCGTCGCCACTGTCGACCAGCAACAGCACCAGCACGCCGACGGTTTCGTTGTGCCGGTTGCGCAGACGGATACCCACCAGGTGCGCCCTCGGGCAGCTCAGGGCCAGCAGGATGCTTTGCAGGTCCTGCGCCTGGTCGAACCCCAGGGTGGCTACCACGTTGTCGTGGCTGCCCAGTCGTTGCAGCCAGGCCGGCGCCTGGGCGGCGTCCGGGTCCTGGGTACGAATATCGAAGCTGGCCAGCGCCTGGTGCTGGCCATCGATGATCAGCCCGTGGGGTTCCAGGTGCTGTCCGTTGTTCTCGCGGAGGTAAATCAGCCCGGCTTCGGCCTGGGCGATTTTCACGGTTTCGGAGAGCACCCGCTGCAACAGCGGGTCAAAGCGGGTTTCGGCCGAAAGGCTGGCGGTGATTTCGAAAAAGCTCGCCAGCGTCTCTTTCATCCGGCCCATGGACACACTCAACTGATCCACCTCCAGCACCGGTGAACGGCGGCCGGCCGGGTAGTTGAAGTTGAAGCTGCGAATCGCGTCGGCTTCCTGCACCAGGTTACGCAGCGGCCGTACCAGAATGCGCGAGATCAGCCAGCCCAGGGGCAGGCACAGCAACAGGGTGGTCAAGGTGATCAGGGCGCCTTGCCAGCGCAAGCGATACGCATCCACCAGCAACTCGTCCTCAGGCACCAGCAGCGCCAACTGCAAGCCACCGGGGCCGCCTTCGTCGATATGGCTGCTGGCAACGATCCAGGTACGCTGCCGGGTCTGCAAATGGCCGTCGGTGGCCTGGCCTTTAAGCAGGGCGTCCAGGGCCGGGTTCAGGCTGCTGGCCTTGGCCAGGCGCGCGCTCTGTTCCTCGACGATCAGCTTGCTGCTGTCGGGGTAGGCCACGGCGTTGCCCTCTGCATCCACCAGGGCGATTTCGGTGGCGGGTGTGACCTTGTGCTTGGCCAGGGTTTCGGAAAGTTGCTCCAGGGTCAGGTCGGCCCCGATCACCGCCATCGTGCCGCTGCGTCGGGCCAGGGTGGTGCCGACGTTGTGGGTGGAAAAGAACACATAGGGTTTGGTGGTGATTTGCGTGTCGTCGCTGCGGGCATGGGCAAACCAGTCACGATTACGCGGGTCGTAGCGTTCGTCGGGGTGTTCCAGGCGGCTGATCAGCGTCAGTTGCCGGCTATAGAACAGCGACTGGGACTGGACCCGCCCGCTGCTGGCATTGCGCTCGATGCTCCAGACTTCGTAGGCGGCATCGTCGGCGCCCGGCGTTTTTCCCTGAGGGCCGCATTGCGCAAGGGCCGGACCATGAAGAAGTCGCCATTGGCGTACCCCAGGTACAGCGATGCCAGGCGCGTATTGTCGGTCAGCGACTGGCTGAAGAGCGGCAGCAGGCCTAGGCGTTGTTCCAGGCTGGGTGCCTGGCTCGCCGGGGCCAGGGCCAGCAGGTCGAGCAGGTGGCGGATAGGTTCATAGGTGGACTTCAGGTCGTTCTGTACGTCCTGCTCGATGCGCTGGAAGAGCTTTTCGCTGCTGGAGAGGATGATCCGCGTGGTTTGCTGGTAGTTGAAGATGCCCAGTACTACGCCGGTCAGCAGCAGGAGGAAGGTGAACATCGCACTGATGTGAACATGGAGAGGCAAGCGGCGTTTTTCAGGCTGTGGCGTGCTTTGCATTCCAGCGCTCTCCAAGGGGCATGATGCGTGGCTCAACGGTCTAGCGTAGTTACAGCGGGAGCACTGCACCCTCGCACACCGGCGGGGCGAGCTTGACGACAGCAGGCCTCTAGGGCCTGGCGAACGCGGGCCTTGGAGAAAACCTCGAAATAGTGGCTTTTTGATAGTTTCCTGGCAAGGGGCAGATGCTCGGGTCGTTGTTTTTAGGGGCCGACCAAGTGTTGGCGGGGCGACCAAGGCGGTGTTTTCAGCCTGTGTTCAAAGGGCGCTACAGAACCGTGATCAGAGGTTTCCGTGTGGTTCATGCGGCAACGCTTTATTGACGCTCTGTTTCACACCAGTGCATTACGTTTTGCCATATCAATCATTTCGCTCATGGTTGAAATGTTGAGTTTCTGCATGATTTTCTTCTTGTAAGTGCTGATGGTCTTATTGCTGAGAAACAGGCTGCTGGCAATGTCTTTATTGCTGCAGCCTTGTGCGAAAAGTTGCAGGGCAATGAGTTCCCGATTATTCAGGCTCCTGAATAACAATAACTCCAGGTTGGAGCCGTCTTCCGAGCGCAGGGGGCTGAGGGCCTGGCTGGGGAAGTAGTTGTAACCGGAGCTTACGGCCTTGATGGCGCCGACCAATTCACCCAGGTCCTGTTCCTTGCTGACATACCCGCTGGCGCCGGCCTGCATGCAGCGCCCGGCGAACAAGGCGGCCGATTGTGCCGTCAGTACCAGGGTCCTGGGCGCCGGGCTCAGGCTATTGAGGCGGTCCAGCAGTTCCAGCCCATCGACCTTGGGGATGCCGATGTCGAGGATGATCAGGTCCGGTAGGCATTCGCGAACGATCTGCAGGGCATCGATCCCGTTATCGGTTTCGCCGACGATTTTATAACCCTCGTGCTCCAGCAAAATACGGATGGAAAGACGAACGAAAGGATGGTCATCAATGATAAAAACCGAACGCATACCCAAACTCGCAATAGTTGAAATAAGGCCTGAACAGTAGCCCAGTCATTAGGGTGGATATACGTGTCCCACGCCGTATTAGTGCAATCTAAGACGGGTCCTACAGCTAATAAGGGAAGGGATTACAGTGCTTCGGGAATAGAAGGCGCTACATGTATTTAAATGTGAATAAACAACCAGGTTTATCGAGTATTAAGAGGCGTGGGTTGCCGAATTTTTTCTTGAATGCTGTTCGAGGGGGGAAGAAGCATGAGGTGCGCCGCCCCAGGCTTGGGGCGGCGTCGCAAGGGCGGGTTATTGGGGACTTGAGCGGCCGGTCATTTCCCGGGCCATTTCGCTGGCGTAGCTGTCGGTCATCCCGGCAATGAAGTCGATCACCCGCAGGAACGAGGTGTGCAACGGCCAACCGGGGTTGGGTGCGTTGTTGCCCAGCAGGTCGAGAATCCGTCGATTTTTGAACGACGGGGTGCGACCGCCATGCTGCTCCAGTGCGGCGCCGCAGAACGAATTAAGCAGGATCTCCAGGGTGGTGTAAGCGCCGATCTCGTGCAGGGTTTTGCGCTTGTCCTGGAAGATTTTCTTGCGGGCCAGGTCCTTGGCGTTGAGCACGCAGCGTTTGGCGGGGCCGTGCATGTGTTCCACCAGGTCGCCGGACAGGGTGCCCGCCAGCAGGGCGTCCTGTTGCTCGACAAAGGCTCGGGCTGCCGCGTTGGTCAGGTGCTCGATGGCCTTGCCCCGCAGGATTGCCAGTTTGCGCCGCCGCGAATCCCCCGGGCCCAATTGGCGGTAGGTTTCCGGCAAGTCATCGCCCACCAGGCCCAACAGCAGCGACTCGACTTCGGCGTACTCCAGCAGGTCCATCTCCAGGCCGTCTTCGAGGTCGATCAGGCCGTAGCAGATATCGTCCGCCGCCTCCATCAGGTACACCAGCGGGTGGCGAGCCCAGCGTTGCTCCTCAAGCTGCGGCAGGCCGAGCTTGTGGGCGATCTGTTCCAGCAGCGGCAGTTCGCTCTGGTAGCAACCGAACTTGTGCTTTTTGTAGCCCAGGGAGTCGGCGTGGCGCGCGGTCCAGGGGTATTTCAGGTAAGTGCCGAGGGTGGCGTAGGTCAGCCGCGTGCCGCCGTCGAACTGGTGGTATTCGAGCTGGGTCAGGACCCGAAAGCCCTGGGCGTTGCCTTCAAAGTTGAGGAAGTCATTGCGCTCGGCTTCGCTCATCGCGTCCAACCAGCCCCGTCCGGCAGCCTGCTGGAACCAGTGGCGTATGGCGTCCTCGCCGGAGTGGCCAAAGGGCGGGTTGCCGATGTCGTGGGCCAGGCAGGCTGACTGCACCACCATCCCCAAGTCGCTGGGGTCGCACCAGCTTGGCAGGGCGCTGCGCAGGGTTTCGCCGACGCGCATGCCCAGGGAACGACCGACACAACTGACCTCCAGGGAATGGGTCAGGCGGGTGTGGATATGGTCGTTGCTGGAAACCGGGTGCACCTGGGTCTTGCGCCCCAGGCGGCGAAAGGCGCCGGAGAAGATGATGCGGTCGTGGTCCTTGTGGAAAGGGCTGCGGCCCAGCTCTTCAGGGCTGTGCACAGGCTTTCCAAGGCGTTCGCGGTTGAGCAGGGTTTGCCAATCCAAGGCGGGGTCTCTCCGAAAAAGACTGAAGGGCAGAGCTTCCGGTTTCCCGGGCTTGGCCGCAAGAGGCGCATAGCCTGTACTTGTGTACCCACCTGGCCGTCGCTTTCGCTGGCGAGCCAGCTCCTGCACGGAAATGGCATGGCCTGCGCCCCCCTGTAGGGGCCGGTTCGCCGGCGAAAGGGCCCGTTGGTCGCACATTCATCAGGTCGCTGCGTTCGCCTGCAAGCCGGCTTGCAACCGATCGGGATTACAGGCCGACCGCGTCGATATCGATCAGCAGCAGGCGCTGGCCGTTGTCGAAAAACTGCCCGGCGGTCAGGCAATACTGGTTGCTGGTGGCGTCACGGTAGGTGTTGGACAGGGTCAGGCGGCGCTCGTCCCAGCCTTCGGCCAGCAGGTGATAGAAGTACGGGCGCCACGACCAGTTATGGCCGACGTAGCTGTTGTCCGCCACCCAGCCCTGATTGCGCCATTCCAGGTTGGGGGTCAATTGGGTGCCATGCCGGTCGCATTGGTAGAAGCGCAGCAGCCAGGGGAACGCATCCAGTTGCGGCAGTTGGCTGATCGGCGCCCGAGCCTGGGCCCAGGCTTGCAGCAGGGCCATCAGTTCCGCCAGTTGCCGGCGCATGTCCATCAGGCGAGTGCGTTCCATGAGCTTTTGTTGCACGTAGCGCTCACGCAGTCGGGCGAAGGGTTGGACAAAGGCATCGGTGGCAAAGAAGTCGATTTCGGCCCGGGCGAACAGAAAACCCTGCACGTAGCGTGAGCCGCATTCGAGGGCGAAATTCAGCTCGGCTTCGGTTTCCACCCCTTCGGCAATGATCCAGCAGCCGGTTTTCTCAGCCATCTGTGCCAGGGCTTTGACCACGTCGCTGCTTGGGCCGCCACGGGCAGCGGCTTGGAACAGGCGCATGTCGAGCTTGAGGATGTCTGGCTGCAGCGCCAAGACCCGGTCGAGTTGCGAGTAGCCGGCGCCAAAATCGTCGATGGCAATGCGTGCTCCGGCCTGGCGATAGCGGTCCACCACCTCGGCCAGGCGCTGGCTGTTGCCGCCCAGTTCAGTGATCTCGAAGACAATGCGTCGCGGGTCGACCCCGTGTTGTTGCAGTTGCTTGAGGCTCGGCAGGGCCTGGCCGGCGCGCAGGCGGCTGATCCAGCGCGGGGAAATGTTCAGGCTCAGGAACCAGTCGGGCGGCGCTTCATGCAGGCGGCTCAGGGCGTTGTCGCGGATCTGCCGGTCAAGGCGGCGCAAGGCGCTGGAAGCGGTCTTCGGTTCGGCGAACAAGGGCCCCACCGACTGCATTCGGCCATCGGCCTGGAGCAGGCGTCCCAGTGCTTCGACGCCGGCGATACGGCCGGTGGCGGTATCGATAAATGGCTGAAAGCAGGCAAGCGGTTGCCCGTCGATCACAGGGCCTCCTTATGAAGAGTCTTGTTGGAATTGGAGCCGTGACTGTCATGGGGACAGGCAGGAGTCGGCCCCCGAAAGGGCCTATCCAGGTTGCTTAGCAAGAATGTAGCCAGATAGTGACTGCTCAGTTTTTGCGCGAGGAGCCTTGCATCACCAACTTGATCAGCGGCAGCAGGCCGGTGCCCAGGCGCACCAGACGAGTCAGGCTGCCGACACCGCGGCTTTTGGCGCCTTTGCCGGTGATGAACCCCAGCAGGGTGACCACGGCCACGCCCCATAACGGCGCGTGCTTGATGCCCAGGCCTTCCTGCCAGTTCTGACCGAGGCCGCGCATGCGTTGCAACGGTTGCATGAGTTGCTGGGACTCATGACGAATTTCCTGGCGGTGCATTTCCATGCGCAGGCGGATCAGGGCCTTGCGCATTTCCCGGCGGGAGTTGCTTTGCGGAATCTCGGGCAGGCTCATGGCAGCAGGCGCTCCCGGTCATTGGCCAGCTCTTCGAGGGTGGCGTGGAAGGGCGAAGATTCATCATAGATCGCGGCTTTCAGGCGCAGGCCGCAGAACATCGCTGCCAGGGTATAGAACACGCAGAGGCCGATGATACCGGCCAGGCGATAGCTGTCCCACAACAGGATCAACACCAGCGCCGACAGCCCCACCAGCAACAGCAGGGCAAAGACCAGCGCCAGGCCGGCAAACAGCAACAGGCTGACGGTGCGGGCTTTCTGTTCTTGCAGCTCGATGCCGAACAGCTCGACATGGCTGTGCAACAGGCCCAGGACAGCCGCGCCCAGGCGCCGCGATGAGGAGGTCGAGGACGAGCCGGATTCACCGATCGCCATGATCAGCGCCGCGTGGCCAACAGGCCGATCAGAAAGCCCACGCCGGCAGCGATGCCCACGGACTGCCAGGGGTTGGCCTGTACGTAGTCCTCGGTGGCGGTGACGGCAGCCTGGCCGCGTTCACGCAGGGAGGCCTCGGTCAGTTGCAGGGTTTCCCGGGCGCGCAGCAGGCTGTCGTGGATCTGCTCGCGCAACTCATCGGCCTGATCACCGGCCAGGCTGGCGGTGTGTTCCAGCAGACGCTCCGTGTCACTGACCAGTGCCTGAAAGTCCGCCATGAGTATTTCTTGAGCCGTCTTTGCCGTTTTGCTGGCCATGGTTATCTCCGTAATGGCTTGTGTGTGCTTCGAGTATGAGCCTTGGCTGAAGGTTCATTGCAATTGTCTGGTACAGCTTTTGCTTTGTGCTGGTGCGCCAGGGAGGCCGATTGCGCTGAAAACGCGCATGCGGTGGCGCAGGGCGCGCGAAACCTTAGCCTAAAAAATTAGAAACTTAACAAAACCTCTTCAAGCAGGATTTCGCTCTTCGACGTCGTGCGCCAAAACGGTTCGCCAAACGCGCTTCAATAGCGTGCCGGGCGCTAACTTGGTGCGACTTGGAGGGCGCCATCATTGGCTTGAAGCTGTTGCTGATAGCAGGTCTGCCAACTCCATGGAAAATTTGCAAAGCGCTGTGGACAGTCTGGTCCATGGTTCCAATACCCTGTTCATCCTGATCGGCGCCGTGATGGTGCTGGCCATGCACGCCGGCTTCGCCTTCCTTGAGGTCGGCACGGTCCGGCAGAAGAACCAGGTCAACGCGCTGTCGAAAATCCTCAGCGACTTCGCCGTCTCGACCCTGGCCTATTTCTTTATAGGCTATTGGATCTCCTACGGCGTGAGCTTCCTGCAGCCGGCGGCGGTGATCAGCGCGACCACGGTTACGGCCTGGTCAAGTTCTTCTTCCTGCTGACCTTCGCCGCTGCCATTCCGGCAATCATTTCCGGGGGCATCGCCGAACGGGCGCGCTTCGTGCCGCAGTTGTGTGCGACGGCGCTGATCGTGGCCTTCGTCTACCCCTTCTTCGAGGGCATGGTGTGGAACGGCAACTTCGGCTTGCAGGCTTGGTTGCAGGCCCGCTTCGGCGCCGGCTTCCATGACTTCGCCGGGTCGGTCGTGGTACACGCCATGGGCGGTTGGCTGGCGTTGGCGGCGGTGCTGTTGCTGGGGCCGCGCAACGGTCGTTACCGCGATGGCAAGCTGGTGGCCTTCGCACCGTCGAGCATTCCATTCCTGGCCCTGGGGTCGTGGATCCTGATTGTCGGCTGGTTCGGTTTCAACGTGATGAGTGCCCAGACCCTGCAAGGCCTGAGCGGGCTGGTGGCGGTGAACTCGTTGATGGCCATGGTCGGCGGCACTATGGCGGCCCTGATTGTCGGTCGCAACGACCCGGGCTTCCTGCACAACGGCCCTTTGGCCGGGCTGGTAGCGATCTGCGCCGGGTCCGACCTGATGCACCCGGTGGGCGCCCTGGTGACTGGGGCCATTGCCGGTGCCTTGTTTGTCTGGTGCTTTATCGCGGCCCAAGGCAAATGGAAAATCGACGACGTGCTGGGCGTATGGCCGCTGCACGGCTTGTGCGGCGTGTGGGGCGGCATTGCCTGCGGTATTTTCGGCCAGGGCGCCTTGGGCGGCTTGGGGGGCGTCAGCCTGATCAGCCAGTTGATCGGCACCGCGTTGGGTGTGGTGGTGGCACTGGTGGGCGGGTTTGTCGTATACGGCGCGATCAAGGCCTTGCACGGGCTGCGCCTGACCCAGGAAGAAGAGTATTACGGCGCCGATCTGTCGGTGCACAAGATCGGCGCTGTCAGCCAGGACTGATGGTCGGGGGCGGTGCGGGCGAGGGCCGGGCGGTGCCTCAGCCCCGCGCGTCTTCACTGTCCGCCCTGCAACCGTGCTTCAGCGGCTTCGATGGCCGCCAGGGGGCCGGACATCAGCACCGTGTCCCCGGGCTGCAACAGCGGGTTGGTGTCCAGGGCCTGCTCCTGGCCCTCCCGTTGCAGCCCTTGTACATCCACCCCTAACGGCTCCAGGCCGAGGTCCCGCAGGGGGCGTTGGCAGGCGTAGGCGTCGATGTCCAGCTTCACCGCATGCATCAGCACTTTGGGCTGGCCGCGGTTATCCAGCAGGTTGCTCTGGGCGCCGTGGTAGAAACCATGCAGCAGGCGATAACGGTTGTGGCGGACTTCGTCGACCTTGCTTTGCACCTGCTGCTCCGGCACGCCAAGCATGATCAAGGCGTGGGACGCGAGCATCAGGCTCGACTCCAGTAACTCCGGTACTACTTCGCTGGCGCCCGCCGCCTTCAGTTCAGCCAGTTGGCTGTCGTCGCGGGTGCGGACCAGGATGGGCACCTGGCTGTTGAGGTGTCGCGCCGCTTTGAGGACGGCCAGGGCGATGTCGGTTTTATCCACCGCGATCACCAGCAGCCGGGCCCGTTCCAGGCCCACCGCGCTGAGCAGTTCACCTCGGCGGGAATCCCCGTAGTGCACGCAGCTTTCACCGGCGGCGGCCTCTTGCACCCGCACCGGATCGTCGTCCAGGGCCAGGAAGCGCTGTTGCTCGCGCCGCAGGAAGCGGCCGATGGATTGCCCCACGCGGCCGTAGCCACAAATCACCACGTGCCCCGCCAGCTCGGCGGTCATGGCACTGATGTGTTCCAGTTGTGCCTCCTGGTTCGGCTTGCGGTGCAGGGCGGCGGCGAGCCGGGGGGCGGCACGCAGCAACAGCGGGGTCAGCAGCATGGAGCAGAAGGTGGCGGCCAGTAGCAGGCCACTGATTTCACCGGGCATCAGTTTGCTCTGTTGCATCTGCGCCATCAGTGCGAAGCAGAATTCACCGCCTTGGGCCAGGGCCAGGCCGCTGCGCCAGGCGGTCTCGCCATCGCGGCCCCGGATGATCAGCACGGCAGCCACCACGCCGCCCTTGATCAGCATCAGGGCCAGGGTCAGACCGAGGATCAGCAGTGCGTGACTGGTGAACAATTGCAGGTCGATCAGCATGCCGATGCTGACAAAGAACAGGCCCAGGAGAATGTCGCGAAAGGGGCGGATATCCGCTTCGATCTGATGCCGGTAATGGCTTTCCCCCAGCAGCATGCCAGCGAGGAAGGCGCCCAGGGCGGGCGACAGGCCCAGCAGGTGAGTAAGCCAGGCTGTCAGCAAGACGATGACCAGGGCCAGTAGCACAAACAGTTCGGCGGAATGGGAAGCGGCGACTTCATGGAACAGACGCGGCAGTAACCAGCGGCTGGCCAGCAGCAGGCCGACGAACAGCACCAGGGTCTTGGCCAGGGTGCTGGGTAACGCCCAATACCAGGCCAGGTCGCTGCTGCCGGCAAACACCGGGACCAGGGTCAGCAACAGCACGGCCACCACGTCCTGGAACAGCAACACGCCAATAGCGTTCTGCCCATGACTGCTGAATATCTCCCCCAGGCTGCTCAACTCCTTGCTGACGATGGCGGTGGAGGAGAGCGCCAGCCCGGCGCCGAGCATCAACGCCGCCACCCAGGGCATGCCAAACGCCACCAGCAAGGCGCCGAGTACGCTGCCGGTGCACAGCACCTGCACGCTGCCCAGGCCGAACACCACGCGGCGCAGTGCGAGCATCTTCGACAGCGAAAATTCCAGCCCCAGGGAGAACAGCAGGAACACCACCCCCAACTCCGCCAGGTCCGGCAGGTCCTCGCTGTCGTTCACCCAGTCCAGGGCAGTGGGGCCGACCAGCAGGCCGACGCACAGATAGCCGAGGACTGGCGGCAGGCGCAGGCGTCGGAACAGCGCGATGACCACCAGGGAGGAGGCGAGGATGATCAGCAGATTGGCGAACACAGATGTCTCCCGACAGGGGGCGCTGGCGATAACCGAGCGTAGCGGCAAAAAGGCCGCGAGGGTCGCTCAATCCAGAATACGTGACGCTGATGTGCATCATTCTTTATGGAAGATGTCTCAAATTGAACATGCTTCGCTATGCTCAAGGGCGGCCGGCGAAGGTCGTGGTGCAGCAGGCACAGGGTGGCCTGTCAGTGAGGAGCCGGAGAGGTTTATGGAGCGTCTGTATTCACTGCAAGGGTTGCGCGGGGCGGCGGTGCTGGGAGTGGTGCTGTTTCATATGACGTCTGTGGAGTTCAAGTACGCCGCGGGCGATGTGTTGTTGCCAGCGTTCTTGCAGTTCTTTCAATTGGGTGTCGATCTGTTTTTCGTCATCAGCGGTTTTGTCATGGTCATCGTCAGCCGCGGGCGCTTCCAGAACGTCGTCGAGACCCAGCGCTTCCTGTTCAATCGCCTGTCGCGGATCTACCCCACCTATTGGTTGTATTTTTTTATCACCCTGGGCGTTTACCTCTGGCAGCCGAGCCTGGTCAACAGCTCACACGGCGGTTCCAACCTGTGGATGTCGTTCCTGTTATTGCCCAATGAACGGGTGCTGCTGGTGATGGTGGCCTGGTCGCTGGTGTTCGAATTGTGGTTCTACCTGCTGTTCAGCGCCTTTATGTGCCTGCGGGAGAAAAGCTTGCCGTGGCTGTTGCTGGGCTGGGCCGGGGTGATCGTGGTCTTCAACCTGCTGTTCAATTGGCAGGATTACTCGCCGGCGCTGAAAATCATGCTCCACCCCTACGCCCTGGAGTTCATTGTCGGCAGCGCCCTGGCACTGTTTTTCTACGGCCCCCACAGTGGCAGGCTGCCGAGTTCCTTGCTCTGGGTGGCACTGGCGGTGGCGCTGCTGCTGGGCTTTCCGTTGATCTACTTGAGTGGCCTGTACGCCAGTGAAGGGTTGCCGCGGATGGTTGCCGTGGGCCTGACCTTTGGTGCCCTGACCTTGTCCCTGGCGCTGCTGGAGCGGCGCAGCCTGATCAAGGTCCCGACGTTCCTGACGGCGGTAGGCGACATGTCCTACACCCTTTATCTGTCCCACCTGCTGGTGCTGGGGGTGATCGGTCGCGCTTGGCAAATGATCGGCGCCTGGCCTTCCAGCCCGTGGGACAACGTGTTTTTTGCCGTGCTGATGATGACCGCGGTGCTTTGTTATGGCTGGGTGGGTTATCACTTCTATGAGAAGCCGATCCTCGATCGGGCGACGGCTTACTGCAAACGTCGATTCCGCGTGGCCCCGAGCCGCAAACATTACGATCCGGTGTAAGCCGGTTCTGCCTCGTTCCAGCAGGGAGCTTCGATGGCCAAAGTCCTGAATGGCAATCTCGACCTTCTCAAAGTCGTGCTCGCAGTCATGGTGGTGGCCTTGCATTGCAAGTTTCTCGGAGGCAACTACAACGCCCTGGGGTATGTGCTGTGCAATGGCCTGTTCCGGGTCGCGGTGCCGGCGTTTTTCATCATCAATGGTTACTACCTGTTCCAGACGCTGAGCGCCGGGCATTCGTTTGCCCAGTGGTTCAAGCGTGGGCTGCTGATCTATCTGTTCTGGATGCTGGTGTACAGCCCTCAGTACGTGGACCCTGCAACGCTGTTCAGTCTCGGTGGCGTGCTGGGCGTGGTGAAGAAACTGCTGATCGGCTATTTCCACCTCTGGTACCTGCTGGGCATGCTCGGTGGCGGCGTGCTGTTGCTGATACTGCGCCGGCGCGCCTCGGGGCTGCTGATCGGCCTGGCCCTGGGGGCGTTTGCGATCGGCCTGTGCCTGCAATATGCGCGGGTGTACTACGAGTTGCCCAACGCCTTCCTGCAGCACTTCAACCAGAACGACTACACCGCACGCAATTTCCTGTTCATGGGCTTTCCGTTCATGACCATCGGCTTTCTGTTCGCACGCCATCAGGTCCCGGAAAAGGTGACTCGACGTGCGGTCTGGCTTGGGTTGCTGCTGGGCCTGGGATTGATCCTGGCGGAGGCCGGATTGAACTTCGCCCTGCGCGCCGACGTTGAGCAGAACTTCGATTTTCTTGCCTCATTGCTGGTGGTCACCCCGGCGCTGTTTCTATTACCGTTCGTGTACTACCGGGCGTCCAGCAACGGCATTCCGGCCAAGCTGTCTTCGGCGGTGTATTACGTGCATCCCTGGTTTATTTACGCGGCGCTGGGCGCGGGGCTGGCCTATGGCAATGTGATGAGCGGGCTGGTGCTGGTACTGGCCTTCGCGGTGGCGCCGCTGCTGATCCTGGCCAGCCGCCGGGTCAAGTTCATTCTCTGAGGCTGTGGCGGTCGACGGCTTTTTTACAGGGGCCTAGAATACGTGCCTGTCCTTTTCTGGTTGCACGGTCATGCCATCTGAATGCCAGTTGTTCGGCACCCTGGGGTGCCACCTTTGTGAACTCGCCGAGGCCGAGCTGATGCCCCTGGTGGAGCATGGGTTGATGGTCGAACTGGTGGATATCGGTGAAAGCCAGGCGCTGTTCGACGCCTACGGCTTGCGGATTCCGGTGTTGCGCCGGGTTGACACCGGTGCCGAGCTGGACTGGCCCTTTGATGCCGAACAAGTGGTGGCTTTTGTACGTTGAGCCCTCTCACGATCGGCGTTCCGCTGGTCGCCCCCTGATCTAATTCATTGGCGAGATCCGCTGATTCGTTTACTGTATGCATGTACAGCTATTCGGAATGCCTCGCCATGTCTCTCACCATCCTCGCTCGCGCCGAGCGTTTGCAGCATTTGCCCTCATCCTCCATCGAACCTGACGGCGTCAGGGCGTCGCGGGGTGTGGATCACGCCGACGGCGGGTTCTCCCTCGATCGCACCGTGGGCCTTGGCGCGCCGCAGATTCGTGCGGTGCTGGTCGACGATGACAGCCTGCTGGGTTTTGGCATCTACCCGGGGGACCGGTTGATTGTCGACCGTTCGGCCACCCCGGTGGTGGACCAGTACGTGGTGGTGCAGTTGGAGGGGGCCGCCCCCTTCGGCGTACGCCTGGTGGCGCCGGACCCCAAGGGCGGCTTGTTGCTCAAGGCCTCACGTCCTTCCATCCCATCCATTGCCCTGGATGACCGGGAGACGGGGGCGATCTGGGGCGTGGTGTTGTGGGTGGTCAGTTATGTGGGGCGCAGTTGAGGCCAGGGTATGCCGCTTCAGAGGCTCAGGGCGAATCAAGAGGACAAAGGAACAGATGATGGTCAATGTCGAACAACTGAAAAACAGCGTAAACCGAATGTCCGCCGACGTAGTGCGTGAGGCGGTGCTTGAGTTGCGCCTCGATGGCCTGGTCACGGAAGGCAAGACGCCCTTCAACAAGCTGCACTTCAACACCTGCTTTGCTGAAATCGAGGCCCTGTTCCAGCGTGCGGGTTACCACCGGCAACTGGATGTGGTGGGGTATCAGGGCCTGCTGTATGCGCTCTATGACCCGGGGCGCTGGGACGCCGTGGATGTTCTGCGCTGGCTCAAGGAATTCACCGACGCCGCCGCCCACGCCCAGGGGACACCGGCTTAGGCTCGGTTGTGTGTCAGGTGCCGGGTTCGGGGAAACTCCCCTAGGCTCCCCGCAGCCCTTGCTGGATAATGCCGCCTTGCCTTGATCGCTTGAGCGTTTGTATGTCCACCGCACCCTTTTCTGCTGCACAGCACCAGGCCAGCACCCTTTACCTGCCGCCCGGCTCCTGGTTGACGGTGCTTGATTGCCTGTGTGATCACTTCAAGGCCATCAGCCGTGAACACTGGCTGGACCGTATCGCCCGTGGCCGGGTGCTGGACGGGCAGGGGCAGCCCATCGCCATCGACCTGGCTTACCGTGAAGGCCTGCGGATTCATTATTTTCGCGAAGTGCCCGACGAAAAGGTCATTCCGGTGCAGGAGTCGATCCTGTACGCCGACGAGCATCTGGTGGTGGCAGACAAACCGCATTTTCTGCCGGTCACGCCGGCAGGCGAGTACGTTGAGCAAACCTTGCTGCGCCGTTTGATCCGGCGCCTGGATAACCCCCATCTGGTGCCGTTGCACCGGATCGACCGGCACACGGCGGGGCTGGTGCTGTTTTCCGCCAACCCCGAGACGCGCTCGGCCTACCAGGCACTGTTTCCCACGCGGCAGATCGAAAAGCATTACGAGGCGATTGCCCCGGCGCTGCCTGAGTTGGCGTTTCCCAGGGTGCATAAAAGCCGCCTGGTGGATGGGCAGCCGTTTTTTCGCATGCAAGAGGGGGAGGGACCGAGCAATACCGAAACCGCCATTGAGGTTCGGGAACAGAACGGTGAGCTCTGGCGTTATGGTCTGTACCCGGTGACCGGTAAGAAGCACCAGTTGCGGGTGCACATGAGTGCCTTGGGGGCGGGTATCTGCAATGACCCGTTCTACCCTGAGGTCTTGCCGGATGCGGCCGATGATTACGCCAACCCCCTGAAGTTACTGGCCCAAGGGCTGCGGTTTATCGACCCGGTCACTGGCCAGGAGCGAACATTCGACAGCCGCATCACTTTGCAGTGGTGAAGTGTTTTCTTAGCGCAACAACGATAAAGCCCGAACGAGTCGGGCTTTATTCATTGCTGGGGCAGTGTCTTGAGGCTTACAGCTCTTTGACGGTACGCACCTGATCCTTGTTGATCCGGGTTTGCTTGCCGTCCAACTGTTCGAACTCGTAGAAGCCGGAATCCTTATCGTATTGAGGGGTGTCCACGGCCTGGATTTCACGGCCGTCATTCAAGGTGATCACTGTCGGCGAGGCGCAGCCGGCGAGTGTGCCGAGGCCCAATGCAAGCATCAGCGTGGCGAGGGTCCGTTGAGTCATGGTGTGTCTCCGAAATGAGTACTTTTAAATGCTGATCTTCAGACGTATAGGCTGTCTGCAAGTTCCTTGACCGCGGTCATTCTGCCACGTTGTACGGTTGAAGAAGCAGCTCCGGTGTATTCAGATTAGCTAACCTTGGGTCATTTTCCGGACATTGCAGAGCTTGGGCCTGCAAGTGGCGCATAACTCGCCCGGGGCTGCGTTCGCCGGCCTGCCAGGCGTTCTCGAATGCGGGCAGCAGCACGGTGGGAATAACACAGAGCAAGGGTTCCCAATGCTCGCCGTGACGCACCATCAATGGCTGCTCCGGCTGCTGGCTGGCGCTGTGGCGCATGGCCTGGATCAGTGTGGCATCGATTTGCGGTACGTCGCAGGGCAGCACCAGCAGGAACGGGTGGCGGGCCGCGCGCAAGCCGGCGCGGATACCGGCCAACGGCCCGGGAAAATCGTCGCTGTCGTCATGCACCAACTGGTCGGCGTACGGCGCGTAGATCTCTTTATTGCGGTTGCAGGAGATGATCAGGTCATCACTTACGCCCCGGGTCAGGCGCTGCAAGTGGGCAATCAGTGGCTGCCCTTGCCACTCCACCAGCCCCTTGTCCCGGCCGCCCATGCGCTGGCCCCGACCTCCCGCCAGCAGCAGGACGGAGCAAGGGGGCAGCGGCGCGATCAGGGTCATGGCGGGTCTCCAGAGGGGCGGTGAAACAGAGCGCTGTGATATAACACCGGGCTGTTTCTCCGACAACTGGAACGAGCCGATGAAAGCCAAGGCTGATGTACCTTTCGTGCCGCTGAACATCGCGGTGTTGACTGTCAGCGATACCCGCACCCTTGAAACCGACACCTCCGGGCAGGTCTTTGTCGACCGGCTGGGCGCCGCCGGCCACAACCTGGCGGCTCGGGTCTTGCTCAAGGACGATCTGTATAAAATCCGTGCCCAGGTGGCCCACTGGATCGCCGAAGACGTGGTGCAAGTGGTGCTGATTACCGGTGGCACCGGCTTCACCGGCCGCGACAGCACCCCCGAGGCGGTCAGTTGCCTGTTGGACAAGCAAGTCGATGGTTTTGGTGAGCTGTTCCGGCAGATATCCGTGGCCGATATTGGCACGTCCACCGTGCAGTCACGGGCGCTGGCCGGGCTGGCCAATGGCACCCTGGTGTGCTGCCTGCCGGGCTCCACCAATGCGGTGCGTACCGGCTGGGACGGGATCCTTGCCGAGCAGTTGGACTCACGCCACCGCCCCTGCAATTTCGTGCCTCATTTGAAGCAGGCCGCTCCTTGTGAATCCCGTGGGTAAGCCGGGCAAGGGCGGTGCCTTGATGCCGGTTGAAGACGCCTTGGAACGTCTGCTGGCGCTGGCCGAGGCCGCTCCGATCGTTGAGCGCGAGCGTTTGCCGCTGGCCGATACCCAGGGGCGGGTGCTGGCCTCAGACCTGATCTCGACCCTCGACCTGCCGCCTTGGCCCAACAGTGCCATGGACGGTTACGCCTTGCGCGTGGCGGATTGGCAAGGCCAGCCCTTGCCGGTCAGCCAACGGATTTTTGCCGGCCAAGCACCCCAGCCGCTGACCCCCGGCACCTGTGCCCGGATCTTCACCGGGGCACCGGTGCCTGAAGGCGCCGACTGCGTTGAGATGCAGGAAAATGCCCAGGTCCAGGCTGACGAGCGCGTGGTGTTCACCGAGGCCTTGAGCATCGACCAGAACA
This sequence comes from Pseudomonas morbosilactucae, assembly GCF_023241665.1. Classification (NCBI taxonomy): domain Bacteria; kingdom Pseudomonadati; phylum Pseudomonadota; class Gammaproteobacteria; order Pseudomonadales; family Pseudomonadaceae; genus Pseudomonas; species Pseudomonas morbosilactucae. The sequence continues at coordinate 87,291 of NZ_JALQCX010000011.1, read as the reverse complement.
TCCGTCCCCAGGGTCAGGAAACCACCTTCGGTGAATGTGTGCTGCAGGCCGGCACGCAGTTGGGGCCGATCGAACAAGGGTTGGCCGCTTCCCTGGGGTATGCCGAGCTGGAGGTGGTTCGGCGGGTGCGGGTGGCGGTGTTGTCCACCGGCGACGAACTGGTGGAGCCCGGGCAGCCGTTGGGGCCGGGGCAGATCTACAACAGCAACCGGGTCCTGCTGTGCAGTTGGCTACAGCGCCTGGGCTGCGAAGTTCGGGATGCCGGGATTCTGCCCGATGACCTGGCCACCACCCGCCAGCGCCTGGCGGAATTGGGGGATGTCGACCTGATTCTGTCCACCGGCGGCGTTTCAGTGGGCGAGGCGGACTTCTTGGGGATTGCCCTGCGTGAAGAGGGCGAGATCGCCCTGTGGAAGCTGGCCATCAAACCTGGAAAGCCCCTGACCTTTGGCCATTTCCGTGGGGTGCCGGTGATCGGCTTGCCGGGCAACCCGGCATCGACACTGGTGACCTTCGCGCTGCTGGCACGACCTTACCTGTTGCGCCGTCAGGGCGTGCAGGACGTGCGGCCGTTGCAGTTTCCGGTTCCGGCGGGGTTTACCTGGGGCAAGCCGGGCAATCGCCGCGAGTACCTGCGCGGGCGACTTGAGAATGGGCGAGCAATCATCTACCGCAATCAGAGCTCCGGCGTCCTGCGTAGCGCAGCCTGGGCCGAAGGCTTGGTGGAAGTTCTGGAAGGCCAGACCCTGGCCGAAGGCGACTCGGTCAACTTCATTCCGCTGAGTGAAGTCCTGGGTTGACCCTGCGGAGCGAGCCCGGTCGGCAATGACCGGGCTTGAGTCCCTGGCGGTCAGCGCAGCAGAAGCAGGAGCAACAACCCGAAACGACTGTGGAAACCCCAGGTCACCAAGGCCAGCATGACCGTGGTCGAGGCACCGAGCCAGGCGAGCCGCTTGAGCAACTGCCGGTGCCGCGCAGCGCGCTGACGGCGTTCGGGAGCCGGATGCCGATCGAGTTGCTGTGCGGAGTGGTTGGCCAGCCAGGCCTGGTTTTCCAGGCGATTGACCGGGTGGGATCCAGCATAAATATTCTTGTCGTTCATCGCGGTGCACTTCCTTGTGTGAGGCATTTGCGCCTGCGATAAACCTTCACCGATTGCCTGAAGGGGGTCAATTCAGGCGATTCTCAATATGCTGTCAGACAAGTCACTTCATGCTGTCGGGCATGCCTTAAGCGTAAGGGCTGTCCCAGTAACGCCGGTACATTCCCAGGTTCTTTTTCAGGCCCAGCGGCAAGAATCGCTCTTGTTGGCTGAGTTTGTAGGCGACCAGTTTCACCGCGTTGCGCAGCAGCGAGCCGGGCCATTGCAGCACGCGCCCGGGGCCGAGAAACGCCAGCTCCGATTTGACGTAGCGCAGGCCTTCGCCGCCGGCGCCGCCGAAGGTCTGGCGGATCCAGGGTTCGCGGCCATGGAACACGCCAATGTCGAAGTAGCGGCGGAATTCTTCCTTCAGCGAATAGTTGTGGGAGTGGTGGGCGCAGGCCTGCCCTTCATAAGCGATTTTCCAGCCGGCGATGAGCATTTTGGCGGTGACGTACATGTCCTCGGAGAGGATCACGTGCACGGGGAAACCACCGACCTGCATCAGCGCTTCACGCCGGTAGGCGGCGAATGAGTTGGACATGAAGGCCGTCTTGATGCCCAGGGTCGGCGCATCCTCCAGGCTTTTGACCTGGGACTCGGCGGGGTAATTGAAGCGCCGTGCATGTTCAGCCAGCGGCGTGGCATTGAGGTGGGGCAATTGCCGGCCACAGACTGCGCCTACCCGGGCATCGGCAAAGGGTCGCACGATCGCAGCGATCCCTTGCGAATCGGCCAGGTAGGCGTCCTGGGTCATGAACACATAGACGTCATAGTCGGGGTGACGCTGCACCATCAGTTGCCGGGTGCCGCCGTGGTTGAAGTCCTTGCTGTCGATGCGCAGCACGTTGGCACAGCGTTCTTGGGCCAGCTCCCAGGTGCCGTCGCTGGAGCTGGAATCGACGATCAGCGTATCGAAGGGTGCGCTCTGCCGTTCCAGGGAGTCCAGCAGGCGCGCCAGGTCGTTCCGGCCGTTGTAGGTCGGAATCACAACGGCCACTTTGAGTGTCGACATCATTCACCCTCCAGCTTCAGGACGCAGGGGCGCGCCAGGGTCGTAACCAGGCGGCAAGAACCAGCAACAGCAGGAGCCCCACAGCGGTGCTCAGCCCCAGTTGCCAGGCAATCGATTGCAGTGGATGCAACAGCAGCGCTGCCAGCAGCATGCCGCCGGCACCGATCAGCCAATGACTGCGCCAGGGCACCAGGCCCAGCAGTTGCTGGCGACGTAGCAGCAGCAGCCCGGTCAGGATCACGCCGCCGATGGCTGCCAGGGCAATGCCGATCAAGCCGAAAAAGTATGGCAGCAGCCCCAGCAGCACAGCGTTGAGCAGGCTGCCCAGCAGCTCGCAGTTGAGGGGCAGGCGCGTGTCGCCGGCAGCGTAGGCATAGCGCGCCAACAGGGCGTTCCAGGCCCCGAACATCAGTGGCACCGAGAACCAGGCGAGTAGTTCCGGCAGCGGGCTGTCGGCCGCCTGGTTGGGCAGCAGCAGGTGCACCAGGGCCGCGGCGGCGCCGATCAACCCGACCACCGCCGGAACGGTCAGCAAGGTGGCGCTGCTCAAGCCTTTACGCAGCAGGACTAGGCGCTGTTCGCCGGCGCTGCCGCTCATCAGCCCGAGCAGCACCTGGTTGAGGCTCATCAGGGCGATCAGCGGCAAGTTGATCAACTTGCGCGCCAGGTTGATCCAGGTCACCGCGCCTTCGCCGAGCAGCGACGCGGCCATGCGCTCCAGCAGGGCCAGGCCCTGGCTGGCCAGGTTGCTGCTAAGCAGCGGGCCGATGCGTTGCAGCAGTTCCCGGCCAGCGCCCGGCAGCCGCTGCCAGCGCCAGGGGCGCCAGCCGTCGCGGTACAGGCTGGGCAACAGCACACTGGGCATCAGCAGGCTACCCAGCACGCAGGCCGCCGCCAGGCCATCGGGGCTGGCGGCGTGGCGGTACAGCGCCAGGTACAACACGGGCGGCAAGTTGAACAGCAAAGAGCCCAGGCCGGCGAGGACGAAGCGCGCCCGGGCTTGCAAGGGCACGCAGAACAGGCCGTGGAGGAGGAACCCGGGGGCGCACCACGCCAGCCATTGCAGGCCGCTGCTGGCCAGTGCATAGCCGTCGCTGCCCAGCCCCGGCCCGATCAGCCGTACCCACAGAGGGGCTCCGACGCTCAGCAGCGCCGCGAGCAACAGGCCGCACAGCATCAGCCATGGCACCAGGGTGCTGAGCCAGGCCTGCTGCTCAGCGCTGTTGCGTTGCTGATAGAGGGGCAACGCTGCGGCGCTGAGCAATCCGGCGGCCAGGGCCATGCGCAAGGCTTCCGGCAGAAACATCGCCACCAGGAAACCGTCGCTTTGCCCGCCGGCCCCCCAGGAGGCCACCAGCAGCCATTCCCGGGCGAAGCCGGCAGCCAGCCCGGTCAGGGTGGCCAGGGTCAGCCAAAGCGTCGAGCCGAACATGGCGCGGCTCAGTGAAACAAAGTGAACAGGCCTTTGCCGCCCACTTTGTAGGTCAGGTTACGGCAGCGTTCGCCTTTGATCGCGGCATCCGGCCCTCCGACGATGGCGTAGGCCGGGATGGGTTTGCTCACCACGCAGTTGCCGCCGACCACGGCGCCTTCGCCGATGTCGGCACCGAAAGACAGCAGTGCCCGGCTGGCGATCCAGGCGTAGTCATGAATGTAGATAGGCCCGCCGACGGCCCAGAATTCAGGGGCCTGCAAGTCGTGGCCGCCGGCGATGATCAGCACATGAGAGGCGATGGTGACGTGGTCGCCGATTATCAGGCCGCCTCGGGCATCGAGTTGGCAGTGCCAGCCCACGGTGCTGTCCGCACCGATGCGCAGGCTGTCGACCCCCAGCACCTCGGTGTTGCGCCAGACCGACGAGCCCTTGCCGATCTTCGCCCCGCCGATGCGCAACCACAGCAGGCGCAAGGTGTGGCTGGGAATCTTGCAGATGAGGATGTTGTAGGCCTGTTCCCAGACCCGCAGCATGCGGTCGCGGAGGGTGGGCCAATTGATCCCGTACAGGGGAATCAGCGCGCCCTTGAGTTCGCGTGCCAACACCCCGTAGAAACGCCGGGGCAGAGGCGGCTCGATGCGGGTTTCGATGTTCAGGTAGCTGATGAACGTCAGCACATTGCCCTTCAGGGGCTGCTCGAAAATCACGTTGTTTTCCAGCATCCACTCATAAGCCGCTTCGAGCTCTTCCAGGCTGACGGCCATTTTTTGCGCGTATTCAGGCAGGGCCTGTCTCAGGTTCAGCGAGTGCATCAGGCGATGTTTCATAGGCGGCTTCCTGAAGGAGATAAGTCTGTAGGGGCGCTTTTGCGCTTGAGGCGCTGGGCCTCGTGCAGGTTCAGGCCCAGCAGCAGCCAGAACAGGGCGATCAATACCTGGGTGAAGCTGAAATAGTGGTCGAACACGCCGCTGATCAGCGCCGCCGTGACCCCGGCTCCGGTGCCGAGCCAGATGGCGTTGTCTCGGGTCAGTGTCAGGGGTTTGAACGGCAGGCGGGTTTCTCGCCACCAACTCCAGATCACCGCGACGAACAGCAGCATGCCGGGCACGCCGAGCTTATAGATGAAGTTCAGCCAGAGGTTGGAGATGCCCCACAATCCGGTGCCGGGTACGGGCGGGTCGACCTTGAAACCGATGCCGAAGGGGAACATGGCCATGGCGGCGGGGAAGTGTGAGTACTCGTCGAAACGCACGCTGGTACTGGCATCGGATGAGGAGAACATGGTCCCCAGGCGATCCTGCAGCGGCGGGTACAGCATCAGCAGCAAGGTGCCCAGGGCGAACCCGGCCATCAGCATGCGCCCGGTGTAGGGGATGCGGTTGCGGGCCATCCACACCAGCACCACCAGTAGGCTGAGCAGCGCCCCGCGGGACCCGGACAGCAACAGCCCGACCGCGCCCAATGCCGCCACTGCCAGGCCCAGGGCCCGGGGCCAGCCGCTGCGGGTCAGGCCAAAGCAGAACGCCAGGGGCAAGGTCAGGGCCATGGCGCCGCCGGTGACGTTGGGGTGCATCCAGGGCGAACCCATGCGCGTGGACAGCGCGCTGAGGCTGTCCCCCAGTACGTCGATGCCGCCATAGCCAAGGCCGGCAAGGATTGGGGTCATGGCGGTGGCGGTGCCGTTCTTGAGGAACACCGGGATCGACAGCAACAACAGCAGCAGGGTGCCGAGCAGCAGGCCGATGACCATCTGCTCCCGGGTTCTTTCCTGGTCCAGCAGGCGCGGCACCAGGAATAGCACCGACAGGTTCATCAGCCAGCGCACCCAGTTCACCGGGCCATTGCCATCGGCATTGACCGTCAGTTGGCCGATCAGGAACGGGAATGCGCTGAACGCCATCAGCGCCAGCAGGAGTTTTTCGGTGCGCAGCAATTTGCCGGTGCGGGTCAGGTTGGAGAACAGCCCCTGGGCCAGCACGCTGCCCCAGACCAGCAGGATCAGCGCCTCGGACACCGTGGTGCGCAAGCCGATCTGCACGGTGGAGTAAGGCAGGAAGGTGGCGATCACCGCAAACAGCAGCAAACCACGCAACGGGCGCCGGATGATCGTCACCGTCGCCATGATGCCAACCATCAGCACCAGCACTTTAAGCGGCGGCAGCAACCAGACCAGCACCCCGAACAGCAGGCTGCAGATCAGCGCGATTGGCATGGCCATGGGCATTACTGGAGTTCCTCGAGCAAGGCGTTGAAGCGTTCCTGGTAGGCCGCTTCGGCATACCGTGCGGCCCAGGCCTTGAGCTCGTCGGGGTTGTCCGGCGTGGCGCTGGCCAATTGCACCATCAGGTGGGTTAGGGCCGGGCTGTCGGTGGGCGAGAAGCGCGGACTGTGGGGCGGGGTGATCTCATCCAGGGCCGAGCCGCTGGCCACTGCCACGCCGGTGCCGACACTCAGGGCTTCGATCACCGGCAGGCCGAAACCTTCGGCATACGACGGTTGCCACAAGCGCTGGGCCTGTTGATACACGGCCTGTAGCTGGGCATCGCTGAGGTCGCTCAGGTAGTGCAGGCCCGGCAGGTGCCGCAGTTCATCCGGCAGGTGCTCGGCGGCGCCCACCAGCACCAGTTCCGGCACCTCGGGGCTCTGCTGCCGAGCAGCGTGCCAGGCACTGACGAACCACGGGATGTTCTTGCGCGGCTCGCGGGTGCCAACGGCCAGCCAGTAGCGGGCAGGCAGTTGCAGGTCGCTGATATCGGCCGCGGCACCGGTGAAACCAGGCACCAGGTTGGGCAACACCCGCACCTTGTCCCGGGCTTCGGGGAACAGCTTGACCAGCTCATCCGCGGTGTATTGCGAAGGGGTCCAGATACGGTCGGCCTGTTTGACCGAATGGCCGATCGACAGGCGATCGGTGAACCGGTACACGCGCTCCTTGAGCCGGGAGCCATGGCTGTTGTTCAGGGTCAGTTGGAACAGGTCATGCAGTTGCAGGACATAACGCAGGCCGGCGGGCTTTTTGCCCAGGGGCAAGCCCATGTTGAAGTTGCAGATGTACAGCTCGACCTCGGCCCGGCGCAGGGCGTCGGGCAGAAAGGCGCCCTCGAACCTGAGTCGGCCGGGCAGGCGATGGATGCCTTGCAATGGCGCGCCCCAGCTTGGGCAATGCACGCGGCGGCGCAGCGGGTGGTCTTCGGGTGCCACGCCGAACAGTTGCAGGCGTACCTGCGGGTTGGCGCGCAGGGCGTCTTCCAGGGCCAGGTTCTGCCGGCCAATGCCACTGTTGCTGTAGCCCGCGGCGGGGCGGTAATCCAGACCTATGCGCATACGGACACTTCTTCTTTGAGAGGGGAAAGATGGTGGTAGACCGCTTCCAGTTGGGCGGCGGCCTCGGCCCAGTCATGCTCGGCCTTGACGTAGGCACGGCCGGCTTCGCCCACTTGCAGCAGGCGCGCTGGGTCGGCCAGGGCATCGGCGAGGATCTGGGCCAGTGCGCCAGGGTCTTCGCTGCCCAGGTAATGCTCGCCGTTTTTCACCCGTAGGCCGGAGCTGCCCTGAGCGGTGGTGACCACAGGCAGGCCGGCGGCCATGGCCTCCAGCACCTTGAGCTTGGAACCGCCACCCTGGCGCAGGGGCGCGAAGAACACCGCCGAGTTTTGTTGCAGGTCCCGCAGGTCGGGCACAAACCCCTGCCACTCGATGCGTGGATCAGGCCAGCGCTGACGGAAACTGTCGGGCAGGGCATAGCCGCAAATGGCAAAGCGCACCTGCGGGTTGAGTTGCCACAGGCGCGGCAGAATCGCTTCCAGGGCCCATTCCACGGCATCCAGATTGGGGCTGTATTCGTAGTTGCCGATAAACAGCAGGCGCTGGCTGTGCAGGTCTGGGTGCACATCCGCGTAATGCTCGCAGTCCACACCGTTGACCACCACCGCCGTGGGTTTGCCGGTCAGTTGCTGGAGGTTGGCAGCGTCTTGTTCAGTGACCGCGATGACCTGGGTCGCCTGGCTGAACACCCGGTGCTCCCAGCGCCGGTAGCGCCATTGGTCATAAAGGGTGAAGGGCTTGGCCCAGGTGGGCAAGCGATCATAGCTGGCGGCGCCGAGGGCGGACTCGACGTTGTGCTCGGTGAGGATAAAGTCCCGCTGCAGCTGCTGGAGGGGGGCTTCAAAGGGTTGGAAGCTGTAGCTGTGTTCGATCTGGATCACGTCCCAGGGCTCGTCCAGCAACTGGCGAAAGCGTGCCTGGAATGACGGCGCCAGGCCGTTGACAGAGGCCAGCATCGGATAGGGCGCCAGCAGCACTGCCAGCAGGGTACGCAGGCTGCGCAATGGGCGGCGTGGCAGCACGATCAGGCGTTCCAGCCAGGGCTCCAGGGCCTGGCGGGTGGCGTCATCGAGGGCGGTCTTGGACTGCACCAGCAAGGTGATGCGATGCCCCCGCGCTGCCAGGGCACGCAGCAGGTGGTACTGGCGGGTCTTGCCGCCGCTGGTGGCCGGCCAGGGCAGATAGGGCAGGGTCCAGAGAATTTTCATCGTTACCACACCAAGAGTTGCAAGCTGGTTTTCAGCGGCACTCGCACCCCTTGCCCATCGGCAAGAGGCGTCTGGGTGCCGGCCAGAGGGTCGAACAAGGTGGCGTTGTGCACCGAAGGCACGTGCAGGCTGGTGCCGCTGGCACTCCATAGCATCCACACGTGGGAGCCGTCGGGACGGGTCCAGGCAATGCTGTAGAGGTCACTTGGGGCATCGTTCAGGGCCGGTGGGTCGGCCGGTTCCAGGCGCGGGCCGGTGGTTTCGAGGAAGCGTTTGAGGGCCGTGTACACCGGCTTGGGTTCGCCGTTCAGGTCCAGCAAGCCGTAGGACTGGTCACGGTTGCTGGCACGGGCATCCAGGTCACTGAGGTTGAACAGGAAGATCCGCTGATAATCCATGCTGGCCATCAGGGCCAGGCGGCGCAGGGTGTAGTCGGCCTGGCCGTCGACGCCGATCATGGCCTGCATTTCCCGGGCGCCGCTGGTGTAGCTTGACCACCCCCATTCGGTGGCCCAGACCTGTTTCACACCATGGCCGTGCAGGGCGTCGTTGAGGAAGTTGCCCTGCACCAGAAAGTCCCGGGCGTCGGGGTCGTCACCCTCGGGGTGCTCCGAATACGGGTGATAGGCAGCGATCAGATCCTGCTGACCCAAGCCTTGTTGCAGCAGGTTTTCCAGCATCAGGCCCGGGGTGTTGCGCATCTGGCTGTAGTAGGCCATGCCGGCGGTGGCCACCGGTTTACCGGGGATGGCGCTGCGGATCGCCTGGGCGGTGGTGTTCAACAATTGGCCGTAGGCAAGCGGGTCTTCCTTGGGGCGCCAGACGATGTTCGGCTCGTTCCACACCTGCCAGGTGTTCACCTGTGGATAACGCTGGGCCAGCATCGCCATGCGCTGGGCGAAGACATTGGCGTCCTTGGGCGGGTACTGATCGGTATTGCTGGCGCCCGCTGGGGCCGAGGTGGCAAAGGGCGCCGAACCTACCAGGTACGCCAAGGTGTTGTAGCGATGGTCTTTGATGGCATTCATCGCGCCATCCAGGCTGTCGAGTTGATAATGGCCCTGGTCCGGCTCGATCATCGCCCAGTGGATCGTCAGGCGTACCCAGTTCAGGCCCAGATCGTCGAGGCGGCTCATCTGCTTTTGGTAGGTGCCTGGGTTGAAGTACTGGAACTGCGCGTTGACCCCGAGAAAATCCTTCCACTGCACCGCCCGAGGCGCCCGCAACGGGCTCTGGGCTTCGGCTGTTCCGGACCAGGGCAGGCTGCTGATGGCGAACGCCAGCACCAGCAGCGCTGGCAGCCAGATCACCGGTTTACGCCACATGGCCGGGGCCTCCGCAGGCGTCCTGGAACACCTGGATAAAACGTTCGGCGGTGTGCTGCCACACCCGCTGGGCGCCGATCATGCTGGCGTGTTCGGCCCAGCGCACAGCCAGTTCCGGGGTGGCGCACAGGTGGCTGATCTCTGCCGCCAGGGCCGCGACGTTGCCTTGGGGGAAGATCACGCCGTTGTCCTGGGCCACCTCTTCGGCGAAGGAGCGGGCATCGGACGTGATCGCCCCACGCCCGCAAGCCACGGCCCAGGACAAGGCGCCGCTGGTGCCGCGCAGTTGGCCGAGTAACTTGAGTTTGCTCGATTCCCTGTACGGCAAGACCATCACATGGTGGGCCTGGATTACCCGCGGGATGTCGGCGGCCGGCAGGTCCAGTCGCCAGTCGATGCTGTCTTGCAGGTTCAGGCGCTGGATGTGTTGACGCAGTTGATCGAGGTAGCTGCCACTGCTGCCGAAGGCCATTTCCGGCTCGCTGCCTCCGGCCAGGGTCAGGCGCAGGCGGTTGCGCAAGTCGGGTTGTTGGGCAAAGGTCATGGCCAAGGCGTCCAGCAGGTCCTCTATGCCCTTGCCGCGGTAGATAAAGCCGAAGTACAGCAGGCGTATAGGGTTCAGTGGTGGCAGGGGCTGTGGTTCGATCACCAGGTTGCCGTGGGGGATCACCACCATCTGCTCGGCTCGCAGGCCCATGCGTTGGCGCAGGCTGTGGCCGCCGGCTTGGGTCAGGGTGATCAGCCGGGTCAGGCTACGGGCCAGTTGCTTTTCTTCATGCAGGCAAAGCGGGTCGGCGAGTACCGTGGCGATCTGCGGCAGGGGCGAAGGCCAGCGGCTGGCCAGGGACAGCGGCCAGGGCAGCGTGGCCCGGCGCCAGACCAGGCGTTCCGGGTCATGCACGGTGGCAGTCAGGGGCAGGTTTGGAAAACGCTGGCGCAAGGCCCGCAAGGCATGGAATTCCGCCAGGCGTCCGCCACCGATTTCGGCATGCACCAGGTCGATGCCTTGCCAGTCGAATTCGGCCACCTGTTGCAGCGCCCGGGGCAGCAGGTTGCCAGACCCGGCCAGGGGAGTGCTGACGCGCACACCATGGCTTTCCAGGGCAGCCTTCAGATGCCCGGCATAGTCGGCGATGCCGTTCTGTTCCGGCGGCAAGGGGGCCAGCAGGGCAATGTGCATCAGCCGTGGCTCCTGAATCGTGCCATGACGTTCAGCACCTTCTCGGGAATGCCGAAGCGCCGGCGATTGATGATGATGCCGTCGACCCGCTTGAAAGCGGTGTTGAGAATCGACAGGGCATTTTGCAGCACCGGCACCGTGGTGGTTTCGGCCTCGACGATCAGGGCGATCAGGTCCGCTTCACGCAGGGTGACGAAGGCCTCTTGATTGGAGAAGAAGCCCGAGGCCTCCAGCAGCAGGATTTCCCCCGGGGCTGCTGGAGGGGCGCCATTGACCCGCACGGTGTGCCCGCGCTCCTGCAGCAGGTTGCGCAGGTGCTCGGTGACGAAGGTCACCCCTTCGCCCTTGCGCGCCGAGGTCAGGCCGATGGCCAAGCCGCGTTCGGCCACCTGTTCCAGAGGCAGGATCCCGTACAGCCGGTAGAGGCTGGCGATGAAGGCGCTGTTGCGTTGTGGCAGGTGGCTGTCGAGGTCTTGCAGGCTGCTCCAGACCTTGACCCCAAAGCGTTCTTCGATCTGGTCGCCATCGTGGATGCGCTGGTCCAGCAGGTAGAAGAAATACAGCGCCATCAGGCCCACCGCCAGGCTCAGGGGCAGGGCCAGGAACAGCATGGCCAGGCTTTTGGGGAAGACGCGGCTGGGCTTGAACGTGGCTTCTTCAATCACCGCGATGTTGCTGATCTGGCTCTGGTCGAGCTCACGGTCGATGCGGGCTTTTTCAGTGCTGTCGCTGTACAGGGCGAAGCTCTTTTCCGCGGCATCCAGTTCACGCTGCAGGCGCGCCAGTTCGGGCTCGATGGCCAGGGCCTGGCGTCGATCTTCTTCAAGTTTGGCCAGCTGGGTTTCCTGCTGGGCCGCTTGAGTCTTCAGGCGGCTGAGGCTGGCCTGCTGGTCGGCGAAGCTGTTTTGCAGGCGGGTGTACACCGGGTTGGGGGCGAGGTTTTCGCTGCGTTGCACCGTGGCGTTTTCGGCCTTGAGCAGGGCTTGCAGGTTGGCGATCGCGGTGTCCATGGCGCGCACGGGCGGTGCCCCTTCCTTGAAGGTGCGGAGCATCTCTTGGCGCTCGATCTGCTTGGCGTTGATGCGCTGCGACAGGTCCTGGCGATCCGGGTTGAGGCTCATCTGCCGGCCGATGCTGATTTCTTTTTTCATGCTGTTGAGCTGGGCCTGGATGGTGTCCAGGCCGCTCTGGGTCGAGGCCACGGCGCGGGTGGTGTTGAGGTGCTCGCCGCGCAGGTTGTTGAGGTTGCGGGAAATGTCATTCAAGCGCTCGGCAATGCTCACCGCACCCAGGCGATTGAGGTAGTCGGCTATCTGCTGTTTGTAGCCCAGGATGCGGGCATTGGTGGCGGTGCTTTCGCCTTCATAGAAGGCGTACAGGCTTTTTCGCCCCAGGGTCTGGGTGCGCTCCTGCTGGTACAGCTCGACCCAACTCTTGACCACGGCCTGGGCCACGGCGGGGTTGTTCCAGGAAAAGCTGATTTCCATCACCGAGGAGCCGGGGGCGTGGGTCACGCTGAAGCTCTTGAGCAGGCGTTCGGTGAGGCGGTCGACCGGGGATTGTTTTTCCACCAGGCCAAGCAATTGCAGGAAGCTGCGAATGCCTTCGACCATGCCTTCCAGTGCGCTTTTCACCGCGTTTTTCACGCTGGCCAGAAAGCCCTGCTGTTCCGGCTGGCGGGACAGGTCGGCGAGGTACTTCTCCGCCACCTTGCGGGCGATCGGCGCGCCGCTGAGCATGCGCTCCTCGTCGATGATCGGGTCACGCTGGGCGCTGGGAATAACCACCGCCTGGCGATCGGCAATCTCGATCGGCAAAGTGCTGGTGTCACGTCCGGGCTTGACCAGCAACAGCGCCGTGGACTCGAAGCGATTGGGCAGCAGGAAGGCCCCCAGCAGGATGATGATGAAGGTCACCAGCACGGTGAGTTTCACTTCGCGCTTGAAGATGAAGAACAAACGCAGCAAATCGCGGAAGGAACGGATATTGATCATCTGGGCTGTCCTTGGCGATCAGTTGTTGTTATTGCGGTTCAGTTCGTAACTCGCGCCGATACCGATCGACTTGGTGAACGGGATCAGTTGGTTGAGGTACAGGTCGACCCATTCGATGCCGTTACCCACGCTGGACTTGGGCACGAACACCACATCGCCCCGTTGCAACAGCACCGGCGCGGCACCGGCGGTGCCAGCGATCATGAAGTTGCGATAGTCGAAGAAGTAGGTCTTGTAGCGACCGTCCTGCTCCTGGCGCAGCAGGGCGATATTGCGGCTGTCGGCTACTGGCAGGATGCCGCCGGCGCCGATGATCGCTTGCTCCACCGTGGTCGCCACCGTGACCGGCAGTGACGCCGGGTTACGTACGAAGCCACCGATAAACACGGTGTTGCTCGGGGTCTGGGAGATGTTCACGGTCAGGGCCGAGTCCTGATAGATGTCCTTCAGCTTGGCTTCCAGCACCTGGGTCAACTGGTCCGGCGTCAGCCCGGCGGCCTTGATCCGGCCCACGTAGGGATAGGCAAAAGTGCCGTCGTTGAGCACGACGAACAGGGTCAGTTCGTAGATCGAGTTGGCGGTGAAGGCCGAGATCGACGGCGCTTCACCGGTGTTGCGCACGATACGCAAGGTGTCGCCGGCGCGGATCCGCTCCGGCGGCAGGGGCTTGCCGGCCAGGGCCAGCCCTGCCTCATGGCCAGCCTTGAGTTCCTCGCTTTGGGGCAGTTCAACCTTGGCGGGAATGCTGCAGGCGCAGAGCAGCAGAGCGCTGATAATCAGCAGGCATTTTTTCATTGCGGGTTCTTCCTGGCGTCCATGGTTACAGCTCCCTGTCGGGTTGCAGGTCAAGCCTGGTGCCTGTTTCAGCTCGTTGAGGTGGCGGGAACCCGCCCGTAAATATCGGTGAAGCGCACGATGTCGTCTTCGCCCAGGTACTCCCCGCTCTGCACTTCAATCATCACCAGGTCGATCACCCCGGGATTGACCAAACGATGGGTGCGGCCGGGTTTGATAAAGGTCGATTCATTGGTGTTGAGCAGGAATTCATCCTCGCCATTGGTGACCCTGGCCATGCCGCTGACCACGATCCAGTGCTCGCTGCGATGGTGGTGCATCTGCAGCGACAGCGAGGCCTCGGGGCGCACCACGATGCGCTTGATCTTGAAGCGCGAACCCTCTTCCAGAACCGTGTAGGTGCCCCAGGGCCGGGTGACCGTGCGGTGCAATTTGTAGGCGTCGTGCCCCAGGCGTTTGAGCTCCTGGGCGATCAGCTTGACGTCCTGGCTGCGCTTGCCATCGGCAATCAGCAGGGCATCGGGGGTGTCGATGATGATCAGGTTGTCCAGGCCCACGCCGCCCACCAGGCGTTTGCGCGAATCGATGTAGCAGTTGGTCACGTCGTACAACACGGTCTCGCCATTGCACTGGTTGCCCTGGGCATCCGCTGGGCTCAGCTCACGCACCGCCTGCCAGGATCCGATGTCGCTCCAGCCCAGTTGGCAGGGCACCACCGCGACTTTTTTCGAGCGCTCCATCACTGCGTAGTCGATGGAGATATCCGGCACCCGGGCAAAGCTGTCGCTGTCGAGTTCCAGTTGCAGTTCGTGGTTGCCTTCACGGCGATGACTGAGGTCCAGGCACGCCTCGACCGCGCTCACCACGTCGGGGGCGTGCTCGCGCAATTCCTGGAGGATGCTGTCGGCACGCATGCAGAACATGCCGGCGTTCCACAGGTGCAGGCCGCCATCGACATAGCCCTGGGCCGTGGCCGCATCGGGTTTTTCGACAAAGCGTTTTATCTGGAAGCTGTCGCTGTTCAGGGCCTGGCCCTTTTCGATATAGCCGAACCCGGTTTCGGCCTTGTCCGGCACCAGGCCGAAGGTCACCAGCCAGCCTTGTTCGGCCAGTTGCCGGGCACTGTGCACGGCTTCGGTAAAGGCGCCGAGGTCCTTGATCAGGTGGTCGGCGGGCAGCACCAGCAGCTGCGCGTCCTCACCGTACAGGCGGCTGACGTGCAGCGCCGCAGCGGCAATCGCCGGGGCGGTGTTGCGGCCGAACGGTTCGAGGATGAAGTCCAGGTCCAGCTTGCGACGATTCAGCAGGCGGTAGTCATCCACGGTGCGGAAGAACACCTCGCGGTTGGTCACCGTCAACAGGCGCGTCACATCGTCCAGGCCGCTGGCGCGCACGAAGGTCTTCTGCAACAGGCTCTCGCCATCGGGCAAGCGCATGAAGGGTTTGGGCATCGCCTCCCGGGATACGGGCCACAGGCGGGTGCCGGCGCCGCCGGCGATGATGCAGGGAATGAGAGTGCTCATTCAGAAGGCCTCGCGAGTCATGATCACGGATGGAACGGTGCGGAAGAGGATGTACAAGTCAAACCAGACCGACCAGTTTTCGATGTATTCCAAGTCGAATTCGACACGCTTCTCGATTTTTTCCAGGGTGTCGGTTTCGCCACGATAACCGTTGATTTGCGCCAGCCCGGTAATGCCCGGCTTGACCCGGTGGCGCGAGGTGTATTCCTTCACTGCCTCCTCGAAAAGAATGCCAGCGGCCTTGGTGGCGGTGGCGTGTGGGCGCGGCCCGACCATGGACATGCTGCCGCCGAGCACGTTGAGCAGTTGCGGCAGCTCATCGAGGCTGGTCTTGCGAATGAAGCGTCCGACCCGGGTGATGCGCGGGTCGCCCCGGGTGGTTTGCTGCTCGGCATTGGCGTCTGCCAAGTGCTGGTGCATGGAGCGGAATTTGTAGACCTTGATCAGCCGGTTGTTGTAGCCATAACGCTTCTGCTTGAACAGTACCGGACCTTTGGAGTCGAGCTTGATGGCCAGCGCCACCGCGAGCATGACTGGGGACAGCAACACCAGGGCCAGGGTCGACAGGAGCATGTCTTCAGCGCGCTTGAAGAACGGCGACCAGCCGCGCAACGGCACTTCCGAGGCATTGAACATCGGTAGGCTGGCCACTTCGGTGATGCGGTTGTGGGCATGCCGAAAGGCGACCATGTCCGGCACCAGCAGCACGTTGACCGGCAACCGGCGCAACTCACGAATCACATAGGCCATGCGGTTTTCCGCGGACCAGGGCAGGGCCACCAACACCTGGGTGACCTGGCCCTCGCGGATCAGTTTTTCCAGGTCGCTGGAGTTGCCCAGCAGTGGCAGGTTGCACAGGGTTTTGGGCAGGCGGCCGATGCGGTCGTCGATAAAGCCGATCACGCCGGAGCGGATGTCCTGGTGCTGGGCCAGGTATTCGGCCAGGCGCTGGCCGTTCTCGGTGGCGCCGAGGATCACCGCGTTTTGCAGGAACACTCCGCGTTGCATCAGTTGCTGGAACAGGGTCAGGAGAATCAGGCGTTCGATGCCGAACAGCACCAGGCTGCCGCAGAACCAGATCAACAATTCGCTGTTGCTGAAGTCATCGAACATCTGCATGGCGCGGTGCATGAACATCAGCACGCAGAAGGAAGAGGCCCAGGCAAAGAGGGTCAGTTGGAAGCGCAGCCGGTTGCTGAAAATGCTTTCGGCGTAGACCCCCAGCGCCTGGAAAATCATCACGCTGATGACCCCGAAAAACAGCAGGACGGTCAGGTCATTCTTGATTTGCGCGTGGTTTGGATCGGGGACCAGCATCATCAACAGCAACCCCGGGAGGATCGCCGTAACGCCGTGGACCAGGCGGATACCTAACAGAAAGTACTCGACCATGCTCGGCCGGGTAAGTAACAAACTATCGACTGGTTGCAACCGCATAAGATCAATTCCCTCGACCCTTGGCGACAGGCTCGGCTGAAAACACCTTCAGCCAGAGCGTCAAAAAACGACTTGTCACGCCTGACCATCCCTGATGTTTCTACGATAGCTTTGACGCGGCCAATATGGGACCCGTGAATGTTAAGAGACCCGTGTTCTTGACGAGTTCAGTTGAATTTCTGGCGTAGTGCCGCGCGCCGATATCGACCACTCGTCATCTCAGGAACTTCGGCTCAGTAAAGCCCATGAAACACTGACTGGCGAATAGAAAGCAGGCTAAGGGGTCAGAAAAATTTCAGATGCCTGTAATCGTTGGGCCAAGTGCCCGTGCGCTCGGGATGCACTCGTACCCAGGCGAAAAAATATCTTCGGCGGCACCGACTTTTTTGTTTGCGGCTTGGGTCAACATCCTTCAAGCATCTTTTTGAATCCTGGGAGTCGTGATCCATGAGCGAGCGTAAGGCACTGTTGATTTTGCATGGCAAGCAGGCCCTCAACGACGACGTGCGCCAGGCCGTGGAAGCCAAGCGCGCGGCGGGCTGGGAGTTGGCGGTGCGCGTGACCTGGGAGGCGGGCGATGCCCGGCGACTGGTCCAGGAAGCCCTGGCCGCCGGCTACCCGCAGCTGATCGCGGGCGGCGGTGACGGTACCTTGCGTGACATTGCCGAGGCCCTGGCCGAGGAGCAAGGTGACGCCAGCCTGGTGCTCTTACCCTTGGGCACCGCCAACGACTTTGCCCGGGCCGCCGGCGTGTCGCTGGAGCCTGCGGTTGCCCTCGACCTGTTGGATGTGCCCGCGCGGGCCATCGACCTCGGCGAAGTCGGCGGCCAGGTGTTCCTGAACATGGCGACGGGTGGGTTCGGCAGCCAGGTTACGGCTAACACCTCGGAGGACTTGAAAAAGGTCCTCGGTGGCGCGGCGTACCTGTTCACCGGGTTGTCGCGTTTCGGCGAACTGCACGCGGCCTCTGCCGAGTTGCAGGGGCCGGATTTTCACTGGAGCGGCGAGCTGCTGGCCCTGGGGATCGGCAATGGCCGGCAAGCCGGCGGCGGGCATGTGCTATGCCCCCAGGCCCTGGCGGATGACGGACTGCTGGACGTGAGTATTTTGCCGGCGCCCCAGGAAGTGGTCGGCACCCTGAAAGAGCTGATGACCGATGGTTGGGGGCTGGACAGCATGTTTGTCCGGGCGCGCTTGCCGTGGGTCGAGATCAAGGCGTCCCAGGGCTTGTCCATCAACCTCGATGGCGAGCCCCTGGAGGGCAACGACCTGCGTTTTGTCGCTCGGCCCCAGGCGTTGCGCGTGCATTTGCCGGCGGACTCGCCACTGCTGGGCGCCGTGGAGCAGGGTTAGTCGTCGAGGCTGATGATCTGTTCGCGCACGGCAAACAGCACCAGCCCGGCGACGTCATAGATCTGCAGGCGTTTCATGATTTGCGAACGGTGGGTTTCCACGGTCTTGATGCTCAGGCCCAGGCCTTGGGCGATCTCTCGGGTGGATTTGCCGCGCACGATCAGGCGCAGGATTTCCAGCTGGCGCGCCGTCAGGTTGTGCACCAGCGTGGGCTCGGGCTGGTTCTTCTGGGTGCGGGTCAGCGCCTGGTCGATCACCGTGTGGGCGATCGCCGGGCTCAGGTAACGCTCGCCGTTGCGCAGTGCTTCCAGGGCGTGTTCGAGTTCGGTGGCGGTGGTGTCCTTGAGCAGGTAGCCATGGGCGCCGGACTCCAGGGCCTGCATGATCAGCGCCGGGTCGGTGTGCATCGAGAGGATCAGCACCTTGCTCAGGGGGCGTGCCGCCTTGAGTCGTTGCAGGGCCTCCAGGCCACCGATGTTCTTCATCGAGATGTCCAGCAGGACGATGTCCGGGCGCAGTTGTTCGACCATCTCCAGCAACTGATTGCCGTCGTTGGCCTCGCCGATCACGGCATAGCCGGGAATGTCCGTTACCAGGGCACGTACGCCGGCCCGAATCAGAGAGTGGTCATCCACCAGAAGTAAATTACAGGTCAATGTAGAACCTTATCGGTACTGGCCCGTTCAAGGGCGCGGGGGCTCCAGGGGAAAAGTGCTTCGATCAGTGTGCCTTGCTCGGGCTGGCTGGTGACGCTCAGGGTGCCTCCCAGTTGCGCCACGCGTTCCGCCATCCCGGCCATGCCGCGCTGCCCTTGGGCGCCCGGGTTGGTGGCGGGGGAGAAGCCTTGGCCGTCATCGCTGATCAGCAGCGACAGCCCTTCGGGCAAACGCTGCAGGCGTACCAGCAGGTTCGTCGCCCGGGAATGCCGGAGGATATTGGTCACCGCTTCCTGGGTGATCCTGAAGGCGGCCACGGCCATCTCTTCCGGGATCCCCGCCAGGTGCTGTCGGCACTCCAGGCTCCAGTGCACCGAGGTGTTTTCCAGGGTCTTGAGTAAATGGGCGCGCAAGCTGGCTTCCAGTCCCAGGCTGCTCAGTTGCCGCGGATTGAGGATCGCCGAGACGTCGCGCACTTTGGCCAGGGTTTCGTCGAGGGTGTTGCCCAGGCTCGCACAATGCCCTTGCAGGTCATCGGGCAGGCGGCGCTTGAGCCACTCGTTCTGGAGCTTGGCGGCCGTCAGAAGTTGGCCGATATCGTCGTGCAGTTCACGGCTGAGGCGATGACGTTCGTTTTCCTGGACTTGCAGCAGGCGGTCGGCGAGTTCCTGGGGCTGGAACTTGATCGACTTGCGCCAGTAGTCGTACTGGATCCACAGGCAAGCCAGGGTGGCGATGTTCAACAGCAGCAACGCCAGGGACAGGGGGCGCTCCAGGTAAAAAATCAACAAATTGCCAAGGGTCGAGCACACCCCCAGCAACAGGCAGAGCCAGTGCAGGTTTTTGCGCAGGAGTGGCCAACAGATAACGGACTTGAGGCTGGCGTACATAACGGATGGAGCCAATGAATGTTCGCTGCGGTAAGGCCACCTGGGAAACTGACGGGGCCCTGTTTAAAAACGATACGGTTTTATTAAACGATGTTAATTGACGTTGTTCTAAATGTTTCGAGCATGTTAGGCAGTGACTCAAGAGCCTGAGTCAATGTGCCACTAATTGTGTTGGTTAGTGGCCGGCATACTATCACTCTTGGTTACCCTCGGTCGCGTGTCCGGGCATCGGTATATATGTCCGGCAGGTCAGGATTACGGGCTTTAGGTACGTGAGTGCCAGCTCTTGCTATTACTCCCTAGTGTATTTATCAGTCACTCTGTTTGATCGGGCTTAACAGCAAAACCGATAAGGCAGCGAAAGATCAAGTATCAGCGCTGACATCCTAGTTAAGGTCATAGTTGCTTATGTCGTTTACAGGCATGTGATGTTGAATTGCGACATATGCAATGGCGCCGTAAGTCAGAGGGTAGTGGCAGGGGGCCGCGCTGTTGTGAGTGGCTTGGCGGCATCAGGTTTCACGGTGGGGATCAGTGATTGGCGTGGGGCATGGGCAGGGCGCCGTGTTCTCCGACGTGTTCAGCCAGTGCGGCAATCAGCAGGGCCTGTTCACTGTCATCCATGTGGAGTTGGCCGTCGTGCGGATCGATCAGTTCCAGTTGCCAGGCCATCAAGGTCAGGCAGCCCTTGATCACCTCAAGTAGCCGCTCATTCAGGTCGATGGATCGCTGGGCCTGATGCAGCAATTTGTGCACATGCCGGGAGAATTCGCAGAGCGGCGCTACGCCATGGTCGGCTGCGGTTTGCGCCAGGTTCGACAGGCTGCCAAGCAAGCACTGTATGGCCTCTTCATCGTTATGGATCAGGTGCAAATGGCTCAGGCAGTCTTCCGAGCGTGCCAACAGGGTTTGCGCTTCGATGAAGAAGGTGGGTTGGGGATGAATGGGCTGCTTGCCGTCCTTGAGCATGCTTATCTCCATGACCTGATGTCCGTTGAAGGGAGAGTGCGTTGGCTGAACGGTTGTAAGGCAGAGCGTGTTGTTGGTTGGCCGATTGAAGGCAGTGCCGAGGTGTTTGCTGTGTGCACGCAGGGCTGCTCGTACCGGTCTTTATGAGGGCTGAAAGGAGTCTTCAGGCCACTGAACAAGTGGCGCAGGCGCACGGGCTCGGCAGCTCGACGAGTCGGGGTCATGCCGTATGAGTAGGCACCGAGCCAAGTTCCTGCGAGAAAAAACAAAAGCCTGACTCCATTCATGCAACTGAGAATGGCGTCACATTAATGGCTATTGGATATCGCGAATATCAGGTTGGACCTGATTGTTACTAGGGGATTCCCTTAGGCGCGGGAACCTAACGGCGAAATAAAGGTCGTGCCGCGAGGGATGGGGGGCGGGGTAGCTGCTGGGCGCAGTAAAGCATGATGTTAATGTGACATCAATGCCTTTACATGGCATTTTGTCTGGGGGTCAAGCTACGGCTTGATCGGCCGATAACTCTATTCAGTGAATTCATCAGAACAAGCCCAGGAGTCATTAATGGCCGGCATTCTCGACACGGTAGATCAACGCACCCAGCTGGTGGGTGAGAATCGCCTGGAAATCCTTATGTTCCGCCTGGCCGGGCGCCAGTTGTTCGCAATCAACGTTTTCAAGGTGCAGGAAGTCCTGCAACTGCCCAAGTTGACCCTGATGCCTCAGCGTCATCCCTTCGTCTGTGGCGTGGTCAACTTGCGCGGCCAGACCCTGCCGGTGATCGACCTGTCCCAGGCCATCGGCATGCGTCCGCTGGTACCGGGCCCCAACAGCACCATCATCGTCACCGAGTACAACCGCTCAGTGCAGGCCTTCCTGGTGGGCGGTGTCGACCGCATCGTCAACATGAACTGGGAAGCCATCATGCCGCCGCCGACCAGCGCCGGGCGCCAGCATTACCTGACGGCCATCAGCAAGGTCGACGACCAGTTGGTGGAAATCATCGACGTCGAGAAAGTCCTGGCCGAGATCGTGCCCTACAACGCCAAGGTTTCCCGCGACAAGCTGGAAGATCCGGTGCTGGAACGCGCCCGCGGCCGTGAAGTGCTGCTGGTGGACGACTCCAACGTGGCTCTCTCGCAACTGCGCGACACCCTGGGCCAGCTCGGGGTGAAGATGCACATCGCCAGCGACGGTCTCAAGGCCCTGAACATGCTCAAGGCCTGGGCCGACACCGGGGTCGACATGACCGAAAAGCTGCTGATGATCTTCACCGACGCAGAAATGCCGGAGATGGACGGTTACCGCCTGACCACCGAAATCCGCAACGACCCGCGCCTGCGTGGGCTCTATGTGGTGCTGCACACCTCGCTGTCCGGCAGCTTCAACGACTCCATGGTGAAGAAGGTCGGTTGCGACAACTTCCTCTCCAAGTTCCAGCCGGACAAACTGGTGGACGTGGTCCGCCAACGCCTGTTGCTGGATGAAGTCAGCGCCTGACCCTGGCCGGCGGACAGGCGCCCGACCTGTCCGCCTATCTGTGTCTTTTATTCGCCGGTGAGCTCGTATAGGGTGGCGTTTTTTGCCCAACCCAGGGAGCTGCCATGCGTCTGAGCGCGCTGTATCGATACCCCATGAAGTCCGCCCGGGGCGAGTCCCTGCAACAGGTCGCCCTGGACAAGCTGGGCCTGGACGGGGATCGCCGCTGGATGCTGGTGGATGAGGCCAGCGGGCGCTTTCTGACCCAGCGCGCCGAGCCGCGCATGAGCCAGCTGTCGGCCCTGTGGAATGCCCAGGGCGGTCTGACCCTGAGTGCGGCCGGGCGACCCACCCTAGACGTCGATTTGCCCGGTGCCGATGCGCCTTTGCGTGGCGTGACCATCTGGCGCGACACGTTGCGCGTGCCGGATGCCGGCGATGCGGCGGGGGCCTGGGTCAGTGACTTTATCGGCAAGCCTACGCGGTTGGTCCAGGTGCCCCTGGAGCGGGCGCGCACCACCCAGGCCGGTTATGGCAAGGACGATGATCAGGTGGCGTTTGCCGACGGCTTCCCGCTGTTGCTGATCGGTCAGGCGTCCCTTGAAGAGCTGTCCGGTCAAGTCGGGCGCCCCCTGGAGATGCTGCGCTTTCGCCCCAACCTGGTGATCGAAGGCAGTGCTGCCTATGCCGAAGACCAATGGAAGCGGGTGCGTATTGGCGACGTGGAGTTTCGCGTGGTCAAGTCGTGCTCGCGCTGCATCCTCACCACCATCGACCCGCAGACCGGCGAGCGCAGCGCTGACCGGGAGCCCCTGGCAACCCTGCAGAAATACCGGGCCCAGGAAGACGGTGCGATGTTCGGCCAGAACCTGGTGAACGATGGCCTTGGCCTGCTTGAGGTGGGCATGCCGGTGACCGTGCTCGAGTAGCACGGCTGGCCCATGACGAAAAATGCCCGTATCGCAGGATACGGGCATTTTTTTTTGGCCGGCGGGAGGAGCCTAAGGCCGACTCAGCCGCGGTACTCGCACAGGTAAGCGGTATCGACTGCGACCTTGAGCTGGAACTTGCTGTTGGCCGGGACGTTGAACTGGCTGCCGGCGGCGAAGGTTTCCCAGTCGCTGCTGTCTGGCAGCTTGACGGTCAGGGCGCCGGAGACCACGTGCATGATTTCCCGCTGTGCGGTGCCGAACTCATATTCGCCCGGAGCCATGACGCCGATGGTAGCCGGACCTTCGGCCGTGCCGAAGGCAATCGACTTGACGGTGCCGTCGAAGTACTCGTTGACTTTAAACATGGGCGATTCCTCGAAAAGGGTCAAAAAGGCTGGCCAGTATGCACAAGGGCTTCAGGTGCGTCACCTGTTGCCCGCAAGGTTCAGCCCGGAAGAATCAGCGGCAGCAGGCGCGCGGTATTTCGCGCATCTTCCAGGGCCCGGTGCTGCTGGCCATTGAAGTGCATACCGGCCAGTTGCAGGGCGCTGATCAGGCCCAGGGGGCGCTCCAGGCGACGGGCCTTGGCAAAGCGCTGTTTCAGGTTCATGTGCGGCAAGGGCTGGAGCAGGCTGGTCAATCGCAGGCGCTGCCATTCCTGGAGCAGTTGCTTGCGGTCGTAATCGCCCCAACTGGCCCAGCCTTCCAGGCGTGCCTGATGGGGGCCGAGCCAGCGCTCGAACAGCGGCCAGACCTCCGTCAGCGGCGCGGCGCTGTCGATATTGGCCTGGGTAATGTGGGTCAGTTCACGGCAGAACGGGGTCAGGGCAGGGCGCCTGAGCGGTCGCACAAAACGCTGGAAATGGTCCAGCTCGCGGCCCTCGCGGTTGACCAGGGTGGCGCCGATTTCGATGATTTCCATCTCCGTCACCGGCCAGCCCCCTTCATCCGTAGTGGCTTCCAGATCTATTACCAGCCAGTGGGGCATCGCAAATTCCAGCCTTGAACATCGTGAAGAGGCTTGAGCGTAGCCAATGCCGGCACGTCCGCCTAGATGCTTATTCCACCTCCAGCAGGATCTGTCGATTTTTTACCTGGTCGCCTTGGCTGACTTGCAGGCGTTTGATCACTCCATCGATGCCGGCCTTGAGCGGGTGCTCCATCTTCATGGCCTCCAGCACCACCAGCAACTGGCCCTTGCTTACCGCTGTGCCTTCGCTGACCAGCACCTCGACAATCGCCCCGTCCATGGGCGCCTTGAGGGTGCCGGAATGGGCGCTGGCCTGGCCGGCGCCTGGGCCTGGGTCAGGTCTTGCAGGGCCAGGCAGCCGGGCGCGGTGAACAGCCACAGGTGCTCGGCGTCCTGCAGATAGGCATGGCGACGGCGCAGGCCGTCGACTTCCAGGCTGGCCCAGCGACCGTCGGCCTCCCGCAGGACGATAGCCAACACCTGCCCCTCAACCTGAATGTGCAGCGCCCCCGACGGCTGCGGTGTGAGGGCCACGGACCAACTGTTCTCCAGCAGCCCGAGGCGGTAGTGCAAGGGCACGCTGGCCGTGCTGCGCCAACCGGCCAGGGGGCCGGCATGCGCCTGGGCGCCGTGGTGATAGAGCAGGGCAGCGGCAATCGCCAGTTGCTCGGCACTCGGCGTCTGCGGAATCAGGCTGGGGTCGTCGGCGAACTGTTCAGCGATAAAGGCAGTGCTGAAGTGGCCGCTGACAAACACCGGGTGCTTGAGCAGGTTGGTCAACAACCGCTGATTGCTGGTCACCCCCATCAACACCAAGTCTTCCACGGCCCGCAGCAGTTGGCGGCGAGCGTCTTCGCGGCTGGCGCCATGGGCGATCAGCTTGCCCAGCATCGGGTCGTAGAACGGGCTGATGCGCTGGCCTTCGAGCACGCCATGGTCGATGCGCACCGGGCTGTCCGTCGGCGGTTCCCAGCGCAGCACATGCCCGGTCTGGGGCAGAAAGCCCTGGGCCGGGTCTTCGGCGTACAGCCGCACCTCGATCGCATGGCCCCGGAGCTGCACCTGCTCCTGGCGTAACGGCAAGGGCTCGCCGGCCGCCACGAGCAGTTGCCAGGCCACAAGGTCCAGGCCGGTGACGAACTCGGTCACTGGGTGTTCCACTTGCAGCCGGGTGTTCATTTCCAGGAAATAGAAGCGGCCCCGGGCGTCCAGCAAAAACTCCACGGTGCCGGCGCCCACGTAGTTCACCGCGCGCCCGGCCTTCAGAGCGGCCTCGCCCATGGCCTGGCGCAACGCGACGGTCATCACCGGGCAGGGGGCTTCCTCGATGACTTTCTGATGGCGGCGCTGGATCGAGCAGTCCCGCTCCCCAAGGTGGACCAGATTGCCGTGGTGGTCGCCGAACACCTGGACTTCCACGTGCCGCGGTTCGATCAGCGCCTGTTCCAGAATCAGTTCGTCGCTGCCAAAGGCGTGCAGGGCTTCGGAGCGGGCGGTGCGGATCTGCTCCAGCAATTGCTCGGCGTGGTGCACCAGGCGCATGCCGCGGCCGCCGCCGCCGGCACTGGCCTTGATCATCAGCGGGTAGCCGATGCCCTCCGCCTGTTGTTGCAGCGTCGCGTCGTCTTGCTCGGCGCCCTGGTAGCCGGCAATGCAGGGCACCCCGGCGGCCAGCATCGCCACCTTCGACAGGCGCTTGCTGCCCATCAATTCGATGGCCTCGCTGCTGGGGCCGATAAAGGTCAACCCGGCGGCCTGGCAGGCCCTGGCGAACTCGGCGTTCTCCGACAGAAAGCCGTAGCCGGGGTGCAGCGCATCGGCTCCGCTGCGCCGGGCAGCGTCGAGCAGGGCGGTGGGGTTCAGGTACGACTGCTGCACCGCCGAGGGGCCGATGTGCACGGCTTCGTCGGCCATGCGCACGTGCCGGGCGTCGGCGTCGGCGTCGCTGTACACCGCCACGGTGCGATAGCCCAGGGCCTGGGCCGTGCGCTGGATGCGGCAGGCGATTTCACCACGGTTGGCGATGAGGATCTTGCTGAAGGCGGGCATAGCAGGCTCCCTGGAATCCATGGGGTTCGAACGGGTTTTAATACGGCGCAGACGTCGCTGACTGAGCGCTGGCGGGCGTCAACCGGCCCACGTCGGTGGGCGTTTTTGCGCGAACGCCAGGGTGCCCTCGGCGCCTTCCTCACCGGTCAGCGCCTGGCTGAAGGCTTCGGCAGCCTGATCCAGCAAGCCCGGCGCCAACGCTGGCGCACTGGCCAGCAGCAACGCCTTGGTCGCCGCATTGGCCCCGGGTGCACAACGCAGCACTTGGTCCAGCACCTGGTCCAGGCGTTCGGCCAGGGCCTGTGGGTCGCGCTCGACAAAATGCACCAGCCCCAGGCGCTCGGCCTCGATCCCGTCGAAGCGTGCCGCCGTCAGCGCCAGGCGCCGGGCCTGGGTCAGGCCGATGCGCTGCACGACAAAGGGCGCGATCTGCGCCGGCAGCAGGCCCAGGCTGGTTTCCGGCAAGCCGAACTGGGCCTGATGATCGGCCAGGGCAATGTCGCTGACGCAGGCCAGGCCAAAGCCGCCTCCCAATACCGCGCCTTGCAGCACGCAGATCAGCACTTGCGGGCTGTGCTGGGCCTCTTCCAGCAAGCGGCCAAAGGCCCGGTTCAACTCGCGGTAGGCCTCGGCGCCCTGGGCCCGGGCCTCGACCATGTCCTTGAGGTCGGCACCGGAGCAGAAGTGGCCGCCCGCGCCGCTCAGCACCAGGGCCCGCACGCGACGTTCCCCGCGCACTGCCGCCAGTACCGCGCGCAATTCGCTGACCATCTGCAGGCTCATGGCATTGCGGGTGTGTGGGCGATTGAGGGTGATATGCAGGACCCCGCCATGGGGCTCCAGCAACAGGGTCTGGCAAGTGGGCAGGGCGTTCATTTTTTCTTCCCCGGCAGGATGCCCATGAGCTTGCAGATGATGCCCAGCATGATCTCGTCGGCACCGCCGCCGATCGACACCAGGCGCACGTCGCGGTAGGCCCGGGCCACCGGGTTGTCCCACATGAAGCCCATGCCGCCCCAGTACTGCAGGCAACTGTCGCTGACCTCGCGGCCCAGGCGCCCGGCCTTGAGCTTGGCCATGGAGGCCAGGCGGGTCACGTCCTGGCCGCGCACATACTGTTCGGTGGCTTGATAGACCAGGGCCCGCAGGCATTCGATTTCGGTTTGCAGTTCGGCCAGGCGGAAGTGGATCACCTGGTTGTCGATCAGCGGGCTGCCGAAGGTCTGGCGCTCCTTGCAGTAGTCGATGGTGCTGTTCACGCAGTACTCCAGGCCCTTGAGCATATTGGCCGCGCCGAACAGCCGTTCCTCCTGGAACTGCAGCATCTGCATCATGAACCCCGCGCCTTCGTGGCCGATGCGGTTGCGCTGGGGCACCCGCACGTTGTCGAAGAACACCTGGGCGGTTTCCGAACTGCGCATGCCCAGCTTGTCCAGGTGCGAACTGAGGCTGATCCCCGGGGTGTTCATCGGCACCATGATCAGCGACTTGTTGATATGGGGCTTGTCGTCCGAGGTGTTGGCCAACAGGCAGATGAAATCGGCGCTGGGGGAGTTGGTGATCCACATCTTGCTGCCGTTGATCACGTAGTCGTCGCCGTCCTTGCGGGCATGGGTCTTGAGCCCGGCCACATCGGAACCGGCGCCCACTTCCGAGACGCCGATGCAGCCCACTTGTTCGCCGCTGATGGCCGGGCGCAGGAACTCGTCGCGCAACGCGTCGGAGCCAAAGCGCGCCAGGGCCGGGGTGCACATGTCGGTCTGCACGCCGATGGACATCGGGATGCCGCCGCAATGGATGGTGCCGAACTCTTCTGCGGCGACGATGGAGTAGCTGTAGTCCAGGCCCATGCCGCCGAATTTCTCCGGCTTGGAAATGCCCAGCAGCCCCAGCTCCCCGGCCTTGCGGAAAACCTCGTGGATGGGAAAGCGCCCGGCCTTTTCCCATTCATCCACATGGGGGTTGATCTCGCGGTCGACGAATTGGCGCACGGTGCGTCGCAGTGCTTCATGTTCCTGGGTAAAGATCATTTTTATGCTGCTCCTGATCGCGCTGGGCGCCCGGGTTAAAAGCGTGGCACACCGAAGCTGTTGGGCATCAATTGACGCAGTTCGGCTTCGTGGCAGATATCCAGCAGGTAGCCCAACAGGGTACGGGTCTGTCGGGGGTCGATCAGCCCGTCATCCCACAGGTTGGCGCTGGCGTACAAGGCCGTGGACTGGCTGTCGAGCTTCTGCGCGGTGACCTGTTCGAGCATGTCGAGCATTTTCGGGTCGGCCACCAGGCCGTCCTTGGCGTGCTTGGCCTCGGTGACGATGCGCAACACCTTGCCGGCCTGGGCGCCGCCCATCACCGCGGTGCGGCTGTTGGGCCAGGCGAAGATGAAGCGTGGGTCCAGGCCTCGGCCGCACATTGCATAGTTGCCGGCACCGTAGGAGCCGCCGACGACGATGGTCAGCTTGGCCACTCGGGCATTGGCCACGGCCTGGATCAGCTTGGAGCCGTGCTTGATCACCCCTTGCTGTTCCGACTCGGTGCCGACCATGAAACCGGTGGTGTTGTGGAAGAACAGCAACGGCGTGCGGCTCTGGTCGCACAACTGGATAAACTGCGCCGCCTTGCTTGCACCCTGGGGCGTGATCGGGCCGTTGTTGCCGATAAAACCGCACGGCCTGCCCTGGATCTGCAGATGGCCGCAGAGGGTCTGCGAGTCGAACTCGCCCTTGAACTCCAGGAACTGCGAGCCGTCGGCCAGGCGGGCAATGATCTCGCGAGCGTCGTAGGGTTTCTTCGTGTCGTCGGGGATCAGGCCCAGCAGTTCGTCGATGGGGTACAGCGGTTCGCGATAGGTGATCGGTGCCTGCTGGGGCAATTGGGCGTTCCACGGCAGCAGGCTGAGGATCTCGCGCACGATGCGCACACCGTCGGCGTCGTTTTCCGCCAGGTACTCCGCGGTGCCGGCCACTTGCGCGTGCATCTCGGCGCCACCCAGTTCTTCATCGGTGGCCACTTCGCCGGTGGCGGCCTTGAGCAGCGGCGGCCCGGCGAGAAACAGCTTGGCCTTGCCGCGCACCACCACTACATAATCCGATAACCCCGGCTGGTAGGCGCCGCCGGCGGTGGCCGAGCCGTGCACCACGGTGATCTGCGGCAGGCCCATGGCCGACATGCGCGCCTGGTTGGCAAAGCTGCGGGCGCCTTCGACAAAAATCTCCGCCGCATAGTTGAGGTTGGCGCCGCCGCTTTCCGCCAGGGTCACCACCGGCAGTTTGTTTTCCACGGCGATCTGTTGCAGGCGCAGGGACTTTTTCAGGCCACTGGGAGAGATGGTCCCGCCCTTGATCGCGCTGTTGTTGGCCACCACCAGCACCCGTACCCCTGACACATAACCGATGCCGGCAATCAGCCCGCCACCGGCCTGGCTGCCGTCTTTGTCGTCATGCAGTTTGTAGCCGGCCAGGCTGGCCAGTTCGAGAAACGGCGCGCCGGGGTCCAGCAGCAGATTGAGGCGCTCCCGGGGCAGCAGTTGTTCGCGTTTCTCGAACTTGGCCTTGGCTTCGGCGGCCTTGTGCAGCAGGTTTTCTTCCAGCTGGCGGATGTGATCGAGGCAGGCCAGCATCGCTGCCCGGTTCTGGGCGAACTGCGGGCTGTGGGGGTCGAGTTGGGAGGTGATTACCGGCATGGCTTACTCCTTGTCCTTGAGGACGTCCGGCAGGTAGGCACGGTGGAAGCCGTTGTAGGACTCGCTGTTGCGGGCCTTGTACAGCGGCCAGGCACGGCTGCCCAGGCTGGCGGCGCCGTCGATGCGCAAGGTGCTGCCGCTGATAAAGGCCGCCGCCGGGCTCAGCAGGAAAACAATTGCCGCGCTGACCTCCGATTCGGTGCCGATGCGCTTGAGGGGCACATGCTCGCGCAAGGTCGGGATCACCGCCTTGAACGCGCCTTCGTAGGTGTCCATGCCGCTGGACGCAATCCAGCCCGGCGCCACCGCATTGACCCGCACCCCGGCGTGCCCCCATTCGACTGCCGCGGTCTTGGTGAAGTTGTCCATACCGGCACGCGCCGCACCGGAGTGGCCCATGCCCGGCATGCCGCCCCACATGTCGGCCAGCATGTTGACGATGCTGCCGCCGTGTTGGCTCATGGATTGGTTGAAGACTTCCCGGGCCATCAGGAAACCACCCACCAGGTTGGTGCGCAGCACGGTCTCGAAGCCTTTCTGATTGATCGATGCCAGGGGCGCCGGATATTGGCCACCGGCGTTATTGACCAGGCCGTGAATCGGCCCGTGTTCGGCGATCAGTTGCGTTACCAGGGCCTTGACCGCCTCTTCATCACGAATGTCGCAGGCCTGCCAGGCCGCCTGACCGCCGTCGGCGCTGATCTCGGCGGCGACCTTTTGCAGTTTTTCCGCCTTGCGCCCCACCAGCAGCACCCGAGCGCCGAGGGCTGCCAGCTCATGGGCGGTGCAGCGGCCGATACCGCTGCCGCCACCGGTGACGATCAGGGTTTGAGCGGCGAACAGGTCGCGGCGAAAAATCGAGTCATAGACCACGGCAAGCCTCCTCTAGTTGACGGCGTCGGCGATGCTTTGCGGCACCGGGATGGGGATTTCCAGCAATTGCTGGGCGAAGGCCTTGCCTTGTGGGTCGATGCGCAGGCTGGCCACGCCGCCACCGCCCAGGGCGTTTTCCAGCAGGAAATTCAGGCTGTGGGTGCCGGGCAGGTACCAGCGCGTGACCCGGCCGTGGACCGGGTCGAGCACGTGGCTCATCCAGTCCATCAGCACCTCCGGGGTCAAGGCTTCGGCGATCCATGGCAGGTATTCGGCGGCGCGGGGCAGCACGCCGATATTGCTGTGGTTGCCCTTGTCGCCTGAGCGCGCCACCGCCAGTTTGACCAACGCCACCTGGGTGTCTGCCCGGCCTCTGGGTGTCGGTGGCAGCGGTGGCGTGGGCAGGGTGCTGCTGGGGGAGGTGCTTTCCGGCAGGGGGCAAGGGTGGCGCTGGCCATTGATGTCGAGGCTCAGCAGGCAGGCGCTTTTATCCAGCAAAAAGGAAAACAGGCGAATCAGCGGGTACACCGTCGGCCGCCCGCCGACAATCCCGGTCAGCCCCGGGGCCATGCCTGTTGCGGCTTGGGCGATCTCCCGGGAGAACAGAATCAGCGCCTGCTTGCTGGGGTGGCGCACCGCCAGTTTGATCACCACTTCGCGGCTGTCCTGGCGCTGGCCGTGGGGGCCGTAGGTGGCTTCGCTGCCCAGCAGTTCGATGTTCACTTCGGTGTAGGGCGCCCAGCCGCGCTGGCTGAACATCTCGCTGGTCTTGTCGATGATCGCCTGGCTGACCCGGCGGCCTTGGCCACGGCATCGATGCCGGCGATCAGGCAACTGGCGGTGCAACGGAACCCGTCGAGGTAGGTGGCGCTGACCTTGTACTGCGCCGTCGGCGGCAAGCCCCTGGCACCCTGGACCTGCACCCGGTCCGGGCCTTGTTGTTGCAGCTGCACCTGGCTGAAATCGCAGATCACATCGGGCAACTGATAGGCCTGGGGATCGCCAATCTCATACAGCAATTGTTCACCCACGGTCAGCGGCGTCACCAGGCCGCCGGTGCCTTCGACCTTGCTGACGACGAACTGGCCGTCGGCGCTGACTTCAACGATGGGGAAACCGATGTGTTCGTAGTCCGGCACGGCGCGCCAGTCGGTGAAGTTGCCACCGGTGCATTGCGCGCCGCATTCGATGATGTGCCCGGCGAGGGCGGCCTGGGCCAGTTTGTCGTGGTCTTGCCAGCACCAGCCGAACTCGTGCACCAGGGCACCACTGACCACGGCGCTGTCCACTACCCGCCCGGTGATGACGATGTCCGCCCCCAGGCGCAGCGCTTCGACAATCCCCGGTGCCCCCAGGTAGGCGTTGCTGGAGACGCACATCGACGGCAGGGGCGCGCCGCTGAACATTTCCCTGATGCCGGCCTGGCTCAGTTGCGGCAGTTGCGGTTGCACGTCGTCCCCCAGCAGCACCGCAATCTTCAAGGTGATACCGGCGCGGTCGCAGGCCGCTTGCAGGGCGGCAGCGCAGGCCAGGGGGTTGACCCCGCCGGCGTTGCTGATGACCCGTATGCGCTGCTCGGCGATGGAGCCCAGCAGGGGCGCCAGCACTTCGATGAAATCCGTGGCGTAACCGGCGCCTGGGTCCTTCATTCGAGCTCCGGCCATGATCGACAGGGTGATCTCGGCGAGGTAGTCGAACACCAGGTAATCCAGATGGCCACCGTTTACCAGTTGTGCGGCGGCGCTGGAGGTGTCGCCCCAGAAGGCGCTGGCGCAGCCGATGCGTAGAGTCTTGGTCATGGCAGGGCTCTCGGAAAAACAACTGTGGCGAGACTACCAAGCAAGCGCTTGGTTTGTAAACGAGCAAACTATCTTCAACCCGAGCGCTTGCTTGGTCGCCCCCAGCGGCTTAAATTGCGCGCGCCGGCCGCCTGTTTTCAGGGGCTTTGCTGCACTATTGATTGAGTGAATGTAGGAGAACAGCCGTGGACGAGCAAAAAGCCTTGCAGGTAGTCAGCGAGCTGATCGCCAACGGACAACTGACCGATCCGGACAGCGCCCGCGGCAAATTGCTGCAAACCGCCGCCCACCTGTTTCGCAACAAGGGCTATGAACGCACCACGGTGCGCGACCTGGCGAGCGCGGTGGGGATTCAGTCGGGCAGCATCTTCCATCACTTCAAAAGCAAGGACGACATCCTGCGGGCGGTGATGCAGGAAACCATCCTCTACAACACGGCCCTGATGCGCGCCGACCTGGCCGAGGCCGGCAGTGTGCGTGAACGGGTATTGGCGCTGATTCGCTGCGAGCTGCAATCGATCATGGGCGGCAGTGGCGAGGCCATGGCGGTGCTGGTCTACGAATGGCGCTCGCTGTCGTCGGAAGGGCAGGCCGCCGTGCTGGCGCTGCGGGATATCTATGAGCAGATCTGGCTGCAGGTGCTGGGCGAAGCCAAGGACGCGGGGTTTATCAAGGGGGACGTGTTTATCACGCGGCGCTTCTTGACCGGCGCCCTGTCCTGGACCACCACCTGGTTTCGCCCCCAAGGCAGCCTGACCCTCGAGCAGTTGGCCGATGAAGCCTTGACCCTGGTGCTCAAGCAAGGCTGAGGCCGCCCGCGTCAGGCAAAGTGCCAACGCGCTAATTCTTCAGCATAAAGTTGTCGAAGTGGACGAAAACGCCTAGCTTAGTCGCATTCCCCCTTTCCCTGGTTTGAGGTGCGGTGCCTTGATGTCTTCGCCTAGGCGTACGGCGTTGCCACTGTTGATGCTGGCACTGACGGTTCTATGGGGTGGTTCGGCTTCTGCAGCGCAGTTGGTGCGAGTGGCTGCGGCACATTTCCCGCCTTACACCGTGCGCCCCGAGCAAGGGGCGGACACCGGCTTGCTGCCGCAATTGGTCGAGGCGCTCAACGCCCTGCAGAGCGACTATCAGTTTGTGCTGGTGCCGACCTCCATCCCCCGACGTTTTCGCGACTTCGAGCAGGGCCGGGTCGACCTGGCGATCTTCGAGAACCCGGCCTGGGGTTGGAAGAACATCCCCCACAGCAGTGTCGACATGGGTCTGGAAGACGCTGAAATCTTTGTCGCCCATGACCAGCCCGGTCGCCAGCAAGACTATTTCAACGAACTCAAAGGCAAGCGATTGGCACTGTTCAGCGGTTATCACTACGCGTTCGCCGATTTCAACGCCGACCCCAAGTACCTCGCCGACAGCTACAACGCCACCCTGACCTATTCCCACGACAGCAACCTGTTGATGGTCCTGCGGGGGCGGGCAGACATGGCCCTGGTCACCCGTTCCTACCTCAGCGAATTTCTCGTGGCCAACGCCGATGAGGCTCGGCAGTTGCTGATCTCTGAGCGCATCGACCAGATCTATCACCACTACGCGCTGCTGCGCCCCAAGGCGCCGATCAGCGCCGCAGCCTTTGCTCAATTGCTCCAAGGGCTGCGCGATAACGGGCAGATGCTGAAGATCTTCGAGCCTTACCGCATTGCAGTGATGCCCGTTCCCCCAGGCTAAATTTTTGCCCATGGCTCACGTCATTGGATTAAGTACCGATGATGATTTCTCGAGTCCCGCCATGTGCCTTCCCGAGTCGCCAAGCGCCGTCCTGTCCTCTTCCAATGCTGAGCAAATGGCCGGCTGGCTGGCGGCTATGGTGCATGCGTTGTGCCTGGATCCGGCGGCCACGGCAGCACCCGCCGCTGACCCGCCGGTGGTGGGGCCAGCCGCGTGCAACCAGTGCCTTTACTGCCAGAAAGAATTCGATTTTCCACACAAGCGTGCGGCCCTGCTGATCCTCGCCCGCGAAGGTGGGCGGGCGATGGCGGGAACGCAGACGCCCCGCATCGTTGATGTGGCGAACCAGTGTGCTCTGGGTTAAGCGGGGTGTTTCAGCGGCGGGCGAAGGTATCGCCGCGGGTGCCGGACACTTTGCGGCAATGAATCAGGGCATCCCGAATCATGAAGTTCACCAGGGTCGGGGAGACCCCCAGTTCCTTGGCAATGTCCTTTTGCGGGACACCGTGCAGGCGGTACATCTCGAACGCATAGCGGGTGCGGCTGGGCAGCTCGGTCAGCGCATCGGCGATGTGTTCCAGGGTTGAGAAGTTCATGTGGGAAGTTTCAGGTGATGCACCGTGAACGACCACGTTCAAACCCTCCTCTTCCGTCCCCGAATACTTTTGCTCCAGGGCCTGCTTGCGGTAGTGATCGATCGCCAGGTTGCGCACGATCTGGAACAGATAGCTGAGCTGGGCCTTGAAGGATGAGGTGATCTGCGGCGCCGATTGCAAGCGGAAGAACGCGTCCTGCACCACATCCTCGGCACGGGAACGCAGCCGGTGATGCGGGCTGCGATTTTGACCAGGATCAGTCGATTGTCGACAAAGGCCTGGAGTAACGGTGAGTCGCACCTGCTTGTGGATACTTGTTCCGTCATGGAATTCACCTTGCTGCAAAGAGGTAAGTGGGACGACAGGAAAATCGGAAGCGTCCTACACATCGAGCGACAAATTAGGTTGAATGATAATGATTGTCAATTGAGAAAGAGAATTAATGCTCCAGTCGAGTGCAGATTGAGAACCACTGCTCGTCCGTGTGCGTGAGGGCGACCTGGAAGGGGAGGATGCAGACTAATTATTTCAAGACGTCATCCGTTCTCATTGGTGAAAGGTTCCGGGCCAAAAGCCCCGCCGCGCAGCCTGTACAAAGCCTTGGGTGAGTAATCAAGGCTTTGTTTTTTAAGGGATTATTTCCTGCGTGGTGCCCTGGATCCCGATACCAATGGCATGCACTCTCCTGGCAGGAAACCCCATGACGGACGCGTTCGAACTCCCCAGCACCCTGGCTCAAGCCCTTCAACGCCGGGCGGCGCAAACCCCCGACCAAGTGGCCTTGCGCTTCCTTGCCGAAGAGCAGGAACAGAACGTGGTGCTCAGCTATCGGGATCTGGATCTGCGTGCGCGGACCATCGCCAGTGCCCTACAGGCCAATGCCCAGGTGGGCGATCGCGCGGTGCTGCTGTTCCCCAGTGGGCCGGACTATGTCGCCGCGTTTTTTGGCTGCCTGTACGCCGGGGTGATTGCGGTGCCGGCCTATCCGCCGGAGTCCGCCCGTCGCCACCATCAGGAACGCCTGCTATCGATCATGGCCGATGCCGAACCGCGCTTGCTGCTGACCAGCAGCGCGGTGCGCGAAGCCTTGTTGCAGATGGACGAACTCAATGCCCAGGACGCACCGCAACTGCTCTGCGTCGATGCCTTGGAAGCCAGCCTGGCCCAGGCCTGGGTCGAGCCGACGCTGCAAGCGGATGACATCGCCTTCCTGCAATACACCTCCGGCTCCACCGCCTTGCCCAAGGGTGTGCAAGTCAGCCACGGCAACCTGGTCGCCAACGAACTGTTGATCCGCCGCGGCTTTGGCATTGATCTCAACCCTGACGACGTGATCGTCAGCTGGCTGCCGCTGTACCACGACATGGGCCTGATTGGCGGCTTGCTGCAACCGATCTTCAGCGGCGTGCCTTGCGTGTTGATGTCGCCGGCCTACTTCCTGGCCCGGCCAGTGCGCTGGCTGGAGGCGATCAGCCAATACGGCGGCACCATCAGCGGTGGTCCCGACTTTGCCTACCGCCTGTGCAGCGAGCGGGTCAGCGAGTCGGCCCTGGAACGCCTGGACCTGAGCGGCTGGCGCGTGGCCTATTCGGGCTCCGAACCGATCCGCCAGGACACCCTGGAGCGTTTTGCCGAGAAGTTCGCCCCGTGCGGTTTCACCTCGAACAATTTCTTTGCCTCCTACGGCCTGGCCGAAGCCACCCTGTTTGTCGCCGGCGGCACCCGTGGCCAGGGCATCCCCGCCCTGGGCTTGGACGATCAGGCCCTGGCGCAGAACCGCGCCGAGCCGGGAAGCGGCACGGTGATGATGAGCTGCGGCACCAGCCAGCCGGAACACGCGGTGTTGTTGATGGACCCGGCCAGCCTCACGGAACGGGCGGACGGCCAGGTCGGCGAAGTCTGGGCCGCCGGCCCGAGCATCGCCCTGGGCTACTGGCGCAACCCTGAAGCCACCGCCAAGACCTTTGTCCAGTATGCCGGGCGCACCTGGTTGCGCACCGGCGACCTGGGCTTTATCCACCAGGGCGAGGTGTTTATCACCGGGCGCCTCAAGGACATGCTGATCGTTCGCGGCCACAACCTGTATCCCCAGGACATCGAGCAAACCATCGAGCGCGAAGTGGAAGTGGTGCGCAAGGGCCGGGTCGCGGCCTTCGCCGTGCAGGAGCAGGGCCATGAAGGCATCGGCATCGCCGCGGAAATCAGCCGCAGCGTGCAGAAAATCCTCTCCCCCGAAGCGCTGATCAAGACCCTGCGCCAGACCGTGGCCGAGGCCTACCAGGAAGCGCCGAGTGTGGTGGTCCTGCTTAACCCGGGGGCGTTGCCGAAAACCTCCAGCGGCAAGTTGCAGCGTTCCGCCTGCCGCAACCGCCTGGCCGATGGCAGTCTCGACAGCTACGCGGTATTTCCCGATCGCCAGGCCTCTTCAGCGCCGGCCACCGCGCCCTCGGGCTCGGCCTTGCAGGAGCGCATCGCGGCTATCTGGTGCGAGCAATTGCAGGTGGAGCAGGTGGCGGCCGACGACCACTTCTTCCTCCTGGGCGGCAACTCCATTGCCGCGACCCAGGTCCTGGCGCGCCTGCGTGAAGACTTGGGCCTGGAGCTGAACCTGCGCCTGTTGTTCGAGGCCCCGACCCTTGAAGCCTTCAGTGAACAGATCGCACGTCAGCAACAGGATGGCGGCCAGGCCCAAGGCGATATCCAGGCCCTGGCGCGCCAGCAACCCTTGCTCCAATCCCTGGCCCAGAACCGTCTGTGGATCACCTGGCAACTGGACCCGCACAGCCACGCCTACAACATTCCCGGCGGCCTGCGCCTGCGTGGCGAGCTGGATGAACAGGCCCTGCGTGCCAGCTTCCAGCAACTGATCGAACGCCACGAATCCCTGCGCACGCGCTTCTTCGAACGCGACGGCCACGCCTTGCAGCAAGTGGATGCAGCGGCGGAATTCAACCTGCAAGTCATCGACCTCAGCGACCTGCCGCCAGCCGAGCGTGAGGCTCGGGCGCAGCAGATTCGCGAACAGGAAGCCCGCACCCAGTTCGACTTGGAAAAAGGCCCGCTGTTGTGGGTGACCCTGGTGCGCCTGGACGAGGACGAGCATCAGTTGCTGGTGACCTTGCACCACATCATTGCCGACGGCTGGTCGCTGAATGTCCTGATCGACGAGTTCTCGCGATGCTATGCCGCAGCCTCCCAGGGCCAGTCCCTGGAACTGGCGCCCCTGGCCCTGCAATACGCCGATTACGGCAGTTGGCAGCGCCAATGGCTGGCCCAGGGCGAAGGCCAGCGGCAACTGGCCTATTGGCAGCAGCAACTGGGGGATGAGCTGCCCGTGCTCGACCTGGCCACCGATCACCCGCGTTCGGCGCAAGTGCAACGCAGCGCCGCCCGCCATAGCCTGCGCCTGAGTGCGAGCTTGAGCCAGGCCGTTCGCCAGACCGCCCAGGCCCATGACGCCACGCCGTTCATGCTGCTGCTGGCGGCCTTCCAGAGCCTACTGCATCGCTACACCGGCCAGGGCGATATCCGCATTGGCGTGCCCAATGCCAACCGCCCACGCCTGGAAACCCAAGGCCTGATCGGCTTCTTTATCAACACCCTGGTGCTGCGCGCCGAGCTGGACGGGCGCCTGCCGTTTGCCGAGTTGCTCGGCCGTACCCGTGAGGCGGCCCTGGGTGCCCAGGCCCATCAGGACCTGCCTTTCGAACAACTGCTGGAAGCCTTCCCCCAAGGCCGTGAACAGGGCCTGTTCCAGGTCATGTTCAACCACCAGCAACGGGACCTCAGCGCCTTGCGCCGCCTGCCGGGCCTGCTCGCCGAAGAGCTGCCGTGGCACAGCCGCGAAGCCAAGTTCGATCTGCAACTGCATAGCGATGAAGACCGCAACGGCCGTCTGAGCCTGGCGTTCGACTACGCCGACGAGCTGTTCGAGGCCACCACCATCGAGCGCCTGGCGGAGCATTTTGTCAGCCTGCTGCAACAGGCCTGCGAACGCCCGGACACGGCCCTGGGCGATCTGCCCTTGCTCAGCGCCGCCGAGCACACCCAGCAACAGGGCTGGAGCGTGGCACCCGCAGCGCCTGCCAGCCAGTGGCTGCCCGAGTTGCTCAATGAGCAACTGCGCCTGACCCCGGAGCGCACGGCGCTGGTCTGGGACGGTGGGCAACTGAGCTTTGCCGAATTGCACGCTCAGGCCAACCGCCTGGCCCATTACCTGCGGGACAAGGGCGTCGGCCCTGATGTGTGCGTGGCCATCGCCGCCGAGCGCTCGCCGCAACTGTTGATTGGTTTGCTGGCGATCATCAAGGCCGGCGGCGCTTACGTGCCCCTGGACCCGGATTACCCCGCCGAGCGCCTGGCTTACATGCTCAACGACAGCGGCGTCGAACTACTCCTGACCCAGACCCACTTGCTGCCCCAACTGCCCCAGGCCGAAGGTGTCAGCGCCATCGCCATGGACAGCCTCAAGCTCGACAGCTGGCCGAGCCACGCGCCGGGCCTGCACCTGCAGGGGGACAACCTGGCGTATGTCATCTACACCTCCGGTTCCACCGGCCAGCCCAAGGGCGTGGGCAACACCCACGGCGCCTTGAGTGAGCGCCTGCAATGGATGCAGAGCCGCTACGCCCTCAATGACAGCGATGTGCTGATGCAGAAGGCGCCCATCAGCTTCGACGTGTCGGTGTGGGAATGCTTCTGGCCGCTGATCACCGGCTGCCGCCTGCTGCTGGTGGCGCCGGGAGAACATCGCGACCCCCATCGCATTGCCCAGTTGGTGCAAGCCTATGGCGTGACCACCCTGCACTTTGTGCCGCCGCTGTTGCAGCTGTTTGTCGACGAGCCCCTGGCTGCCCAGTGCGCTAGCCTGCGTCGGGTGTTCTCCGGCGGCGAAGCCTTGCCCGCGCAATTGCGCAACCGCCTGCTGGAGCACTTGCCCCAGGTACAATTGCACAACCGCTACGGCCCGACGGAAACCGCGATCAACGTCACCCATTGGCACTGCCGCCCAGAAGACGGCGAGCGTTCGCCCATCGGCCGGCCTCTGGCCAACGTGATCTGCCGCGTGCTGGACGCCGAGCTCAACCCGGTTCCGGCCGGTGTGCCCGGCGAGCTGTGCATCAGTGGCCTGGGCCTGGCCCGGGGTTACCTGGGCCGTCCGGCGCTGACCGCCGAACGTTTTGTCGTGGACCCCTTGAGTGAAGAGGGCGCGCGCCTGTACCGCACCGGTGACCGTGCGCGTTGGAATGCTGACGGCGCCCTGGAGTACCTGGGCCGCCTCGACCAGCAGGTCAAACTGCGCGGCTTTCGTGTCGAACCCCAGGAAATCGAGGCGCACCTGCTGGTCCAGGACGGCGTGGCCCAGGCGGCTGTATTGGTGCGCGAGAGCGCGGCCGGCCCACAGTTGATCGGCTACTACACCGCCCAGGACTCGAGTGAAAGTGAAGAGGCGCAAAACAGCCGCCTGAAAACCGCCCTGGCCGCCGAACTGCCGGAGTACATGGTGCCGGCGCAATTGCTGCGTCTGGACGCAATGCCCCTGAGCCCCAGCGGCAAGCTGGATCGCCGGGCCCTGCCGGAGCCGCAATGGCAGGTACGTGAGCACGTCGAGCCGGTCACCGCGCTGGAGCAGCAGATCGCGGCTATCTGGCGTGAAGTGCTGGGCCAGCAG
This sequence comes from Pseudomonas morbosilactucae, assembly GCF_023241665.1. NCBI lineage: Bacteria > Pseudomonadati > Pseudomonadota > Gammaproteobacteria > Pseudomonadales > Pseudomonadaceae > Pseudomonas > Pseudomonas morbosilactucae. Next base: position 47,267 of record NZ_JALQCX010000011.1, on the reverse strand, counting down.
CGCATCGGCCTGCGGGACGACTTTTTTGCCTTGGGCGGCCACTCCTTGCTGGCCACCCAGATTATTTCCCGCACCCGCCAGGCTTGCGATGTGGAGCTGCCGCTGCGGGCCTTGTTCGAGGCCAGCGAGCTGGGCGACTTTGCCGAGCAGGTGCGGCTGATCCAGGCTGCCGGTCAGCGCAACAGCCAACTGCCGATCGCCCAGGTGGATCGCAGCCAGCCAGTGCCGTTGTCCTATTCCCAGCAGCGCATGTGGTTCCTCTGGCAGATGGAGCCCGACAGCCCGGCCTATAACGTCGGCGGCATGGCGCGCTTTACCGGGGCACTGGATGTCGCGCGCTTCGAAGCGGCCCTGCAAGCCCTGATCATGCGTCACGAAACCCTGCGCACCACGTTCCCCAGCGTCAACGGCGTGGCCCGTCAGCAAGTGCATGGGCAAACCGGCCTGCGCATGGACTGGAAGGATTTTTCCGCTCTGGACGTTGCGGCCCGTGAACAACGCCTGCAGCAGTTGGCGGACAGCGAAGCGCACACGCCCTTCGACCTGGAAACCGGGCCGCTGCTGCGCGCCTGCATGGTCAAGGCTGGCGAGCAAGAGCATTACCTGGTGCTGACCTTGCACCACATCGTCACCGAAGGTTGGGCCATGGACATCTTCGCCCGGGAGCTCAGCGCCCTGTACGAAGCCTTTATCGATGAGCGCGAGTCGCCCCTGGCACCGCTGCCGGTGCAGTACCTGGATTACAGCGTGTGGCAGCGTGAGTGGCTGGAATCCGGCGAGCGTCAGCGTCAGCTCGATTACTGGACCGGGCAACTGGGCCGCGAACACCCATTGTTGGAATTGCCCAGCGACCGCCCACGACCGCCGGTGCAAAGTCACCAGGGCGAACTGTACCGCTTTGATCTGAGCGACGATTTGGCGGCCCGGGTGCGGGCCTTCAACGCCCAGCATGGCCTGACCCTGTTCATGACCATGACCGCGGCCCTGGCCGTCTTGCTCTACCGCTACAGTGGCCAGACCGACCTGCGCATCGGCGCGCCGGTGGCCAACCGTATCCGTCCGGAAAGTGAAGGGCTGATCGGGGCCTTCCTCAACACCCAGGTGCTGCGTTGCCAGCTCGACGGGCAGATGAGCGTCGGCCAGTTGTTCGACCAGGTCCGCCACACCGTGATCGAAGGCCAGTCCCACCAGGACCTGCCCTTCGACCACTTGGTGGAAGCCCTGCAGCCACCGCGCAGCGCCGCGTACAACCCGCTATTCCAAGTGATGTGCAACGTTCAGCGCTGGGAGTTCCAGCAGAGCCGGCAACTGGCGGGCATGCGTGTGGAATACCTGGTCAACGACGCCCGGGCCACCAAGTTCGACCTCAACCTGGAAGTCACCGACCTGGATCATCGCCTGGGTTGCTGCCTGACCTACAGCACCGACCTGTTCGACGAACCACGCATTGCCCGCATGGCCGGCCATTGGCGCAACCTGCTGGAGGCGTTGCTGGCCGATCCGCAGCAGCGCCTGTGCGAACTGCCATTGCTCGACAACGCCGAACGCCAGAGCCTGCTCGACAGCCTGGGCCGCGAGCCGGGCGAGCATCGCCTTGACCAGTGCATCCAGCGCTTGTTCAGCGAGCAGGCCCGGGTGCGCCAGGATGCCCCGGCCCTGACCTTTGCAGGGCAGACCCTGAGCTACGCCGAACTCGAGCGTCGGGCCAATCGCCTGGCCTGGATGCTCCGTGAGCGCGGCGTGGGCCCGCAAGTGCGGGTCGGCCTGGCCCTGGAACGCTCCCTGGAAATGGTCATCGGCCTGCTGGCGATCCTCAAGGCCGGCGGCGCGTACGTGCCCCTGGACCCGGAATACCCCCTGGACCGCCTGCACTACATGATCGAAGACAGCGGCGTTGGCCTGCTGCTCAGCGACGCGGCGATGTTCAGCGCCCTGGGCGACCTGCCGGCCGGTGTCGGCCGCTGGTGCCTGGAAGAGGATGGCGCGCTGCTGGCCGGCTACCCGAGCGACGAGCCGTCATTCATCAGTCTGCCCCAGCACCAGGCGTACCTGATCTACACCTCGGGTTCCACGGGCAAGCCCAAGGGCGTGGTGGTGTCCCAGGGTGAAATCGCCATGCATTGCCAGGCGGTGATCCAGCGCTTCGGCATGCGCCCGGACGACTGTGAGCTGCACTTCTACTCCATCAACTTCGACGCCGCCACCGAGCGCCTGCTGGTGCCGCTGCTCAGTGGCGCCCATGTGGTGCTGCGCGCTCAAGGGCAGTGGGACGCCGAGGAAATCTGCCAGTTGATCCGCCAGCATGGGATCAACATCCTCGGTTTTACCCCCAGCTATGGCAGCCAATTGGCCCAATGGCTGGCGACCCAGAACCAGACCCTGCCGGTGCGCATGTGCATCACCGGCGGCGAGGCCCTGACCGGCGAGCACCTGCAGCGGATTCGCGCGGCCTTTACGCCGAGCCTGTTCTTCAATGCCTACGGGCCGACCGAAACCGTGGTCATGCCCCTGGCCAGCCTGGCGCCCGAGCAGTTGGCGGACGGCGTGGCCAGCGTGCCCATCGGCACCGTGGTGGGGGCTCGGGTGGCCTACATCCTGGATGCCGACCTGGCCCTGGTTCCCCCAGGCGCCACCGGCGAGCTGTTTGTCGGTGGAGCGGGCCTGGCCCAGGGTTACCACCAGCGGCCGGGCATGAGTGCCGAGCGCTTTGTCGCTGACCCGTTCAGTGCCGACGGCGGCCGCCTGTACCGTACCGGCGACCTGGTGCGCCAATGCGCCGACGGCCAAGTGGAATACATCGGCCGGGTTGACCACCAAGTGAAAATCCGCGGCTTCCGCATCGAACTGGGGGAAATCGAAACCCGCCTGCTGGAGCATGAGGCGGTGCGTGAAGCGGTGGTGCTGGCCCTGGACATGCCGGGGGGCAAACAGCTGGCCGGCTACCTGGTCAGCAACGTGGCCGAGGCCGACGAGGCACAACAGTCCGCCCTGCGTGAAGCACTCAAGGCCCAGCTCAAGACCCAACTGCCGGACTACATGGTGCCGACGCACCTGTTGCTGTTGGCCAGCATGCCGCTGACCGCCAACGGCAAGCTGGACCGTCGGGCCTTGCCGATGCCGGACCCAAGCCTCAATCGCCAGCAATACGTGGCGCCGAGCAACGAGTTGGAGCAGACCCTGGCGCGCGTCTGGTGCGAGGTGCTGAACCTGCAGCAGGTCGGCCTGCATGACAACTTCTTTGAATTGGGCGGCGACTCGATCCTGTCGATCCAGGTGGTCAGCCGGGCACGCCAGTTGGGCATTCATTTCAGCCCGCGGGACCTGTTCCAGCACCAGACCGTGCAAACCCTGGCCGCCGTGGCCAGTCGCAGCCAGCAGGTGAGCGCCGAGCAAGGCTTGCTCAGCGGCGAATCGGCCCTGACACCGATCCAGCACTGGTTCTTCGACAGTGCCATCCCCGAACGCCAGCACTGGAACCAGGCGTTGCTGCTGGAGCCGACCCAACCCCTGAACGCTCAGCACCTGGAACAGGCACTGTTGGCGGTGCTGGAACAGCATGACGCCCTGCGCCTGCGCTTCACTGAAGAGCAGGGTGCCTGGCGGGCCGAGCACCAGCCGCTGAACGATGCACCGTTGTTGTGGCAAGTACGGGTGCCGAGCCTGGCTCACTGCACCGAGCTGTTCGCCGATGCCCAGCGCAGCCTCGACCTGGAACACGGGCCGCTGTTGCGTGCCGTGCTGGCAGACGGGCCTGAAGGTGAGCAACGCCTGTTGATCGCGATTCACCACCTGGTGGTCGATGGCGTGTCCTGGCGGGTGCTGCTGGAAGACCTGCAAACGGCTTACCGCCAGTTGCAGGCGCAGCAGCCGTTGAGCCTGCCGGCCAAGACCAGCGCCCTGCGGGACTGGGCGGCGCGCTTGCAGGCCTATGCCGGCAGCGAGTCGCTGCGTGAAGAACTGAGCGGCTGGCAGGCGCAGTTGGCGGGCCCGAGCCTGGTGCTGCCGTGCGAGCGTCCGCAGGGCGGCCGGCAACACAAACACGCCCACAGCCTTAGCGTGACCCTGGACGCCGAGTACACCCGGCAACTGCTGCAACAGGCCCCGGCGGCTTACCGCACCCAGGTCAATGACCTGCTGCTGACCGCCCTGGCCCGGGTGCTGTGCCGCTGGACCGGGCAAGCGTCGGCATTGATCCAGCTTGAAGGCCACGGCCGCGAAACCCTGTTCGATGACATCGACCTGACCCGCAGCGTCGGCTGGTTCACCAGCGCCTATCCGCTGCGCCTGACTCCACTGCAGATTGAAGAAGCGGCCGGGCAGGGCGCCTCGATCAAGGCCATCAAGGAGCAACTGCGCGGCGTGCCGCACAAGGGCCTGGGCTATGGCGTGCTGCGCTACCTGGCCGACGACCTGTGCCGGCAGACCCTGGCGGGCCTGCCGGCGGCGCCGGTGACCTTCAACTACCTGGGCCAGTTCGACCAGAGCTTCGGCCAGGACGCGCTGTTCCGGCCCCTGGACGAGCCAGTGGGTGCGGCCCATTCGCCGGACGCGCCGTTGCCCAACGAACTCAGCGTGGACAGCCAGGTGTATGGCGGCGAGTTGGTGCTGCGCTGGACCTTCAGTGCCGAGCGTTTCGACATCCAGACCATCGACGATCTGGCCCAGGCCTACCTGGGCGAGCTGCAAGGCCTGATCAGTCATTGCCTGAACGACGAGGCCGGTGGCCTGACGCCGTCGGACTTCCCCTTGGCACGCCTGACCCAGCCGCAGTTGGACGCCTTGCCGGTGCCGGCGGCGCAGATCGAAGACGTCTACCCGCTGACGCCGATGCAGGAAGGCATGCTCTTGCACACCTTGCTGGAACCCGGCACCGGCCTGTACTTCATGCAGGACCGCTACCGCATCAACAGCGAGCTGGACCCGGAGCGTTTCGCCCAGGCCTGGCAAGCGGTGATCGCCCGTCACGAAGCACTGCGCGCATCGTTCTGCTGGAACGTTGGCGAAGACATGCTGCAGGTTATCCACAAGCCGGGCAGCACGCCCATCGAGTACCTGGACTGGACGGCGGTGGCCGAGGCCGAGCAGGAACCCAAGCTGCAAGCCTTGCTCAAAAGCGAGCGCGAAGCCGGTTTCGATTTGCTCAACCAGGCCCCGTTCCACCTGCGGCTGATCCGGGTCGGCGCGGCGCGCTACTGGTTCATGATGAGCAACCACCACATCCTCATCGATGCCTGGTGCCGCTCGTTGCTGATGAATGACTTCTTCGAGCTGTACACCGCTCTGGGCGAGGGGCGCGAAGCGCAACTGGCCGTGCCGCCGCGCTACCGTGACTACATCGGCTGGCTGCAACGCCAGAGCCTGGCCGAGGCGCGCCAGTGGTGGCGCGACAACCTGCAAGGCTTCGAGCGTACTACGCCGATTCCGAGCGACCGACCCTTCCTGCGGGAACACGCCGGCGACAGCGGCGGCATGGTGGTGGGCGACCGCTACACTCGCCTGGATGCCCGGGACGGCGCGCAACTGCGCGAGCTGGCCCAGCAGCATCAACTGACCATCAACACCTTCGCCCAGGCAGCTTGGGCCTTGGTATTGCGCCGCTTGAGCGGTGATCGCGACGTGCTGTTCGGCGTCACTGTGGCCGGGCGTCCGGTGGACATGCCCGAGATGCAGCGCACTGTGGGCCTGTTTATCAACAGCGTCGCCCTGCGGGTGCAATTGCCGGAAGACGGTCAGCGTTGCAGCGTGCGCCAATGGCTCAGCGCTTTGCTGGACAGCAACATGCAGCTGCGCGAGTACGAATACCTGCCGTTGGTGGCGATCCAGGAAACCAGCGAACTGCCCAAGGGCCAGCCGCTGTTCGACAGCCTGTTCGTGTTCGAGAACGCACCGGTTGAAGTCTCGGTGCTGGACCGTGCGCAAAGCCTGAATGCCACCTCGGATTCCGGTCGTACCCACACCAACTTCCCGCTGACCGCGGTGTGCTACCCGGGGGACGACCTGGGCCTGCACCTGTCCTACGACCAGCGTTATTTCGACGAGTCCACCGTGGAACGCATGCTCGGCGAGTTCAAGCGCCTGCTGCTGGCCCTGGTCCAGGGCTTCCACGGCGACATGGCCGACTTGCCGCTGCTGGGTGACGAGGAGCAGGACTTCCTGCTGCATGGCTGCAATCAGAGCGCGCATGAATACCCGTTGGAGCGCAGCTACGTGGAGCTGTTCGAAGCCCAGGTGGCGACTTATCCACAGCGCATCGCCGCCAGTTGCCTGGACCAGCACTACAGCTACGCCGAGTTGAACCGGCGCAGCAACCGCCTGGGCCATGCCTTGCTGAGCAAGGGCGTGGGCTTCGACCAGCCGGTGGCCCTGCTGGCCGAGCGCGGCCTGGACCTGCTGGGCATGATCATCGGCAGCTTCAAGGCCGGGGCCGGTTACCTGCCCCTGGACCCGGGCCTGCCGAGCCAGCGCCTGGGGCGCATCATCGAGCTGAGCCACACACCGATGCTGGTGTGCACCGAAGCCTGCCGTGAACAGGCGCAGGCCCTGCTGGACGAGTTTGGCTGTGCCGGCCGGCCACGCTTGCTGGTCTGGGATGAGGTGCAGAACGGCGACTATGCCGAGGACAACCCTGGCCGCTACAGCGCCCCGGACAACCTGGCCTACGTGATCTACACCTCCGGTTCCACCGGCCTGCCCAAGGGCGTGATGGTGGAGCAGCGCGGCATGCTCAATAACCAATTGAGCAAGGTGCCGTACCTGCAACTGAGCGAGGCCGATGTAATCGCCCAGACCGCGTCCCAGAGCTTCGATATTTCGGTCTGGCAGTTCCTTGCCGCACCGCTGTTTGGCGCTCGGGTGGACATCGTGCCGAACACCATTGCCCACGATCCCCAGGGCTTGCTGGAGCATGTGCAGGCTCAGGGCATCAGTGTGCTGGAGAGCGTGCCGTCGCTGATCCAGGGCATGCTGGCACACGAGTCGATTCCCCTCGACGGCCTGCGTTGGATGTTGCCCACCGGCGAGGCGATGCCACCGGAACTGGCTCATCAGTGGCTGCTGCGTTATCCACAGATCGGCCTGGTCAACGCCTATGGCCCGGCGGAGTGCTCGGACGACGTGGCCTTCTACCGTGTGGACCTGGCGTCGACCCGTGGCAGTTACCTGCCGATTGGCACCCCCACCGACAACAACCTGTTGTACCTGGTGGACGGTGCCCTGGACCTGGTGCCCCTGGGCGCCGTCGGTGAACTCTGCGTGGCCGGCACCGGGGTCGGGCGCGGTTATGTCAGCGACCCGTTGCGCACCGCCCAGGCCTTTGTGCCGAACCCGTTCGGTGCGCCGGGTGAGCGTCTGTACCGCAGCGGCGACTTGGCACGGCGTCGCAGCGACGGTGTGCTGGAGTACGTCGGGCGTATCGACCATCAGGTGAAAATTCGCGGCTACCGCATCGAACTGGGTGAAATCGAAGCCCGCCTGCACGAGCAACCGGAAGTCCGTGATGCGGCGGTGGCGGTGCAGGAAGGGGTCAACGGCAAGCACCTGGTGGGGTACCTGGTGGAGAGCCAAGGGGCCGGCGAATCGGGCCTGAGTGCCAGCGAGCGACTGGAGCGCATCAAGCAGCGCCTGCGCGCCGAGCTGCCGGAATACATGGTGCCGCTGCATTGGCTGTGGCTGGAGCGCTTGCCCCTCAACGCCAACGGCAAGCTCGACCGCAAGGCCCTGCCGGCCCTGGAGATCGGCCAGTTGCAAAGCCAGGACTACCAGGCGCCGAGCAACGAGCTGCAGCAGACCCTGGCCGACATTTGGGCCGAGGTGCTCAAGGTCGAGCGGGTCGGGGTGCACGACAACTTCTTCGAGTTGGGCGGGCATTCGCTGTTGGCCACGCAGATCGCCTCGCGGGTGCAGAAAACCCTGCAACGCAACGTGCCCCTGCGGGCCATGTTCGAATGCAGCACGGTGCAGGAGTTGGCCGAGTACATCGAGGGCCTGGGGGACAATGCCATCAGTGAGGAAAAGGTCGACCGCCTGAGCGACCTGATGGCCGAGTTGGAGGGCTTGTAACGGCCGGCGTCGGCTTGCCGGTGCTAAGGGCTCCAAACCCTCTGCTATGATCGCGCCCGGCCCAGGTCCAAGTACCTGAGCCGGGCGTTTTCATTCAAGGGTCAGGGACGATGGCAGAACAACTGTATTGGCGTGATATCGAAGATTCCCAGGGGCGCTGGAGCGGCCTGGGCGTCGAGGTCGAACGCCCTCCGGCGGGCCGGCCGGTGTTGCACCTGCGCAGCGGCAGCAATGCCCGTTTCAAGCTGATGCACGACGACACCCCGCTGTTCTGGGCCACCCTGGCGACCGACCACGGCGGTGTCTGGCTGGTGCGCAACCCGGCGCCGGATGCGCCTGATTGCCGATTGATCGTGCCCATCGACTCACCCACTGTCGAACAGCACGCGCAGTTGGCACCTGAGTTGCGGATCAAGGCCTGGAGCCGTTATTTCGTTGCTCGCCTCGGCGAAGGCAACGCGCACTTTCTTACCCCCGGGCATTGGTTGGCCCAGGGCTTGCTGCCGGACGCGAGCGCACCCCCTCTCAGTCTGGACGGCTGGCGCTTTACCTCCGTCGTGGACCCCCTGAGCCCGTTGCCCCGTTGGTATCTGTACGGCGAAGACTTCCTCGACAACCTGCAACCCCAGACCCTGGAGTGGATCGACTGGTGGCACGGCGGCGGCAAGCTGGTCGGCCTGCACCCCGTCGACCCCCTGGCCGGACGCCTGAAGTGGTGGCGCAAGAAAGCCCGGGAAGGCAGCCTGCCGCCGATCCTGTTGTGGTACGTCGGCGGCCTGGCGTCCTACGTGGTCATCGATGGTCATTACCGCCTGCAAGCGGCGATTGCCGAGAACATTCCCCCGGCCTTTATTGTCCTCAGCGCCACCCAGCTACGAGAAGTCACCCCGTGCCCCGAGCACCAGCAACGGGTGCTGGATTCGTTGAGCAAGCGTGGCGACGCCGTGCCGCGCAACAAACTCATCAGCACCGAAACCCTGAACCGGGTACTGATCCAGGCCTTCGACAACCGCCCGGAGTACCGCAGCGCCACTTACGCCTGGGCCAGCACGGATTCGGAACCGCAGTGGTGCGAAGAAGTACGGCGCTGCCTGACCCAGCAGGGGCTGGACGATCAGGTGGAGGCGGTGATTGCTCGCCATGGGTAAGCAGACGAGTCCGCCCGCCGTCAGGGCCGCACAGCATCAAGGACGACCTATGCAGTCGCTTCACTGGCACGACCTCAAAGACCTGCAAGGCCAGTGGGCCGGCCTGGGGTTTCAGGTCGAGGGCGCCGTGGCCAGGCCGGCCTTGCATGTGCAGGCGTACAGCAACGGGCGGATCAGGTTGATGCTGGGATCAAGCCCACTATTCTGGGCCACCCTGGCGCGCAACTGCAGCGGTTGGTGGCTGGTCAAAAACCCCAATGGCTGGGAGCAGGGCAGGTTGTTGCCGGGCCTTAATGCGGCCGATGTGCAACGCCATGCTCAGTTGGCCCCCGAACAGCGGCTCCAGGCCTGGAGCCGCTTCTTTGTGCGCCAGCTCAGCGAACACCTCGGCGATTTTTTCTACCCGGGGTTTTGGCTGGCCCGCGCCTTGCGCCCCGTGGGCTCAAACCGCCAAGTGATCGAGCGCAATGGGCTGTCGGCCTGGTCTTTCAGGCCCATCCTTGATGCCCACCACCACCTTCCGGGCTACGGCCTGGACGGCGCGAATTTTCTCGACACCCAGCAACCCGGCAGCGTGCAGTGGCTGAACTGGGTGCCCAGTGGCCTGAAACTGATCACCTTGCACCCGGTGGACCCTGTTGCCGGGCGTTTGAAATGGTGGCGCAAGACCGCGCGTGAGGGCTGCTTGCCGCCGATCCTGTTGTGGTTCGTCGCCAGCCTGGATTCCTATGTGGTCATCGACGGCCATTACCGTTTGCAGGCCGCCATCGACGAGAACCTGCCGCCATCTTTTATCGTCCTCAGCGCCACCCAGGTGGACCCCATCAGCCCTTGCCCCGAACACCAGCAGCGGGTGCTGGATTCATTGCTCAAACGGGGCGACGCCCCTGCACGTAATCGCCTGACCTACATCGAAAGCGTTAACGATGCGCTGATCCAGGCCTTCGACGACCGGCCTGAATACAATTGCGTCACCCATGCCTGGGCCAGCACGGATTCGGAACCGCAGTGGTGCGAAGACGTACGGCGCTGCCTCACCGAGCAGGGGCTGGGCGATCAGGCAGAGTCGGTGATTGGCCGCCAGCACCCGCTGTAGAAGGCGGCGATAAGGCGTTATAGTCGCGCCCGTTTACCGCAGGGCAGCTTAGGCATTAGGGACGATCGTGGAACAGATTTTTTGGCGAGACATCGAGGATTTGGCTGGGCACTGGCAAGGCCTGGGGGTGGACGTGAAGCGCCCGGCCAGCGGCAAGCCGGCCTTGCGCCTGCTCAGTGGCAACAACCGACGCATGCAACTGGTTTTGGGCGAGCACACCCTGCTCTGGGGCACCATGTCCCGCTGCCTTTACGGCGTGTGGCTGGTGCGCAATGACCTGCTGGAACAACTGCCGAAAACCCTGGTGGACCCCATCGACTCGCCCCTGGTGGAACAGCAGGCCCGCCTTGACCCGGCTCTGCGCCTCAAGGCCTGGAGCCGCTTCTTCGTCGAGCAATTGCTGCGGCACCAGCCGGACTTCTTTTACCCAGGCTACTGGCTGGTGCGGGCCCTGCGCCCGGAATCCCTCAAGCCGATGCGGCCACTGCTGGAGGGCATCGACGCCTGGTACTTCAAGGGTGGCGAAGACGCCCTGAGCCATATGCCGCAGTGGTCGCTCCGCGGTCACACGATCCTCGACAATCAGCAGTCCGGCGCGGCGCGTTGGGTCGAGTTGGGGGAGCAAGGGGGCGCGGTGGTCGGCCTGCATGGTGTGGACCCCCAGGCCGGGCGGCTGAAGTGGTGGCGCAAAAAAGCCCGCGAAGGCACCTTGCCGCCCGTGCTGCTGTGGTACGTCAGCGGCCTGAATACCTACCTGATCCTCGACGGTCATTACCGTTTGCAGGCGGCCATTGATGAAAACCTGCCACCGGAGTTCTTGGTGCTGGGCTCGCCGCGCCTCACCCGTTATCGCCCCAACCCGCAGGAGCAGCAGAAGGTGATGGGTGCCCTGCAGGTGCAGATCCAACGCAAAAAACTCGAGACCGGGCGCCTCAACCAATTGCTGATCAGCACCTTTGACGACCGGCCTTACCACGGTTTTGGCAGCCAGTCCTGGGCGGGGATCGCGTCGGAACAGGTGTGGATCGATCAGGTCAGCGGCCTTCTTGAAGCGCGGGCCGACACCTGTGAGCTGGAAAACATCCTGGCCCGCGAAGGGCCCAACGAATACTACTGATGAGCCTGTCTGGCCCTGTGTCCCGGCGTTTAAGGCTGTCTGAAACGGCGCTTGTTCGCTTTCTTTTGTAGCGTTTTTTCGAGGAACTGCGGACCGCTTGAGTGCGCCTCAAGGTCGGGCGAGTGTATTGGAGCCATCGCTCAAACGATGGCTCGGAAGTGCAAGTCCGGTCATGTCGGCGCACCGTTGTCATAAACAGTCCTGGGTTTTTCTGTCCGTTGTTTCTGCAGCGCGACGACTCAAACACACCCCCGTCGTAGGCGCGGGCTTGCCAGCGGAGGCCCTCAAGCCAGGCGCCAACCTGATGGACGCGATCGCCGGCAAGCCGGCTCCTACCCAGGGGCGTGCGTGGAGCTGAAGGCGTTCTGCTCATGTAGGAGCTGGCTTGCCAGCGATAGGGCCCTCAAGCCAGGCGCCAACCGGATGGACGCCATCGCCGGCAAGCCGGCTCCTACCGAGGGGCGTGCGTGGAGCTGAAGCGTTTTGCTCATGTAGGAGCTGCCTTACCAGCGATAGCCCTCAAGCCGGCCTGATAAGCGCCATCGCCAGCAAGCCGCTCCTACCGAGGGCGTGCGTGGGCCTAAGGCGTTCTGCTCTTGTAGGAGCTGGCTTGCCAGCGATAGGGTCCTCAAGCCAAGCAACTTTTCGCGGTTTATCTCGGGCCGAGGATCTGCGTCAATTTGTCTGGCGAGGGGGCGCCTTGCTGTTGTTGCAGCTCACCTTTGCTGTCCAAGTAGAAGATCGCCGGGGTGGCCGACAGCTCCAGCTCTTGCATCAGCTTCAGATTGGCGTCGAGCTTGGCCTGGACGTCCGCGGGGATCTTGGCCAGGGCTTTCAGCGAACTGGCCTTGCCGGCTTTTTCGTGATCGGCCAGGGCCTTTTTTGGGTCCTTGGCGGCGAGCAGGGCGGCGGATTTGCCCGGGCTGTCTTCGCGGATGATGCCCACCATGATGTGTCGCAACTGCACCTTGCCGGCGTTGACCCAGGGCCGCGCCTGTTCCCAGAACATGTTGCAGTACGGGCAGTTGGGGTCGCTGAACAGGTAGACGATGCGCGGGGCATCGTCTTTGCCGTCGGCGATCCAGCTGCTGTTTTCCATCTTGCCCCAGACTTCTTTGGCCATCGGCGCATAGACCAGTTTCTGCAGCGGCTCGGCGCTCAGGTCCTTGCCGTTGGCGTCGTACAAGTTGCCCAGCAGCACGTGCTGGCCATCGGCGGTCAGGTACAGGGTCATGCCGCGGTTCTGGTACTGGGCGGCGTAGCCCTTGAGGCCGGCCGGGGCGTCGAAGCGGCCGATGATCTTGGCCCCCTTGGCTTCGATCTGGCGGATCGGCGCCGGCAGTTCCTCGGCCTGAGCCAGGGGCACCTGCAGCAGGGCGGCGCCCAGGGACAGGCTCAGCAGGTGGCGGATGACAGGCATGGCGATTTCCTTGTGGGGGTGGGCGCGCTGGGATTGACCGGGCCGAAACTTTCCAGGGCCCGGGCCAGGCTGGCTTCGGACAACTCGCCCAGGTGGCTGCCCAGCAATCGGCCATCAGCGCTGTAGAACAGGGTGGTGGGCAAGGCCATGGAGCCCACGGCTTTGCCCAGGCGACCGCTGCCGTCGAACAGCACGTTGCTCAGGGTCAGGTCCTGGGTGGCCAGGTAGGTGCTGACGCTCTGCATGCTTTCCGCCTGGTTGACGAACAGGAAGGTCAGGTCCGGGCGTTGCTGCTGGGCCTTTTCCAGCACCGGCATTTCCCGTCGGCACGGTGGGCACCAGGTGGCCCACAGGTTGATCACCAGTGGCCCGCCCTGGTAGTCGGTGAGTTGCACGGTGTCGCCATTGGTGGTGCGCAGGGCCACGTCCGGCAGGCGCGAGCCTTGTTCATAGAGGTTCAGGGACAGGCTGGCCAGCAGCCAGAACGCCAGGCCGCTGACCACCCCGGCGGCCAGGGGCCGGCGCAGGGCCGAGCGGCGCCAGCCCCAGGCCAGCGCCGCGACCAGCATGAACAAGACCCCGGGCCAGGCCAGGAAACCGCCGTCCCGCAGGTCGACGATCTGCCACAGGTCGTCGCGGTAATGCTTCCAGTACACCAGCACAAAGCTCACGCGCGCGGCGAGCATGCCCAGCAGGAACAGGCTGAACAGCGCCGACTCGGGGTTATCGCCGCCGCGTTTGGCCACACGCCAGCCCACCAGGGTGGCCAGGGCCAGGGCACTGATCAGCAGCAGGTGGTTGAGGGCAATGGCGAAGGTGCCGATGGTAAAGGTCAGCATCAACGAGCTTCCCGGGTCAGGGTCCAGTGTTGGAGGAACTCAGCTGCGCCTACCTCGCCGGTAATCCGCTGGCTGCGTCGTTCTGCGCCGTCCGGGCCGATCCACAGCAGGCTCGGCGGCCCCGGCACTTTATACCGGTTGAGCAGCTCGCGGCTGTCGGCGTTGTCCGTGGTCACGTCCAGGCGCAGCAGGCGCACACCTTGCAACGCGTCGCGGACCTGGGGTTGGGCGAACACGGTTTTTTCCATGACCTTGCACGACACACACCAGTCGGCGTAGTAGTCCAGCAACACCCACTGGCCCTGGGCCTGGGCGTCGTCCAGGGCCCTTTGCAGGGCAACGGGGTCTTTGAAGGTGGTGAAGTCGGCATGCAGCGCCGGGGCTTCGAGGCGCTGGCCGCTGTACACCTTCAACGGCTGCCACAGGTTGTCGCTGCCACCGGCGGCGCCCATCACCAGCAGGCTGCCCCACAGGCCAAGCAGCCAGGCCCCGGCGCCGATCAGGTGCATGGCGCGGCCCGCAGTCGCCCGGTGCTGCCAGGCGGCATAGGCCAGGACCAGGGCCAGGGCACCCCACAGGCCGATCCACAATGGGTCCGCCAGCACCTGGCGCAGCATGTAGATGGCGGTGCCCAGGAACAGGAAGCCGAACAGCCCCTTGAGCAGGTTCATCCAGGGGCCGGGCTTGGGCAGGAAGCGGTTGCCCACGGTCACCAGCAACAGCAACGGCAGGCCGATGCCCAGGCCCATGACCAACAGGATCAGCCCGCCGTGCAGGGCATTGCCGCTTTGTGCGATGTACAGCAGGGCGCCGGCCAGGGGCGCGGTCATGCATGGGCCCACCAGCAGGCCCGACAGGGCGCCCAACACTCCCGCGCCAATCAGGCTGCCACCCTGGCGCTGGCGGCTGGCGTTTTCCAGGCGGTCACGCAGGGCCGCCGGCAATTGCAGCTCGAAGACGCCGAACATCGGCAGGGCCAGCAGCACGAACAGCCCGGCGAAGCTGCCCAGCACCCAGGGCTGTTGCAACACCGCCTGCAGGTTGGCGCCGAGCAGGGCCGCCAGCACCCCCATGGCCGCGTAGACCAGGGCCATGCACAGCACGTAGCTGCCGGCCAGGGCCAAACCGCGTCGCGGGCCGGCGCCGCTGCCCACCACCAGGCCGGCGAGGATCGGCAGCATCGGCAACGAACACGGAGCAAAAGCCAGCAACAGGCCCAGGCCGAAGAACAGCAACAGGTTCCAGCCCAGGCTGCGCTGTTGCAGGCCGCTGGCCAGGGCCTGGTCACTGGCCTGGGCAGCGCTTGGTACGGCGCTGGTGGCCGGGTTGCTGCCGAGGTCGACTTCCAGGGTTTGCGGCGGGTAACACAGGCCGGCGTCGGCGCAGCCCTGCCAACCCAGTTTGAGGGTGCCGCTGGCGTTGGCCGGGAGCTTGAGCTCCAGGCCCTGGCGATAGACCTGCTGGTCGCCAAAGTATTCGTCGCTGTGGGCCTCGCCTTCAGGCAGGGCGGGCTTTTGCGCCTCGGGCAGGCCATCGAATTTCAGGCGCTTCTGGTAGAGGTAGTAACCGTCGGCGATTTGCCAATAGAGCTGGGTTTCCCCCGAGTCCAGTCGCTGGGAGGTGAAGACAAAGGCTTTGCCCACGGGCAGGAATTCAGCCTTGACCTCGAACGGGTTGGCCCCCGCCTGAGCCAGGCTCGACAACAACATGAACAGAACAATAAACAAACGCGCCATGACCCAGCCTTAATACGCGGTAAGTGTGCAGCACAATGGCGGTCGGCGATTAACCGACGATTAAACCGCCACGCCTTGTTCCCTTGGCGGCGCGGGCATAATGTCCGCTTAATCCGCCGCCGTCTTAATCAACGCTTTTCTACGGGTCTCACCATGCACGTACTTGTCTGTGAAGATGATGAGCTGATCGCCAGTGGCATTGTCGCCGGTCTCACCGCCCAGGGCCTGACGGTGGAACATGTCGCCAGTGCGTCGGCGGCCCGCGCCATGCTAGCCGTGGCCGAGTTCGATGTCATGGTGCTGGACCTGGGCCTGCCCGATGAAGACGGCCTCAAGTTGCTCAAGCAGCAACGCCAGCACGGCCTGGAAATCCCGGTGCTGATCCTCACCGCCCGGGATTCGGTGACCGACCGGGTCGACGGTTTGCAAGCCGGGGCCGACGATTACCTGCTCAAGCCGTTTGACCTGCGCGAACTGGCGGCGCGCCTGCACACTCTGTTGCGCCGGGTCGCCGGGCGCAGCGTCAACCTGATCGAACACGGCCGCCTGACCTACGACCCGAGCACCCGGGAAACCCAGCTCGGCGGCCAGCCGGTGGACTTGTCGCGCCGCGAGCAGGCGCTGCTCCAGGCACTGTTGCACAACCGCGGTCGGGTGTTGTCCAGCGAGCAGCTCAAGGACAGCGTCTATGGCTTCAATGACGAATTGGAAAGCAATGCCCTCAACGTGCATATCCATCACCTGCGCCGCAAACTCGGCAACGGCATCGTCGAGACCGTGCGCGGCCTGGGTTATCGCCTGGGGCCGGCCGAGGGCGGGGAGGATGCTTAAGTGATGAGCCTGCGTTTGCGCCTGAGCCTGACGCTGGGCGCTGCGTTCATCCTGATCTGGGCCCTGGCGGCGGCCTGGATGCTCAGCGATCTGCGCAACCAGATGATGTTCTCCCTCGACCAGCGCCTGGTGGCGTCGGCGCGCATGGTCGCCGGCTTGCTGGAGCAGTTGCCGGCGCTGCCGAGCAAAGGCGAGGGCACGCACTTCAGTTCCGAACAGTTGAATATCCCCGGGGGCATGGCCTGCCAGGTCAGTTCCCTGCGCGGTGAGATCCTCGCCCGCAGCCACAGCACGCCGGACGAAAAACTCGAAGCCGAGAAGATGGGCTTCCACGACCAGATGATCGACGGCGCGCCCTGGCGCACTTTCACCCTGGCCCGGGGCGATTTGCGCATCACCACGGCCGATCGCCAAGTGGAGCGCGAGGCCCTGAACCTGTCGGTGTTGCTGGCGGCCTCGGTGCCGGTTGGCGTGGCCTTGCTCGGTTGCCTGTGGCTGTTGTGGCTGGGCATCGGGCAAAGCCTGATGCCGCTCAACCGCATGCGTGACGCGCTGATGCGGCGCAACGCCGACTCCCTAGAGCCGTTGCAGATTCATCCGTTGCCCAGTGAACTGCGGCCGCTGCTGGAAACCCAGAACCAATTGTTCCAGCGCATCGGCAAGACCATCGAGCGTGAACGGCGCCTGACCGGCGATGCGGCCCATGAACTGCGCAGCCCGCTGACGGCAATCAAAACCCACTTGCAGGTGGCGCGCATGACCGAAGGCGCGGCCCGGGACCAATCCCTGGCCCGCGCCGAAGAGGGCGCCGACCGCATGCACCGGACCCTGGAGCAATTGCTGCTGCTGGCCCGAGTGGAAGGCAGCCTGTCGTTTGATGACGGTGTGCAGTGCAGCGCCGAGCAAGTGGCGCGCCTGGCGATCCAGGATGCTGCCGCAGGCGCGCGCCAGCGGGTCAAGTTGCACCTGGGGGAGAAGGCGGGCGACGCGTCAGTGGACATGCCCTCGACCCTGGCCATTGCCGCCTTGCGCAACCTGCTGGACAACGCCCTGCGGCACACGCCGGAGGACTGCCCGGTGGAGTTGAACCTGGAGATCATCGCCGGTCGCCTGCGGTTCCAGGTGCGTGACCATGGCGCGGGGATTCCCCCGGAAGACTTGCAGCACCTGACCCAGCGCTTTTGGCGGGACAGCCAGAGCAGCGGCTGCGGCCTCGGCTTGGCGATTGTCCAGGCCATCGTCCAGCGCTGCGATTGCGACCTGCATTTCGACAGCCGCCCCGATGGCCTGCGTGTTGAACTGACGCTGCCAGCCCACCGCGCCTAAGCCCCACGCACTCAAATCCCCCTTGCCAGCGATAAGGCCCCCAGGACCGCCATCGCCGGCCAACCGGGCGCCTGTAAAGGGCGCTGTTGCCGGCAGGGGGGACGCTGCCTGATTGGCCTTTGTGCAATTTTGCGACCTGAGGGTGTAAATCCTGACTGCGCTGATGCGTTTCCAGAACAGGAAAACCTGTCAGTGCGCACCCTGCTTCGGCTGCGCATCCGGCCGGTGGCCGTTTTGCTCAATTGCAGCGTGAGGGTTCGCGAGATGTCAGCCGTTACCAGCCTTATCCAAGACCCGGTCGTGGGCCTTAGCCCCGCACCGGCGGAAACCCTGTATCAGTTCACCGAGTCGCCTCTGCTGGCCCGCCAGAACCGCCAGGAGTCCAATGCCCGCAGCTACCCGCGGCGCATTCCCCTGGCCCTCAAACGGGCGCGCGGGATTCACGTCGAAGACGTTGAAGGCCGACGTTTTATCGACTGCCTGGCCGGTGCCGGCACCCTGGCCCTGGGGCATAACCACCCGGTGGTGATCGCGGCGATCCAGCAAGTGCTGGCCGACGAG
The DNA here is from genome assembly GCF_023241665.1 of Pseudomonas morbosilactucae. Classification (NCBI taxonomy): domain Bacteria; kingdom Pseudomonadati; phylum Pseudomonadota; class Gammaproteobacteria; order Pseudomonadales; family Pseudomonadaceae; genus Pseudomonas; species Pseudomonas morbosilactucae. The sequence continues at coordinate 29,135 of NZ_JALQCX010000011.1, read as the reverse complement.
CTACCGCTGCTGACCCTGGACCTGACCACCCCGGTCAAGGACCAGTTCGTCCAGGACCTGTTCGGCCTGTTGCCCGCTGAGCTGGCGGCCGAGGCCAAGATCCAGTTCTGCGGCCCCACCGGCACCGACGCCGTGGAAGCCGCGCTGAAGCTGGTGCGCACCGCCACTGGCCGCAGCACGGTGTTGTCATTCCAGGGCGGCTACCACGGCATGAGCCAGGGCGCCCTGAGCCTGATGGGCAACCTGGGGGCCAAGCGGCCGATCGCCGGTTTGCTGAGCAATGGGGTGCAGTTCCTGCCGTACCCGTACGACTACCGCTGCCCCTTCGGGCTCGGCGGCGCGGAAGGGGTCAAGGTCAACCTGCATTACCTGGAAAACCTGCTCAAGGACCCGGAAGCCGGCGTGCAGTTGCCAGCGGCGGTGATCGTCGAGGCGGTGCAGGGCGAAGGCGGAGTGATCCCGGCGGACTTGGACTGGCTGCGCGGGCTGCGGCGGATTACCGAGGAGGCCGGGGTGGCCTTGATTCTCGACGAGATCCAGAGTGGTTTCGGCCGCACCGGCAAGATGTTCGCCTTTGAGCACGCGGGGATCATTCCCGATGTGGTGGTGATGTCCAAGGCCATTGGTGGCAGCCTGCCGATGGCGGTGATGGTCTACCGCGACTGGCTCGATACCTGGCTGCCCGGCGCCCACGCCGGCACCTTCCGCGGCAATCAGATGGCCATGGCCACTGGTTCTGCGGTGATGCGCTACCTCAAGGAACAGCGCCTGCCCGAGCACGCGGCCGCCATGGGTGACCGCCTGCGCGAGCACTTGCTGATCCTGCAGCGCGATTACCCGCAGTTGGGGGATATCCGGGGGCGCGGGCTGATGCTCGGCGTCGAGCTGGTGGACCCGAGCGGCGCCCTGGATGCCCAGGGCCATCCGCCGTATTTCAGCAAACTGGCGCCTGTGGTGCAGCGCGAGTGCCTCAAGCGCGGCCTGATCCTTGAACTGGGTGGGCGCCACGGCAGCGTGGTGCGCTTCCTGCCGCCGTTGGTGATCAGCGCCGCCGAAATCGATCAGGTGGCGGAGATCTTCAGCAAGGCCGTGGCCGCCGCCGTGGCCAGCCTGTAAATTTTTGCCGGGCTGATCCGTTCCTTCTACACAAGCGCTGTGCCGTGGGCGCAGGCAACCCTATAGCGATGGAGACAAGCAATGACTTCAGTATTTGACCGCGAGGACATCCTCTTTCAGGTAGTGGTCAACCACGAGGAGCAGTATTCGATCTGGCCGGATTACAAGGCTGTGCCGGAAGGCTGGCGCACCGTGGGCAAGAGCGGCCTGAAAAAGGAATGCCTGGCCTACATCGAAGAAGTCTGGACCGACATGCGGCCCCTGAGCCTGCGGCAGAAGATGGACCAGCAGGCCGCCGCCAACTGAGTCGTCGAGCCCATGAAAAAGCCCGCCGCACCCTGAGGTGCCGCGGGCTTTTTTGTCACCGGGGTTTCAGCCCTTGGGTTTGCAGGCCTGCAACGTGTAGCTCAAGGGCAAGCGCCACTGCGCGTCCTTGAGGTGCCATTCCTCCTGCTCGTCGCAGACCATCTGCCCAGGCAGCGCCTCCCACGGAATGCTCTGGTGCTCCACCAGCCCGGTGATCTGCAGGCCGTGCTTGAGCAGCGCACTGATGACTTCACCCAGGCCGTGGTTCCACTCATAGCTCTGGGTCGCCTTGAGTCGCACCGAGGTTTCGACGTAGGTGCTGTCATCGTCCCAGCTCATGGGCTGGGGCTGTTCGAAGTAGGGCCGGTCCACCACCAAAGCGTCGTGACGGTCTTCATTGATGCTCATCATCATCGGATGGCCGTCGCGCAGGAACAGCCGGCCGCCGGGCTTGAGCAGGGTGCTGACGTTGTGCGCCCAGCGGTCGATGCTGGGCAGCCAGCACAAGGCGCCGATGCCGGTGTAGACCAGGTCGAAACTGCCGGCCGGCAAGGCCTCGGCGGCGGCATAGACATCGGATTCGACATAGTCGATCGACGTGCCGCAGCGCTCGGCCAGGTGCCGCGCCTCGACCAGGGATGCTGCGGAGAAATCCAGCCCGCTCATCTGCGCGCCCAGGCGGGCCAGGGACAGGGTGTCGGTGCCGATATGGCATTGCAGATGCAATGCCCGCAGCCCACGGATATCCCCCAGCAGGGGCAAGTCAAAACGCACCACGCAGGACAGGTGATGGGGGTCATCGATATAGCGCTGGAACGCGTATTCCTTGGACGCCGCGTGCAACGGCGCGCGCTCGTCCCAGTTGGCTTGATTGAGCTTGAGGTAGTCGCTCATGGGGGTTGGCTTCCTGTCGGTCCTTGAGGGCAAGCGGCAGGTTAGCATTCAGGCGTGGCCGCTGTTGGCTCAGAAGCAGCCAGGCACTGTTCACCCAGCAACAGTGATCCAGCATTTTGCCTGCCCAGCCCGGGCATCGGGGGGGGCAGGAAGGCGCGAGGCCTTGTAAAGGCGTGGGCAGGGGAGTCGGCACAGAAGCTGCAATTACTGGGATTGCCCCTTTATTCGCCCGAGAGCGTTGTATGCCTGCCTTGCCTGAATCTGCCGCCTACCCTATCCATGTCCCCGCTGCCCATGTCATTCGCGATGCGGCCGAAGCCATTGCCGTGGCTGAGCGGGTGGCCGCTGTACTGCTGGAGCAGGACGCCGAGCGTGACCGTACGCGCGAGGTGCCGGCGGCGATTGTGGATTTGTATTCCAACAGTGGCTTGTGGGGTATCAGCGTGCCCCGCGAGTTCGGTGGGGCGCAGGTGTCCTACGCGGTGCTGGCCCGGGTGATTGCGATCATTTCGGCGGCCGATCCGTCCCTGGGGCAGATCCCGCAGAACCACTACTGCTTGCTGGAGGACATCCGCCTGCAAGGCAGCGCTCAGCAGCAGGCGCATTTCTTTGGCCTGGCCCTGCAAGGCCATCGGTTTGCCAATGCCTTGTCGGAGACCGGGGGCAAGACCGTGCAAGATATCCAGGCCAGCATCCGTCCCTTCGGCGAGGGGTATGTGGTCAACGGGCGCAAGGGTTACTGCACCGGTTCGTTGTACGCCCACTGGCTGGCGGTGCTGGCCCTGGACGAGGAGCAACGCGCGCAACTGGCGTTTGTCCCGCGGGGGACGCCGGGGCTGGTGGTGATCGACGACTGGGACAGCATCGGCCAGCGCACCACCTCAAGCGGCACGGTGCTGGCGGAAAACCTCCAGGTTCCGGCGTTCAACCTGTTCCCCACTTACCGCTCCTACGAGCACCCGACCCTGGCCGGGCCCTTTGCCCAATTGACCACTGCCGCTATCGACGCCGGGATTGCCCGGGCTGCGTTGCGCGACACCATTGCGTTCGTCCAGCAGCACGCCCGGCCATGGATCGACGCCGGGGTGGACAAGGCCAGTGAGGACCCGCTGACCATCATCCAGGTCGGTGCCCTGGAGATTCGCCTGGAGGCGGCCGAAGCCTTGCTGGAAAGGGCCGGCCTGGCCCTGGATGCGGCGCGTCCGGCGCCTGATGAAGACAACGTCGCTCGGGCCTCCCTGGCGGTGGCCAAGGCCAAGGTGCTGACCACTGAAATCGCCATCGAAGCCAGCAACAAGCTGTTCGAACTGGGCGGCACCCGCTCGACCCTGAAGACGCATAATTTCGATCGCCACTGGCGCAATGCCCGGGTCCACACCCTGCATGACCCGGTGCGCTGGAAGTACCACGTGGTCGGCAACTGGCTGCTCAACGGCGTCAAGCCGCCACGTCACGACTGGTCCTGAGCCATGGCCGAGTTATTCAAGAACATCTATTGGGCCGACATCGGCCAGGCCTGTCTGGACACCCTGAGCATGCTCGGCGCGGCGCTGGCGTTTACCGTGGTGCTGGGGTTGCCCCTGGGCGTGTTGCTGTTTCTCACCGGCAAGCGCCAGTTGCACGAAGCGCTGGGCGTGTATCGGGTGCTGTCGGTGATCGTCAACATGCTGCGCTCGTTACCTTTCATCATTCTGCTGATCGTGCTGATCCCCCTGACCACCTTGCTGGTGGGCACCTCCCTCGGTGTGCCCGGGACCATCCCGCCCCTGGTGGTGGGGTGCACGCCGTTCTTCGCCCGCCTGGTGGAAACCGCCCTGCGGGAAGTGGATCGCGGGGTGGTCGAGGCGACCCAGGCCATGGGTGGCAGCACCTGGCAGATCATTCGCCACACCTTATTGCCCGAAGCCCGTGGTGGCTTGCTCGCGGCGGTCACCGTGACGGCCATTGTGCTGGTGGACTACACCGCCATGGCCGGGGTGATCGGCGGCGGGGGCTTGGGCGACCTGGCGATCCGCTACGGTTATCAACGCTTCCAGACCGATGTGATGGTGGTCACCGTGGTGCTGTTGCTGGTGCTGGTACAGGCCCTGCAGATGACCGGCGACCGTTTGGTGGCGCACTACAGCCGACGTTGACCCCCCCTTTTTTTAAACCAAACAACGGCCCCACGTGCGCCCCACGACGGTCACTTGTATCTGCCTTAGGAGCACCGCATGAAAAAGTCCCTGGCCATCCTGGCCGCCGTCTTGTCGTTGAGCGCTCACGCCAATGAAAAACTGATCGTCGGTGCCACCCCGGTGCCCCACGCGGAGATTCTTGAATTCGTCAAACCCGAGTTGGCCAAGGAAGGCGTTGACCTGGACATCAAGGTCTTCACCGACTTTATCCAGCCCAACCAGCAGTTGGCGCTGAAGAACCTGGACGCCAACTATTACCAGTACCGGCCGTTTCTCGATGACTTCAACAAGACCCGGCACACCGACCTGGTGCCGGTGGTGGGCGTGCACATCGAACCCTTCGGTGCCTACTCGACCAGGATCAAGAACATTGCCGAATTGAAGGACGGCGCCACGGTGTCTATCCCCAATGACCCGGTGAACACCGGTCGCGCCCTGGTGCTGCTGCACGAAGCCGGCCTGATCAAACTCAAAGACCCGAGCAACACCCTGGCCACCCAGCGCGATATCGCAGAGAACCCCAAGCACCTGAAAATCCGTGAGCTGGAAGGGGCCTTGCTGGCCCGTTCGGTGAGTCAGGTGGATCTGGCCTTTGTGTTTGCCAACTACGCCCTGGAAGCCGGGATCGACACCAACAGCGCGCTGATCGTGGAGAAGGGCAAGGACCTGTACATCGAATTCCTGGTGGCGCGTCCGGACAACATCAACGATCCGCGGATTCAGAAACTGGCCAAGGCGTTGAATTCCGATGCGGTGCGCCAGTTCATCCTGACCCGCTACAAAGGGCAGATTGCACCGGGCTTCTGATGGGGAAACTCAGCGCCCGGTGCTCGCCGGGCGCTGTTACAAGGTCCGCAGCTGACGCACGTCCTGCTGTTCCAGAGCGGCGTCCAGCGCCACTTCCTTAAGTGGCACGGCGCCGACCGCCAGGGCTTTTTCGATGCTCAGTTCATCGCCCTGGGCGGCGAGCAGTGCCTGCAAACGCTGGAATTCGCTGCACCATATGGTTTCGATGTCCTTGTCGCGCTGGGTGTCGTGGTTGGCCGTCAGGGCCACCGCACGCACTTGCAGGCGGCCATTGTCGGCGCTGCCGCCGACTTCAACGCCGTAGCCCGGGGTCGCGGTCTTGCGCAGTACCACCCGGCCCTTTTCCGCCCAGGCGGTGGCCATGCCTTCGCGCACTTCATAACCCAGGCTGCTCAGGCCTTCCAATACCGCCTGGCGGCGAGCCAGGGCGGCTTGCTGTTGCAGATGCTCGGCGATCAGGGCGGTGCATTGCTCGCTCAGCGCGCTGACTGTTTCCAGATCCTCGGCCGTGCACTGTTGCACCTGCTTCAGCAAGGCCTCCGCGGTCTCGCCCAGCAGGGTCTCGACTTCCGCCGCCAGGTCCTGCAACTGCGCCCAGCGCGCCCGGCGCTCGTTGCAGGCACGGGTGGCTGCGGCCAATTCCAGGACCAGGCTGTCGAGCAGCAGGTTGCGTTGCTGGGGCCGGTGTTCCTCTTCGATCAACGTCAGCTTGGCCAGGTACGGTTCGGCGCTGGCGTGGCTGTCGAGGGTTTGCAGGTGGGCGATATGGCGGTCGATGTCCAGCAAGCGGGGTTCACGTTGTTCATGGGCCGCGCGCCATTGGGCCAGGGTCAGCGGTGCGCTGTCGGTTTGCAGGCGGCGGGCCAATTGCTGTTGCGCTTCGCTCAGGCGACTTTCCGCCGGTGCCGTGCTCAAGGCAGCAAAGCCCTGAGCCAGAATGCGTTCGGCCTGCTCGCTGCCTTGGCCGTCCGCCAGGGCTTGCAGTTGCTCCAGCAGTGCGGCTGGCGCGTCCTTGTCGTGCAGGGCCTTGAGCAGGGTCGCGGCATTCTCCCGCAGGCGCCGCTGCCATTGCCGCTGCTCGGTGGCGCGCTGCACCGCCCGCGCTTCACGCTGTGCCAGGTCCCGCTGAAGAAACTCGATCTCGATGGGCACTCGGGTTTGCAGCTCGCGCAGTTGGTCGGCGTCGATCAAGCGCTGTAGCTGGTCGCGACGGGCGTAGGTGGCGGCCTGTTCGCTGGCGTTGAGTTCTCCGATCCGCGTGGCGTGCTGTTCCCAGCGGGCGATGGCTGTTTCCAGGCGGCGCAGGTGGCCGGCGCAGATCGCGAGGATTTCTTCGCGGGTGACGATGCGTACGACTTTGGGGCCGCTCATGGGGTGTCTTCCGTGTCGAGGAGGGGCTGCGCTGTTTCGGGCTCGGTGACGGTGACCGGGGTCACCACTGCCAGGCTCAAGGCGCGCTCGATGGCGGCTTGCAGGCGTGCGCGCTCGGCGTCGCCATCTTGGTACCAGCCCTGGGACGAAACCCGATGGATATGGGGAATGGCCCGGCGCAACACCGACGGCCGCCAGATTTCCCGCGAGCGGGCGCGGCTGAGCAGGGCGTGGCGTGGGGTGTCGCACTCGATGCCGATGGCGTAGAGCCCGGTGGCCGGGTTCTCGATGGCGAAATCCAGGCCGAAGGCATCGCCTTCGTTGGCCGGCGCGGCGGTCCAGCCCAGGCTTTGCACAAAGGCCGCTACGGCCTGGGTAAAGCCGTCGCTGTGGGCGCTGTGTTGCAGGCGCACTTCCGGGCGCTCGGTGAGCAAGCGGCCGAGCACGTTCTGGCTGGTGCTGAACTCCCCGGCGGACAGCGCCCTTGCGTATTCCAGGTAGCCCTGCAGGTAGTCCCGGGGGCTGGCCGGCGGGCGCTGGGTGCTGAGCATGTCGGAGATGTCGGCGATTGGCATCGAGGTGATCATCACCACCTTTTTCCGCGCCCGGGTCACCGCCACATTGAGCCGCCGCTCGCCGCCGGTCTGCCCGAGCACGCCGAAGTTGCGGCGGAAGCTGCCCTGGCTGTTACGGCCGAAGGTCGAGGAGAAGACGATGATGTCGCGCTCGTCACCCTGGACGTTTTCCACGTTTTTGACGAACACCGACATGTCTTCGCCGTCTTCACTGCGTTCCCGCTCCTGGCTGTAGGCGGCGCGGAACACCGGGTCTTGCTCGGCGCGGCGTTCCAGGCATTCCTCGATCAGGTCGGCCTGCTTGCGGTTGAAGGTCACCACGCCCACCGACGGCCGCGCCTCGTAAGGTGTCAGCCACAGTTGGGCCAGGTGCTCGACCACGCGCTCGGCTTCCAGGGCGTTGGTCTGTTGCTGGTAGAGGCCGTCGACGCGGATCAGCTCCAGGGGCTTGATGCTGAGGATGTTGGCCTCTGGGTGGCGCACCGGAATGCTCAGGCGGTTGCCATAGAACGAGGCGTTGGAAAAGCCAATCAGCTCGCGGTAGGCCGAGCGGTAGTGGATCTGCAAGGTGGTGGCCGGCAGCGAGCTGCGGGCCAGTTGCAGCAGGTCCGGGCAGTCCTTGATCTCGCGACGGTTCCAGGTGTCTTCGAATTGCTCGCGTTGTTCTTCGTTGTCCTGGTCGTCGGGCAGGTCGCCGTCGAACAGTTCGGCCTCGTCGCTCTCGACCCGGCTGGAGAAAAACGCCGTCGGCGGCATTTGCTTTTCATCGCCACTGACCACCGTGACCCGCCCGCGATACAGGGTTGGCAGGGCGAACTCCACGGGCATCTGCGAGGCTTCGTCGTAGATCACGATGTCGAACAGGCCGGGCTTGAGGGGCAGCACCCGGCTGGCCACATCGGGGTTCATCAGCCACACCGGGCGCAGGCTCATCAGGCCCAGGCTCGACCCCATCTCGATGAATTCCCGCAGGCGTCGCGAGCGGCGACCGGTCAGGCGCGTCACGTCTTCCCACTGTTTGCGGGTGCCCAAGCGCGCGGCGTCGATGCCTTCGCTGAGCAACTGGCGGTTGAGCAGGCGCATCTGCGCATCGGCTTCGGCCAGGCTGGCGATTTTCGCTGCGGTTTCGCTTTGCTCCAGCATCAGCTCCGGCAGTTGTTGTTCCATGCGACGCTTCCAGCCCAGGCGCGCTTCGCGATTGAGCAGGCGGCGGACCAGCGCTTCCAGTTGCTCGGGCGGCACGACATCCAGAGACGCCTGTTGTTCGCGCAGCACGGCGAACAGCTCAAGGTCGGCGGCTGACAGTTGGCCGACCCGGCTGCGGAATTGCTGATAGGCCGCCAGCGTGGGCAGGGCATCGTCCAGGCGGTTCAGCACCAGCAGGTTGCTCTGGTTCTGGCTCACTGCAGTGTGCAGTTGCGCCAGCAGCGGTGGCTCCAGCCAGTCGCCCAGGCGTTGCAGGGCGGCGAGGCTGAGCTGGCGCACATTGCAACGGATAAAGGCGGCGTCGTAGCCGGCCAGCAGGGCGTCCAGGGATTGACGCTCACCGGTGAGGATGGCGGCGTCCACCTGGTCGACCCGTGGCGCTTCGGCCAGGCCCTGGGCCAGGGCGCCGATTTCCCGCAGTTGCCGCAGGTCGTTGCGCACCAGCGGGTGCAGGCTCAGGCCGATGTCGGCGGTGACGTCAGCCAGGTCCAGCTGTTGATGCAACTGGCCGAGCTGGTTGCGCAGTGGGCGCCATTGGTTTTCCAGCAACGCGGCGTTAAGCAAGGCCGGCAGCCGTTGTTCGCCGGCGTTGTCACCGTGTTCGCTAAGGAACCCCAGGACTTTGCTCCGCCGCAGCAGGCGCAGTGGGTTGAGCCGGGCCCACCACGACTGGCCTTGGATCAGGCTGCGGGTGCGCTGTTGCAGTGCGCGCAGTTCGGCCGCCGGCAAGGCGCTGAGGGCCGGGGACAGGTTGGCCAGGTAATGGGCCGGGTCGCACTGTTGCAATTGCAGGTCAAGCTGTTCCAGTGCCTGGATCAGGCCGTCGCCCTGAGGCGTTTCGCCGCCATGGCTGCGAAACAGCGGCAGCCAGCGAGCCAGCAGGTGGCGATGGTTGTCATCAAGGCCGAGCAGGCTTTGCACATGGCCGTCGAGCCAGGCGCGGTAAGGCGCCGGGTCCTCGACCTCGAAGCTTGCCGGGTGCGCTTGCAGGGTCTGCAGGCGCGTGCTTTCGGCGGCCTGGAACGCCCGCAGGCTGCTGTCGAAGGCTTGCAGGCTGGCCTTGTCGGTGGGGAAGGCCTGGACTTGGGCCAGCACGCTGTGTTCATAACGCGCCGGCAACCACAGCCGGGCCAGGGGGGCGCAGGCTTCTTCCAGGCGGGTCAGGTCGGCGATGTCCAGGATTGCCAGGCGCTGGCGCAGCACCGGCATGTCCAGGGGCGGAGCCCCTTGCTCCAGGCCGATCAGTTCGCCGAGCAGGGTCCGGTAACTCAAGCCTGTGTGTTCATCGAGGCGGTGCAGGCTCTGGTGGAAACGGTCCAGCTCGCCTTCCAGGGCTTCGATGCGCGCCGCCAGGCGTTCACGCTGGCGCAGCCAGGGTTGCTCCAGCACTTCGACCTTGAACAGGGCTTCCAGTTGTTCGCGCACGCTGCGGATCACCGGTTCGCGGTCGCGGTTGATGTCATTGAGCATGACGATACGGTTGCCCAGGCCTTCGGCCACCAGGCGCTTGTGCACCACCTCCAGGGCAGCGTGCTTCTGGCAGACGATCAACAGGCTGCGCTGGCGGCCGATGGCGTCGGCCACCATGTTGACGATGGTCTGGCTCTTGCCGGTGCCGGGCGGGCCTTCCACCAGCAGCCCGGGGGCTTGCCGGGCCTGGAGCACGGCGGCTTCCTGGGACGGGTCGCTGGCCACGGTAAAGAAGCGCTGCAGCTCTGGCACCACCTCCATGGGCGGTGCCTGGGTGCTGCCTTCATTCAGGCGCAGGGCGGTTTCCAGGCCGGTGCCACCGGGCGGCAGGGCCTTGAGCTGGCGCAGGTCTTCACCAATGGCCTGGCCCATAAAGGCCACGTGGAACAGCACTGCGGCGCAGGCCAACTGGTCCTGGTAGGCCAGCACCTCGGTGGTCGCTGGCGGCAGTGCGCCCAGGACTCGCGAGCGGGCGGTGGCGAGCATGCCGAAGGCGTCCATCACGTCAGCGGCCTTGAGTGCCGAACGTCCCAGTAGTTCGTCGGCGGTCTTGCGCCAGACCTTGCTGGCGTCGATGCCGAGCAGGGTTTCCAGGCCGGGGTTGAGCCGCACTTCTTCGCGTTCGCTGTCGAACACCAGGGACACCTGGCCCCGGCTGCCGACTTCCAGCAGCAGCTTGACCGGCCACAGCAGCAGCGGGGCGATGCGGGTGCGGGTGGTGCCGCGCGGGTCGCGGGTCAGGAGGAAGGGGAAGCCCAGGTACAGGCCGTCGATGCCGGTGTCGCGTTTGTACAGCGAGCTTTGCCGGTACAGGCTGTTCAAGCGCCCCTCCAGCCCGTCGTTGCCAGCGAAGCAGCCCGGGTCCAGGGCAATCGGCTGGGCGTTACGCGCCACCAAGTGATCGAGCAGCGCTGGCGCGGCGCTGCGCTCGCTGTGCAGTTCGTGCAGGTCGACCCGGGCCGTGGTTTTGCCGATGCTCATGCGCACCAGGGGCCCGCGCATCACCACGCTGGCGACCTTCTTCTCGAAGAAATCCAGAATCTGCGACACATAGTGCTGTTTTTGCGGCTCCAGCCATTGCTCGGCTGGGATCGCCAACAGCACCAGGGCCCGGGCCAATGGCATGCGCCGCTCCAAGCGGAACTGCTCGGCCCAGTCGTCGATTGCCGGCACGCCGCAGCGGGCGAAACCACTGATGCGCTCGTCGACATCGCGGTAAATCTGCGGCCGTGGCTGTTCCAGCAAAGCCTGTGCGGCGTCGGTTTCGAAGCTCAGCACCACGGCGTCGCGGGCCAGTTGCGCGGCTTCTTCGAGGATCGCGTCCACCGAGCGGAACTGGCCGATGGCGGCGCTGAGCAGCACGATCAGGTCTTCTTCGCTGATCAACCGGCGGTCCGACAGCGACAGCACGCCGTGGTGCTCACTGTCGGGCAGCAGGCGCTGGCGCTCTTCCCACTGCGCCGCGAGGCGTGCCCGGGAGGTAGAGAGCAGGTAGATGCGCAACTGGTCTTCGTCCAGCTCGATGGACTGATGCTGGGCGCGCTGACGCACTTGCTCGGCGCGCACCTTGAGCCGGGTCAGCCAGTGTTCGGTTTCCAGGCGTTCCAGCAGGTCGGGGGCCGGGCCGCTGATCAGGCGATAACCGTCCAGGGGGTGTTCCAGCAGCCAGCCCGGAGTGACGATGTCGCCGCGCTGGATCAAGGGCATTTCCGGGTTCAGCAGCTTGAGCGCGAGCATCAGCCGCACGTCGTCTTCCAGGCCTTCGTGCTGGGCCACCTGGCGCAGGCCGGCCAGCAACTTGGGGGCCAGGCCGGCCTGCTCGGCCCAGGTCACGATCACCCCGCGCAGCAGGTGATCCAGGGCTTGGGCCCAGTGCTGGGCTTCGGCGGCGGCCAGGGCAAACAGCCGGGGTTTGCGAAAGCGCCGGTCGCCCAGGGCCAGGGTCGCGCCTTCGGCGTTGTCTTCTTCGGCGGCCATGGCGGCGGGGGCGCTGACCGCCTCGCCGTTGAGCCAGGCCTGGACCTGCGGCCATTGCCAGCGTTGGTGGCGGTCCCGGGCCAGCAGGCCGCGCAGCAGCAGGTCGAGTTGCGGGTCCAGGTCTCGGGCAACAGCACGCCGTTGGCGAGGATATGGATCAGGTAGGCATTGGCATTGATGCCGGCAAAGCAGGCGCCCTGGGTCAGCTGTTCGAGCAGGATCATGCCCAGGCTCCACCAGTCCGACGCTGCGGCCACGCCGCCGGCAATCGCTTCGGGGGCCATGTAGCGGCTGGTTTCCAGGGGCGAGACGATGTCCAGGTCGAACTCTGACAGGCGCGCCGAACCGAAGCCGCTGATCACCAGGTCCAGCGGTTCGCGGCTGCGCACCAGCAGGGTTGCCGGGCGCAGGTCGCGGTGGCGCAGGCCGGCTTCGCTGAAGGCATGCAGGGCCTGGCCCAGTTCGCGGACGATGTGCTGCACCGCGCTCACGTCGGTGACCACCATCCCCAGGTCGGCCAGGGTGCCGCCGGTGAGTTCTTCGGCCACTTCATAGGCGCGTTCGTCCCAACGGCCGGTGATGATGATGTCCGGCACGTGCTCGCGGGGCAGGCGCTTGAGCACTTCGTAGACCGCCGGGTCGGGTTCGGCACCGGCCTGGTAGAGGGTCAGCACCGCCTGGTGGGCGTTGTCCAGGTGCTCGGCCATAAAGCGTTCGCGGACCCCGGTGCTGCTGATCTGGCGCAGCAGGCGCCAGCCATCGATCACGGTTTCGCCGCTGGCGGCCGCCGGTTCCGGGCTGGTGCTGGCCGGTACGGGCTCACTGTCCGGGGGGGCAGGTTCGGCGCTGACCGGGTCGGCGCCGCAGACCAGGCACATCATGTCGCCCGGGTCCATGGGGTGGCCGGCGCTGCAATGCAGGCCAATGGGGACGGCTTCCAGGGCCTGCTGTTGCTGCGCCAACAGTTCCTGGGTGATCACCGGTTGCGGGTGCCAGCCATCGGGGTGAATGGCCTCGGCGGACAGTTCCCAGCCACAGGGGCGGTGATCCGCCAGTTGGCCTTCGCAGAAGATTTCCGCCAGCGGGCGTGCGGTCTGGCAGTTGGGGCAAAAACGTATCATCGAGGGCAATTCCGGTTAACGGCGGCGTGAGGTATGGGCGCTGATCTGGAGTTGGTGGCCCTGGTCGTGCAACAGGTCGCGCAGGTGCAACAAGTCGTCACGGCGAGGGATGCCGGCCATCCAGACGCTGCCATCGTCATCGAACATCAGGTCCAGGGCTCGGTCGTCAGCCTGCAAGGGACGCTCGTAGGCGCCCAGGCGTTGACGACCCAGCTCGGTGAAAAAAATCAGGCGTTGGTTATCGCTGCCGCGTAGGACCCGCGTTTGCGCCTGTTGTTGCTCGAAGGGGTCGCAAATCAATGCATCGAGCAAACCGTCGGCGCGTTGCAGCAGGGGTTGCAGGGTCTCCAGGGTGTGCCCGCTGTAGACCAGGATGTCGCCCGGGTGCGTTGGCGCAGGGCGCCGAGCAAGGCCAGCAGGGCCTCGGGCTGGTCGAAGGGTTCGCCGCCCGAAAGGGTGATGCCCTCGGCCTCGACCAGCCAGGGCTGGATGTCCTCCAGCAACTGTTCCAGGGCCAGCGGCTGTTTGCCGGGGCCCCAGGTGTCGGCGGAAATACAGCCCTCGCAGCGGATGCTGCAACCCTGGAACCAGATGCCCAGGCGCCGACCCGGGCCGAGGGTGGTGACTGGGAAATGCACCCGCGACAGGCTGATGTTCACAGCGTACGGCGTTCCAGCAGCAGGCCTTCAGCGTTCAACTGGCTGATCAGGAAGTGCTCGCCGGGTTGGGCGTCCTGGTCGAACAGGGCCCTGGCCAGCGGGTTGATCAGGTGCGCTTCGAGCTGGTTGCGGATGCCCCGGCCGCCGTTGGACAGGTCATGCAGGCACAGGGCGCGCAGGCTTTGCAGGGAGCTGGCTTCCAGCTCGATGTGCAGCGCCTGGGCGGTGAGGTCGGCCAGGGTGTTGCCGACCATCTGGTGGAAGATTTCCCCCGCCACGTCCTCGCGGATGAAGTCGAAGACGATGATGTTTTCGCCGATCCGGTTGAGGATCTCCGGGCGGTTGAGCACCAGTTTGAAGTAGCGCTCGATTTCGCTCAGGACCTTGCCCTGGACCACCGGGAAGGTTTCCCCGGGCAACACGTTGGCCACCCGTTCGCCGTTGTCGCCCTGGCGGTAGATACCGAGGTTGGAGGTGAAGACAATCAGCGCCTCGGAAAAATACACCCGGTCGCCCCGGCCCGAGGTGAGCACGCCGTCGTCGAGGATCTGCAAAAACTTGTCGAGGATGCGCGGGTGAGCTTTTTCGATTTCATCGAACAGCACCACGCTGAAGGGTTTTTCGCGAATGGCGTTGGTCAGTTCGCCGCCCACGTCGTAGCCGACATAGCCGGGTGGCGCACCGACCAGACGCTGGTCGGCGTGTTCGGCACTGAATTCCGACATATCGAAGCGGATGTACGCGCTTTCATCACCGAACAGCAGGCTGGTGATGGTTTTCGCCAGCTCGGTCTTGCCCACCCCGGTCGGGCCGGCGAGGAAGGCCACGCCCCGGGGGCGGTTGCCCTTGCGGCTGGCACCGACCCCGGTCATGGCGCGCTTGACGATATCCAGCATGTGGGTCACGGCGTGGCTTTGGCCCTTGACCCGCTGGCGGATGAAGTCATCGGCCTGGCGAATCCGCTGACGGTCGATCTTCAGCCATGGGTCTTCGGTGACCCCCACCTTGTAGCGCCGCACCGCATCGCCGATGCGCTCCAGGGCCAGGCCTTCGACCCGGGCCAGTTGGGCGATGGCATTGAGGTCGAGCAGCAACAGGCCTTCGGTGTTCTCGGCAAAGGCCTGGGCAGCTTTTTGCTGGGTTTCTTCACTGGCGTCCTGGCTGCCGGCCAGGCCACGTAACAACGCCGGCGCCAGGGCCAGGCGGGCCTGCTGGTCGGGTTTGGAGACGGGAATATGGCGCAGCCGAGGGTTGTCGATCAGCATCCAGTCCGGCAGGTCGCCTTCTTTTTCCACCACCCAGAGAATGCTGTTGAAAAACGGTTTGCGCTGCTCGCCGGCCGGGCGCCCACGGGCCTGGTGGGACAGCACCAGGGCCTGGGTGAAGAGCTGGTGCTCGGCGGCGGTCAGGGCGTCGTTGCGGATGACCAGGCGCGAGGCGAAATCGACAATCAGCGCCAGCGGCTCGCCGGTGCGATTGACCAGCCGTTGTAGGGTGGCGCTGAGCAGGTCGGTGCCGGCTGGCGCGCTGCCTTCCACCGGGGTCAGGCCGAGTTCGCGCAGCAGGGTGTCGGCGATTGCCAGGTCGGCGCCTGGTGGCTGCAGCACTCGAAAGCCGGCCAGTGGGTCCCAACTGATGACCTGGCTGTAGCCGGCCGCCAGCAATTCGTCGCGCAGGTTGAGGTTGAAGGCCTGGGGCGTGATGACCCCGGGCGCCACTTCACTGGCCTGCAGGTCGCGGACGTTGCCGGACAGCACGAATTGACTTTTCAGGGGCAGGAAACGCAGCAGGTCGCGAAGCCAGCGTGGCTTTTCGAAGGAAGCAGTCCGTGGCATGGAGGCGAGACTCGTCGTAGGAGGCAGGCGCCGACCTTAGCATAGGGGCGATTTTGCTGACGATGCCCTCGGAGTTTTCTTGTCTTGGTTTGAGGGCGCTATCGCCGGCACGCCGGCTCCTACAGGAGGGAGGGGCGTTGTGGGCGCTGGCTTGGCAGCGACAGGGCACCTGCCCATCTTCAATCCAAATGAATCCCCGGCCCACGCTCGCCCAGCACGTCGCCAAAGTTGCGCAGCGGGCAGGCTTCCATGGACAGGCAACCGCAGCCGATGCAACCGTTGAGTTGATCACGTAGCCAGATCAGTTGGTTGATGCGGTTGTCCAGGCCATTGCGCCATTGGGCCGAGAGGTTTTTCCAGTCCGCAGCGGTAGGCGCGCGGCCGTCGGGCAAGGCTCGCAGGGCTTCGCCGATGGTGGCCAGCGGAATACCCAGGCGCTGGGCGATTTTGATCAAGGCCACCCGGCGCAGTACTTCTCGATGGTAGCGGCGCTGGTTGCCCGCGTTGCGATTGCTGCTGATCAGCCCCTTGGACTCGTAGAAGTGCAGGGCCGTAACCGCCACGCCGCTGCGCTGGGCGAGCTGGCCGACGGTCAATTCCTTGTGGATGTTGTCTTTGCTGATCATCGCCGGCCCCGGGTAAAAGTTGCTTGACCTCTAGTTAACTCAAGGTTTTACCCTGCGCACCGTCGAATCGCAATCTTTGAGATTTACTGGTCAGTGGGGATGAGCCATGCACGCGCCCGAGAAGAACCGCAGCTTTACGCAATTGATCGAATTTGAAATCGAGCCCCATCAACAGCCCGCGCTGGTGGCGGCGTTGTCCGAGCAGACCGAGCGCCTGGCCCGTTCGTACCGGGGCTTTTTGAGTGCCAGCGTACAGGCCAGCGATGATGGCCGGCGCGTGCTCAATTACCTGCAGTGGCAATCACGGGAGGCCGGCGAAGCGGCCTTTCGCAGTTTTGAAAACGGCGAGCAGGACTTCTGGTACCTGATTCACGCCCATCAGGCCAGGACCGTGACCTTCGGTTCGTTCCAGGTGCTGCGCAGCATCGAGCGCAGCCCGGACAACGCGCTGCACTGCCTGCTGGTGGAGCCGCGACTGGACGCCCAGCACCGGGTCAATTGAGGCTAGATCGACAACTGCAGGGTGCGTTCGCTGGGGCCCTCGATCGGCCGCCGTTTATTCACCGCCAGTTCGCCGATCTTGATCAGCCGGGTGCGCGTGACGTTGCGGCTCAGGCCCAGCAGGTTGGCGGTGTGCACCTGGTTGTAATGGCTGAAGCGATAGGCCGCACGCAGCAGAGCGTCCTCGACTTTTTCATGCAGGGCGCCGGCCTGTTCTTCGAAGAGCTTTTGAAAGGCCCGGTCGAGCAGGGCTTCCGCCGAGTCGTCGTGGCCGCCATGGCCGTCGTCCTGGCGTTCGATGCGCATGTTTGACAGGCGCAGGTCGTCGCGCTCGATGATCCCGTTGCGGCAGATCAACAGGGTGTGGTGAATGACGTTTTCCAGCTCGCGGATATTGCCCGGCCAGCTGTAGCCCTTGAGCTTGTGCTCGGCCTCCTTGCTGATGCTGATGGTGCCGTAGCCCAGGCGCTGGCTGTAGGCCTCGATAAAGTGCCGGGTCAGGGGCAGGATGTCGCCGGGGCGATCGCGCAGCGGGCTGAGTTCCAGGCTGACCACGTCCAGGCGGTAGTACAGGTCCTCGCGGAAATGCCCGGCGTTGATGGCTTTTTCCAGTTGCACGTTAGTAGCGGCCAGCACCCGCACATCAATGGGGATGCTTTTGCGCGAGCCCAGGCGCACCACTTCCCGCTCTTGCAGCACCCGCAACAATTTGACCTGGATGGCCATCGGCAGGTCGCCGATTTCATCGAGGAACAGGGTGCCGCCGTTGGCCTCCTCGAACCACCCGGCCTTGGCGCTGAGGGCGCCGGTGAAGGCACCTTTTTCATGGCCGAAGAGTTCGGCTTCCACCAGGGATTCGGAGAACGCACCGCAGTTCACCGCGACAAAGGGCCGGTTGCGCCGGGCGCTGAGGTTGTGGATGTGCCGCGCCACCAGCTCTTTACCGGTGCCGGTCTCGCCGATGATCAGCACGCTGGCTTCACTGGGCGCGACCTGCTGCAAATGCGCGAGCAAGGCCTGGGATTTCGGGTCTTCGAAGACCTGGGCGGTGGCCCGGATCGAGGTGGCCAGCGCGGGCGAGGGCGGTAACGTCAAAAGTTGCATGGGCACGCTCTATGAATAGAAGGCTAGGAGTAGAAGGTCGGCGTCGGCAGCGACTGGTTCAGCGCCCAGTCGCCCAGTTCATGGAGTTTGTAATCCAGCGGGTCGTGCAGGGTTTGCGTGCGCAGGTTGCGCCAGTGGCGGTCCAGGCGCAGGGACGCATGGGTGGAACGGGCGCCGGTGACTTCGAACAGGCGGCTGCACAGGTCCAGGCCCTGGCGGCTGGTGGCGACCTTGGCGGCGGCGATGGCGGTGGCCAGGTGCCCGCGCTCTTCGGCGCTCAGGCTCGGCCCCTTGTCCCAGGCCTTGTCCAGCAGGTCGGCTGCCCGTTCCACCAGCAAGCGCATGCCTTCCAGGGCCACCCAGAAATCGCCATAGTGACTGAGCACATAAGGGTCTTGGTGGGCTTCCTGGGCGCTGGATTTATGCCAGGCCCGGGTTTCGGTGAGGGTGTATTGCCGGGCTTCCTCAAAGGCCCCTTCGGCGATGCCGAGGAACATATGGGTGAAGGTCAGCTGGGCGATCAATGGGCGCAGGCAGGCGAACGGCGTGCTCAGTGGGCCCGGGTCCAGAAGCAGCTCCGATTCTTCGACCCGCACCCGCTCGAAGCTGGCGCTGCCGCTGTCGGTCTGGCGCTGGCCCATGTTGTTCCAGTCGTTGTGCAGGGTGATGCCGCTGCGCCCGCTGGGGATGGCGGCGATCAGCAATTTGCCGCCGTTGTTTTCATCCACCGCCGAGGCGATGAGCATTTCCGAGTCGCTGGCGCCGGAGCAGAAACTCTTCTTGCCGGAGAACTCGCGCCAGCCACCCAGATTCTTGACCAGGGTGCGGGTGTCCAGCGGGTTGAGGGCGTTGCCCCAGAACCAGTTCTTGCGCGCGGTTTGCTCGAACCAGGGCTGCCATTGCTCGGGCTTGGCGAACAGACGCACCGTGGCCAGCATCAGGTGATGAAAGCCGAAGACGTGGGCGATGGAACTGTCGACCTTGGCGAACTCGCGAACGATGTTCAGGGTGTCGCTCCAACTGGCGCCGAGGCCGCCATATTGGGTCGGAATGCTCAGGGCCAGCAGCCCGCTTTGGCGCAGGGCATCGCGCTGGGCTTTGGGGGTGCCGCCGCGCTCGTCGCGTTCGGCAGCGGTCAGGGCAAACTCGGCGGCCAGTTGGCGGGCGGTCTGCAGGGGGGACAACAGGGCGCTTTGCGGCTTGGCAGTCACGCGGTGTTCCTCGTTCGTGGTCGTTGGGGCGACCAGGGGATAGGGGCAAGCGCGTTGCGCTGATCGCCAGCCGGGCGCGCGACCTCGTACTGGGTCGGCGCCGGGCAGCGGCGCTAGCGGGCGTGCAGAGGGCGCTTTAGCCGGCCTTCGTGGTGTTGGGCAGTACGTCGTTGGCGATCATTTCGCCGAACGGCCCGGTCAGGTTGGTGATGCCGCGTCCGGCCAGGCTGGCGTAGGGTTCGGGCAACAACGGGAACACCAGTTCGGCGAAGCGATAGGCCTCTTCCAGGTGCGGGTAGCCGGAGAAGATGAAGCTTTCGATGCCCAGGTCCGCGTATTCCTTGATGCGTGCCGCCACTTGCTCGGGGTTGCCCACCAGGGCCGTGCCGGCGCCACCGCGCACCAGGCCGACACCGGCCCAGAGGTTGGGGGCAATTTCCAGGTTGTCGCGACGCCCGTCGTGCAGGGCAGCCATGCGCCGCTGGCCTTCGGAGTCGAAGCGTGAAAAGGATTTTTGCGCGGCGGCGATGGTTTCGTCGCTGATGTGCTCGATCAGTTTGCCCGCGGCTTTCCAGGCGTCTTCTTCGGTTTCGCGGACGATCACGTGCAGGCGAATGCCGAACTTCACCGTGCGGCCTTTGCGGGCCGCGCGCTCACGCACATCGGCGAGCTTTTGCGCGACGGCGGCCGGCGGTTCGCCCCAGGTCAGGTAGACATCGACCTGATCGGCAGCCAGGTCGTGGGCCGCTTCGGAAGAACCACCGAAGTACAGCGGCGGGTAGGGCTTCTGCACTGGCGGATACAGGGCCTTGGCGTTTTGCACGCGTAAGTGCTTGCCTTCGAAATCCACGGCCTCGCCTTGCAGCACCCGGCGCCAGATTTGCAGGAACTCGTCGGTGACTTCGTAGCGTTCGCTGTGGTCGAGGAAGCTGCCGTCGCCACGGTTTTCATCGGGGTCGCCACCGGTGACCACGTTGATCAGCAGGCGGCCGTTGGACAGGCGATCGAGGGTCGCGGCCATGCGTGCCGAGACGGTGGGGGAGATGATCCCCGGACGAATCGCCACCAGGTAGCGCAAGCGTTCAGTCAGCGGCACCAGGGCCGAGGCGATGACCCAGGAGTCTTCGCAGGAGCGACCCGTGGGAATCAGCACGCCGTGGTAACCGAGGTTGTCCGCGGCCTGAGCCACTTGCTTGAGGTAGTTGAGGGTCACCGGGCGGGCGCCCTGGGTGGTGCCCAGGTAATGGCCGTCGCCGTGGGTGGGGAGAAACCAGAAAACATCCATGACAGGTCCTTAAGCGATTTTCAGCAGATTTTTTGGATGCACGCCGAACAGGGGCGCGGCGCGTTCTGCAGCAAGGCGAATGCGGGCCTTCAAGGGCTCACTGGTTATTTGGTAGTGGGTGAAGTCGGCTTCGGTGGCGTACACGCCGATGGGCAGGGTCAGGGCCTGGAAGAAACTCAGCAGCGGCCGCAATTGGTGATCCAGAACCAGGGCGTGGCGCTCGCTGCCACCGGTGGCGGCCAGTAATACCGGGGTGTCGATCAGGGCGTTGAGGTCGATCAGGTCGAACAGGTGCTTGAGCAGGCCCGGGTAGGAACCGCGGTACACCGGTGCCGCGACGATCAGCAGGTCGGCGTTTTCGATGGCCTTGAGTTCGGCTTCGATCTCGTCCGGCAATTCCTGGCGCGACAGCGAGGCGCCCAATGGCCGGGCGATATCCCCCAGTTCGATCAGCTTGCTTTCGATCGGCAACTGGGTCGCCAGTTCGGCGAGTACGGCTTGGGTCAGCACCAGGGTGCGGGATGGACGCCAGGTACCGCCGGATACCGCAACGACTTGCAATGGACGCGACATGATCAGTTCCTTTTTAAACAGTGGCTCAACGAGCAGTGAGAAGTGTCAGTGCTTGAGCAAGAGCTGTACCAAACCGTCAAGGCCTTGTAGTGCGGGGCTTGTGGCGGTTTTTTGGGGGCGGCGCTGCTGTTGGTTGAGCGGTGTTTTGTTGATCGGCTGTTGCCTGGTGAACAGTTGCCCTGGCAACAGTCAGGCAACGGGATGGCCCTGTTATAAAGGGTTGTTGTTATTCCTCAAAAGAGCTTGTTTCCATATTTATAGAACTTTAATGAATATGAAGGGCTGGGCTGGGCGGTCAATAGCGACTATCGAGCGTGTTGATTTTTCACCTGCGAGGGCCGCGAGTAGCCTGTGTCCATTGTTCGCAACCCGCTTCCCAGGACTGAGCCATGAACCGTTTTCTCACTGTTTGTTTGCTGCTTGCCGTTTCCGTTCTCGCCGGCTGTGCGAGCCACGTCAGCCCCGAATTGCGCCCTTATACGGCCGAGGAAAGTCGCCAATTGGCGCTTGAGGCCTTGAGCCGGCGCGGGTTGTCGTTCGACGACTACCAGCAGCAAAAAGCTCGTTTGCTCGGCCAGCCGCAACGCCCCGGGGCTTTTGATCAGCAGGGCGAAATGAGTGTGCAGCGCGGTATCAGCCTGTTGGGCCGGCCCAGCTGAGGCACTGTATGGCTGAAAGTTTTCCCCAACTGTCCGTGGGTTTCCGGTGGTGCCTGGGATAGGGTCAAGGCCTGACTGACCCTGCCTCCGGATAGACTTTTATGACGCTCTCGCCTGACCTGTTGTTGGCTTTCGCCTTGTTTGCCCTGGTCACTTCCATCACCCCCGGACCGAACAACACCATGCTCCTGGCATCCGGTGTGAACTTCGGGTTCAACCGCTCCATTCCCCATATTCTCGGTATCAGCTGCGGTTTCTTTGTCTTGGTGCTGGCGGTTGGGCTGGGGCTGGGCGCGGTGTTCGAGGCCTACCCGTTGCTGTACAGCGTGTTGCGCTATGTCGGCGCGGCTTACCTGCTGTACCTGGCGTGGAAAATCGCCCGCTCGGGCCCCATGGCCGAGAACCAGGACGGCCGGGGCCAGCCCCTGGGGTATTGGGGGGCAGCGGCGTTCCAGTGGGTCAACCCCAAGGCGTGGGTCATGGCGGTGGGGGCCATCAGCACCTACACGCCGTTGCAGGGTTATTTCACCAATGTGCTGGTGATTTCTGCGGTCTTTGCCTTGATCAACGCCCCGACCGTCAGCCTTTGGGCGGCCTGTGGCAGCTTGTTGCGCAATGTGCTGCGTAACCCGCGCTGGCTGCGCCTGTTCAATCTGGGCATGGCGGCCTTGCTGGTCATTTCCCTGTATCCATTGTTGCTGGAAAGCCTGGGTTGATCTGGGCTTCATGCCGGTGCCCGCAGCCTGTTAAGCTCGCGCCAGGAGCGTTCCTACGCACTATTAAATGAAGTTGTCCTTCTTTAACTGCATTTGATCGGGTCTTGCCCGGAGCCTGTCCTGATATGACGTTACCCGGCGTGGTGACTCGGCCAGGCGGGGTGATCTCTGTGCACACTTCGATTCTGGAATAGGCTCTGCGGGTTTTTGCCATGAATGAACGTCCTCTTTATTTCGACTACGCGGCCACCACTCCGGTGGATGAGCGAGTCATCCGGGTGATGGTGGAGTGCTTGGGGTTTTCCGGTAATTTCGGCAACCCGGCCTCCAGTTCCCACGCCTTCGGCCAGCAGGCCCGGCGCAGCGTTGAGCGTGCGCGGCAGCAGGTCGCCGATTTGCTGGGCGCCCGTGCCGAACAGATTGTCTGGACCTCTGGCGCCACCGAGTCGAACAACCTGGCCCTCAAGGGCGTCGCCCAGGCGCGCGGGATTGCCGGCGGCCACTTGATTACCAGCCAGATCGAACACAAAGCGATCCTCGACACCGCTCGGCAACTGCAGGACGCCGGGGTGGCGGTGACTTATCTGGTGCCGGACGCCGAAGGGCTGATCACGGCGCAAGCGGTCAGCGAAGCCCTGCGTGAAGACACCTTTCTGGTGTCGCTGATGCTGGTCAACAACGAACTGGGCACGGTCAACGACATCCCCGGTATCGGCCAGGTGGTGCGTGAGCATGGCGCCTTGCTGCATGTGGATGCGGCTCAGGGGGCGGGCAAGGTGGCGATCGACCTGGCTCAGTGGCCGGTGGACTTGATGTCGTTTTCCGCCCATAAGATCTATGGCCCCAAGGGTATTGGCGCGCTGTATGTCGGGCCGCGGGCGCAGCAGCGCTTGCAGGCGCAGATCCATGGCGGTGGCCATGAAGGCGGCTTGCGTTCCGGAACTTTGGCCACTCATCAGATCGTGGCCATGGGCGAGGCCTTTGCCTTGGCCCAGGAGCATTTCGACGAAGAGGCGGCGACGGTTGCCCGACTGCGCGAGCGTTTGTTGGAGCAGTTGGCCGATGTGCCAGGCGTGCGTTTGAATGGCAGCGTTAGCCAGCGTATTCCGCACACCTTGAGCCTGACCTTTAATGAAGGCAATTTCGACCCTTTGGCCCTCAGCGCTTCCATGGCTTTTTCCGCCACTTCGGCCTGTAACTCGGCAAGCAATGCGCCTTCCCATGTATTGCTGGCTCTGGGGCTCGACGCTCGAAGTGCCGGGCGCACCATTCGTTTGAGCCTGGGGCGTTTTACCACTGAACAGGACATCGACCAGGCTGCGCGTCTGCTCAAGGATGCCGTGGCCGCTGCGCCGGCATTCTGGGCCCAGCCTTAGCCTTGAGGGCGGCGGATCGCCCTTCTATCAGAACGATTCAAGCGGTTAGCAGGAGAAACAATGACTACCCAGCCTTTGCCCGTGGTTCCCCAGCGCCTGGCGCAGACCCGTGAGCTGATGCGCCGCGAGGGCATTCATGCCTTGCTGGTGCCGTCGGCGGACCCGCATCTGTCGGAGTACTTGCCGGGTTACTGGCAGGGGCGCCAGTGGTTGTCGGGGTTCCACGGCTCGGTGGGTACCCTGATCATCACCGGCGACTTTGCCGGAGTCTGGGCCGATAGCCGTTACTGGGAGCAGGCGGCGAAAGAGCTGGATGGCAGTGGCATCGAGTTGGTCAAGCTGCGTCCGGGCCAACCCGGCCCGCTGGACTGGTTGGCCGAGCACACACCGTCCGCTGGGGTGGTGGCGGTGGATGGAGCGGTGATGGCGGTGGCCGCCGCGCGGACCCTGGGCGCCAAGTTGCAGGAACGCGGGGCGCAGTTGCGCACGGATCTGGACCTGTTGAATGAGCTTTGGAGCGACCGCCCGGCCTTGCCGGACCAACCGATCTATCAACACTTGCCACCCCAGGCCACGGTCAGCCGGGTGGAGAAGCTGGCCCGGGTTCGGGAAAGCCTCAAGGAGCGGGGAGCTGATTGGCACTTTATCGCCACCCTGGATGACATCGCCTGGCTGTTTAACCTGCGGGGTGCAGATGTTTCGTTCAACCCGGTGTTTGTGTCCTTCGCCCTGATCAGCCAGGAGCAGGCCACCTTGTTTGTGGCCCTGAGCAAAGTGGATGACGCCTTGCGCGCGGTGCTGGAGCGGGACGGCGTTACCCTGAGTGACTACCACGAGGTGGCGGCGGCCTTGGGTGCGGTGCCGGTGGGCGCGAGCCTGCAGATCGACCCGGCACGGGTCACCGCCGGGCTGCTGAACAATGTGCAGGATGGCGTCCGGTTGGTGGAGGGCTTGAACCCCAGTACGTTGGCCAAGTCGCAGAAAAGCCTGGCGGATGCTGAGCACATCCGTCAGGCCATGGAGCAGGACGGCGCAGCGCTGTGCGAGTTTTTTGCCTGGCTGGAGACGGCCCTGGGCACGGAGCGCATCACCGAGCTGACCATCGATGAGCACCTGAGTGCTGCTCGTGCCCGACGCCCGGGGTTTGTATCGCTGAGTTTCAATACCATTGCAGCGTTCAATGCCAATGGCGCCATGCCCCATTACCACGCCACGCCGGCCGAGCACGCGCTGATCGAAGGTGATGGTTTGTTGTTGATCGATTCCGGAGGCCAGTACCTGGGCGGCACCACCGATATCACGCGCATGGTGCCCATCGGCACGCCGACTGCCGAGCAGAAACACGATTGCACCCGGGTGCTCAAGGGCGTGATTGCCTTGTCCCGGGCACAGTTTCCGCGGGGCATTCTGTCGCCGTTGCTGGACGCCATCGCGCGCGCGCCGATCTGGGCCGAGGGTGTGGATTACGGGCATGGCACCGGGCATGGCGTGGGGTATTTCCTCAATGTCCACGAGGGTCCGCAGGTGATCGCCTATCAGGCGGCGGTGGCGCCACAGACGGCCATGCAGCCGGGAATGATTACCTCCATCGAGCCAGGGACTTATCGTCCCGGGCGCTGGGGCGTGCGAATCGAGAACCTGGTGTTGAACCGTGAGGCGGGGCAGACCGAGTTCGGTGAGTTCCTGCGTTTTGAAACCTTGACCCTCTGCCCGATTGACACGCGGTGTCTGGAGCCGAGCTTGCTGACCGAGGATGAGCGGGCTTGGTTCAACGCCTATCACGCCGAGGTTCGGGAGCGGTTGAGCCCACTGTTGCAGGGCGCCGCGCTGGAGTGGTTGCAGGTCCGCACGTCGGCGATCTGAGGGAGACGGCGCGCCGCTAGCTTTCGGCTGGATGGCGCGCCGCTGCGCTTAGCCCTCCAGGGCTTCGCGCACGAAGTCCAGCCGGTCTTGGCCGAAAAACAACTGGTCACCCACAAACAGGCTGGGCGCACCGAATACGCCACGCTGCAGGGCGTGCTCGGTCTTGTCCTTAAGCGCGCTCTTAACCGCCTCGTTGTTGCACAGATCGAGCACCGCATGGGGCTCGAAACCGGCCGCCTCCAGCACCTCGCTGACCACTGCCAGATCGTTGAGGTTGCGCTGGTCGACCCAGAGCGCCTGGAACAGACAGTCCAAAAATGCCGTCAGGCGTTCCGGGTGGTGCATCTGCATGCCGGTGACGGCGCGCATCAGCAGCAAGGTATTGATGGGGAAGTGCGGGTTGAAATTAAGCGTCACCCGGTAGCGTTTGGCGTAGCGAGCCAGGTCCTGGAGCATGTAGCGCCCCTTGGCGGGGATGGTGATCGGCGAGGCATTGCCGGTGGTCTTGAAGACGCCGCCCAGCAGCATCGGCTGGTAGATCAGTTGGCTGTCGGTGGCGGCGCAGATCCCGGGCAATTGGGTGTAGGCCAGGTACGAGGTGGGACTGCCGAGGTCGAAGAAAAACTCCACGGATTTGCGCATGGCAAACTCCTTGTCGTGATCGGGGAGGGGCTTACCAGCGTTCGTTCCAGGGCCGCAGGTCGAGCTCGAAGGTCCAGGCATCCCGGGGCTGGCTGTGCAGGTACCAGTAGTTTTCGGCAATGTGTTCGGGGTTGAGGATGCCGTCCTGATCCTTGAGGGCGTACTTTTCCGGGAAATTGTCGCGGATAAAGTCGGTATCGATGGCGCCGTCGACCACCACGTGGGCGACGTGGATGTTCAAGGGGCCCAGCTCCCTGGCCATGCTTTGCGCCAAGGCTCGGATGCCGTGCTTGGCCCCGGCGAAGGCGGCGAAACCTGCCGCACCGCGCAGGCCAGCGGTGGCACCGGTAAACAGAATGCTGCCACGCTGGCGGGTGACCATGCGTTTGGCCACTTCCCGGGCATTGAGGAAGCCTGAAAAGCACGCCATTTCCCAGATCTTGAAGTATTTGCGCGCGGTCTCTTCAAGGATGCTGCACGGCACATTGGCGCCGATGTTGAACACCATGGCTTCGATGGGGCCGATCTGGGTTTCGATCTGCTCAATCAGCGCGACCACCTCTTCTTCCTTGCGCGCGTCACAGGCAAAGCCCTGGGCTTCACCTCCTACGGCCTGGATGGCGTCCACCAGGGGTTGCAGCTTCTCGGCGCTGCGGCGGGTAACACAGGCGAAAAAGCCTTCAGCGGCAAAGCGCTTGGCAATGGCGCCGCCAGTGGCGTCACCGGCGCCGACCACCAGTACGACTTTTTTATTGTTGGCAGTATGGGTCATGGGGAATCGCTCTTTAGTAAACGGTCGTTAACTAAACGAACGTTATGCTACGATCCGCCACGCGTCAAGGTGATGAATCGAGGGGGAGCGGGATGCGTTATTCAGCCGATCACAAGCGGGAAACCCGGGAGCGCTTGCTAAAAAGCAGTGCGGTGTCCGCCAAGGAAGAAGGTTTCTCCAGCGTGGGTGTGGATGCATTGATGAAGGCGATCGGGCTCAGTGGTGGGGCGTTCTACAGTCACTTCGCCTCCAAGGATGAGTTGTTCAGCGCGATCGTCGAGCGCGAGCTGAGCCAGAGCCTGGAGCGTTTGGGCGGGCAGGGAGAGCAGAGTCAGGCGCAACTGCGGCGTTGCCTCAAGCAGTACTTGAGCATGGCGCATCTTGAACAGCCGGGGGCTGGGTGTGCATTGCCTGCGTTGGGCGCGGAAATTTCCCGGGGGAGCCCGGCTGTTCGCCAGCAGGCCGAGGATTGGATTTGTCGTTTACAACAGGCTTGGGCCGAGACGCTAGGCAGCGACAGTCTGGCCTGGTCGATTCTCTCGCAATGTGTCGGCGCCCTGGTGATCGCGCGAATGCTGGTGAGCCCAGGCATCCAGCGCCAGGTGTTGAAGGCCAGTCACGATGAGCTTGTTCAACAGCTTGAGCATCCGCCCGGAGTTTGATTACGGGGGACGCTTACTTGCACATGACGATCATGCTTCGGCTGGTGTAACCCGCCGGATTCAAGCCGAAGGGGTAGTCCCCTGGTTCCTCGGTGCCATCGCCTGATTTGGCGATTACCTTGTAGCCGCCTGGGCCACAGGACTTGTTGGCGCGGGCGTAGCACTTGTCCCAGGAAGAAGACAGGCCGGAGCAGTTGATGTGGAGTCCTTTTTTACCGCGTTTAACCTTGGTCTCCGCGGTCGCTGCGCAGCCTGCAATCGCAAGTACGGCCAACAGTATCAAAAATCGTTTCATCCCCGTCCTTATCGCTAACCTCGGATCTTATGCCCGAGTGTGACTGCATTAACTGTCGCCTTTAGTGTTTGCGATATCCCTGTCCGACATGTCCATGGCCGACGTCGAGTAGCCGGCTAAACATGGCCTAATTGAGCGTCAAATACCAGAGTTGAGTTGAATCTTAATCAATCAGCTGCGACCGGTGGGTGGGATTGGTTGCCCATGGTCATGGTGGCGCCGACGGAGGCGAAGATGATGCAGGCAATTGCCATCCACTGTGCAAGCGAAAGGTACTCATGGAGGAACAACAGGCCGGAGAGCGCACCGAAAGCCGGCTCGATGCTCATCAGGGTGCCAAAGGTGCGTGCTGGCATCCGGGTCAACGCGACCATTTCCAGGCTGTAAGGGAGGGCGGTGGACAAGACAGCGACGCCCAGGGCGATTGGAATCAAGGAGGTGGTCAGCAGAGCGGCGCCGGCATGGACAATGCCGATCGGGGCGATAAACAAGGCGGCGATCATCACGCCCAGCGCTGCGGTTTGAATACCGTTCTCGGCGCCGGCCTTTTGCCCGAAGAGAATGTACAGCGCCCAGCAGACTCCGGCGCCGAGTGCATAAGCTGCACCGGTCAGGTCGATGCCCGTGCTGGTCGAGCCGGTTGGGATGAGTAGCAGGAG
Organism: Pseudomonas morbosilactucae; assembly: GCF_023241665.1. Lineage (NCBI taxonomy): Bacteria > Pseudomonadati > Pseudomonadota > Gammaproteobacteria > Pseudomonadales > Pseudomonadaceae > Pseudomonas > Pseudomonas morbosilactucae. The sequence continues at coordinate 677 of NZ_JALQCX010000011.1, read as the reverse complement.
TCCGATGATCGCCAGTCCGATCCATAGAAAGTCGATGGCTCGCCGAGAAGCGTAGATCGCCACTGCCAGGGGGCCTGTGAACTCCAGCGCAACGGCGATTCCCAGGGGGACGGTTCTCAGTGACATATAGAAGAGGAAGTTCATGCCGCCCAAGGCCAGCCCGTAAACGACTACCGTGCGCAATGACTTGGCGCTGAGCTTGGCGCGCCAAGGGCGTAATAGCAGCAGCATGATGATGCTGGCGAAGATCAAGCGCAGTGTTGTTGTGCCCTGAGCCCCCACGATTGGGAACATGCTCTTGGCCAGGGAGGCTCCAGACTGGATCGAGGCCATGGCAATCAGCAGCAGGCCTACCGGGAACAACGTCGAGGCAAGGCTGCGAGGTGGGGTGTTCATGCAGGGTGTCATCCAGGGCAATGTCAGGAGGGTGAGTCTGGATATGATGCTTAACTAAACCGGATTGAGCAATATATTGCTCAATTCTTTGTGGTTCTTCTATATAGGGCCGGGATTCAGGTGGAATTTTGGCCCGGCCATAGAAATTTTGAATTAAGGGTTGACGGCAGATTCTATGGGCCTATAATTCGCCCCACTTCCGGCGCAGTCGAAACGGAAAACTCCTTGAAACTCAACGAGTTACGCAGTTTTCGACAGTGACTTGCTTCAGTTCATCGAAG